>JBGSNX010000023.1:0-100754 GCA_041739465.1 Salaquimonas sp.
CGCCCGGCTTCAGCATCTGGCCCTGCTTCATCAGGAACTTGATCACATCGACCGAGCGCTCGGACATGCGCTGCGCCAATTCCTGAATGGTGATGGTTTCAGGCAGGATGACTTCGCGAATGATCTTCTCGCGCACACCGCCTTGCATTGCGGCGCGGCGCGCTTTTTCCTGGCGCCGGCGCATGGCGGCCAGCGATGGCCCGCGTGCCGTGCCGTCTTCGTCGAGGGCATTGACCAGCGTCAGCTTGGTCCGGCGACGATCATCGCCAACTTTCGGCTTGGCCGGCTTTTCGGGCTCTTCAACGCGCTTGCGTTCAAACGGCTTGGGTGCGCCACCCGGTTTTGCGTCTTCGCGGGCGGCGGGGCGCGCATCAGCGCTTGCAGCCGGTTTGCGGGCGGCGGGTTCTTCCTTGCGGACAGGTTTGATGGTGGCCGCAACGGCCTTCGCATCGCGTGCTGCCAATTCTTCGCGGACCTGCTTTTCGGCAGCTTCCTTTTCGGCAACCGCACGTGCGGTTTCCTCGGCCCGCCTGCGGCCTTCCTCGTCGCGGCGAGCGCGGTCTTCCATCTCGCGCGCATTGGATTCTCCGAGCGCGCGCCTGCGTGCTTCAAGTTCATTTGGCGAGAGGTTCGGATGCTGTGAGGCATCAAATACCGGACGTGGCGGCGGTGGTGGAGGAGCAACTGGTGCTTCGCGCACAACCGGCGCGACAACTTGAACCACAGGCTCTTCGACCGGCTTCTCACCAGGCTTGGTGATGCGGCGCTTGCGTGTTTCGACGACTACCGCCTTGCTGCGGCCATGGCTGAAGTTCTGCCGCACAGTTCCCTGTGAGAGCCCGCCTCCGCGCAATGTCAGCGTCGACTTTGGTGCCACGCCGATTTTCTTGTCGTCGGTTTCGTTATCACTCATGCTTGCGTCCGGCCTCGTTCATCGGTTCCAGCCTCACCAGCTGGTCTTGTTTGGGCGCTTTGTGAACCTTTGGGGCTGGAAAATCCAGTCCCAGTTTTCAACAATTGCGCCACAGGAATGCTTTGCTTCGGCGGCCTGTGGAGTGTGACCGTTGCTGATTTCAGCTTCGGTAGTGCTCCAGCCGTTCGATCATCTTCAGCAGCGCCTTGCTGGCTCCGCCATGAAGTGCGGCTGCATGTATCACATTTTGTCCGCCCAATGCCAAATCCATTTGGTCGGAAGAAAAAACACTGCGCACAACAGGGCGTTTGGCTTCTTCGACATTGTGCACGCCCTGGCCCAGCTTTCGGATACCGTCTGCCGCAGCGTCGGTGCCATGCAACAGCAGGAACACGTTCCCTTGCCGCACATTGCCGTCCACCTTGGCAAAACCGGTAATCACCAGCCCGGCCTTCTTTGCCAGTGCAAGTGCCGAAAGCGCTGACGCCTCCAGCAGCCTGTCAACATCATCGGCCAGCGTTTCGCCGGCCTTTGCCTCACTTTTCAAAGTCCGTGCAAACAGGCCGCGTTTGACGGCCGTTTCCACAATCGACTTTTTCGCCGTCACCCATACGCCACGCCCCGGAAGGCGCCGTTTGAGATCGGGTGTCACAGTCCCGTCGGGTGCCGCAACAAACCGGATCAATGCGTCCGCATCGCCTTCCTCGCGGGTAACGATGCAGGTGCGCGGGTTCATCGCGTCATCATCCATCGTGTCCTTGCGAGCCATGCCCTTGCCTCAGGCAGTCTCTTGGCTGTCTTCAACCGCAGCTTCCGGTTCAGCTTCGCTAATCCAGCCTGCCCTGATGCGCGCCGTCAGAACCATCTGCTCGGCATCTGCCCTTGCCACGTTGAAACCTTCCAGATAGCCGGGGAATTTCTTGCTTTCGCCAGCCTTGCGCTCGGTCCAGCCGACAAGGTCATCGGAAGCACAACCGGCAAAATCTTCCAGCGTCTTGATGTCTGCCTTGCCCAATGCAACGAGCATGGCGGAGGTCAGGCCATCAATGGCCCGCAGATCGTCGGAAACACCCAGCGCCTTGCGTTCGGCATCCAGTTCGTTTTCCTGCCGGTCAAGGAATTCACGGGCGCGCGCCTGCAATTCTTCAGCCGTGCCTTCATCAAAGCCTTCAATCGTCGCCAACTCGTCCGAATCGACATAGGCAACTTCCTCGACCGAGGTGAAGCCTTCCGAAGCCAGCAACTGCGCCACCATTTCATCGACATTGAGGGAGTCGGTGAACTTGGCTGTGTTTTCGGCAAACTCGGTCTGGCGGCGTTCGCTTTCTTCCTGTTCGGTCATGATGTCGATGTCCCAGCCGGTGAGCTGCGAAGCAAGACGTACGTTCTGGCCGCGACGGCCAATGGCCAGCGACAACTGGTCATCGGGAACAACCACTTCGATGCGCTCGGCGTCCTCATCAAGGACGACCTTGGCAACTTCTGCAGGCTGCAACGCGTTGACAATGAAAGTTGCCGCGTCCGGTGACCATGGAATGATGTCGATCTTTTCGCCTTGCAATTCGGCGACGACCGCCTGAACGCGGCTGCCGCGCATGCCCACGCACGCACCGACCGGATCGATCGAGGAATCGCGCGACACGACGGCGATCTTGGCCCTAGAGCCCGGATCGCGGGCCACGGACTTGATGGTGATGATGCCGTCATAGATTTCCGGCACTTCCATCGTGAACAGCTTGCTCATGAATTCAGGATGGGTACGCGAAAGGAAAATCTGCGGCCCGCGCTGTTCGCTCCGAACATCGTGCACGTAAGCGCGAACACGGTCGCCGTATCGGAAGTTTTCCCGAGGAATGGTTTCGTCGCGGCGGATGATCGCTTCGGCGCGGCTCAAATCAACAATCACATTGCCATATTCAACGCGCTTGACGGTGCCGTTGACGATCTCGCCGATCTTGTCCTTGAATTCGTCGAACTGGCGGTCGCGTTCGGCATCGCGCACTTTCTGCACGATCACCTGCTTGGCAGATTGCGCTGCGATGCGGCCAAAATCCATTGGTGGCAAAAGTTCTGCCACGCTGTCACCGATCTTGGCTTCCGGGTTCTTGTCGCGCGCGGTTTCAAGCGCGATCTGGACTGAATAGTCCTCGACCTTGTCGACAACTTCAAGAATACGCTGCAGCGTGATGTCACCGGTCTTGGGGTCAATGCGGGCAAGCACGTTGGTTTCCTGACCGTAGCGCGACCGCGCCGCCTTCTGGATGGCGTCGGCCATCGCAGCGATCACGATTTCGCGGTCAATGACCTTTTCACGGGCAACCGCGTCCGCAATCTGCAGAAGTTCAAGCCTGTTGGCGCTTACAGCCATGGTCGTCTCTCCTTGGTGGTGTCTTGCGTCTGCCGGACATCCGGAAGCCGCGCAGTTTTTCAGTCGTCGTTTTCGCCGTCTTCTTCGTCGGCAATTCCATTGGCATGGCGAAGCGCCTTGTCCCGGCGAAGCGCTTCACGGATCAGTTCATCGCTCAGCGTCAGCTTGGCTTCGCCGATTTCACCCAGCGGAAGCGTGAAATTCTCGTCCTCGCCCTTGGTGATTTCTTCGCGCTTGAAGGTCACGCTGTCATCACTGACCGAAATGATGCGGCCTTTGAACCGCTTGCGGCCATTGATGAGGCTGCGCGTTTCCATTTTTGCGACGTGGCCTGTCCAGAGCACAAAATCCGATCGGCGCACCAGCGGGCGATCAATGCCCGGCGAGGACATCTCAAGATGATATGCCTTTTCGATCGGGTCATCGATATCGAGCAAAGGCGAAATTGCCCGCGAGACCGTTTCGCAGTCATTCACGTTCATCGTCCCGTCCGGACGCTCTGCCATGATCTGCAAGGTCAGGCCGTTCATTGAAGACAGCTTGACGCGAACCAGCCGATAGCCAAGCTCGTTGATCGCCGGTTCAATGATGCGCGCAACGCGCGCTTCCTGACCGGTTTCCACGATGATGCGGGGTTCGTCCAAATTGCTCAATCGGCAGTCCTTGATCGGCGCCATTCCGGCGAAAGGGCTCCGGGCAACAAAAAAGAGCGGGTCCTTTCGGGCCCACTCTCTCGAAACCATCGGAGAATTTGACGTTCATATATGCGAGTTTTCCGATTGCCGCAAGTCTTGGCTTGTTTTGCCGCCGGATCGGTTTGCGCCGCACTCAGTCCTGAACGCCGCGCCGGTAAAACGAAAGATACTTCGACTGCCTGCCCTCGCGCACCGCCTTGGCCTCGTAGCGGGTTCGCAGCCAGCCGTCCCAGGGCTCGCTGCTCTCCCTGCCGCCATTGTCCGGCACGCCGAAGGCGCCATGCGCTGCGCAATGCTCCAGCGTCCATTCAACATAGCCTGGAATGTCGGAGGCAAAACGGAACTCGCCGCCGGGTTTGAGAACCCGGGCGAAACGGTCAAGATTTTCCTTGCACACAAACCTGCGCTTCCAGTGCCGCTTCTTGTGCCATGGGTCAGGGTAGAGAAGGTCGATGCGATCCAGCGAGGCATCGGGCAGCCATTCCAGCAAGGCCAGCGCATCCTCGTCATGCAGGCGCACATTCGACAATTGCCGCTCGTCACTATGAACCAGCATGCGTGCAACGCCATTGAGGAAGGCTTCCGCCCCGATGAACCCGGTATCGGGAAAACGGGCAGCTTCATGCGCGAGGTGCTCGCCGCCGCCAAAGCCGATTTCCAGCCTGATGGTCGCAGGCCGGTTTTCAAACAGCTCCGCCAATTGCGGTGGTGGGGCTTTTGACAGATCGATCCGCAGCCTCGGCAGCAATTCATCGAGCAGCGCTTGCTGCCTTTCGCTCAAAGGCTTGGTCTTTCGCCGCCCATAAAATGCAGAGGCCGCCCTGTCGGGGCGGCCTTCGCTCAATTCAGTGGTTGCAAGCTTGTCGGCCAATCGCGTTCCCGCCCTCAGGCTGCCGCCTTGACGGCCTCCTTGAGCGCCTTCACCAAGTCGGTTTTCTCCCAGGCAAACGAGCCGTCTTTTCCAGCCTTGCGGCCGAAATGGCCATAAGCGGAGGTGCGTGCATAAATCGGCTTGTTGAGATCAAGGTGCTTGCGGATGCCAGTGGGCGAAAGGTCCATGACCTTTCGGATGGCAGCTTCAAGCACGTCCTCGTGCACTTTGCCGGTGCCGTGCGTGTCGACATAGATCGAAAGTGGCTGCGCCACTCCGATGGCGTAGGAAACCTGGATCGTGCAGCGCCCGGCAAGTCCGGAGGCAACCACGTTCTTTGCAAGGTACCGGGCCGCATAAGCAGCTGACCGGTCCACCTTGGTGGTGTCCTTGCCCGAGAATGCACCGCCGCCATGCGGGGCAGCACCGCCATAGGTGTCGACGATGATCTTGCGACCGGTCAGTCCGGCGTCGCCGTCCGGTCCGCCGATGACGAATGCGCCGGTAGGGTTGATGTACCAGTTGCAATCCTTGGCGATCGGCAAGCTGCCAAGCGCTTCGCGGATGTAGGGTTCGACTACCTTGCGGACCTTCTTGCTGTCCCAGCTTGCATCAAGGTGCTGGGTGGAAAGAACGATGGAAACCACTTCCGCCGCCTTGCCGTTTTCATAGCGAACAGTCACCTGGCTCTTGGCATCAGGACCAAGCTTGCCAACATCGCCTTCGCCTTTTTTGCGCGCGGTCGCCAGCAGTTCCAAAATCTTGTGTGCATAGTAGATCGGCGCCGGCATCAGGTCCGGGGTCTCGTCGCAGGCATATCCGAACATGATCCCCTGGTCGCCAGCGCCTTCCGAACCCTGCTGGTCCGACGCACTGTCAACGCCCTGTGCAATGTGTGCAGACTGCCCATGCAGCAGCACATCGATTTTAGCGGTTTTCCAGTGGAAGCCGTCCTGCTCATAGCCGATTTCGCGGATTGCTTTGCGGGCAACGGATTTGAACTTCGCCGGATTGATGACCGGTTCGCCGCGTGCGTTCTTGAGGACCTTGCCCGCCTTGTCCATTTTGCAAAGGCTGTCGGGGATGCGCACTTCGCCAGCAATGACGACCCGGTTTGTCGTTGCCAGCGTCTCACACGCAACGCGGACCTTCCAAGGGTCCATTCCGGTCTTCTTGGCTTCCTTGTAGACGAGATCAACGATCTCGTCAGAAATCCGGTCACACACCTTGTCCGGGTGGCCTTCAGAAACGGATTCGCTGGTGAAAAGGTAGTTTTGCCGCGACATTTCAGCCCCCTGTATGCAGCACGACGGAATCGTCGCCTGCTTTCGTTAACGCGGGCTGTATTATCGACAAGGCGTACAGGTCAAGGGGAAGCCGGTACAATTTTCCGGCTCCCACTTTCCTGGTACAGGCTCAATCTGTCTCGTCTCCCAGTGCCTTGACCATTTCGACGATCTTTCGGCGCACTTTGGGATCACGGATTTTCACGAACGCGCGGTTCAGCTGAAGTCCTTCAGAACTCGAAAGAAAATCAACGACATAGTTGGTGCTCTCGGCTTCTGCAAAACCGGCCTGCGTTGGCGGGGTCATGCCTGGCGCGTCCTCAAAGAAGAATGCAACCGGTGTGTTCAGGACGTTTGATATCTGCTGCAACCGGCTTGCACCGATGCGGTTTGCGCCCTTTTCGTATTTCTGGATTTGTTGAAAGGTGATTCCCAAACTTTCGCCAAGCTTCTCCTGACTCATGCCGAGCATGGTTCGCCGCAAGCGAACCCGGCTACCGACATGAATGTCGATCGGATTTGGCTTTTTCTTTTCTTCAGCCATGATTTTTTCTCTGTCATTGCGCCATTTTTGGCGTGTGGGGTTTTCTCCCAATGGCGAGGCAGTGGCTTTGGAAACCGCTGGTGGGTCCTGCCATTGGCAGCATGCAAGTGCAGCTTTTTCCTTTACGTAAGGTGCTTGAGGCGTTTTGCATGATGCTCTTCATCAACCTAGGGTGTCAATGCCGTCCGCGATTCACAGCACGATTTGGCAATGCGCAAACCAGTGCCAGCAGCAAAAGAATGGCAAAAAACGGCTTGTTACCGTACTGCGCATACAAAGTTGGCATGGCAGGAGCTGGCATGGGCGAATCAACCACGCCGCGAACGCTAAGCGGTATTTTCTCGATAATCCGTCCGGCTGGGTCACTGACCGAACTGATGCCGCTGTTGGCGGCGCGTATCACCGGCAGCCCTTCCTCCACACCACGCAGCACCGCTTGCCGCCAATGCTGGTAAGGCCCGGGCGTCATGCCAAACCACGCGTCATTGGTCAGGTTCACGATGAATGCCGGTCGCTCGCTGCCAATGCCCAATGCGCCGGGGAAAATGATTTCATAGCAGATGAGTGGCAGGAACTTCCCCGCCTTTCCGCCATCGAGCAGGGTGCGGGCCGCCCCCGCTTCAAAGCCGCCCCGCAGCTTCGTCAGTTGTTGCAGGCCAATACTTTCGAGAATTTCCTGCATTGGGAGGTATTCGCCAAACGGCACCAAATGCATCTTGTCTGCTGCACCAGTGATTTCCCCTTCGCCATCAACCGTGTAGGCAGAGTTGAATGCCCGCTCGGCCTTTTGTCCCGGTGCGGGGGGTTCCACTCGAACCGCGCCAGCCACCAGAACGGTACCATCGGGCAGCATCGCACCCAGCGATGCGAGCGCATCGCGCCGCTGTGTCAACAGGAACGGGATGGCAGTTTCCGGCCAGACCATCAGCGTTGTTCCCGAAAGTCCCGGCTTTTCGGCAGAAGTCGCGGTAACCGACAGATCCATCAAGGTCTGGAAATGCGTACTTTCCATTTGCGGCGACCATTTTTCCGACTGGTCGATGGCTGGCTGCACTATCCGGACACTTACCTCTTCGACCATTGCGGTTTTCAAGGTAGCAAGCCGCGTTGCGCCGAAAAGCAGATCGGCGATTGCAAGCGCCAAAGCCACGAAAATGAACCGGCTGCTGCGTTGTGCAATGCGTGGAGCGATCAGCGCAGGCGCGGCGAAAACCAGGATCGAAAGGGCAGTTACCCCATACAGCCCCACCAGCGATGCCTTCTGCATCAAAAGTGGCGTCGTCATCGCCGCCATGCCGATGGTGTTCCACGGGAAACCTGTGAGGACCGTACCGCGAAGGTACTCGGCCAGCCCCAGCCCCAGCGCCAGCGCGGCAATCCGCTGGAAACCGTCCTTCCAGAACACCCTTGCCAGCGCTGTTGCCGCCCCGAAGAAAAGCGCCAGAAAAGCCGGTAAGCCGAGCACTGCGACAGGCAACAGGAAGGCGAACTCATCTGCTTCGACCAGAAATGCGTGCCCGATCCACCACAGGCCGGCAAGGAAAAAGCCCAGGCCAAACCACCACCCGGTCGAGAAGGCTGCGCCAAAACGGGCAAACACGCCTCTTCCCGGATCGGCGGCCGTTGCATCCATCAGCCAGACGAGAACCGGAAATGTGATGAAGAGCACCGGAAAGGCATCGACTGGCGGCATGGCCAACGCCGAAACGCCGCCTGCCGCAAGTGCAAGCAACGACCGCTTCCATCCGAAAGAAAGGATGAAATATCCGGCAAACCGCTCGATTGCGCCAATCATCTTCAAGCCGAATCATCCATTTCGCCAACCATCCCAACCCGATAGTCGCCCGGACAAGGCGGTCAAGCCACAGAACAGACCCTTGCGTGCAAGATCAGGCCGGTTTGCGAGGCCGGCGTCGCTTCAGGGCGGTCATTTCGATGCGTTTCAGCCGCCTTGGATCAGCGTCTATGATGCGGAATTCAAAACCGAGCGCGTCGATGACTTCACCGCGCACCGGAACCCGCCCGGCAATTGCGAACAGCAAGCCGCCGATCGTATCCACATCCTCGCCAAGTTCGCCTGCCTGGAATTCGCTGCCCACCGCAGCAGCCACATCGTCGATTTCAGCTTTCGCATCAACGATGAAAATCCCCTCGCCTTTTTCTTCGATCAGCGGGGTATCTGCTTCATCGTCATGTTCATCCTCGATGTCGCCGACGATAACTTCGACAATGTCTTCAAGCGAAATCAGGCCCTCGGTGCCGCCATATTCATCAATGACCAGCGCCATCTGGATATGGGTTGCCTGCATCCGGGCCATCAGCACCGCTGCCTGCATCGAAGGCGGCACAAACAAAACCTTTCGCACCAGCTTGAGGGCGCTCAAAGGCTTTTCAAGACCTACTTTCTTGAGGTCCAGATTGGCAGCAACCGAGCGTTTGCGGGCAGCGATCTCTGCCTTGGACATGGCGGCCGTGCGCGTGACATAGGCAACCACATCGCGGATGTGGACCATGCCCTTCGGGTCGTCCAGCGTCTCACTGTAGACCGGCATGCGCGAATGGCCCGATTCTTCAAACAGTTTCAGCAAATCGCCTAGCGTGATTTCGTAATCCACCGCCTCGATGTCGCTGCGCGGCACCATCAGATCTTCAACGCGAACGTCCTGCAGCCGCAGGATGTTGTGCAGCATCGCTTTTTCGCCAGCGGAAAAGGCATGCAGCGTCGTATCGTCGGAAAGTGCATCGGCCAGATCCTCACGAAAACTCGGGATACTGCGCTTCTTGCCCTTGAAAATCCTGGAAAACCAGCTGCCCGGCGCTTCGCTGGCTTGCGGTGTCTCTGCCGCAGACGAAGTACTTTGCGGGTCCATTTCGCTGGTTTCTGCGCTCTTTTCCGCATTTGCCGTCTTGGCAGCGGGAGCGGTCGAGCCAGGCGTGTCGGTGTCGTTCATGATTGTGTGCATTCCATCTTGTTTGCGTGGTTCGTCGGCATTGTTTCAACGCTCCGCGTAAGGGTCGTCGATGCCGAGCGCTTTCAGAGCTCTGCGCTCCAGGGATTCCATGGTTTCCGCGTCATGGTCATCAATGTGATCATACCCGAAAAGATGCAGCATGCCATGCACCAGCAAATGGGTCAGATGGTCATGGAAAGGCTTGCCATCAAGATTTGCTTCGTCACGGATGGTTTCAAGCGCAAGGATGATGTCACCAAGAACCGGACCAGCGGGGTTGCCCACAGCCACGTCAGAGCCAGGGAACGACAGGACATTGGTGGGCTTGTCCGCGCTTCGCCATTGATTGTTGATGCCCTGCATTTGGGCATTGTCGGTGAAAAGCAGGCTCAGTTCGGCATCTTGCGGAAATTCGAGCCTGGCAATCTCGATTGCAGCCCCGATCGCCTTGCGGGCTATTTCGATGAGGTCGTCTTCTGGTGGCCAGTCGCCCGCTTCAACAGCAATGTCCATGATCGGCAGCAAATGGATATCAGCCTCGCGGCCGCCTCGCAGGATCAAGCGGGGGTCTTGGTGCTGCGTCATAAGCATTGACGATTTCCGCCACCAGCCTGTGCCGGACCACATCGGCAGATGTAAACCGCACCTTGGCAATTCCATCGATGTTGTTGAGGATTTCGAGCGCTTCGACAAGGCCGGAGGTCTGGCCGGGCGGCAAGTCGATTTGCGAAGGATCGCCAGTGATGATCATCCGGCCATTCTCGCCAAGCCGGGTCAGAAACATCTTCATCTGCATGGAGGTGGTGTTCTGGGCCTCATCGAGAATGATCGCCGCATTGCCAAGTGTGCGCCCGCGCATGAAAGCCAGCGGCGCGATCTCGATGACATTTGACGCAAGCGCCCGTTCCACCTTGTCGCCGGGGATCATGTCGTACAGGGCATCGTATAGCGGACGCAGGTAAGGATCGACCTTTTCCTTCATGTCGCCCGGAAGGAAGCCGAGCCGTTCGCCTGCCTCCACTGCCGGTCTTGAAAGGATGATGCGGTCAACCGCGCCGCGCTCAAGCAATGAAGCCGCATAGGCAACTGCAAGATAGGTCTTGCCGGTTCCCGCCGGTCCAACGCCAAACACCAGTTCGCAGCGGTCCATTGCCCTGATATAGGCGTCCTGGGTCGGGCTTCGCGCCTGGATGACCTTCTTGCGGGTGCCGATTTGCGCCATCGTCAGCCGACTGGATTTTTCTAGAGTTGGCAGGCTCAGCTGGTCTTCGGCAGCAGCCATGCGGATGGCGCCATCCACATCACCCTTGTCAATTTTCTCGCCTGCTTCCAGCCGCGAGTACAAATGCTCCAAAGCCAGCCTTGCCCGGCGCGCCTGACCGGCACTGCCTTTGATGTCGACAAAATTGCCGCGGGAAGCTGCATTGATGCCAAGCTGCTGTTCCAGCATGGCCAGATGCTCGTCAAACTGCCCGAAAAGCAGCGGCACCAGCTTGTTGTTGTCAAATGAGAGCACAAGGTGCTCGAGATCGGCAGCGGGCATTCTTGCCTTTGAGGCCTTCTCGTAAGCGTTCAAGCGTTGGTTCTCCGGTGTGTACCTGGAATGTGCATGCAAAATGCTGTCGCAATGATGACACGGAACGCAAATGTTGTGTGCAAATCGTTTTCGTCAGGTGGTCTGGATTTTGACCGCCTTCAAGGAAAGCGGCCCTGATTCGGTGATTCGCACATTCACAATGTCGCCGATTTCCCCGGCGCTTGCATCCACAATAACAGGCTGGAGATAGGGAGAGCGGCCAATAAGCTGTGCAGCCTGTTTTCCCGGTCGTTCCAGCAGGATTGTGGTTTCCTGGCCGATCATCGATTCATTGAAAGCGGCATGCTGACGCGAAAGCAGGGTTTGTATTTTTTCGAGACGCTCCACCTTTTCCGCTTCCGGCAATTGATCCGCCAGTTCAGCGCCAGGTGTTCCGGGGCGTTGGCTGTACTTGAAGGAAAAACTCTGGGCGTAACCGACCTTCTCAATGAGATCGGCCGTGGCTTCAAGATCCTCGATGGTTTCTCCGGGGAAGCCGACGATGAAGTCACCTGACAAGGCAATTGACGGGCAGGCCTGCCTGACCTTGTCGACGAGTTCGAAATAATACTGGCGGTCGTGACGCCGGTTCATTGCCTTGAGGATGCGGTCCGATCCAGATTGTACCGGCAGATGCAGATAGGGCATCAGCTTGGGCAGATCGCGGTGGGCAGCGATAAGTCCGTCATCCATGTCGATCGGGTGGCTGGTGGTGTAGCGCAGCCGGTCAAGCCCGGTGATTTGCGAGATCGCGTCCAGCAATTCACCCAGGCGCATGGCCCCGGCACTTCCTGCGCGCCCATGCCAGGCGTTGACGTTTTGTCCCAGCAAGGTGATTTCGCGCACGCCAGCATCGGCCAATTGCCGCGCTTCGGTCAGTATTTGCGCTGCGCTGCGTGAAACTTCAGCGCCGCGTGTGTAGGGCACTACACAGAAGCTGCAAAACTTGTCACAGCCTTCCTGCACGGTGAGGAAGGCGGCAACGCCGCGCGCACGGGTCTGGCGCGGGCTCGGGGCTGGCAGGCTGACGTATTTTTCCTCGATCTCGAAATCTGTGGCCATGACCCGATCGCCGGTTCTTGCCCGGGCCAGATATTCACCCAGCCGGTGGTAGGATTGCGGACCCGCCACCACATCCACAACGCCAGCACGCGCCAGTATCTGCTTGCCTTCGGCCTGCGCCACGCAGCCGGTTACGGCAACCTGCGTCTTGAGGCCGGCTTTTGCGCGCTCATCTGCAGAAACACGGATTCTGCCAAGCGCCGAATAAACCTTTTCGACCGCCTTTTCCCGGATGTGACAGGTGTTCAGCACCACTAGGTCGGCGTCGGCCATCACTTGCGTTGGCACATAGCCCTCGGCGGCCAGCACATCGCCCATCCGTTCGGAATCATACTCGTTCATCTGGCAGCCATAGGTCTTGATGAAGACCTTTTTGCCAGAAGCCGTGTTTTCCAACGCCATTGGTTTGACAGTTTCGTTCATCGCAGTGCTGTACCGCTCGTGCGTCAATCGATCAAGGCTCACCGATGGCATAGGTCAGCGCATCCGCAAGGTCGCACTGAATGCCGCGCGTATCGCCTCCCGCGTCATTGCGGTCATTTCCTTGCGTGGCGTGGCGCGTGTGAACTTGATCGGCGGGCAAAACACCACTTCGGCATCATAAGCACCGTCGGCTACAAAGGTGAAAAGGTGTGGCCAAAGGGCAATTACCCCCGGCCAAGCCGCTCTTGCCTGATGAAACCTGCCAAGCGGCATTCCATGCAGCCGCGTGTACGCGAGCGCGATGGGCTGCACCATCACTTCGTCCAGCCGGGCTTTTTCCATTGCAGCATGTACCGCGCCAAAAAGAGCTGACTTGAAGGGAAGCATCCGGGTCCCGTCGCCGGTGGTGCCTTCGGCAAACAGCACCATGGCGTCTCCTGCTGTCATTCGCTCAGCGATGGCATCGGCCTGCGCCCGGGATTGGCGCTTGTGACCGCGGTTGACAAAAACCGTTTGTTGCAGCCTTGCCAATTGGCCCAGCACCGGCCAGTTTTCCATGTCGGACCGGGCGATGAAACTGGCTTCAGCCACGCTGCCCAGCACAAGAATGTCGGACCATGACACATGGTTGCTCACAATCAGCAGCGGACGGTCGACAGGCAGCTTGCCGCTGGTTTTCACCCGCACACCGATCAACCTCAAGGCGGACTTGTGCCAAAGCCTTGCGATGTGCCGCGCCAGTGGCTTGTTGTATCGGAGGGCAAAAATCTGCACCGGAACAAGCGCCACGGTAAGCAAAGCCATCACGGCTGCGACAAACCCAAGCCGCAGCCAGGCGGCAACCCCGTTTCGGGTCAAGTGTCCCTCTTGACGAGTTTGTCGGTCAGCGGCACCCCGTAAAGTTCGAGGCGGTGGTCGACCAACCGGAACCCGAGCCGCGCTGCAATTTCCTCTTGAAGGCGTTCGATTTCGGCGCTGCTGAACTCGATGACTTCGCCGGTCTTCAGGTCGATGAGATGGTCGTGATGGTCCTCCGACGCTGCTTCATACCTTGACCGTCCGTCCAGCCGGAAATCATGACGGGCGATGATGTTGAAATCCTCGAGCAATTTCACGGTGCGATAAACCGTGGCAATCGAGATGTTGCCGTCGATTGCCGAAGCCCGCCTGTAAAGCTCCTCCACGTCCGGGTGGTCGTGCGACTGCTCGATAACCAGAGCAATTACTTTGCGCTGCTCGGTCATCCGAAGGCCTTTTTCCGCGCAAAGCGCAACAAGTGACATGCAGCCTCCGGGAAATTCGTCAGATGTCGGCTCTAGCGAAGATCAAGTTCCATGACAAGCGCGCCGGATGCATCCTTGCCAGAGCCGTAATAGCCCTTGCGCTGTCCAACCTGGCGAAAACCGAGCTTTCGGTAAAGCGAAAGTGCCGCTGCGTTCTTCTCGTCAACTTCGAGGAACAGCCGTGCAATGCGTTCCCGCTGCAATTCGCGGATTGCCGCGTGCAGCAATTCACGGGCTGCACCACTGCGCCGCCGCGCAGGATCGGTTGCGATGGTGATGATTTCGGCTTCATCGGCGGCGATACGGGTTATCACGAAACCCACCGCTCCTGCCGAGCCGTCGCCTTCAATGCGCGCCACCAGTGCCGTGGTGCCCTTGCCGGCCAGCAGCCTTGCAATGTCTGCTTCATTCCATGGCCGTGCAAACGAAACTGCGTGAATGTCGGCCATGCGCGCAAGATCGCCGGGCTCGGCAGGCATCGCCACCAACATTGCCTTACGACCCAGAAACCAGCCCATGCTTCGCAACCTCGCCCCTTTGCGTAACGGAACCGATAATCCGAAGGCATGTGTCAGCGCAAGCGGCTGTTGCAGGCAATCAGGCGCGCAGAAGCGCAAATCCCTCTTGCGGGCGGGCATCGGGCGCGCGCAGATAAAGAGGTTCTGGCTTGTTTGCCCCTGGTTTGGCAATGGCGCCAAGCCGCGCAATCGAGGCAATTGGCACCGCACCCAGCTCATGCAGTACCTTGTGCCCGGTGCCTGCCGCCGTGTTCAGATGTTGCGCGCCAGAGCCACAAAATTCCCATTCGCGGTGCAAATGCAACAGCGAAGCGACGGAATGGTATGGCAGGACAAAAGGTTCATGCGCTACACCGTCACCATCAAAAATCTGGCAGAAAGCCTCGCCCCTGCGCGCATCCAGCACCGCCAGCAAGGGGGTGTCCCCCGGCATTTGCAGGCGGCCGCGCGCTTCAAATGCACAAGTCTCCAGCGTACTGATGCCCAGCGCTTCCAGGTTGAGCGCGAGCGCAATGCCGCGCGCTGTTGCCAGGCCGATCCTGACGCCGGTAAAGCTTCCCGGCCCCCGGGTCGCAACCACGCGTTCAAGGTCTGAATAGTTGATTTGCGCGTCGGTCAGGACCTTGGCAATGATTTCCATAAGCCGCTCGGCATGTCCGCGTCCGATGTCTTCGGTGCATTGCGCAAGCACAAGCCCCGCCGCTGAATCATGAACAGCGGCGGCGCACAAATGCGCAGATGTGTCGATACAAAGTGATTTCATCGGACTCAACCTTGCCCCGCCAAGCGCCAAAGTCGACTAGGCAATTGGTCTTAATTTCAGGCGGATGGCGTCAGACGGCTTCGACTTCACGAACCTGCGGAATGAAATGCTTGAGAAGGTTCTGGATGCCGTACTTCAATGTGGCTGTCGAAGATGGGCAGCCTGCGCACGAGCCGCGCATGTGAAGATAGACAATGCCTTCCTTGAACCCGCGAAAAGTGATGTCGCCGCCATCTTGCGCAACGGCGGGGCGTACACGGGTTTCCAGCAATTCCTTGATGGTTTCCACGATCTGCTCGTCGCCCGCCTCGAAGAATTCTTCCGAACCTGCCTGAACAGGGCGTTCGCCTTCGATAACCGGGGCACCTGAGGTGTAGTGCTCCATGATCGCGCCAAGGATCGCCGGGCGCAAATGGTGCCACTCAAAACCGGGTTCGCTGCGGTCTTCCTTGGTGACGGTCACGAAATCCCCGCCGAAAAACACGCTGGCAACACCTGGCACTTCAAAAAGCCGTGCGGCCAGGGGAGAGCGTTCAGCAGCGCCGACGCTCAAGAACTCTGCCGTTCCGCTGCCAAGAACTTCCTTGCCCGGAATGAATTTCAGTGTTGCAGGGTTCGGCGTGGCTTCGGTCTGGATGAACATTTTTTCTCTCCATGCGCGGCATTCGCGCAGCTTCTAGCACATGCGCGAAGCTAGGGGAAATATTGGCAGTTCAAGCCCTGTTTTCAAGACAGCGCCAGGTTCAGGTGGCTGCTTCGACGTCTTCATCGCTCATCGCCGCAGGCAAAACCACCACTGGAATGGGGAATGCCACGCCGCGGCCGGCCACCGAAGCAACAAGGGGACCTGGTCCGTCCTTCGAATCGCTTGCCGCCAGCACCAGCTGGGCGATGTCCTTGTCTTCCTCGATCAAGGCCAGAATCTCGTCGCGCGTAACCCCCTCGCGGATATGGGTTTCCGGGTCGACATTGGCAGTTTCGCGGGCATATCGGGAAAATTTGTCGAGCGCCGATTGTGCCTCGTCGCGAGCTTCAGCCCGCATGATTTCCTCAACACCGATCCAGTGCTGAAAATCACCCGGTGCACAAACATAGACCAGCACCAGTGCGCCATGGGTCTTCTTCGCGCGCCGCCCGGCATAAAGCACAGCCTTGCCGCATTCGGGCGAGCTGTCGATAACTGCCAGAAATTTACGCTTGTGGCCTTCTTCGTTGATCTGCCGCCGACTTACCATATCATTCGCCCCATTGCTGGCAGGCTGGGAAAGCCCGCCGTCAAACTCACATTATGACAGCAAACCGATGATCTGGCGAACCTCGCGCATGGTGACTTCGGCAATCGCGCGCGCACGTGCCGAACCATCTGCCAAAATGGCATCGACATGGCCCGGATCGCCCATCAACTGGCGCATCTCCGCATTGATCGGGGCGAGCTTTTCCACCGCAAGATCAGTAAGCGCCGGCTTGAACTCGGAAAACGGCTTGCCGGCAAACTGGTTCATCACCGCTTCCTTGGTGGTGTCGCAGAGCGCGGCATAGAGCCCGGCCAGATTGTCCGCTTCGGGCCGTGCCTTCAAGCCTTCTGCGGTCTCCGGCATCGGCTCTGCATCGGTCTTGGCCTTGCGGATCTTCTTGACGATGTCGTCCGGGCTGTCGGTGAGATTGATGCGCGACAGATCCGACGGGTCCGACTTGGACATTTTCTTCGAACCGTCACGAAGGCTCATCACGCGCGTGGCCGGCCCCTCGATTACCGGCTCGGTAAGCGGGAAATAGGCCTCGCCATGGCCGTTTGCAGCAATCTGCGCCGAAAAATCATTGTTGAATTTGGCGGCGATGTCGCGCGTGAGTTCCAGGTGCTGCTTTTGGTCATCGCCAACAGGCACATGCGTGGCACGGTAAAGGAGAATGTCGGCCGCCATCAGCGTTGGATAGGAAAACAGGCCGACTGACGCATTCTCGCGGTCCTTGCCAGCCTTTTCCTTGAACTGCGTCATGCGGTTGAGCCAGCCCATACGGGCGACACAATTGAATACCCACGCCAGCTCCGCGTGGCCGCTGACCTGGCTCTGGTTGAAAACAATGTGCTTGGAGGGGTCAATGCCCGCTGCAATAAAGGCGGCGGTCACTTCGCGGGTGTTGCGCCGCAATTCGGCCGGATCCTGCCAGACCGTGATCGCATGCATGTCGACCACGCAATAGATGCACTCATGCGTCTGCTGCAGCGCGACAAATTTGCGGATCGCACCAAGGTAGTTTCCCAGATGCAGGTTTCCGGTTGGCTGAACGCCTGAAAAGGCACGGTTTGTCGGCTGGCTCATGTTGTTTGCCTGTCGTTGGCGTCAGGTTTTGGCGCGCGGGTTATGGATTAGCGGGCTGGCAAGCGCAAGGCCTCAACTGCGCCGTTTGCGCCGCACGAGAGCCACAAGCTGTGTACGGTCAAGTCCTCCGATGGCCAGGGCCAGACCGAAGTACACCACCATTGATCCGGCAATGGCAGCGACCACAAGCACGATTCGCAGCAACACACTTTCATCGAGCATGGCCTGGCCAAATGACGCCCGGCACCACCACAGGAAAATGCCGGTGACAGTGGTGGCCACGCCAATGGAGGCAATCCTGCGCATGGTTTCCATCGATGGCCGAAACAAATCGCGGCGCCACAGTACGAATGCCAGAACGGCCACATTGACCCAGCCGGCAATGCTCGTGGCAATGGCGATACCGGCCGGGCCATATTTCGGAAAAAGGATCAGGCTGGCAACTATGTTTGTCAGTGCATTTGCGCCAGCGCCCCACATCGGGGTTCGCATGTCTTCGCGCGCATAAAATCCGGGCCGGAACACCGCAATCAGGGTGAATGCAGGGAGGCCGAAGGCAAATCCGGTCAACACTCCCGCAGAAACAAGGGTTGTCTCGCGCAGGAAGGCTCCGCGCTCATAGATGAGGGCGAGCAGCGCCTCCGGCAACATGATGAACCCCACCATTGCCGGCAATACCAGCGCCAGACCGAATTCGAGGCTGCGGTTCTGCAATTTTGCTGCTTCGTCCAGATCGCCCGCCTTGAGGCTCCGGGCCAGTTCGGCCAGAAGCACAACCGATATGGCATTTGTGATGATGCCAAGTGGCAGCTGGAACAGCCGGTCGGCATAGTTGATGATGGCAATCGCCCCGTCCTGCGATGAGGCGATGTTCTGGCCAACCAGCAGATTGATCTGCGTGATGCCGCCGGTAATGGCTGCAGGCAGTGCCAGCCACAGCATGCGCCGTACCATCGGCGTCATTTTCGGCCAGCGCAGGGTCAGCGAGAACCCGATCCTTCTTACCCCGACAAACAGAAACAGCAATTGCGCCACCCCTGAAATTACCACCGACCAAGAAAGCAGTGTGCCGGTTGTTTCCTGTGAAACGGAGTTGAAGCTGCCAAAAAGCAGCGCCACAATCATCGAAACATTCAGCAGGACCGGCGCGAAGGCAGCCAGGAAATAGTGGCGATACGCATTGAGAATTCCTGACAGCATGGCAACAATCGACATGGCCGCCAGATAAGGGAACATGATCCGGGTCATTTGCGTTGTCAGGGCGAACTTGCTGGAAGCCGGATCGAACCTTGAGGCAATGACATTTTCCACCAGAAATGGCGTGAAAATCATTGCTACAGCACAAACCACAAGCAGGATGCACAGCAGGACCGAAAGCACTTCCTCACCAAAACGGCGCGCAGCTTCTTCTCCACCACCTTCAAGTTCACGGGCAAACAACGGCACGAAAGCCGAGTTGAACGCGCCCTCTGCAAACAGGCGGCGAAACAGGTTGGGAAAGCGGAACGCTGCATAGAAGGCATCGGCCACCGGACCGGCCCCCAGAACAGCAGCAATCATCGCCTCGCGGAAAAACCCGAGAAACCGGCTTGCCGCCGTTGCCCCGCCCACGGCAGAAAACTTTGCGATCAGACCGCTGGCCATTAAAATTGCCTCATGCGTTCTTGCGCGTTTCCGCCCTGGCCGGGTCGGCATTTGCAAGGATTGATGGATCAAGAATTGGGATCAAGGCATCCTCAATCCTTTTTTGGCGGTTGGAGGCCGTAATCTTGTGCCCGACTAGGTCACGCACATAGAACACGTCAATGACCTTCTCTCCAAAAGTGGCGATGTGCGCCGACGCGATGTTCAAATTGAGATCACCGAGCGCCCGTGTCAGCTCCGATAGCAGTCCGGGCCGGTCAAGCCCTTCCACTTCGATGACCGTGAACTCGTCCGACAAGTCATTGTCGATGGAGACATCGGGCTTTATCGAAAACGCCTTGCTGGTTCTTCTCTGTTTGGCGCGGATTGCTATCATCTCGGGAAGCTTTGCCTGTCCTGCCAGAACTTCCTCGATGGTCTGGCCAATTCTTCGCGCACGGCGGATCTCGTCCTCTTCCGTGTCGAACTCGCGGTTGATGTAGATTGTGTCCAGCGCACGCCCGTCAGTGGTGGTGTGAATCTTTGCATCGGCAATGTTGGCCCCGGCCGCCGCGCATGCACCGGTGATGATCGAAAGCAGCCTTGGATGGTCAGGCGCCAGAACCGTGATTTCGGTGATCGCTTCGAAACTCAGGGTACGGACCTGTGTTGCGAAAGTCTGGTTCTGCCGGTCCGCCTCCCGCACGAAGCGCATGTTGCGTACCTGCGTTTCGAAGTCGGTGGCCATGAAATAGGCCGGGTAGGGCAGGTCGCTGTATCTTTTGCGCTCTTCCTGCGTCCAATCCGGAAACGCCTCGAAGAGCGCCTGGCGCGCCTGCTCGATCCGGTGCTTGCGCTCCATGGATGTGAAGCCACCAGTCAGCATTGGTTCTGTTTCGTAGTACAGGGTTCGTAGCAGCTGGCCTTTCCAGCCGTTCCACACGCCGGGGCCTACGGCGCGTATGTCGCAGATCGTCAGGATCAGCAGGTAACGCATCCGCTCCAGCGTCTGCATGGTATCAGCAAAATCCATGATGGTGCGCCGATCGGAAATGTCGCGCGACTGTGCCACCATGCTCATCGTCAGGTGCTCCTGCACCAGCCAGGCTACAAACTCGGTTTGCGCCTCGCTCATTCCAAGGCGTGGACACAAGTGCCTTGCGATGCGCGCGCCAGCCACGGAGTGGTCTTCCTTGCCACCCTTGGCAATGTCGTGGATCAGCAAGGCAACATACATGACCTGCCGATCACGGATTGCCGGCATGATCGATTGTGCTAGCGGATGCTCGCCGGCTAGCTTCCCGTTCTCAAGCCAGTGGAACATGCCAACCGCCCGGATCAGGTGCTCGTCCACCGTATAGTGGTGGTACATGTTGAACTGCATCAGCGCCACGACTTTGCCGAAGGCCGGGATGAACCGCCCGAGCAATCCGGATTCGTTCATCCGCCGCAGCAGGTTTTCCGGTCCGTTGCGGGTGCTCAAAATGTCGAGGAACAGCCGGTTCGCCTCGTCGCTGTTGCGCAAGTCGCGGTCAACAAGTTGCAGCGAGTTTGACAGCAGATGCAGCGCGTCTGGGTGAAAATCCAGATCATTATCATCGGCCAGCTTGAAAAGCCGGATCATGTTTACCGGATTGCGTTGAAATGCCTTGGCATCGGCGACATTGATGCGGCCATTGTCGTTGATGAAGTCGAGTGTTCCGGGAATCTTGCGAACCCGGTGGCGTATGGACCGGATGAGACCGGTAATGCCCTGAACCGACTTGGCGTCCTGTTCTTCCAGAGCCGCACAAACGATCAGCGTCAGATCGCCGGTTTCCCTTGCCATCAGGAAGTAGTGCTTCATGAAGCGTTCGACATCTAGCAGGCTGCCATGGCTGGCGTAACGAAGCTTGCCGGCCAGTTCGCGCTGCAGGTCGAATGACAACCGCTCTTCTGCTTTGCCGGTAAAAAAATGCATGTGGCAGCGGACAGTCCAAAGAAACTCTTCGGCCCGCCGGAACCGCCGATATTCGTTGCGGGTGAAAAGCCCCGCTTCCACAAGGCGCGACGGCTCGTCCACCTGGTAAAAATACTTGCCGATCCAGTAGAGCGTGTGCAGGTCGCGCAAACCGCCCTTGCCATCCTTGACATTGGGTTCGACCAAATAGCGTGAATTTCCGGTGCGCTTGTGACGCTCGTCGCGTTCGGCAAGTTTTGCGGCAATGAATTCCGTCGCAGTGCCGGTCATCACCTCGCGGCGAAACCGCTTGACCAGATCATCGAAAAGTTCGTGCGCGCCAAGCAGGAACCGCGCTTCAAGGATCGAAGTGCGAATGGTCATGTCAGCTTTCGCCTGCCGCAGCGATTCATCAACCGTGCGGGTCGCATGGCCAACCTTGAAGCCCATGTCCCAAAGCATGTAGAGCACAAATTCGACGACTGCCTCGCCCCATGCCGTCTGCTTGTACGGGAGTACGAACAGCAGATCGATGTCACTGCCGGGCGCCAGCATACCACGCCCGTACCCGCCAACTGCAAGAACGGCCATCCGCTCGCCCATCGAAGGATTGGTCACCGTGTAGAAATTGGTGACAGCAAATTCATGGATAAGGCGGATGATGTCATCCTGCAGGCGGGATAGCCGTTCGGCACACCGTCCACCCCGACCCTCAATGGCCAGCAACTCGCGCGCCCGATCACGGCCTTTTGCGTAATATGCCTTGAGCAGGCCAAGGGCTGCAGCGCGCAACTGGGTCTGTGATCGGCCGGGCTCGCCATTGGCCAGTGCAAACAGTTCGTTGCGCGCTGCTTCAATGTCGATCAGTTCGTTTGCATAAGGATGGTCTTGCGCCATGCGCAGCGAATTTCCCAGCTTCGGCGCAACGCCGATTTCACACGCGTCTATCCCTTGCGGGGCGGTTCTTGCAAGTGCCCGTCAGAGACAGGCTCGCCCTTTCGGCCCTTTGCGGCTTCCTCGACTGGCCTGCCAAAGCGGTGGCGATAGCCTGGCATCTGCAGGTCAAAGGCCAGTGCAGCACCGCGAATGGCCAAAGCAATGCTGGCAGAAATTGCAATCGCGGCCAGTGTGGGAACTGCCAGCAGGGCTAGCGCCACGAAGGCTGACGAGCCAGCGAGCGCTGCTGTCACATAGATTTCCCGGCGCAAAAGCACAGAAGGCTCGCCGCTGACGACATCACGCAGGATGCCGCCAAACGTTGCGGTCATCATGCCGGTAACGATTGCAGCCAGCGGCGGCGCGCCTGCGGCAAGGCCCAATGCGGCACCCATCACGCAATAGGCGGCAAGTCCCACCGCATCCAGCCACAACAGCAGGCGATAGCGGTATTCGACATAAGGCGCGGCAAGATAGACCAGCGCCGCCGTTGCCGCGCAAACTGCCAGATAGAGGTTGTTCTTGACCCAGAAAACCGGCGTTTGACCCAAGATGAGATCGCGCAAGGTTCCCCCGCCAATGCCCGTGAGGCTGGCCAGAAACAGGAAGCCGATGATATCCAGTTGCTTGCGTGAAGCTGCGAGAGCGCCGGTCGCGGCGAATACCGCCACTCCGGCATAGTCAAGAAATTGCAGGATCTGGAGCGTTTCCCCAGGGCCCGCAATGCTCATGACTGCTGTTCGCCGGCCGTTTCTGCTGCCGCTACGCGTGCCAGTTTCGGGCCTCCGCGCGATACGCCAACCACTGCCGGGCGCAACATCCGTTCGCCGATCACGAAGCCATCCTGAACAACCTCAAGAACGGTGTTGTTGGGAACATCGGGATTCTGGATTTCGAACATCGCCTGATGGTAATTGGCATCAAACCGCTCGCCCTTTGGCGAAACCTTGCGCACGCCTGATTTTTCCAGCGCCTGCAACATGCTGCGTTCGGTAAGTTCAACGCCGTCAATCAGCGCCTTGAAGCCTGCATCCCCGGCGTCACGTGCCTCGTGCGGAATGGCATCCAGCGCCCGGCGCAGATTGTCCGATACCGCCAGCATCTCGACTGCGAACTTCGAAATCGAGTATTCGCGGGCATCCGCCACATCGCGTGCGGTGCGCTTGCGCAGGTTTTCCATCTCGGCCGCCATGCGGACAAGCCGGTCTTTCAATTCTGATTTTTCAACTTCCGCTCTTTCGAGTTCGGCATTGAGAAACTCAAGCGGATTGGAAAATCCCGCCTGCGCAGCCGCTTCTGCTGCTGCAAGGTCTGCTTCTTCACCTGTCAGGGGCGCTTGCCCTTCGGCAAAAATGCCATCTTCTTCGAGATGTCCGGCTTTTCCCGCCATCATCGTCACCCGTTCTTTCAATTGCTTTGGTTGCCTGCGATATCAGTGCTTCACTGGAAAAAATCAAGCCTTAAACGCTTGCAAACAGACAACCGCCCAGCCAATGCCATTCCAACAACCTGCCAAAAACACGATCACGGCCTGCGGGCCGCCCGTCCGGAGCATGTAATGACCGCCAAAATCCTTGCCAACGAAATCCTCTCGCAAAGATACCATGTTCTGAGGGAAATCCGGTATTCACGCGCCGATCTGAAGGGTGCGGAGCAGACGGTTTCGCGCGAAGTCTTCGAGCGCGGCGAGGCGTCGGCAATCTTGATCTGGCACTGCGAGCGGGACGCATTCGTGATGGTTCGCCAGTTCCGCCTGCCGGTGTACCTGCTTGGCGATCCGGAAATGATGCTGGAAGTTGCGGCTGGCGGGATCGACGCAAACGAATCACCGCTGGACGCGGCCCTGCGCGAATGCCGCGAGGAAACCGGCTACGATCCGCAAGACGCAGTGGCGGTTTGCACCATTCACCCAAGCCCGGCGGCAGTGCGCGAACGGCTTTTTCTTTTCTTCGCGCAGGTGGACGAAAGTCACCGAACCGGCGAGGGCGGCGGGCTCGAGGAAGAAGCCGAGGACGTTGAAGTCGTGGAATTGCCGGTCAGCGAATCAAGAAGAATGCTCGATGCCGGTGAAATCACCGATGCCAAGACCTTGGTTCTGCTTCACTGGTTCTTTGCACGGCGCTGATTTCAGCCAAGCATGCGGGTCACGACCTGCGCCGTGAAATCCACCATCGGCACGATGCGGGCGTAGTTCATCCGGGTTGGACCTATGATGCCCAATGCCCCGATCACCCGCTGGTCCTTGTCGCGGTAAGGCGCAACGACAACCGATGAACCGGAAAGCGAGAACAGCCGGTTTTCCGATCCGATGAAAATGCGCACGCCCTCGCCGTCTTCGGTCAGTTCCAACAGTTTCATGAGGTGTTCTTTCGATTCAAGATCGTCGAACAACTGCCGAATGCGATCAATGTTTTCCGCTGCGTGCGGATCGCCAAGCAGGTTCGCGTGGCCCGAGACGATCAGGCGTGCTGGCTCTTTTTCGGTGCTGCCGGCCCAGACCGCAATGCCTGCCGAGACCAGTTGGTTGGCGATGGTGTCAAGTTCACGCCGCGCCGCGTGGTGCAGGCGGTCAAGTTCAATGCGCGCCTCGGCAATGGTGCGACCGGCAATCTTCGCGTTGATATAGTTGGATGCCTCGATCAGGCTCGAAGCGGTGACACCGGGCTGCAACGAGATGACCCGGTTTTCCACCATCCCGTTTTCACCGACAATCACCACCAGCGCTTTCAAAGGCTCCAGCCGGATGAATTCGATGTGGCGCAAGCGAAGGTCGGCTTTTGCTGCCAATACCAGTCCGGCACTGCGCGAAAGGCCTGAAAGCAAATGGCTTGCCTCGGTCAGCACATTGTCCAGCGTGCGCCCCTCATAGGCCTCCTGCACCTTGGCTTCGATCGAGTTGCGGTCTGAAGAGCCCAGATCACCGATCTCCATGAAGCTGTCGACAAAGAAGCGCAGTCCTGCTTCCGTCGGCAGACGTCCCGCGCTGGTGTGCGGAGCATAGATGAGACCCAGATGCTCCAGGTCCTGCATGACGTTGCGGATCGTTGCCGGTGACACGCCAATTGCCAGTTGGCGCGACAAGGTTCGCGAGCCCAGCGGGTCACCGGTTTCAAGATAGCTTTCGACAATGGTGCGAAAAACTTCGCGCGAACGCTGGTCGAGATCTTCAAACGCGTTGCCCGCGATGAGAGGCCGCCGTCCCTGCGTGTTCATGAAATGCCGTTCCTGTTCGATCTGCCGCTTGCTTGCGTTGATACTCATATGGGATTGCAACGCCTTCGCACAATGTCCGCACTTGACGGGTCCTGTTTGGCCTGTCCCGTTTGGTCATCCTGCACAGCGCAATTAGGCTTTGCGCAGGCCGGGGCGTCAAGCTAGAACACCGCCAACCAAATCAAGCCAATCAGGCAGGAGATCATCATGCGTCCATCGCGACGAGCCCCGGACGAATTGCGCGCTGTTTCGCTGGAGCGCGGCTTTGCCCGTCATGCGGAAGGCTCGTGCCTTGTACGCTTCGGCGATACCCACGTGCTTTGCACCGCATCGCTCGAAGAGAGGGTGCCGCCATGGTTGCGCGGTGGCGGCAAGGGCTGGGTGACAGCAGAATACGGCATGTTGCCACGCTCGACCCATGAGCGCATGCGCCGAGAAGCCAGTTCCGGCAAACAATCCGGCCGCACCCAGGAGATCCAGCGGCTGGTCGGCCGCTCGCTTCGGGCGGTGGTCGATCTCGTCGCATTGGGCGAAAAACAGATCACCATCGATTGCGATGTGCTTCAGGCGGATGGCGGAACCCGCACGGCTGCCATTACCGGCGGCTGGGTTGCGTTGCACGACTGCATCGAGTGGATGCGTGCGCGCAGCATGGTTTCCGGCACGGTGTTGAAAGACCATGTCGCTGCCATTTCCTGCGGCATTGTTGAAGGAGTCCCGGTTCTTGACCTCGACTACACCGAGGATTCGTCCGCCGGCACCGATGCGAACTTCGTCATGACCGGCTCAGGCGGCATTGTCGAAATTCAGGGTACCGCTGAAGGCGCGCCGTTCAGTGAGGCCGAGTTGCAGGCGCTGATGGACCTTGCCCGCAAGGGAATCGGCCAGTTGGTCGGCATGCAGAAACTGGCGATCTGAGCACCGGAAACAATGGGTCAACATGCGCAAGCTTGAAGGGCAGCAACTGATCGTGGCCACCCACAACAAGGGCAAGGTCGCAGAGATCAACGATCTTATTGCGCCCTTTGGCCTTGTTGCCCGTTCAGCCGCTGAACTTGGCTTGCCTGAGCCTGAAGAGACCGGCACGACCTTTGAGGAAAACGCCTTCATCAAGGCCATGTCGGCAGCAAAGGCGACTGGACTTCCGGCGCTTTCCGATGATTCAGGTCTTTGCGTTGATGCGCTCGATGGTGCACCGGGTGTCTACACCGCTGATTGGGCGCAGATGCCCGATGGCGGCCGGAATTTTGCAGCAGCCATGCAAAAGGTCGAGGATGCACTCGGCAACGCCGGAGCTTTGGAGCCTGAAAAGCGCACCGGACGTTTTGTCGCCGTTCTGTGCCTCGCCTGGCCCGATGGTCACGCCGAGTATTTCCGCGGCGAGATCGAAGGAACCTTGGTCTGGCCGCCGCGCGGGACCCGCGGATTTGGCTATGACCCTGTGTTTCTGCCGGAAGGTCATTTACAGACTTTCGGTGAGATGGATGCCAGCGCGAAGCATGGCTGGGAAGCAGGGCGCGGCGATCTGGGACTTTCGCACCGGGCTCGTGCCTTCGCAAAGTTTGCCACCGCCTGCCTTGGGGCGCCAGCATGACCCAGGCACCAGCGGAAGGTTTCGGCGTTTATGTGCACTGGCCGTTTTGCGCAGCCAAATGCCCCTATTGCGACTTTAACAGCCATGTTCGCCACCGGCCTGTCGAGCAGGAGGTGTTCGTTGAGGCGCACCTTCGCGAAATCGCCCACATGGCTGCGTTGACGCCGGGCAAGACGGTAACCAGCATTTTCTTTGGCGGCGGCACCCCCTCGCTGATGGAGCCTGCAACCGTCTCGCGGATTCTGGATGCAATAGCTGCAAACTGGACTCTGGCCTCCAATGCCGAAATCAGTCTTGAGGCCAATCCTTCAAGTGTGGAGGCAGACCGCTTTCGCGGCTACCGTGCGGCGGGCGTGAACCGGGTGTCGCTCGGCGTGCAGTCTCTGGACGACCAGCAATTGAAGTTTCTGGGACGCTTGCATTCTGTCGATGAGGCGATGAAAGCGATCGGGCTGGCACGCGAGATTTTCCCCCGCCTTTCGTTTGACATGATCTATGCAAGGCCGGGCCAGGATGCTGCCGATTGGGAGGCCGAATTGAGGCGCGCCATGGCGCTGGCTGCCGATCATTTGTCCTTGTACCAGCTGACAATCGAACCGGGCACACCCTTTTTCGACCTGCAGGCGCGCGGGCGGCTGGCCATACCCGACGAGGAAAGCGCAGCCAGCATGTACGAATTGACGGCAGCCATCACCGCTGCCGCCGGGCTTCCCGCCTATGAAATTTCCAACCATGCTGCACAAGGTGGCGAGTGCGCACACAACATGGTCTATTGGCGCTATCAGGACTATGCCGGCATTGGCCCCGGCGCACATGGCCGCCTGACGCTGGATGGCAACAAGCACGCCACCGCTACCTTGAAAAACCCCGAAGCCTGGTGGCAGGCGGCAATGACTGCAGGCCATGGCATGGAAGTCTTTGAAGCGCTTTCAGGCAATGAAGCTGCCGACGAGATGCTGCTGATGGGCCTTCGCCTGCGCGAAGGCATTCCACTTGCGCGATATGGCCAGATGAGCGGACGCGAACTGGATCCGGAGCGGTTTGCATTCCTTGAAGCGCGCGGCTTTGTCGAACGCATTGGCGGCGGACGCGTTCGCGCCACTCAGGCAGGCTTTCTGGTTCTCGATGCCGTGGTTGCAGACATCGCAGCCTGAACCGTCCAACCAAGCTTAAGAAGCGTTGCGCCCGAAACTGGTTGGCGCAGGCGCGACAATCTTTCCGACGTTTTTTTCGACCTGATAGATCGCAAGTCCCCGCTCTGCTGTTCCGTTCGCTGTCATTCGGAAAATTCCGTTGATGCCGATATAGCCATTGGGCGTTTCCATCGCTTGCGGCTGGAACGCACTTTCAGGACCGGCGCTGCGGATGAGGTTGGTCGAAAGCGTGATCGAATCATAGCCAAGCGCGGCCCAGACATTGGGCTTGGTGCCGTATGCCGCCTCGTATCGCTTGGCAAAATCGCCAAACCGCGAGAGATCGCGGCCTGGATAAAGTGCGCCCTCAAGCTGCGGTTCCTTGAACGCCACGCTTTCCCACTGGCCCGATCCCAGGATCAGCTTGCCGACCACGTCAATCGACTTCTTCCTCAGGGACTGCATCATGGCATTGGGGATTTCGCCCCCTTCCGGGATGTAGATTGCATCTGAACCGGCAATCAGCGGTGCGGCAGTTGTCAACGCCTGCTCGATGGACGCCACCGAGCGCTCGTAACGCACGATCTGTACATTGGCGCCCGCCGCCCCGGTTTCCTGCCGAAGGGTTGCTTCCCGGATGGCCCCTTCCGAGTTTGAGGGAAGGAACGCAATGAACGACCGCGCACCGCGCGAAAGTGCATATCGAACGATACGCGAGGTGTCGGCTTGTGGCGTGTAGGAAAGCAGGTAGACGCCGCGCTTGGCGTTGGATGTGTCGGTGGAAAACGCGATCATGGTCCGGCCGGCCGGCAAGGTGATACCGGAAGCTGCCGATACATTGGCTGCAAATACCGGCCCCAGAATTGCTGAAGAACCTTCGCGTACTGCTTCACTTGCCGCGGCCTGCGCGCTGGCCGGTTGTCCGGCATCATCCTTGATGACCAGTTCAAGATCGGCTTCGCCAAAATCCTTGAGCGCCATCAGCGCGCCGTTGCGGATTTCATTGGCAACAATTGCACCGTTGCCGGGCGCAGATTTTGGAATGAGCAATGAGATGCGTACCGGGCCGCGACCAAACACTTCCCCGTTGGGATTGGGTGTTTTGGCAATCTGGGACGGATTGGTCGACAATTGCGACTGCGGGCCAACCCCAAGATCGGAAGATTGGCAACTGGCAAGCATGGCAAGGCCAGCAATTGCCGCCATTCCAGCCCAAAGCCGAGAGTTCAGTCCTGATTTTGCCCCGCGCATTTCAATCTGCCTTTCCAGCCTGCACCGGTCACAATTGACGACCAGCGCAACGCACGCCACACACTTTCACGAAATGGCACGTCACATTCTGGCGAATGTGCGCCCCGCACCATTTCGGGGATTTATCATGCCACCAACAATGCCTGTACCAAAAGGCATTTTAGCGGCAATGGATTGGCGTTGATGTAAAACGCGAAAAACTGCAAGGGTTTTACGCGAGAATCTATCCTTGGGAGTCGGATTGATGGCTGGTTTCGTTCTCAACGGAACACTTTTTCCTGCCCGCGCGCAGGAGCCCGGGCTCTATGTGGTCGCCACTCCCATCGGCAATTTGCGCGACATAACGCTGCGCGCGCTCGAAACTCTCGCCTCGGTAACGCTGGTTGCCTGCGAAGACAGCCGCGTTTCCGGCAAATTGCTCAAGCACTTCGGAATGTCGACAAAGCTGGTTTCCTACCATGAGCACAATGCGCAGCAAGCTGGCGAAAGATTGCTCGATGCCATCAGGTCGGGCTCAAGTGTGGCATTGATCAGCGACGCGGGCACGCCGCTGGTTTCTGATCCCGGGCAAAGGCTGGTGGCAGCCGCCCGCGAGCAGGGCCTGCCGGTATGGCCAATTCCCGGCCCCAGCGCGCCCATCGCAGCACTCAGCGCCAGCGGGCTTTCGTCAACCGCATTCATGTTCTGCGGTTTTCTGCCGACAAAGGAAGGCGCCCGACGTACCCGCTTGCGCCAATTGCGTTCTGTGCCTGCCACATTGGTTTTTTTCGAAAGCCCGAACCGCCTCGACCGGGCGTTGTCAGATATGGTGCTGGAACTGGGCCCGGACCGCGAGGTCGCCATTTGCCGCGAGATCACCAAACTGCACGAGGAAATGGTGCGCGGCTCCGCCGCTGAACTTGCAGCAGACTGGGCTGGCAAGCCGGTGAAAGGGGAAATCGTTCTTCTGGTGGGCCCTCCGCAAGCGGAGACTGCGATGGACCCCGACAGCCTGCTGGAAGATTTGATGCCGCGCATGAGCCTGAGCGATGCGGTGGCGGAAGCCACAAGACTGACCGGCCAGCCACGCAAGCTGGTCTATGCGCGTGCCCTGCATCTTTCAGGTGCTGCCAAACCGGAAAAAGACGCCTGATGGCGCGGAAGAAAAAGCCGGGCCAGCCCCAGACCAAGCCCCAGACCAAACTCCAGGCTCTGGACAGGGGGCGCAACGGCGAGTTGCTTGCCGTGCTGTATTTGCGGCTGCGTGGATGGCGCATTGCCGAGCGGAATTTTCGCTGCCCTCGCGGCGAGATCGACATCATCGCGCGCAAGGGCAATCTGGTGGCATTCATCGAGGTCAAGGCGCGCCCTTCGGTTGACGCGGCGGTGGCCGCTGTTGGCGGCACATCTCGCCAGCGCATCGCCGCCGCCGGCCGTGAGTGGATATCGCGCCAACGCGATTGCGATGCTTTGTCCTGGCGACACGACATCATGGCGGTACGTCCATGGCGATTGCCAACACATTTGCCTGATGCCTTCTGATGCCATTGCCAAGACCGGCTCCCAGCCACTATTGAAGCCAAAGCCCTGAAAGCCTTGAAACGGAGGAATGACCCGCATGGCCCTGAAAATAGGCATCCAGATGGACCATGTCTCCACGATCAACATCAGGGGCGATTCCACCTTCGCCCTGGCGCTGGAAGCGCAGGCGCGGGGCCATGAACTGTACCACTACACGCCCGACCGGCTTCAGATGCGCGGCGGAAGTGTCGAGGCGGCACTCGAAAGACTGGATGTTCGCGACGAAGCGGGCAATCATTTCAGCCTCGGCGAGAAAGTCACCAGCGATCTTTCAACCCTCGACGTGGTTCTGCTGCGGCAGGACCCGCCATTTGACATGGCCTACATCACCTACACCCACATTCTGGAGCGCATTCATCCCCGTACGCTGGTGGTGAACGACCCGGCTGCCGTGCGCAATTCGCCCGAGAAAATTCTGGTGACCGAATTTCCGCAATTGATGCCCGATACGCTCATTACCCGCGATTTTGAGGCAATCCGCGCATTTCGGCGCGAATTTGGAGATATCATCGTCAAACCACTGTACGGCAATGGGGGTGCGGGCGTGTTCCGCATTGCCGATGGCGACCAGAATCTTTCCTCGCTGCTGGAGGTCTTCGGTTCGATGTTCCGCGAACCGCTGATTGCCCAGCGCTATCTTTCTGATGTGCGCAAGGGCGACAAACGCATCATTCTGGTCGACGGGGAGCCGGTCGGGGCGATCAACCGCGTTCCATCCGAAGGGGAGGCGCGTTCCAACATGCATGCTGGCGGGCGGCCCGAACATGCCGAGCTGACAGCCCGCGAAAAGGACATCTGTGCCCAGATCGGCCCGCGCCTCAAGCAACTCGGATTCATTTTTGTCGGTATCGACGTCATTGGCGACTACCTGACCGAAATCAACGTGACCTCGCCAACCGGCATACGCGAGGTGAAACGGTTTTCAGGCACCGACATTGCCGCGCTTGTTCTGGATGCTATCGAGCGCCGCCGCTGAAATCTGGGCCTTGGTACACAAGCAGAACAGAAGGCTCCGGGCCAGGTTTCCTGATTGGGTTTATCAACCGGTTTTCAACAGGAAGCCACTTTTGTTCTTTTCGTAACCTGTTGAAAATGTTTGAATTAATCATGTTTGTCGTCAAGTTTACATTTTCAGGTAAACTTTGAGTTCTTTTTTTGTTCTTTACAGTCTTTTTCAGGCATGCAATGGTTGCAGCCAGTAAAAGATAGCGTCAGGGTTAGGGCCGCGGCGGCTCTTTCCCCGCCACAGGGGGCGGACAATGGTTGCGCGGGTAAAGACGGTTGCATTTCACGGAATTGATGCAGTGCCGGTGGACGTCCAGGTGATGATCCAGCCCGGCAATGTCGTGATGAACATTGTCGGCCTTGCAGACAAGGCGGTTGCCGAAAGCCGGGAGCGGGTGCGTGCCGCGCTGCACGCCTCCGGTCTGGCGATGCCGGCAAAGCGCGTCACTGTGAACCTTGCCCCCGCAGACCTTCCCAAGGAAGGCAGCCACTATGATCTGCCGATAGCGCTGGGCTTGATGGCCGCCATGGGTGCAATTCCGGCTGATGTTCTGGAGGAATATGTGGTGCTTGGCGAATTGTCGCTGGATGGCACCATCACTGCAATTGCCGGAGCGCTGCCTGCCGCCATTGGTGCAAATGCACTGGGCAAGGGCCTGATCTGTCCGGCCGATTGTGGGCCTGAAGCGGCTTGGGCTGGCGAGGGCATGGACATCATTGCTCCGCGCAGTCTCGTGGCGCTGGCCAATCATTTTCGCGGTACGCAGGTTCTTTCCCGACCTGAGCCAGCCATTCGCCAGGCAGTCGGCAGCCTTCCCGACCTTGGCGACATCAAGGGCCAGGAGACGGCCCGCCGCGCGTTGGAAATTGCCGCTGCCGGTGGCCACAACATGCTTATGGTCGGCCCGCCGGGCTCCGGGAAATCCATGTTGGCGGCCCGCCTTCCGGGCATCTTGCCGCCACTGGGTCCACGCGAATTGCTGGAAGTCTCGATGATCGCCTCGATAGCCGGCGAACTTGCCGGTGGGCGGCTGAGCGATCGGCGGCCGTTTCGCCAGCCCCATCACTCCGCCTCGATGGCCGCAATGGTGGGTGGCGGCTTGCGCGCCCGTCCGGGGGAGGCGTCGTTGGCACACAATGGCGTCTTGTTTCTCGATGAACTGCCCGAGTTTTCAGCGCAAGTACTGGATTCGCTGCGCCAGCCGCTTGAATCGGGTGAGACGATGATCGCAAGGGCCAATCACCGCATCACCTATCCCTCGCGTTTCCAACTGATTGCGGCGATGAACCCTTGTCGTTGCGGCATGGCGGGCGAGCCGGGACACAGCTGCAAGCGCGGCGTGCGTTGCGCGCAGGACTACCAGGCGCGGCTGTCGGGACCGTTCCTGGATCGCATCGATTTGCGCGTTGAAGTGCCTGCGGTCAGTGCATCGGACCTGCTTGCTCCCTCGCGTTCGGAAACAAGTGGCGTGGTCCTGCAACGGGTTTTGCGAGCCCGCAAACTTCAAAGCGAGCGTTACGGCGAAATGGGCGTTACCGCCTTTACCAATTCCGCAGTTTCCAACACAGTGATCGAAACTGTCGCCGCACCCGAACGCTCCGGTGCACAATTGTTGAAGGATGCGGCAGACGCCATGCGTTTTTCCGCCCGCGCATACCACCGGATATTGAAGGTCGCCCGAACCATTGCCGACCTTGATGGCGCGCCGGATGTGGGTCGCATCCACATTGCCGAAGCCATAGCCTACCGCATGTCAGCCGAGCGCCTTGCCGCAGCGGCCTGAGGCATTTGTCCATTTCCAGAAAGGGAATTTAAACCGCGCCGTGCTATCGAAACGGCTTGTCGGCGTGCGAACAGGCTTTCTGCAGCGCAAGCGTCCTCAAGAAGGCTTCAAAGATGACTGTCAAGCGCATCAGCCAGGACCGCCGGGAGGGAAGCGATGTCACCCCTTCGCAGGGCATGGCTGAGGCTGCCTTTCCAGTTCATAAAGCCAACTCGTCAGCCATTTCGGTCAGCTTGCCCAAGGTCGATGCGCCATCCATGGCAACGCCGGATGGACGGCATCTGGTCCAAACGCCGCAATGGCTTGAACCGGCACTGACGGTGCTGGCAGCACTGCCGGCGGCAATTGCGCTTTATCTTGGCCAGGCCAGCTTGGCAGTTTCTTTCTTGATGGTGTTGCTTGGCCTTTCGCTTTGGCGGGGCCATTTGCGCCTGTCTGCGGCTACCAAGGCAGCGGCACAGGAGCGGCTCAAGCTCTCTGGCGAGATCGAGTGCCTTGAAGACAAGGCATGGGAGTTGCGCGAAAGCGAGGAGCGCTATCGGAGCCTTGGCGAAGCGTTCGGCGATCTGGTCCTGCACTGCGATGCAGCCGGGAAAGTCATTTTCGCCAATCAGGCGCTGTGCACCATGTTCGGGGTACAGGCTGAAAACCTCCATGGCACCCTATTTTCGCCCGATGTTCTGGCCAATTCCCGTGCCGATCTAACCCATTTGAGTCAGGGCGGTTATGTTGCGCGCGAATTGCAGATCGCCACGCCAACCGGAAACCGTTGGTTCCACTGGATAGACCTGCCCATTCGCGACGAGATGACCGGACTGAATGCCACCCGCTCGGTTGCACGCGACATCACCGATCACAAATCGGCGCAGGAAGCCCTGGAAAATGCCCGGCAAAAGGCCGAACAGGCGAACCATGCCAAGTCGCGGTTCCTTGCCATGGTCAGCCATGAAATGCGCACGCCGCTCAATGGCATTCTGGGCATGTCCAGCCTGTTGCGCGACACCGATCCCTCGCCAGAACAGGCTGCCTATGTCGATGCGGTCTCCACTTCAGGTCAGGCGCTGCTGGCACTGATCGAAGACATGCTTGATTTGACATTGATCGAAGCCGGCCGGTTCGAACCGCGCCCTGCCGAGGTCAATCTGCACACGCTGGTGGAAGAAGTCTGCGAACTGCTTGCGGGCAGGGCCCACGCCAAATCCATCGAGCTTGCGCCATTCGTGTCTTTGGGTGTGCCTCCCCTTGTGTTGGCCGATGAAGGACGCATCCGGCAGGTGCTGGTGAACCTTGTCGGCAATGCCATCAAGTTCACCGAAAAAGGCGGCGTTTGCGTTCGCGTGGCAACCTTGCCTGTAAGTCTTGCAAGCGCTGAAGATATTGTGCGCTTTCAGTTCATCATCTCCGATACTGGCCCCGGCCTTGGAGAAGCAGACCGCGTCCGAATTTTTGACGAATTCTATCAGGCGGATTCCGCGGCAACCCGCCGACATGGTGGCGCGGGTTTGGGGCTTTCCATCTCGCAAGGCATTGTTCGCGCGCTTGGTGGCGAAATTGCAGTGCAATCGCAGGCCGGGAAGGGCTCCTCATTCCGTTTCGAACTGGAATTGCCCGTCATTGCTGATGCCACGGAGCGAACTAAGACCCGGCTTGCAGGGCAAAGGGTGCTTGTCGTTTCTTCGGGCGTGGCAGAACCGCAGGCAATTGCCGAGTATGTGGAAGCCAGCGGCGGAACGGCGGAAATCGCGCCAACCCTTGCTGATGCCCAAAAGCGGATTGCCGCCATTGGCAGTGACATGCCAGGTTCTGCAGGTTTTGATGTCCTGGTTTTCGATCCGTCGATTGCCCGTAATCCATCGCTCTCCTTGCAGAAGCTGCTGTGCAAGATGGCAACGCCGCCATTCACCGTCGTAATGGTGCAGCCGGGCGACCGGTCACGAACCGAAGGCCAGACCTCGGGCAGTTTTGATGCATGGCTGGTACGTCCGGTGCGTCGCAGTTCGCTGTTGCGGGTGCTGGGCGAACGCAGCGCCGAGCAACCGGATTTGCGTTCGATGCAGGCAGTTGCAAGGCCATTGCTCGCGCCCGGAGAAACCTTGCACAGGCTTGAAGTTCTCGTTGCCGAGGACAATTGCGTCAATGCGCTGCTGGTGCGAACCGTGCTTGAAAAGGCAGGTCAAAATGTCACCATGGCCGCAGACGGGCGCGAGGCCTTGGCAAGGGTCCGCGAACTTGCAGCCAGTGGGCGGCAATATGATCTGGTCCTGATGGATCTGCACATGCCGCAGATGGATGGTCTTTCAGCGATCCGGGCCATTCGAAAGTCTGAAAAACGCGCAGGCTTGCCGCACACCCGCATTCTGACGCTTTCAGCCGAAGAGCAGAACTCCGCCCAGCTGGAAAGCCGCCAAGCGGGAGCAAATGGCTACATTACCAAGCCGGTCTCGCCAAACGCTTTGGTCGATTTGCTGCGAAGCCATGGCGCGACAGATAAAAATTCTGTCAAAATGGCGTCGTAAGTTTCTGCGAACCAGATGTGCTTCTGGCAGATGCATGGCTGCAGCATTGTGGAAAGCCCATGACAATTCAGACCAAGATCGAAAACCCGGCACACCCCACGCCACCGCTCGCACCCAGAGCTACAAGGGCATGGCACAGACCGCTTGATCCCGATGCGCCCGTTCTTGGCCGGATCGGAACGCTGGAAACACGGCTTGCGCGCAACATCGCGGAAATCCGCGCAGCCCAAGCCGTGCGTTACGAGGTGTTCATGCGGGAAATGGCAGCATCGCCCGGCCCGGTTGGTCGCATGCTCGGCCGTGACCGCGATCGTTGGGATGCCGTTTGTGACCATCTCCTGGTTATCGAAACGGCAGGTGCCAGCGAAAAAATTGTGGGAACCTATCGCTTCCTGCGTTCTGCACAGGTGCAAGCATCCGGCGTGCCTTTTTACACCGCCGGGGAATTTGAGATCGGGCCCATGCTGGACAGGCACAAGGGTCTGGAATTCATGGAGCTCGGCCGGTCATGTGTCTTGGCGCCGTGGCGCACAAAACGGACCATCGAATTGCTCTGGCACGGTATCTGGGCGCTGGTGATCGCCCGCAAGGTTGATGTGCTGTTTGGGTGCGCGTCTTTTCCAGGCACCGACATTGCCCCACTGGCAGAGCAATTGTCTTTTCTCTACCACCATGCCGCGGCAAGTTCGCAATGGCATGCAGGTTCAGCAAACGCTGATGCTGTTTGCATGAACCGGATGGAAAGCGACAAGGTCAACCCGAAACGGGCCTTGCGTTCGTTGCCACCCCTGATCAAGGGCTATTTGCGGCTTGGCGCCAAGTTTGGCCCGCAGGCAGTTGTCGACCACCGCTTCGGCGCGACTGACGTGCTCGTCATCTTGCCGGTGGCTTCCATCAGTCAAAGGTATGTTGGTCATTTCGGTGCAGATGCCAGCCGTCATGCTGCCGGCATCTGAAACATTCAGGCACTGAAGGCGGCAATCGCCGCCATGTTGACGATGTCGGAATCGCGCACACCCATCCGCACGATCTGCACCGGCTTGGCAAGCCCTGTCAGGATCGGCCCGATGATGGTGGAGCCGCCCAGTTCCTGCAACATCAGCGTTGAAATGGACGCCGAGTGGAAGGCGGGCATCACCAATACATTGGCAGGTCCGGTAAGGCGGCAGAATGGATAATGCGCCATTTTTTCCGTGTTGAGCGCGACATCAGCACCCATTTCGCCATCATACTCGAAATCAACGCCGCGCTGGTCCAGCAGCTTCACCGCGTCACGAACCTTCTGCGAGCGCTCGCCGGCCGGATGTCCGAAGGTCGAGTAGGCAAGCATCGCAACGCGCGGCTCGTAACCCATCGTGCGTGCAAATCCAGCCGCTTCGCAGGCGATGTTCGCCAACTCTTCCGCAGATGGCATGTCGGAAATGGCCGTATCGGCAACGATCACATTGCGGCCGCGGCAAATCGCGATGGTTGCGCCGATCACCTGGTGCTTGGGCATCGGGTCAATGACCCGGCGCACATCGTCAAGCACCGTCGAATAGTTGCGGGTGACGCCCGAAACCATCCCGTCCGCTTCGCCCAGCGCCACCATGCAGGCCGAAAAGATGTTGCGGTCCGTGTTCACCATCCGCAGGCAGTCGCGGTAAAGATAGCCTTCGCGTTGCAGCCGCGCATAGAGGAAGTCGGCGTAGTCCGAGGTCCGCTCCGAATGGCGCGCGTTGATGAGCTCGATGTTTGCCCGCTCAAGGTCGATGCCAGCTTTTGCCGCCATGTCCGCCATCGGTTCGTCGCGGCCAACCAGAATGGCGGTTCCAAGCCCCTGGTTCACATAGGAGATGGCAGCGCGCATCACCTGTTCTTCTTCGCCTTCTGCAAAAACCATACGCTTGGGATTGCGCCGCACCCGCTCATAAATGCGCTGTAGGGTCGATGCGATCGGATCGCGCCGCGCCGACAATTGCCGTGCATAGGCGTCGAGATTGATGATGGGGCGCTTGGCAACGCCCGATTCTGCCGCAGCCCGCGCCACCGCGACCGGTATTTCGCTGATGAGACGCGGATCAAATGGAACCGGAATGATGTAGCCGGGGCCAAATTTTGGCCGGTTGCCCTGGTAGGCGCTGGCGACTTCATCGGGCACATCTTCCCGCGCCAGCCGCGCGAGGGCTTGTGCTGCGGCAATTTTCATCGGCTCGTTGATGGTGGTGGCCCGAACATCCAGCGCACCGCGAAAGATGTAGGGAAAGCCAAGCACGTTGTTGACCTGGTTGGGATAATCCGACCGGCCTGTTGCCATGATGGCATCAGAGCGGATTGCCTCCACCTCGTCCGGGGTGATTTCCGGGTCTGGGTTGGCCATGGCGAAAATGATCGGATTTGTTGCCATTGACGCCACCATTTCCGGCGTCAGGGCACCTTTGACCGAAAGTCCGAGGAAAACATCCGCCCCGTCGAGCGCGGCTTCCAGGCTGCGCGCATCGGTTTCCACCGCATGGGCAGATTTCCACTGGTTCATCCCGTCTTCGCGGCCCTTGTAGACAGGTCCCTTGGTGTCACACAAAATGATGTTGCCCGGCGCAAACCCCATGGCCTTGATGAGTTCGATGCAGGCAATTCCTGCTGCCCCTGCGCCATTGCAGACGAGCTTTGTGGTTTTCATGTCGCGGCCCGTGAGGTGCATCGCGTTGATGAGGCCGGCGGCCGCAATGATCGCGGTGCCATGCTGGTCATCGTGGAAAACCGGGATGTCCATCATTTCGCGCAATGTTTGCTCGATGATGAAGCAGTCGGGCGCCTTGATGTCTTCAAGGTTGATCCCGCCAAAAGACGGGCCAAGATAGCGTACCGACGCGATGAATGCATCGATGTCCTGGGTGTCGATTTCAAGATCGATGGAATCGACATCTGCAAAGCGCTTGAACAGCACTGCCTTGCCTTCCATCACCGGCTTTGAAGCCAGCGCACCAAGATTGCCAAGGCCCAGGATCGCCGTTCCGTTGGATATGACTGCAACCATGTTGCCACGCGCGGTGTAGTCATAGGCGGTTTCGGGGTTTTCAAAGATCGCCTTCACGGGCGCGGCTACGCCGGGCGAATAGGCGAGCGAAAGATCGCGCTGGGTTGCCATCGGCTTGGTCGGCGTGATCTCGAGCTTGCCAGGGCGGCCCCGCGCGTGAAAGTCCAGCGCTTCAGCATCGGATACCGATGGTCGACGACCCTTACCCGAATTGTCCGATGCCATGCGAATGCTCCCAACCTTTGTCGTATACCCGGCGATCCACCGCCTTTGCGGTGATTTGCGCCCTTTTGGCACGTTCCCCCATGTTTTCCAACAAGTGCTGACAGGGGTTTGGCTTGCCATGCCTGAGCGCATCGGGAATGGTCTTGCAAAATTGCAGGACAACAAGGCGACAATGGAACAGGGACTGGAAACCAGCACAACATTGGACAGCGGGACAGCATCTGCTGCCCGGCCAACGCCGATGATGGAGCAGTATGTTGAGATCAAGTCGGCAAATCCCGACATGCTGCTGTTTTACCGGATGGGCGATTTTTACGAACTGTTTTTCGAAGATGCCGAGATTGCGTCGCGGGCACTTGGCATAACCCTTACCAAGCGGGGAAAGCATCAGGGCGAAGACATCCCCATGTGCGGCGTTCCCGTCCATGCGGCAGAAGAGTATCTGCACAAGCTGATTTCGCTTGGGCACCGTGTCGCAGTTTGCGAGCAGGTCGAAGACCCGGCGGAGGCGCGCAAGCGCGGCTCCAAATCGGTGGTGCGCCGGGATGTGGTGCGTCTTGTAACGCCCGGCACCATCACCGAGGAACGGTTACTTGATCCGGGCCGTGACAATTTTCTGGCAGCGCTCGCCCGCATCAAGGTGGGTGAGGGCCGTGATGAACTGGCGCTTGCTTGGATAGACCTTTCCACCGGCGCATTCACTGTTTGCGAAACCAGCATTGAAAAACTGGCCGCCGATCTTGCCCGGGTAGAGCCAAGCGAGATCGTGGTCCCGGACTCCCTTTTTACCGATCCTGCATGGCGCGGCATTTTCGAAAATTCACGGGCAGCGCTTACCCCGCAGCCTTTCAGCTTTTTTGACAGCATGGCCGCCACCGGCAGGCTGGAGCAACATTTTGGCGTGAAAACGCTGGAGGGGTTCGGCAATTTTTCGCGGGTCGAACGCGCGGCGGCAGGTGCGGTTCTCGCCTATGTCGAGAAGACGCAGATTTTGCAGCGCCCCGCGCTTTCGCGGCCGGTTCGTGAGAACGGCAGTGCAGCGATGTACATCGACCACGCGACACGGGCCAATCTGGAACTGGTACGAACCCTTTCGGGCGAACGCGAAGGCAGCCTTCTCAAGGCAATTGACCGCACTTTGACCGGCGGTGGTTCGCGGTTGCTTTCCCGCAGGCTGATGAACCCGCTGACGGATCCCGCGGAAATATCCCGAAGACTGGAATCGGTGCAGTTCTTGCTCGAAAACAACGGTCTCTGCACGAAATTGCGGGGGTTACTGCGAAACTGCCCGGATATTCCAAGGGCGCTTTCCCGCCTTTCCCTCAACCGCGGCGGGCCGAGGGACCTTGGTTCGATTGCGGCAGGTGTTGCCATTGCACAGGAAATATCAGCACTGCTTGAACAGGGCGACTTGCCTGCGGAACTTGCGGCCGCCGCTGCCGGATTGGGTGCAGCACCTGGCGCGCTTGGCCACGAACTTGCCGCGACCTTGTCGCAGGAATTGCCGATGTTGCGCCGCGACGGCGGCTTTGTGCGGCAGGGGCGGGACGGCGAACTCGATGAACTGCGCCAGCTGCGCGACGAAAGTCGCCAGGTGATTGCCCGCATGCAGACAGCCTATTGCGATGAAAGCGGCGTCCGTTCTTTGAAAATCCGCTACAACAATGTGCTGGGCTATTTCATCGAGGTTACCGCAAACAATGCCGGACCGCTGGTTTCCGAGGCAGGCAAGGCGCGGTTCATCCACCGCCAGACGCTGGCAAATGCCATGCGCTTCACCACGAGCGAGCTGGCGGAAATCGAAACAAAGATTGCCAATGCCGCCGGGCGGGCTCTGGAAATAGAGCTCGCGCTTTTTGACGGGATGCAGGCCCATGTGGTGGGTGAGGCTGGAGCGCTGGCAGGAGCAGCGGAAGCCTTGGCTGTTCTTGATGTTGCCAGTGCGCTGGCTGTGCTGGCGCGCGATGAAGACTGGTGCAGGCCTTTGGTTGACGACAGCCTTTCCTTCCGCATTGAAGGAGGCCGCCACCCTGTGGTTGAGCAGGCTTTGCGCCGGTCAGGCGGCAGTTTTGTTTCAAATGACAGCGACATCGGCCCTGGCGAGGGCGATGATGCAGGGCGCATCTGGCTGATCACCGGACCGAACATGGGCGGCAAGTCGACCTTTCTGCGCCAGAATGCGTTGATTGCAATTCTCGCCCAGTCAGGTTCGTTTGTTCCCGCAAAATCCGCCCGGATAGGTGTTGTAGACCGGCTCTTCAGCCGGGTCGGCGCGGCAGACGATCTGGCGCGCGGTCGCTCGACCTTCATGGTGGAAATGGTCGAAACCGCGGCCATTCTCAATCAGGCAACCGAACGCTCACTGGTAATCCTTGATGAAATCGGCCGCGGGACGGCCACTTTTGACGGTCTGTCCATCGCTTGGGCGGCAATCGAGCATCTGCACGCGGCAAACCGTTCGCGCTCGCTGTTTGCAACCCATTATCATGAACTGACTGCCCTTTCGCAGGCATTGCCGCGTCTGGCAAATGTGACGATGAAAGTGCGCGAATGGCAGGGCGAGGTGGTGTTCCTGCACGAAATTGCCGCTGGTGCAGCTGACCGGTCCTATGGAATTCAGGTGGCAAGGCTGGCTGGACTTCCACCGGCGGTGATTTCACGCGCAAGGGCAGTGCTGGAACAGCTTGAAAATGCCGAACGCTCAAAGCCGGTCGCCGCGATGGTCGACGATCTGCCGCTGTTTTCAGTGGATGCGCGCCTCAAACCGCAGTCTGCGCCTCGCGAAAATGCGCTGCTGGCAGCGGTCAAGGCGCTTTCACCCGACGAGTTGAGCCCGCGCGAAGCGTTGGAGAAGCTCTATGAATTGCGCCGTCTGGCCGGTGAGGGAAACTGAGACTTGCTGATCACAAACCTTCTTCTTCCAGCAGGGCTTTCAGGTCCTGGCGTGGGCGAGGGCCGATCTGTTGAATGACGCAGGCCGCAGCCAGCGAGGCAATTCGGGCACATTGCGCAAGGTTTCGCCCATTCGTCAGGCCAAACAGGAAGCCGGCGGCATAAAGGTCGCCAGCCCCGGTGGTATCCACCACCTTGTCGACCGGGTGCGCCTCGATCGTGTGGGTCTCGCTGCCGCTGACAATCACGCTGCCCTTTTCGCTGCGTGTGACCGCAGCCAGTGCGCAGTCCTTGCGGACGGCCTCAAGCGCAGTTTCAAAGGATGCGGTTTCATACAACGACTTGATTTCGGACTCATTGGCAAAAACGATGTCCACTGTGCCCGACCGCATGAGGTCAAGAAATTCTCCCCTGTAGCGATCAACGCAAAACGGGTCTGAAAGTGTCATCGAGAACCGGCGTTTGTGCTGGTGGGCGATCTTTGCCGCGAGGCGGATGGCTTCCTTCGCCTGCGGCGGATCCCACAGGTATCCCTCAAAATACGTGATCTGTGATGCTGCAACGACTTCGGCATCGATGTCATCGGGACCAAGCTCGACACAGGCACCCAGATACGTGTTCATTGAGCGCTCGCCGTCTGGCGATACAAAGATCATGGATCGCGCGGTGGGTGGCGGGCTTTTGAGTGGCTTCGTTTCGAAGTGAACGTCAATGGCGTGAATGTCGTGGCGAAAGAACCGCCCCAAGCCGTCATCAGCCACCTTGCCGAAATAGGCAGCCTTGCCGCCCAGCCCGGCGACGCCTGCCGCCGTGTTGCCGGCGCTTCCGCCCGATGCCTGGATAGCCGGCCCCATGACCGAATAGAGATGTTCGGCCCGTGCTGTGTCGATGAGGTTCATGGCACCGCGAATGATGTTTTCGTGCACGAGAAAATCATCTTCGCAATGGGCAATGATGTCGACAATCGCATTGCCGATGGTGAGGACGTCGTATTTCGCTGAAGACATTGGGTTTTCCGGGGAGGATGAACTGGCGCGCCGTCCTTAGCGCTGATGCCGCACAATTGGAACCCTGCTTGAACCACACAATTGGCATTCCCATTTCAGGCATGCAGGACTCGGGAAGGCAGGAAACGACACAATGATCATTGAATCAGCGCGGCGAGCCATCAGCCAGTTGCCTGAACGCGACTTTCGCAGCGTCCTGTTCAAGTCGCTTGGCCTGACCATATTGCTGCTTGCGGTAACCTGGATTGGCCTTGAAGCGCTGGTTTCCGGGTTTCTGGCTCCGTTCTTTGGCAATTGGCCGTGGGTCGGCACAGCGGTGCTCTGGCTGCTGGGGGCAGGCATGATCGTCGGCCTTGGTTTTCTGATCGGACCGGCAACCGCTGCCTTTGCCGGCATCTTTCTCGATGATGTTGCGGCAAAGGTCGAAGCCCGGCATTATCCAGCCGACCGGCCGGGTACGCCGATGCCGATGGGTGCATCGCTGTTGCTGGCAGCAAGGTTTACCCTGGTCGTGGTCGCCGCCAATTTGTTGGCCCTGCTGCTGGTGCTGCTTCCCTTTGTCAATTTTGCGATCTTCTTTTTCGTCAATGCATGGCTGATCGGCAGGGAATATTTCCAGTTTGCGGCGATGCGGTTTGTCAGCGAAGCAGATGCCAACGCCCTTCGCCAGCGCCATTCGCTGGAGATATTCCTGTGCGGGCTGGTCATTGCCGGATTTATGGCCGTGCCGCTGTTGAACCTTTTGACGCCGCTGTTTGCCACCGCAATGATGGTCCATGTAAACAAGGCGCTTGCCGCGAAAGGCCGCGCCTAGCCGCTCGCAGGTCCAGATACGCTGCCTGCCTGAAGTATCGGTGCTGCCAAGGCGTTGGTTTTCTCCGGGGCCTTGCAGATATCGGCAATGATGCATGTTTCACATTTCGGCTTTCGTGCGACGCAAACATAGCGCCCGTGCAGGATCAGCCAGTGGTGCGCGTGATGCAGGAATTGCGCTGGTATGGCCTTTTCCAGTGCCGCTTCGACAGCATCCGGGGTCTTGCCGGGAGCCAGTTTCAGCCGGTTTGCCAGCCGGAATAGATGGGTATCAACCGCAATTGTCGGTTGGCCGAATGCCATGTTCAGCACGACATTGGCCGTCTTGCGGCCAACCCCCGGCAGGCGCACGAGGTCGTCGCGGTTTTGTGGCACTTCACCACCAAATTGGTCGATCAGCATTTGCGAAAGCGCGATGGTGTTCTTCGCCTTGTTGCGGAAAAGCCCTATAAACTTGATGAGATCGCGCACCTGGTCTTCACCAAGCGCCAGCATCTTTTGCGGAGTATCAGCGAGCTTGAACAATTGGCGCGTTGCTTTGTTGACGCCGACATCGGTCGCCTGCGCTGAAAGCACCACGGCAACCAGCAGCGTAAAGGCATTTACATGCTCAAGTTCGCCTTTCGGCTCGGGTTCCTGCGTCGCAAATCTGGAAAAAATCGTCGAAATCTCGTCCTTGGAATAGGAGGACCGCTTGCCTTGCTTGCGACCTTTTGCGGCCGACAAAGTGGTTGCTGCATTCTTTTCTTTCGCCATGGCTTCCCTATAATTCAGGGCGATGACAAATGCCATGAGCCCTTCACAAGAACCAGAATTGGACAGCGCCCCGTGTTTTGCGGCGCATCTTTGCCCGCATCGCTCGCTTTCCAGGCGGGGCTTTGCCACGCTCATGGCGTTGCTGGCGCTGGTTTCATTTGTCTGTGGCATTGCATTCCTGTCGATGGGCGCATGGCCGGTCGTCGGGTTTTTTGGCCTTGATGTTTTCCTGCTTTGGTTTGCCTTCAAGCTGAATTATCGCGATGGGCGGGCATTTGAGGAAGTGGCCATCTGGCGGCATGATCTTTTGGTCAGACAGGTGTCGCCAGCCGGCAAGGTTCGCGAGCACCGTTTCAATCCGTTCTGGACCCGCTTCAAGGTAGATCGGCACGAAGAATTCGGAATTACCCGCATGGTGTTGACCGCTGGCGAACGGGAACTGGCAATTGGTGCGTTCCTGAACCCGCTGGACCGAGAATCCTTTGCACGCGAGTTCGGGCAGGCGCTTGCCAGCGTCAAGCGCGGCTGAGGCACCAACTCCTCTGCTTCACTGGCTGGTGCCTCGAAATCGGGTGGCGCGGCAACTGCGCGGCGCATAGGGTGCATCCAGATATCTGCCCAGCACAGGATGGCCACCATGTCGTTCATGGAAAACCGCACCGGTACCGACTACGAAACCGTTCGGCGCGTGATCGAATTCATCTCGCAGAACTGGAAAGACCAGCCGCAGCTGGAGGAAATCGCTGGACAGGCGGCTATGGAACCGTTGGCCCTGCAGAAAGTCTTTACCCGTTGGGCAGGCCTTTCCCCAAAAGCTTTTCTGCAGGCTGTCACGCTTGACCATGCCAAACGTCTTCTGGCGCAGGATGCTTCAATTCTGGACGCCAGCCTTGAGCTGGGTTTTTCCGGGCCGGGCCGGTTGCACGATCTTTTCGTCACGCACGAAGCGATGTCGCCCGGCGTCTACAAGGCCAAGGGTGCAGGCCTTCTGATGCAGTACGGTTTTCACGATTGCCCGTTTGGCAAGGCATTGGTGCTGGCAACAGATCGCGGCTTGGCTGGCATGGCGTTTTGTGATCAGGGCGGGGAAGCGGCGGCACTGGCCGACATGCAGTCGCGCTGGCCCAATGCGCAATATATCCGCAACGATGCCGCGACCGCACCCTATGCCAGCCGCGCATTTGATACGGCGCGCTGGCGCCCTGAGGAGCCACTGAAAGTGGTGTTGATCGGAACCGACTTTGAGATACGGGTCTGGGAAGGCCTGCTCTCAATTCCGGTGGGCAAGGCCACAACTTATTCCGGCTTGGCGAACAAACTGGGGCATCCCAATGCACCACGGGCGGTTGGCCGCGCTGTGGGCCGCAATCCCGTTTCGTTTGTTGTTCCCTGCCACCGGGTGGTTGGAAAATCGGGTGACCTTACCGGCTACCATTGGGGCATTACCCGCAAGCGAGCCATGCTGGGGTGGGAAGCCGGCGCAATCTGCCAGAAATAATAGGCGGGTTCAGGCTTCCAGCAAGCGCAAGGTACAACTGCCCCGGGCAACCGGGATGTCGGCGCTTTCCTGCCAGCACCACACGTCAACAAAGGCGAGGCGCCGCGCGATCCTGATGATTTCAACCCGCGCAAAAACATCGCTGTCTTTGGTTACGCGCAGATAATCGATTGCCGAAGAAACCAGTTCCGCCTTGCTGCCGGGGCTCTTGACGGCGATTTCCGCCTCCGCGGCAAGTTCCATCATGGCACCAACCACGCCACCATGCAGCGCCCGCACGAACGGGTTGCCAATGTGGTGTTCGGCAAAGCGAAGGCAATAGCAGCCTTCAGCTTCCATAGGTTCGGCCTGCAGCCATGCGGCCATGGGCATGGCGAAAAGTGTTTTCCGCGGGTCGACTACACTGGTTTTCATACGCGGCTCCCCAAGGGACGCGCTCTGGTGCCCATCATGAAGGTGCCGGTGGCGGTTGACAGCACTTCGCCTGTCTTTGCGCAAACCAGTTGCCCGCTCATGTGGGCGATGTCTTTGCGAAACCCCTCGCAGCGCGCATGGCACAGCAGCTTTTCACCAACAAGTGGACGCCGCAAATGCTGGGTCGTCAGCCCAGCCGTTGCAATGGGTTGCAACTTCTCCATCATGCCCATCACCGCGCCGCCCATGACGGTATCAAGCGCCAGCGTTGCAAAACCCGAATGGATGTCTCCGCTTTCAGGATCGGCAACAAAGGCAGCCCCCGGTACCAGCGAAACGGTCAGGGTATTGCCGTCGATGCCAAGAAAATTGGCCTGCAAGGTTGCGTTCAGCGGGTGCTGCGCGCTGAAAAACCGTTCTGCCGGGTTGGTAACGTCCATGTCTGATCGTGCCTGAAGTGCGAGGCGACAATGAATAGCTTACGTTTACGCAAACGTCAAAATTGTCGCTTCAAACTTCCAGGACATCCTTGGAGGCAACGGTTGTGTCGGGTTTCAACCGGTAGATCATCGGAACACCGGTCCCAAGGTTCAGATCCACAATCTGCTCTCGCGAGAGCCTGTCGAGGACCATGACCATTGATCGAAGCGAATTGCCGTGAGCAGCCACCAGCACGGATTCACCGCGCATCACCCGCGGGAGAATTTCCTGCAGGTAGTATGGCCAGACCCGCGCGCCGGTATCCTTGAGGCTTTCACCGCCCGGTGGCGGCACGTCGTAGGAGCGGCGCCAGATGTGAACCTGCTCTTCGCCCCACTTCGCCCGGGCATCGTCCTTGTTGAGGCCGGAAAGATCACCGTAGTCGCGCTCGTTGATGGCTTCGTTGCGGATGGTTTCCAGATCAGACTGGCCAACGCCGTCAAGGATCATCTGGCAGGTGCGCTGGGCCCGCGAAAGCACCGAGGTGAAGGCAATGTCAAACTTGAGCCCGCGTGCATTGAGGAGTTCGCCCGCTTTGTGCGCTTCCTCTACGCCCAGCTGGGTGAGGCCGGGGTCCCTCCAGCCGGTAAAGAGGTTCTTGAGGTTCCATTCGCTCTGGCCGTGGCGAACGAGCACGAGGGTTCCGGACATGGCTTTTTCCTTGTTTGAAGGGTTTCGGCACTGTGGCCGACCGTTTGGCTGTAATCAAAATCCCAAGACGTCGCGCATGGAATAAAGGCCCGGCTTCTTGCCTTGCCCCCAAAGTGCTGCCGTAACAGCCCCTTTTGCGAAAATCGAGCGGTCCTGCGCGATGTGGCTGATTTCAATGCGCTCGCCTTCACCGGCAAGAATTACGGTGTGGTCACCCACAACCGATCCGCCGCGAAGCGCTGCAAAGCCGATTGAGCCCACGGGCCTGGCACCGGTATGCCCGTCGCGTGATCGAACCGAATTCTCCTTCAGGTCGATTGCGCGCCCGCTGGCTGCCGCCTCGCCCAGCAACAAGGCAGTGCCTGATGGCGCGTCAACCTTGTGGCGGTGGTGCATCTCGACGATCTCGATGTCGAATTCTCCGGCCGCCAGCGATCTTGCCGCCTGTTCAACCAGTATAGCGGCAAGATTGACGCCAAGGCTCATGTTGCCGGACTTGACAATGATGGCATGACGGGCGGCTGCCTTGATTTTTTCGACGTCGTCTTCGCCCATCCCGGTGGTGCCGAGCACGTGAACAATCCGGGCTTGCGCTGCCAGCATGGCAAACTCGACGCTTGCGGCGGGGGATGTGAAATCCAGCACCCCGTCTGCCTTGGCAAAAACCGGCAACGGGTCATCGGTGATCAGGATGCCGTTTTCGCCAGTGCCCGCAATCATACCGGCGTCCTTGCCGATCATGGTCGAACCCTGGCGCTCGATTGCACCGAAAAGTACCGCCCCCGGCGTTGCGTGAATGGTGCGAATGAGTTCCTGCCCCATGCGACCTGCCGCGCCGGTGACAACAAGTTTCATGTCAGCCATGGCGAATGGCATCCTCCGCAGTTTCTGGTTCGGGAGTATCGCCAATCTGGTGGAGCCTTGAGTAGAGACCGCTACGCTTGCGCATCAGTGTCGCATGGCTTCCCTCTTCGACCACCCGCCCACGGTCGATCACCACGATCTTGGAAGCGTTGCGGATGGTAGAAAGGCGGTGCGCCACTACCAGTGTGGTGCGGCCTTGCATCAACCGGTCGAGAGCTTGTTGCACCAATTGTTCTGACTCATTGTCCAGTGCGGAAGTTGCTTCGTCCAGCAACAGGATTGGCGCATCGCGCAGGATCGCCCTGGCGATCGAAAGCCGCTGTCGCTGGCCGCCAGAGAAATTGTTCCCGGCCTCGCCCACTTCGGTGGCATAGCCGAGCGGAAGTTCCATGATGAAATCATGGGCTTGCGCAAGTTTCGCCGCCGCCTCGATCTCTGCCTGTGTCGCTTCCGGTCGTGCATACCGGATGTTTTCGCCAACCGTCCCTTCAAACAGGATCGGCTGCTGCGAAACATAGGAGATCGATCGGCGCAAATCCTTTGCCCGAACGTCCGCAATGTTCTGGCCATCGATCAGGATCGCACCGGTGTCGAGATCATAAAAGCGCTGCAGCAGGTTTACGATGGTGGATTTTCCGCCACCCGACGGCCCGACCAGTGCCGTCGTCTTACCAGCTTCCGCGCGGAACGAGATTTCGTCGAGGACCTTCTCGCCATTTCCGTAGGAAAAGCTGGCTTTGTCAAAATCAATCTGGGCATCGCCGACGACCAGATCTTTCGCATCGGGCTTGTCAGCCTGCCGGGCGGGGGTATCGAGCAATTCAAACAACATGCGGGCGTTGACGAGCGAGCGTTCGAACTGCACGCGGAAAGCTGCCAGACGCTTGGCAGGATCATAGGCCAGCATGGCGGCCGCCAGGAAGGACAACAAGGCTCCCTGGTTGGCAGCCAGCGTGATGACCCGCCAGCCTCCAAACGCAACGGCACCGGCGATGGCAAGTCCGCCAAGTGTTTCGGTCAATGGCCGGGTGCGGGCCTGAACCAGCGAGATGCGGTTGTTCTGCTTCTCCGCCTGATCAACAAGGCCGGAGAGCTTTGCCTGCATCTGTTCTTCCATTGTGAAGGACTTGAGGATCGCAATCCCTTGGGCGCTTTCCACCATGGTGGAGTTGACATGTGCGTTGAGGTTCACTTCCTTGCGCGAGAGCGCCTTCATCTGCTTCACATAGCGTGACAGCACATAGCCCGCGACCGGAAGCACGACCAGCGATCCAAGCGTCATCATCGGGTCTTGTATGATCATCACCGTGACAAGGCCGACGAGTGTGAGAAAGTCGCGCGCAACAACCGTGATGACAAGATTGAGCATGTTGCGCACACCAGCGATGTTCTGGTTGATGCTGCCCACCAGATGCGCCGATCTTGTATCATTGTAGAAGCCCACGCCCAGATGCAGCATGTGCTCGAAAACGCGCTTCTGATAGCGCGCGATGATGTTGTTGCCTATCTTGTTGAGGATCACGTCCTGGCCAAATCCGGCAAATCCCTTGACAAAAAAGATCAGCAGAATGACCGACGCGATGTACCAGGCCATATCGAGGTTTTTCTTGTCGAAAACCTCGTTGACAACATCCTTGATGATGTAGGCGCTGTAGCCTGTTGTTGCTGCCACCAGCACCATGCACAGGATCGCAAGCGCATACTGCCGCTTGTAGCGCGGCAGGTTTTCGCGAACGATCCGGCGCAGGACATCCATGTTGTCCGGGTCGCTTGCTGCTTTTTTGATGCTCTCAAGAGACACGAGCTTTTCCTGTCTGAAGGCTGGTTTTCACCACGCAAGCCTGCCTAATACAGCCGGTGAACCGCTTTGCAAAGTGTTGCGGTGCAACACATGCTGCCTGTGTCTGCTCATTTGCGCAAAAAAACCCTCGCGGCGGTGCCAAGGCTGAAATTGCCAGGTTCGCGTACCAAGGCTGCAAGGCCTTCAAGTGCAGCCGTCGGATGGGTCAGGATATTGACGGCAATTTGCGCCATTATTGCCCGATGTGGTGCCTTGTTCTCGAATTCCTGCCTGAAAAAGTCGGTTTCAATGCCGGAAATGAGTTTTTGCGCGATACCACCGGCTATGTAGACGCCGCCGCGCGCCAGGGTCAGCAATGCCATGTCCCCAGCAACCCGTGCTGCCAGTGCCACAAAAAGGCGGATGGCTTCGCTTGCCTGCGGGTTGTCGGCAGAAACCGCCTTTGCGGAAATTTCAGCCGCATCGCGCAAATTGCCTGCCACTCCGTCAAGCGCGCAAATGGCCTGATAGAGGTTCTCGATACCCCTGCCGGACAACGCTTCTTCAGCGCTCATTCGGTCATCCTGCTTGGCAAGGTGTGGCCAGATGGCAAATTCGCGCGGCGTGCGCGGGCCAATGTCGATATGGCCGCCTTCACCTGGAATGATCGCCCATTTGCTGTCCACCTTGACGATCTGCGCAATGCCAAGGCCTGTTCCGGGGCCCAGAACAGCCTTGGGATGCCCTTCCATGACGTTCCCCGCTCCGATGGGATGCAGGTGCTCGGGATCAAGGGCAAGGGCGGCCAATCCTTGCGCAGCAAAGTCATTCATCAGCACGACCTGCTCAAGGTTGAATCTGGCGATCATCTCGGCCGGGTCGATCATCCAGTCGGCATTGGTGAGCCTGAATCTTTCGCCAACAAGCGGGGTAGCAATGGCCAGAACCATCGTTGCCGGTGCCGGGGCACCCTTGCCAAGCACGGCAGTTTCGATTGCGTCTTCAATGCTGGGATGATTGCGCAATTGCACCGGTGAAAACCGCTGCAATGGTGCGCCATCGGCAAGAACCATTGCAAAACGTGCATTGGTCCCGCCGATGTCGCCGATCAGCACTGGGAAGCGGAAATCCACGCGTGAACCCTGTCTCTGGAAACCTTTGGGAAGCGCGACTGCAAATCCGGTTTGACTTGGCGCTCGTTGTAACCGCGAACCTGATAGTGCGAATGACAGGTTGACGCAATCGCACGGTTCATCAGTCGCTGTGTTTGAGTGCCGCGCACAAAACTTCGTTGAACTCTTTCATTGCGATAGAGTTCAGCTTGCGATCAGTCATGAAAAAGCGCTAAAATGGCGAAATGAATGCCGGGCGCTGCAATTTTCCAGCACCCACCAACCCAAAAGCATAAACCTAAAGAACAGGGAACCAAACATGAATCGCGTAATAATCGCACTTCTGGCCGCTGTGGCTGCCATTGCTGGCGTGTATTTCTACATGCAGCAGAGCGCAACCACCCAGACCGCCAGCCAACCGGCCGCGCCAGCAGCACCGGCACCAAGCACCACTGCTGCAGCACCAGCTGAAGCTCCGGCCGCACCGGCAGCACCGGCAACCCCAGTGGCGGCAGGCCCAGCCGTAATCTATGACATGGGCGGCAAGTTCGACAAATCCTTCAACGAAAGCGCCTACAACGGCGCCGAGTTGTGGAAGAAGGACACCAACGGAACCTATCGCGAATTCGAAATCACCGATGCCGCACAGCGCGAACAGGCGCTCCGCCGCTTCGCCGAAGAAGGCAATTCACCAATCGTGGCGATGGGCTTCTCCCAGGCAGCCGCAATGGAAAAGGTTGCCAAGGAATTCCCGAACCTCAAGTTCGCCATTGTCGACATGGTCGTCGACCTGCCGAACGTGCGTTCGGTCGTGTTCAACGAGCATGAAGGTTCCTACCTCGTGGGCGTGATGGCGGCGATGGCTTCCAAGTCCTCCAAGGTCGGCTTCATTGGCGGCATGGACATTCCCCTGATCCGCAAGTTCGGTTGCGGCTACAAGGGTGGCGTCAAGGCGGTAAACGCATCTGCAGAAGTGTTTGAAAACATGACCGGCACAACACCGGAAGCATGGAACGACCCGGTCAAGGGCGGCGAACTTGCCAAGTCGCAGTTCGATCGCGGAGCGGACGTGGTCTATGCAGCAGCAGGCGGCACCGGCATCGGCGTCCTGCAGGCAGCGAAAGACTCCGGCAAGCTCAGCATCGGCGTTGACTCCAACCAGAACGGCATCCAGCCAGGTTCGGTTCTGACCTCCATGCTCAAGCGCGTCGACGTTGCAGTCTACAATGCATTCAAGGACAGCGGTTCTGACCAGTGGGGCGGCATCAAGGTGCTCGGCCTCAAGGAAGGCGGCGTCGACTATGCAATGGACGACAACAACGCGGCTCTGGTGACCCCGGAAATGAAGGCAGCGGTCGAAAAGGCCAAGGCTGACATCATCGGCGGCACCGTCAAGGTTCATGACTTCATGTCGGACTCGACCTGCCCATACTGATCAGGTCTAAACCGGTTTGACATTTCGCAAGGGGCCTTCGGGCCCCTTGTTCGTTTCGGCTCTTGGTTACCGCAGGGCGGAAACATCAGACTGGATGTATGTTAGCGCCGCTGAAATCCGGGGCGAATGAAGGTGTCGTTCACGCGCTGCAGACGCGCACAAAAAAGCCGCACTGGAAGGCTCCAGGCGGCTTGTTCTGTTTTCTGCTGAACTGGACTTGCGGCTTGCGTTGCGAATTATTCGTTGAACGACTTGCTGAAGCCTTTGAGTGTTACCATCAGATCGAGGCTCATGACGCCGGCATCAGCTACTGTGATGTGGGCAAGGTTTCCCAGTGTGAAGATATTCACGATGTCCGCATAGGCGGCGGAACCCTTGGGTATTGTTACTAGGCATTTGCTCCTGATGCCCTCTTCAAAGCGCATTCACCTTCCTTGAGAAAGTGGATGAAGCTGGCCTGCTTTGCGCTGTCAACGCGAACAGAGATCTTCGATCCGGCCACTCCGGCAAGCATGGTGCGCAGGAGAATGACCGGTGGTTTGGCAGTTTTGTCAAAGCTGAACGAGATGCCCGGCATTCCGACGCTGCCGGTGGTCATGATCACGGTTTCGGCCGCATTGGCTGAAGGAATTGCAATAGCAAGGGCTGCGGAGAAGGCCATTGCAAGGAGATTTGGGAGTTTTGGCATTGGCGGCTTTCCTTTGTTGAATTCGAGCGCAGACGCCGGCGGGCAGGGGACACCCGCCGGTCGCCGCTACCCGGTCAATTGATGCGATAGACAACCGGGCAATTGATAAGGAAGCCCACAGCCTTGGGGCGTCCGCCACCTTCAGCGATGGTCTCGATGATGCCCTTGGCACCGGCATTTTCGATGTGGATCGCATCGGTGAGTTTGGTGCGATATCCTTTTTCGATGGCCTCCGCAGTCCATGCCACGGGGAAGAGACGCCAGATCGGGCTGTAATCAAGGTTGATCGTTGGAATGCCACCCAGAACGTTGAGCGGGCTTCCCTCGCCTTGCAATGCGCTGTTCACGCCTTGGCGGAAAGGATGATCCTTGCCGGTAGGGCCGTTGGCAAAAGCGTAGATGCGTTCGGCTGATTCACCAGGCGCGGCATCTTCCAGCGCAAATGGCAGGTCACCCATCGCAGGTGCGAAAATCGATCCTTCAAGCACGGCGATTAGTTCGTTGATGGCATCGGTCGAAAGATAGAAGATTGGCTTCCCGAAGGTGTAGCCCAGCGTCAACTGCAAGGTGACCGTTCCGTCTTTTGGACAAATCCGCACGACCTTGTCATGCACCTTGTCGTGGTCGACATTGCCTTCGCACATTTTGTCGAGTTCTTCGGCAGATGTGTTGAAAGCAACCATCGGCATGTTGAAAACTGCGCTCTTGGCATTGTCCAACGCCACCAGCGGCGAGTAGTCACCATCGCCGACCGCACCGGGCTGGAAGGCACTTGGCGGGAAAGCGTTTGGCAGTTCACCAGGTGTCACGCTGACTTTCGGCGAGAAATCAACTTTGCCACTGGCAAATGTGAAACTTCCGTCCTTTTCAAAGCGGCCCTTTCGAGCGCCTTTTCCGGTAATCCCATAGGCCATTTTGGCCGAGTAGTTGACCCCGTGCAGATTGGCGAGGTTCTCGTCCGTCACATCGGTGAGAATTGACCAAACCTTTTCACCCGACTCCAACTGACCAGCCCGCAGCGGCAATGTGGCGGTGCCTGCTTCGAGGTCAACAATGGCAGATTTCATCAGCAATACAGGCCCCAGAAACGCGGGATTGACCTCAGATGGCGATGGCTGAGCGACAATGAGGTGCTCGTTTGGAAAGATCGACTTGGGCGCAGGGCGCGCCTCGTGGAGCGGTTTTCCTTCGATGCCGCGATTGATCACTTCCGAGTTCGAAAGCGTGGTGGTTGCCGCAAGGGCCATTGTGCCGATCCCGAAGGCGGCAACGAAATTTCGGATGGGGCTATGGTCTGAAAACATGAATGAGGTCTCCCAGGAATAGGATACTGCCGGAAGGCAGGCGGGATCATTGCGACCCCTCCTCAGACATTGCCACCGCCGCGCGCAGGTGGTCTTTCAACAATCCTGCATCACTGGGCGCGGGATTTCATAATGTTGCTGCGCAGCATCGGCCCGCCGGCAGAAGCCCGCCTCCAGACCGCTGGCGTTACCCCGGTCGCTTCACGGAAAACCGTTGTGAAGTGCGACTGTGAACTGAAACCGCACTCAAGTGCGATGTCGACCAACGGCGCGGCTCCGCGCAGAAGCAGTTTCGCCTGCTCGATGCGGCACTGAATCAGATACTGGTGGGGTGAAATACCCATCGACCTGGTGAACGCTGAACAAAAATGATGCTGTGAAAGGCCGGCGATCCCTGCAATTTCCGCCAGCTTGATCCTGGACTTTGCATGGCTGTTCATGAATTCAATGACCCGCGCCATTCGCCGGGAGTCCAGACCATGCAGTGGTGCTACCCGGCGGATGCCAATGTTCGAATGGTGTCTCACCAGATGCAGGCCAAGCAGGATCGCCATCGCATCCATTTCCAGTGCTGATGCTGGAACCGAGTGATCGACTGACCTTTGGATATAGGTGTCAGCCAGCACCCTCAAACGTGGATCGCGAACGAAAATCCTGTCATCGCGCAGTTCCAGTCCGTTGGCATCGTGCAAACCTTCGTAAGAAGCAATTCTCGCAAGAAAACTTCTCTGAAGGTAGATGTGGGCAAAAATTGAATCACCGCGTGAAGCCCATGATCGTGGTCCGCTGCCTGAATAGAGTACCGTCTGATCCGGATAGGGCCCGGTAACATGGCCGGCGAACTTGCCGCTTCGCCGCTCGAACGGTGCGCCGCCAAACAACACGGTAATTGTGGCATGACTGTCGCTTGGATACTCGGCCTCAAATCCATTTGGAGATCGCCAAAGCGCAACGGGAACATTCCAATTTTCTTCTATGCCGCGAAGCCCAGTGGATTTTATTTGCCCGATGTTTTTGCGGATGTGCTCCACCTGCGACGGCAGGAACGGCGATGTATCAGGATTCATTCCAGTTCCCCCACAAGGCAGAGAATGCAGAATTGAAACTGCGCAGCAGGATCAGGTGGAGCCTTGCAGAAAGAAAATTCCACTGAATTCCTTCCAACCGATTGGTCGCATTCATGAAGTCCAATTTTGGTTAGCATGGCGAAGGCTCGGGGTTATTTCAGAAAGTTCCGGCGGAATTTCAGAAAGATACCATCGGCGGGAATCACATGAAAAACACAGATTTGCGATTTCAAACAAAACTCATCCCACTGCGACCTGATCCCCCAAACGCAACTCGCCAGGCCTGACAACCATTGCCGTAATGCCGCCATGTCCGCGCATGGCATTGTAACCGCCGGGGCCAAGCACCTGTTCCATGCGCGAGCAGGGCGCGCAGACATCGACGGCTTCCAGAACCACATTGCCGATCCGGATTTGCCTGCCCTTGAGCGCCGTAAGATTGATGCCAGAGACCGCGAGATTGCGGCGCAACAACGCCGGATCGATTTCGTGGAGACCGCAAAGCGCGGCAATCACCGGCAGGTGCTCCCACTGGATCAGCGTCACTGCCCTTGGTCCCGGCCTGCTGCGATGGTCGCCGGCTAGGCCGCCTTCACCCACATCTGCCGCTGAAACGGACCGGACCGGTAAGCGCCGCGCCGGGCGAAGCCCGATGAATTCCAGCCGCCCGAACTTTGGAAATCTCGCTGTGAGTTCGGCAATTGTTTCCATCGGCTTTCCAATCTGGCAGTTTTCGGGTGGCTTTGGACCCCGAATGGGTGAAAATACCCCATGCAGGAATCAGTCACACGATACACCTACATTGAGAGTCCGGTTGGCGCACTGCTGCTGGCCGGATCGGACCAGTTGCTGGAATGCGTCAGCTTTCCTTCCGGCCACGGTGTGCGCAAACCCAAACCGCACTGGCAGGAGGATGCCGGAGCGTTTGCCGAAACATCGCGCCAGCTTCGGGCGTGGTTTGCAGGCGACATCCTGGAGTTTGACTTGCCCTTGGAGCCGGCAGCGGACCCGTTTGCAGCAGCCGTCCGCAAAGCGATGCTGGCAATACCTTATGGCGAAACCGCCACTTATGGCGAAGTAGCAAGATCGATTGGCGAGCCCGTCTCGGCCAGCCGGGCAATCGGCGCTGCCTGTGGCGCGAACCCGCTGCCGATCATCGTGCCCTGCCATCGCGTGGTGGGCGCGGGTGGATCGCTGACCGGCTTTGGTGGCGGGCTTGAGACAAAGAAAATGCTGCTCGATCTCGAATTCCGGAGGCGGCCCCCCAGCGGCACGCTGTTTTCCCTCGCCTGAAATCGACCCTGATCTCACCAATGCGGCGGGCGGGCACTTTCGGCAGCGGGCGTCACTGTATCTTCAAGTGCCATGAAGCGGTCGGCCATAGCATCGAGCTTCTTTTGCATGCGCCGCAATTGTTCGCCCTGATTGGCCATTTCAGCGGACATTTCGTCGATGGTCTTTGTCTGGTGCGCGACAAGTTCTTCCAGCGACTGCAAGCGTTGGTCGTTCATTTGATATAGTCCTCCAACTGGCCGCGCATGGCTGTTCCAATATCCTTGGGCTTTCGGGTCAGCCTGTCGACATAGACATGCACGAAATAGCCCTGTGCTGCTGCCCGCTCTTCATCGCCGCGAAACAGGGCGATCTCGTAACGCACCGAAGAGCTTCCCAGATGGGCGACCCGGATGCCCGCGACAATCTTGTCAGGAAACATCAACTCACTGAAATAGCTGCACCCGGTCTCGACCACCAAGCCAATGGTTTCGCCCTTGTGCGGATCAATCATTTCCTTCTCTGCCAGCCAGCCGTTCACAGCGGTGTCGAACAAGGAATAATGCACGACATTGTTCATGTGGCCGTACATGTCATTGTCGGCCCACCGCGTCTGCATGCGCCGGAACAGGCCGAAATCTTCGCGGGACCATGGGGATTGGCGGGCCATTTGGCGTACACTCCGGATTGGGTAAGGTTGGGTTGAGATAGCGCCGCGATCATGACAAAGGCAAGTTGGCATTGGACTTCTGTGCCCGGCGCCGAATGGGAGCCCCGAAATTTTACCGTTTGATAAAAATTTGGCGAACTATCGCGGTTTGCGGTTCTGGGTGGCCTTGTGCAAGTCGAAACTTTGCGCAAACTAGCCACAGGAGAAGCCGGGCCTTTCAGGAATGCACCGGCCGGGAAGCAACGGCATGGCTGAAACGGCAACAATGGCACCGAAAGAGCAAACCTCAGCTGATCCATTGGCGATCGAACTGATCGGAATTTCCAAGCGCTTCGGCGCGGTGGAAGCCAACAAGAACATTTCCATGCAGGTCGCCAAGGGCTCCATCCATGGCATCATTGGTGAAAACGGCGCGGGCAAGTCGACATTGATGTCGATCCTGTACGGCTTCTACCATGCCGACAGCGGCGAGATTCGCGTCAAGGGCAAGACCATCAGGATCGCGGACAGCCAAGCCGCAATCAGCGCCGGCATTGGCATGGTCCACCAGCACTTTATGCTGGTTCACAATTTCACGGTGCTGGAGAATGTCATGCTTGGCGCCGAAGATGGCGCCATCCTTTCCAATGGCGGCAACAATGCGCGCCAAACTTTGAAGCGCCTCGAAAAGGAATATGCCCTGGAGGTGGATCCGGACGGCATCATCGAAGAACTGCCGGTTGGGGTGCAGCAGCGCGTTGAAATCTTGAAAGCCTTGTATCGCGGCGCCGAAATCCTGATCCTTGACGAACCGACCGGCGTTTTGACCCCTGCCGAAGCGGACCATCTGTTCCGCATCCTAGAGCAGCTCAAGTCGCAGGGCAAAACTGTCATCCTGATCACCCACAAGCTCCGCGAGATCATGGCGATCACCGATACTGTGTCGGTCATGCGGCGCGGCGAGATCGTTGCAACCCGCAAGACCGCAGAAACCAGTGTTGAAGAACTGGCCGAACTGATGGTGGGTCGCCGTGTCTTGCTGCACGTCGAAAAGGGCAAGGCCAATCCGGGCGAGGTAAAACTTTCGGTGAAAGGTCTGTCGGTTCGCGATGGACGCGGCGTCATGATGGTGGACAACGTTTCTTTTGACGTTCGCGCTGGCGAAATTGTCGGAATTGCAGGCGTTGCAGGCAATGGCCAATCGCAATTGCTGGAAGCGCTGGCCGGCATCCGCCGTGCAGAATCGGGCGTAGTCCTGATGGAAGGCGAAACCATCGACGTGACCGGCGCTGCCGATCCGGCGATGCTGCGTCGCCGTGGCCTGGCGCATGTGCCCGAAGACCGTCACCACATGGGCCTTGTCCTGCCGTTTGAGGAAAACGAAAACGCGATCCTGGGCTATCACGACCGCGATTCCTTTGTGAATGGCCCGTTTCTGGACATCGAAGCCATTCGCGCCGATGCAAAGAAGAAGATCGAAAGCTACGACATCCGTCCGCCGGATTGCCGACTGAAGACGGCCAATTTTTCCGGGGGCAACCAGCAAAAAATCGTTCTTGCCCGCGAAATGGAAACAAACCCCGATGTCTTGATCATCGGCCAGCCGACCCGTGGTGTCGATGTCGGCGCGATCGAGTTCATCCACCGCCGCATCATTGAAATGCGCGATGCTGGCAAGGCAATCCTTCTGGTGTCGGTTGAACTGGACGAGATACGTTCCCTGTCGGACCGCATTCTTGTGATGTTTGCCGGCCGGGTGGTTGGCGAGCGCAGCCCGGAAACTGGCGAAGGCGAGATTGGCCTGCTGATGGCCGGGGTTGAAGGCGACCGCAAAGCGGAGGCAGCCCAGTGACAGAGCCGCGTGCAGTTTCGCTGGTCACTCTGGGCGTTCAGGATCTGGAGCGCTCACTGGCTTTCTATGAGGCACTGGGATTTTTGAACACAAGCGAAAGCCGCGATACGGTCAAATTCCTGAAAACCGGAAACCTTGTGCTGTCGCTTTTCCCGCGCAAGGAACTGGCGCGCGATGCTGACGTGAGCGATGCGCCAACCGGCTTTTCAGCTGTGACTTTGGGCATGAATTTCCCGGAAGTTGCGCAGGTGGATGCATTTCATGCCCGTGCGATTGCAGCCGGTGCCAGGGAACTGAAGCACCCTCAGTCCGTTTTTTGGGGTGGTCATTCAGGTTACTTCGCCGATCCCGACGGCCATATTTGGGAACTTGCCCACAATCCGTTTTTTCCGATGGACGAACACGGCAGGCTGGACCTGCCGACAGGAGCACAAACGTGAAAAACGACCTGCCGCGTTGGGTGGATTTTGGCCTGCTGCCGCTGATAAATCTGGTTGTGGCATTCATGATCGCCGGTCTGGTGGTGGTTTTTGTCGGCGAGAATCCGTTTCGCGCGGCTTACCTTCTGGTTTCAGGCGCTTTTGGTTCAGGGTACAACATCGGATTCACGCTGTTCTATGCCACCAATTTCATCTTTACCGGGTTGTCGGTGGCTGTGGCCATCCATTGCGGTTTGTTCAACATCGGCTCGGAGGGGCAAGCCTATATCGGGGGTCTTGGAGTCGCGCTGGTCTGCCTGTCCCTGGATGGAACATTCCCGTGGTATTTGAACCTGCCGCTGGGGATTGTCGCAGGCGCAATGTTTGGCGCTCTCTGGGCACTGATCCCCGCCTGGCTTCAGGCAAAACGCGGCAGCCACATCGTTATCACCACGATCATGTTCAACTTCATCGCCGCCGCCTTGATGACGTGGCTGCTGACCGGCTGGCTCAAGCCGTTGGGCCAGATGGCCCCGGAAACCCGCACCTTCCTTGAGGGCGCGCACATACCCAAGCTTGGCTGGCTGCTGAATGCGTTCGGGCTCAACATTACCAGCGCCCCGCTCAACATCTCCTTTCTCGTGGCGTTGCTGGCCTGTTTCTTCGTCTGGGTGCTGATCTGGCGCACGCGCTTTGGCTATGAATTGCGCACCACCGGCATGAACCCGGTTGCCGCAATTTACGCAGGCATTCCGCAAGCCAAAACCATCGTCATTGCCATGCTCATTTCAGGCGGCCTTGCCGGCATGATGGCCCTGAATTCGCTGATGGGCGAACAGCACCGGCTCAACCTCGATTTTGTCGCCGGTGCAGGATTTGTCGGTATCGCCGTTGCCCTGATGGGTCGAAACCATCCGGTGGGCATTATCTTTGCGGCGATGCTGTTTGGCATGATGTACCAGGGCGGCGCAGAACTGGCGTTTGAAATGCCGAAGATCTCACGTGACATGATTGTCGTCATTCAAGGCCTGGTCATCCTGTTTGCCGGGGCGCTTGAAAACCTTTTCCGTCCGGCGTTGACCGAGTTCTTCCGCAAGAGAAACATGGAGCGCCAAGCCCAAACCCAGCCCGGCGGAGCATGAGCATGGAATTTTCCACCATCATCCAGATCCTTGACGGAACCGTTCGAACCTCGACGCCGCTGCTGCTGGCAGCGTTGGCCGGGCTCTACTCGGAACGGGCCGGCGTGTTCGACATCGGCCTTGAAGGCAAAATGCTGGGCGCAGCATTTGCTGCCGGCGCTGCAGCTTCGGTGTTCCAGTCCGCCTGGATCGGTCTTGGTTTTGGCATGCTGATCGCGGTTGGCCTTGCATTGGTTCACGGCTTTGCCTCGATCACTGCGCGCGGCAACCAGATTGTATCGGGCGTTGCCATCAACTTCTTTGCCGCCGGAACCACGGTGCTTTTGGGCGCTAGCTGGTTTGCCCAGGGCGGACGCACCCCGCAACTTTCCAATGCCGAGCGCTTCAACGAAATCATCCTGCCGGGAGCCGACGCGCTGCGCGGAGTGCCGATCATTGGTCCGATCTGGTCCGACCTCGTTTCTGGCCATAATTTCCTCGTTTATTTCGCCTTTTCCATGGTTCCACTGACATGGTGGGTCTTGTACCGCACCCGCTTTGGGCTGCGCCTGCGGGCGGTCGGCGAAAACCCCGCCGCTGTCGACACTGCCGGGATATCCGTCACATTGTTGCGGTATGAAGCGGTAATCATCTGCGGCATGTTGTGCGGCGTTGCGGGCTCATATCTGGCAATTGCGCAATCGGCCGGGTTCGTCAAAGGCATGACAGCGGGGCGCGGCTTCATTGCGCTTGCCGCGCTGATCTTTGCCAAATGGAAACCCGTCCCGGTGCTTTTTGCGTGTTTGCTCTTCGGTTTTCTTGATGCAGTTGCAATTCGCCTGCAGGGTGTCCAACTGCCTGGCATCGGAGAAATCCCGGTTCCGCTGATGCAAGCTACCCCGTATATTCTGACCGTCATCCTCTTGGCGGGTTTCATTGGCAAGGCCATTCCGCCACGTGCGGGCGGCGTGCCCTATGTAAAGGAGCGTTGAACGATGGCCGCAGATCTGCACCGTCTGGCCGCATTGGCCATGTCGAGGGCGCATGCCCCCTACTCAAAGTACAATGTCGGGGCAGCAATCCTGACGACCGATGGCCGCACTTTCGCTGGCTGTAATGTCGAGAATGCCTCGTTTCCTGAAGGCTGGTGCGCAGAAACTAGCGCCATCGCCCACATGGTCATGGATGGCGGGGGCAAGATTGCCGAAGTCGCGGTCATTTGCGACGTGATCGATTCCATCACGCCTTGCGGTGGTTGCCGCCAGCGGCTGAGCGAATTTGGCACGGCGTCCACAAAGGTGCATCTGTGCGACCAGAAGGGCGTCGTGGAGACTGTCACTCTTGGCGAGTTGCTGCCCAAATCCTTCGCCATGGAAACCGTGAAATGAAACCGGCATCGGCAAGGTTGCTCGGCGCCCTTGGCGATCTGCGACCGCAGACGGCAGTCGTTCTTGGCTCCGGTCTGGGTGGCCTTGTCGACGCCGTCGACAACCCGGTGCGCTTGGCCTTTGGCGAGCTTGAAGGCTTTCCGCCATCGGGGGTCAGCGGCCATGCCGGTGAGATTGTCGCCGGAACGATTGGCGGGGTTGCGGTGGTCCTGCTATCCGGCCGTGTCCACTACTACGAACACGGCAATCCCGCTGCAATGCGCCTGCCGTTGGAGGTGCTCAAGGAAGCCGGTATTCGCAATCTGGTTCTCACCAACTCAGCCGGATCGCTGCGCGACGACATGCCCCCCGGTTCGGTGATGATGATCAACGACCACATCAACTGGTCCGGCCTCAACCCGTTGATCGGCGAACCCAGCGACGCCCGTTTTGTCGGCATGACCAGCGCATACCATTCCGGAATGATGCAGGCTGTTCGTCGCTCGGCAGATGCATCGGGCACCATGCTCCACGAAGGCGTCTACATGTGGTTCTCCGGCCCCAGCTTTGAGACCCCGGCAGAAATCCGCATGGCACGAATGCTGGGTGCCGATGCCGTCGGCATGTCGACGGTCCCGGAGGTCATACTTGGCAGGTTCTTGGGGCTGGATTGCGTTGCCTTTTCGGTGATCACCAATTTCGGGGCTGGCATGACCGGAGGAGAATTGTCGCATGGCGAGACCAAGGAAATGGCACCCATGGGCGGCAAGATTCTCGGAGCTCTGATTGCCGCTTCCCTTCAGGAGATTTCGCAATGAAACGCCCTGTTGCAACGCCTGAAAAAAACACCGCCGGTTCGGGCCAGCTCATCGCCCTGCGCGAGGCGCACCAGCGCAATGAAATCATGCCGCTTCGTCCTGAATGGTTTGAACGCATCGAGGTCAATCTTTCTGCGGCGCAACGCCGTGCTTCGTCACTTGGCGGGCGCCGCACGGTAAAAAAGCAATGGCAGGCCGCCTGGTTGCTGCGCGCCATTCAGGTGATCGATCTGACCACCCTTGCAGGCGATGATTCACCGGGGCGCGTCAGGCGGCTTTGTGCAAAGGCCAGGAACCCGTTGCGCCATGACATCGTGGAGGCCCTCGGTCTATCGCCCGGCGAAATCAGGACCGGGGCGGTTTGCGTTTATCCCTCGATGGTCAGTGTTGCAGTGGCAGCGCTGGCAGGCACCGGTATTCCGGTTGCTTCGGTGGCCACCGGTTTTCCAGCCGGGCTGACCCCCTTGCCGCAACGCCTTGCCGAAATCCGCTATGCGGTCGATCAGGGCGCTGATGAAATCGACATCGTCATTCACCGCGCCCACGTATTTGCGGGCAATTGGCAGGCAATGTACGATGAACTGGTGCAGATGCGCGAAGCTTGCCGCCATGCACACATGAAGGCGATCCTCGCCACCGGTGATCTGAAGACGCTCACCAATGTCTACCGCGCCTCGATGGTCGCGATGATGGCAGGGTCCGACTTCATCAAGACTTCGACGGGCATGGAAGCGGTGAACGCCACGCTGCCCGTCAGCCTGATCATGGCGCGGGCCATTCGCGACTTCCACGCGCTGACAGGCTTCAAGGTCGGGTTCAAACCCGCTGGGGGCATTCGCAAGGCCAAGGACGCGCTCGACCGGCTGGTGCTGATGAAAGAGGAATTGCCACACGAATGGCTGGAGCCGGACCTGTTCCGCCTGGGGGCAAGCGCGTTGCTGACTGACATCGAAAGACAGATCGAACATTATCTGACAGGCCGCTACTCGGCAGCAAACCGCCACGCAATGGCATGAGGTGATTGATGAACGACATTCGCTCCCTCATGAAGTCCATGGAATATGGTCCCGCTCCGGAAGATGCTGCACCGGTGAAAGCCTGGCTTGAGCGCCACAATCGGCGCATTGGCCATTTCATTGGCGGCAAGTTTGTCTTTGCCGCCAAGTCCAAAAGCTTTGCGTGCAACAACCCGGCCACTGGTGAAAAGCTCGCCGAAATCTCTTTGGGAACACCAAGCGATGTCGATGCCGCCGTGGCCGCCGCGACAAAGGCTTTTGCCAGCTGGTCAAAGCTATCAGGCAACGCCCGCGCGAGGCACCTGTATGCCTTGGCAAGGCAGGTCCAGAAGCATTCGCGCCTGCTCGCGGTTTTGGAAACCATGGACAATGGCAAACCGATCCGCGAGTCGCGCGACATCGACATTCCGCTGGTCGCGCGGCATTTCTACCATCACGCCGGCTGGGCCGAATTGCTGGAAAGCGAACTGCCGGGGCAGGTGCCTGTGGGTGTGTGCGGCCAGATCATTCCGTGGAACTTCCCCCTGTTGATGCTGGCCTGGAAAGTAGCGCCTGCCCTTGCCGCAGGATGCACGGTGGTTCTCAAGCCGGCCGAGTATACGCCGCTGAGTGCCATGGCCTTTGCAGAAATCTGCAATGAGGCAGGCTTGCCGGCTGGCGTCTTCAACATCGTCAACGGCGATGGCTCGACTGGCGCTGCCATGGTGGCGCATGATGGCTTTGCCAAGATTGCCTTCACGGGATCAACCGAAGTTGGCCGCATCATCCGCAAGGCTACCGCAGGCAAGGCAAAGAAGCTGTCGCTGGAACTGGGCGGAAAATCACCATTCATAGTCCACAGTGAGGCAGACCTTGATGCCGCTGTTGAAGGCGTCGTTGATGCGATCTGGTTCAACCAGGGCGAAGTTTGCTGTGCCGGGTCGCGTGCCTTGGTGCAGGAAGGCATTGCTGACCGGTTTCACGATCTGCTGAAAGCGCGCATGGAAAAATTGCGCATGGGCGATCCTCTCGACAAGGCGATCGATATTGGTGCTGTCGTCGATCCGGTGCAGATCGAAAACATTGAAGCGCGGGTTCGTGAAGGCGTTGCTTCCGGCGCACAGATCTGGCAGCCGTCATGGGCGCAGGCGGCACCGTTGAAGGGCTGCTTTTATCCGCCCACGCTTTTCACGGGCGTTGAACCAGCTTCGCGACTTGCGCAGGAAGAAGTGTTTGGTCCGGTCATTGCCTCGATGACCTTCCGCACACCGGGCGAAGCGGTGGAGCTTGCCAACAACACCCGCTACGGCCTTGCCGCGTCGATCTGGAGTCAGAGCCTGGACGTCGCCTTCGATACCGCCCGCAGGCTCAAGGCCGGAGTGGTTTGGATCAATTCAACCAATCTTTTTGATGCAGCAGCCGGGTTTGGCGGTTACCGCGAATCGGGCTTTGGCCGCGAAGGCGGACGCGAAGGCATGATGGAATACCTCGTTCCGGCATGGTCGAAAAAGGCCAGGGCCTTGCCTCCATCCTCGCCATTGCCCGAGCCCTTGCCGCAGGGAACATCGCTGGGTGGCGGTCTCGACCGGACCATGAAAAACTACATCGGCGGGGCGCAAGCCCGCCCGGATTCGGGCTATTCCTATCCTGTGCTGGACGCCAAAGGCAGGCTGGTTTCGGAAGCCGGATTTGGCAATCGCAAGGACATTCGCAACGCTGTCGAAGCTGCGCATGCCGAAAGCCACTGGGCGGGGATGACCGGCCATGGCCGGGCGCAGGTTCTTTATTTCCTCGCCGAGAACCTTGAGGCGCGCGCCGCCGATTTTGAGGCAAGGCTCAAACGGCTTTGCGGTGTCAGCGATGCCGCCGCTCGTCGTGAGGTGGAAACGTCTGTTGCCCGGATCATGCATTATGCGGCCTGGGCAGACAAATATGATGGCGCGGTCCGGGCACCGGCGGCAAACATGCTGAGCCTTGCGCTCAACGAACCTTTCGAGGTTCTGGCGATATCTGCGCCCGATGAAGCGCCACTGCTGTCGCTTGTTTCGCTGGTGCTGCCTGCCATCGCGGTTGGCAACAGGGTAGTGGTCACGCCATCGCAACGCTGGCCACTGCTGGCGGGCGATTTGTACCAGGTGCTGGATACATCCGATGTTCCCGGTGGCGTCGTCAATTTCGTCACTGGCCCGCGCGACGCCCTGGCCAAGGACATTGCAAAGCACGACGACATCGCCTGTCACTGGTACTTTGGCACTGCTGAAGGCAGCGCCAGCGTTGAACTGGAATCGGCAGGCAATCTCAAACCCACATGGGTGAACAACGGCAAGGCCCGCGACTGGTACAGCCCGATCGAAGGGCAGGGCCGTGAATTCCTGTTTCATGCTGTCCGGATCAAGACGATCTGGACGCCGTTTGGCGTATGACCATGCTGCCGCAGGAAACCATTCGCAAAAAGCGCGACCATCAGCAGCTTTCGCCAGCAGAGATAGCTGACTTTGTGGCGGGCGTAACCAGCGGGGCGGTCAGTGAAGGCCAGATTGCCGCGCTCGCAATGGCAGTGTTTCTCAATGGCATGAACCGCGACGAGGCAGTGGCACTGACCCTTGCCATGCGCGATTCAGGCGATGTGTTGGACTGGTCAGACCTTGGCCCCGCAGTGGTGGACAAACACTCGACCGGCGGCGTTGGCGACAATGTTTCGCTGATGCTGGCTCCCGCTGTAGCCGTATGCGGCGGCTTTGTGCCGATGATTTCCGGGCGCGGCCTTGGCCATACCGGTGGCACGCTCGACAAGTTTGATGCAATACCGGGCTACAGTACGTCACCTGACAACGCGCTTTTTCGAAAGGTCGTGAAATCGGTTGGCTGTGCCATCATCGGCCAGACCGCCAATCTTGCACCTGCTGACAAACGCATCTACGGCATCCGCGATGTCACCGCGACAGTTGAAAGCGTGCCGCTGATCACCGCTTCGATCCTGTCCAAGAAGCTGGCCGCCGGTCTGAAAGGTCTGGTGCTCGACGTCAAGGCTGGCTCGGGTGCATTCATGGATTCGCTGGACAAGGCGCGCGAACTGGCAACCAGCCTTGTTGAAGTTGCCAATGGTGCAGGGCTGAAAACCACCGCCTTGCTCACGGATATGGATCACCCGCTTGCCTCTGCGGCCGGCAATGCGGTCGAAATGCAGAACGCGGTGGATTTCCTCACCGGCAAGCACATCGATGCAACGCTTTGGCAGGTAACCGTCGCGCTGGGTGCGGAAATGCTGGTCTCGGCCGGAATTGCTACGGATACCAGCGACGGGGCAAGCCGGATGGAGCATGCATTAAAGTCCGGAAAGGCAGCGGAGCGGTTCGGCCAGATGGTCGGTGAACTTGGCGGACCAATTGATTTTGTCGAGCGCCCGCAAGCCCATCTCGCCATGCCACCCATCGAAATTGCCGTGATGGCCGATGCAGCTATTGCAGATCATTGCCGGGGCAGGCTGGCTTTCGACACAAGGCAAATCGGGCTTGCGGTGATCGAGCTTGGCGGAGGTCGCACCCGCCCGCAGGATGCAATTGACCATGCGGTCGGTCTTGTTGCGATTGCCGGTCGTGACTGGGACGGGAAAGCACCCCTTTGCCGGATACTGGCGCGTGATGATGCCAGTGCCGAGCGCGCAAGGCAGCGGGTCTTGCAGGCTGCCCGGCGAGGCGGAACGGCACCGGCGGCAATCATCGAAAGAATTGGCTGATTACTGCGTCAGCACCAAAGTGCCGCTGTGAACCTCGGCACTTTTCAGCTGCCCAAGAAAGCTCATGCCCAGCAGGATGCCACCAAGCGCCTCATCTTTGAGAATGCTGGCCTTCACGTTTTCAACCCGCACCCGGCCGATCTCGATTGATTCGATCACGGCTGATGCTGCCTTGGTCTCGCCATTGGCAGTGCTGACCCGGTATTTGAAATCGGATTTCTGTAGCTTGAGTCCGATGCGTTTGGCCGTGGACTCATTGATCGCAACCTGCGTTGCGCCGGTATCAACGAGCACATCGACAGAGCGTCCGTTCATCTTTGCCTTGGCGATGAAGTGTCCGCGAGAATCGGCTGTGATCTTGACCGAGCGACCAGACAGCGGATTGTCTGACGCTACCTTTGATTCAGCTTTCGCCACGATCGCAGGCGCATCCGTTTGGCGGTTTTCGACCAGTTTTTCCTGGATCAGCGCCGGCCCGTAGGTGGCAAAGCTGAGGAAGGAAATCGCCATGAAAATGTAGCGCCACATGCCGCTGCTCCCGATGAGGTTGCGGGCAAGATCGCACAGCCATGTCACAAACCGGTTTATGCGCAGGCATGGCTGCGGAAACTTTGGCTGGAGGTTAAGAATTGGTGACTATTTGGTTCCGTACATCCGGTCGCCTGCATCCCCAAGGCCCGGGACAATGTAGCCCTTTTCATTGAGGTGGCTGTCGATTGCTGCGGTCACCACGGGAACATCGGGATGGGCAATCGTAAACCGCTTGATCCCTTCTGGAGCTGCCAGCAGGCAAAGGAAACGGATATTGCTTGCACCGCGCCGTTTCAGCCGGTCAACGGCGGCAATGGCAGAATTTGCAGTTGCCAGCATCGGGTCCACCACGATGACCAGCCGATCGCCAATGTCCTGGGGTGCCTTGAAATAATACTCGACCGCCTCCAGCGTTTCGTGGTCGCGGTACAATCCGATATGCGCGACGCGCGCTGCGGGCACCAGATCCAGCATGCCTTCAAGCAATCCGTTGCCCGCGCGCAGCACCGAGGCAAACACCAGCTTTTTGCCTTCGAGCGTCGGCGCTTCCATCGGCTGCAGCGGCGTTTCAATCTGGGTGGTGGTCAGTTCCAGATCCCGCGTCACCTCATAGCACAACAGCAGGGAAATTTCCCGCAGGAGCCGCCGAAAGCTGGCCGTCGAAGTTTCCTTGTTGCGCATGATCGTCAGCTTGTGCTGAACGAGCGGATGGTCAACCACGGTCACTTGCTTGCGGGGTGCGGCGTTCTGGGTTTCGGGCATGAATGCTCCAATTTCGGATGCTGGTACGACTGCAGGAATGCGTTTTCAGACTACGCCTTCAAGGGAGCACTTCTCAAGCAGCCGCACTCGCGTTTCCCCATCTATGAACGCTGCATTGATGGCATTGCGGGTAAACCGCAGCAGATCGGCAGGACCGTAGCCCCAATTGTCTGCAGCTTCGCGGTATTCCCTTGCTAGCGAGGTATGGAAATGCGGCGGATCGTCTGAACTCAGCGTGACCATGCAGCCTGCTTTGTCGAGCGCAGCAAACGGGTGATCAGCGAAGCTGTCAAAGACCTTCAAAACCACATTGGACACAGGACAGACCTCAAGAACGACTGCTTCGCTGGCGATCCTTCGCACCAGATCGAGGTTCTCGATGGCGCGCACGCCATGCCCGATCCGCGCAGGCTTTAAATGGTCCATCGCCGCTTCGACACTTTCCCACCCGGCCAATTCACCGGCATGCACGGTGATGCCAAAGCCGGACTCTCGGGCGAGGTCGAATGCATTGGCAAAGTCACGGGGATGGTGCATGCGCTCGTCTCCCGCCATGCCCCAGCCGGTAACCAGTGGGTGCGCAAGCGAGATTGCGGTTCGGGCCGCTGCAAGCACGGCTTGGGGTCCCGTGTGGCGCAAGCCGGTCGCTATCATTCGTGATTCAATGCCTGTGGCAACGCGCGCCTTTTCCATGCCGTCGGCAAGGCCTTCGACATAACTCCGCGCTGAAAGGCCTGCAATGGTGGCGTGGTCGGTGGAAATGAAGAACTCGCTGTAGATCGCTCCCTCGGCCGCGAGTGAAAGCAGATAGGTCTCTGCCAACAGCGAATAATCCTGTGGGGAGCGGAACAAGCTGGCCGCGCCATCATAAGCCTTCAGGAAGCTGGTGAAATCTTTCCAGATGTATTCACCGTTTGGGGAAATGAACGAGGAAACATCCACCCCGTATTTTTTTGCCTGCTCGCGAACAAGTGCCGGGCTGGCCGCGCCCTCGATGTGACAGTGGATTTCGGCTTTAGGTACGATCATGCAAGCGCTTCCCTGATAGCAAATCCATGGTTTCCAGGTGCAAGCCCAAGATGAGCCGCAAGCGTTTCGCCGATATGCGAAAAGCCATTCAGAACGCCAACATTGGCCGGGCGAATTGACGGGCTCCAGAACATGACCGGCACCTGCTCGCGGGTATGGTCGGAGCCCGGCCATGTCGGGTCATTGCCGTGATCTGCAGTCAGCACCATGAGATCGCCCGGATGCATCGCAGCCATGAGTTGCGGCAGCCAGCCGTCAAAGGTTTCAAGTGCCGCCGCATACCCCGGCACATCGCGCCGGTGGCCATACAATTGGTCGAAATCAACGAAATTTGTGAAACAAAGGCCGCCATCAGGCAGTTCGTTCATGGCCCCGATTGTCTGTGCCAGAATTGCCTTGTTGCCATTGGCCTTGCGCACATCCGTGGTGCCACTGTGGGCAAAGATGTCATCCACCTTTCCAATGGCGATGACAGCGCGCCCGGCAGCTTTGGCCCGGTCAAGCAGCGTTGGTTCGGGTGGCAGCACAGCATAATCCTTGCGGTTGCCGGTCCGCTCAAAATCCTGTGCCGTTTCGCCAATGAATGGCCGGGCGATGACACGGCCAATGTTGAGCGGATCGACAAGTTTTCGGGCAATTTCGCAAAGCCGATAGAGGTTTTGCAGGCCGAAATGGCTTTCATGTGCGGCAATCTGGAAAACGGAATCGCCGGATGTGTAGCAGATGGGCTTGCCGGTCCTGATGTGTTCCTCGCCCAACTCGGCAATGATTTCAGTTCCAGAGGCATGTTTGTCGCCCAGAATGCCCGGCAATTGCGCCTGTTTTATCAGTGCTTGGGTCAGTTGCGGCGGAAACGTTGGAATGGTCCTTGGGAAATAGCCCCAATCAAAGGGAACCGGTACGCCAGCAATTTCCCAGTGACCCGATGGGGTATCTTTGCCTTGCGAGCGTTCTGCAGCACTTGCGCAAACCCCGGCCAGCGCCGGTGTTGCAGAAAAACCCTCCGGCAGGGCGCCGCTTGCATTTGCAGCCGCCAGTCCGATGCCAAGCCGTTGAAGATTTGGAAGCCGCAATGGGCCGCTTCGCACGCCCGCTTCATCGCCATCGCCTGCCGCACAAGCTGCTGCAATGTGCCCGAGCGTGTTTGCACCTTCATCGCCATACGCGTCTGCATCCGGTGCGCCACCGATGCCAACCGAATCCAGCACCACCAAGAACGCCCGAGCCATGACTGCCTGCACTTTCATTGCGTTTAGAACTTCCCCGATGCCGGAGCATACCAGAAAGCCTGGGGCTGTCGCCATGCCCCAGGTGGACAGCCGCGCCATTTCACGCCGGTGATTGAGTTTTTGACCCCGGTTTTCTTTTGACCAAAATTGCGCGAAAGAGAGTGCAAATGTTTCACAACGGGAATCAGGCATGAACGCGACCACAGCAGTCAGGGTCATCAGCCTTGCCATCATGGCTACGCTGATTGGTTGGTACCCTGCATTTGCAGACTGGCGCGAAGAGATTGGCACTTTTCGCGTGGCAATTGCTGCCAATGGCGATGCGGCAACCACAGCCTTGCGCGCAGAGCCCTTCAGACTTGCACTGGAATCGGCGCTGGGCATGCCGGTCGAAATCGCGCCGGCCAAAGACTATCCCGCATTGATTGACGCAACTACCAGATCACGCGTCGAATACGCAATCCTTTCGGCCAATGCCTTTGCCGCCGCCCATGCCGCGTGTGAATGCATTGACCCATTGGTGATTGCGACCTCCGGTGACGGCGCGTCTGCTTTCCGCCAAAGTCTGATTGTTCGGGCCGATGGCCCTTCCAGCCTTGCCTCGTTGAAGGGCCGCAAACTTGCACTGATGGAAACCGGTGCCATTGGCGGAAATTTGCTGGCGCTCCATGAGCTTGCCTCGCAGGGGCTCGATCTTTCGTCAAATGAAGTGGAAGTCGTGCCGTTTTCGACCAGCGGGGAAGCGATCGCGGCGCTGTCCGATGGAACCGTCGATGCGCTGCTTGGCTGGACGCCCGATCCGGCACCTGAAAACCTGGCAAGGGGCACGCTCTACGCAATGGCGCAATTTGGGGCCGATCCGGCCGCATATCGCTCAATCTGGCTGTCATCACCCATCCCGCACCGGGTACATGCAGTCAGGCGCACCCTCGATGGCGAAGCCAAGACCATCTTGCGATCGCTGCTTTCGAGCCTGTTTTCGACCGATCCGGTTGCCTATGATTCTGTTGAACCGGTTTATGGCGGCGGCTTTCTTGCCGCGCGGCAGTCACAGTTCGAGCCGCTCGCAGCCGCCTACAGAAGCCGGGGAATAACGACAGAGGTCGAAAAAAAATGACCCCGCACAAGCGGGGCCATTTTGTTCGTTTCACACAAGCAGGGTTCAGTTGACCTTGACTTCAGATCCGATACGCGGACGCAGGAAGATTTCCTCATCCATGTTGATGGCGGTTCTGCTGAAATACACGCCCTTTTCCTCGCTGTAATGCGCCCAGCCGAAGGCTGGCACATATTCCGTGGAAACCTTTGCGGAAACCAGGAAGGTGCCCGGCTTCTTGATTTTCACCGGAACTGCCGAGTACGTGGCACCGGCGTTCAGCGGCGTCGCGTTCTTGGCCTTGCTCCAGGCAACCTTGGCAGTGCCGCCTGCATCAACGGTGATGCCGGTCAGTACGATTTTCACCTGGCTGGTATAGGGGTGCATGACTTTTGCCGATGCATCCATGATGTCGTTGACGTCATTGTTGGTCAACGACTGGCTCTGGGTGACGAGGTCGCTCAATGTGCTGGACAGGCGAGAAAGCTTGCGGTTGACCGCAACACCCGATGAAAGCTCGACAGTTCCAACAAGCAGCAGGATCAGGATGGGCGCAATGAATGCAAACTCCACCGCAGCGACACCGCGCGTTTCATGGCGAAATGCATCCAGGCAAACAAGAACCCTTGTTGTTCCAGCTTTCCAGAGTTTTTGAAGTGTCATGGTTTTGTTCCTGGTGGAATTGGCCTGTGGAGTTGGATTGGATGGCGATGTCAGCACGCTCGTCCGCCGACACCTGCCGGATAGGGTTCGGTACGGAACACAGAAATCGCATTCAGCAGGATCTTGCGGAAAGCACTTCCCGATTTGCCTTTGGACTGCGGATACACCGCGTCAGAAACAAAGATCGTGAAGATCGGCCATTCGTAGCTGGCGGTCACCATCGCGATTTCTTCCGGGCAAGGAGCCGTGAACGAATAACCAGAGAAATCGCTTTGATTGGTACCGGCATCCGGGACCGGCGGGTCACCAAGATCATCGAATTTGGCTGCTACCTGCATGTCGATCTTGATGTCGGCGCAGGTGAAGAGAATGGCTGCCGAGTTGCAGACTTCCTGCTTGAACTGGGCTTCGGTGATTGTGTTGTTGAGCTGGCCCGTGCGGATTTTCCGGCCGACTTCGTCAACCGAGCTTTCAAGCATCTGGCCTGCAAAGAAGATCAGCGAGCTTTCGATGATCCCGAAAAGCAGAAAGAAGAAGGGACCGCCGAGAATGGCAAATTCAATTGCTGTCACGCCTCGATCATCATCGCGGAAACGTCGCACAATGCGAGGTGCGCTGAAAAAGCTGCGCCGCTTTTTTCCATCTGAAGGAAACGTTTCTTGCATGATGTCACCCTGATACTGAATCCTGCTGATTGCAGCATGGGTAACACATGGACCTTAAGGGAGGGTTCCCAAGCTTCAGGAAACAAGGGCGGTCTGGTTTACTGCCCCTTTACCATTCACGCAGCTTTTGGGAACGACGCGATCACTGTTTGGCGTCGGAAAGTGTGTTGCGAGCCGTGATCTGTTCGTTGGCGAAGGCAAAGGACCGTGCATTGTCGCCGATGGTCAGGGTTGGTTCGCACACCGGCGCGCAAGCCAGCGTTTCGCGGTCAGATCGGCGATAAATTCGCACGGTGTTTGTCTCATGTCCCTTGACCACCAGGGTCTGGTCGACAATCGCCTCGCCCTTTGCATCCAGAATGATGAGGTTGGTGACACCGAAAGAGCGACCTGTAAGAACAAGCGTGCGCTCGTCTTCAACCGTCGCATCTGCAATGGATGGGTTACCGACAATGACGGTGGCAGCCGGGCGTGAAACGTGGAACACCTTGGCCCGGTCAACCGTGACAATCACGGTTTCCTGGGCATCAATGACCGGCAAGGCATCGGATGCGGCGGCATGGCTGGTGAGAACCATCGCGGCAGCCATCGCCGCCAACACTGTTTGGATCATTTTCATGCCGCTACTCCATTGCCTACTTGAAGAACGACAATCGGGTATTTTGGTTTAGGAATGGTAAACTGCGCAATGATAGCTGCAGCTCGTGCCGGAAGACGCGCGCGTCGTTTTTGCCGCATATTATAATGTAAGAGGCCGAATGAATGCCGCAGATGGCCATTTTCATCCGTTCAACCCAAACAGCTTCGGATTGTCGAAATCATCTTTACCGGTTGCATACCGTGTGCCTTAACCCCGGTGAAAGACAAGCTTGCTAGTTTGCATCCAGTCAGAGCGGGAACACCCGGTCGACAGCACATCAAGTGCAAAAACCTGGAGCAAGGAGCAACATCGTGAAATTCGTAGCACGTTTCCTCAAGAACGAATCCGGCGCAACAGCAATCGAGTACGGCCTGATCGCGGCCCTGATCTCTGTTGCAGTCATCGGCGGCGCGACCGCAGTTGGCGGCGGCGTCAACGACACATTCACCAACATCTCGGGCAAGCTTCTCTAAGCTTTTCCATCCAGCAAATCGAAAAAGCCGCCTGCTCGCCGCAGGCGGTTTTTTTGTGCCTGCCGCCAATTTTGTTTGCAATTGACTTTGAAAATTTCTGTTTTGGAAACGATGGCTGTTAAACGTTCCGTAAGTCGCGTGTGGGTAAATGGCGTCAGTCAGATCGCTCCGCTGCGATCGGCCGCACAAGCGAAAAACAAGCGGACCTAGGAGCACTCACCTGAAATTCGTAGCACGTTTCCTGAAGAACGAATCCGGCGCAACAGCCATTGAATACGGCCTGATCGCAGCCCTGATTTCTGTTGCCATCATCGGCGGCGCGACCGCAGTTGGCGGCGGCGTCAACGACACATTCACCAACATCTCTGGCAAGCTTCTCTAAGCTTTTCGGATACGGTTTGGTTTTTGGAAAGCCGCCTGCTCGCCGCAGGCGGCTTTTCTCTTTGTGATGTCCGGCAACCGCGAGTTTTGTTTTTTCTTTACCGTGTCTTTTAACAAAATCGAAAATTGCCTTTGTCATACTCACTGAAGTCAGAACCGGAAGACATCCGGTCGGCCGCACATCAAGTGCAAAACCAATGGACCAAGGAGCACTCACATGAAATTCGTAGCACGTTTCCTGAAGAACGAATCCGGCGCAACAGCCATCGAATACGGCCTGATCGCAGCCCTGATTTCTGTTGCCATCATCGGCGGCGCGACCGCAGTTGGAGGCGGCGTCAACGACACATTCACCAACATCTCTGGCAAGCTTCTCTAAGCTTTTCGGATACGGTTTGGTTTTTGAAAAGCCGCCTGCTCGCCGCAGGCGGCTTTTCTGTTTCCTGAGATCAGCCAAGGGTTCGCTGCATTAACCAAATGGGAACGCGGCCCGCCCATAATGCTGCCAAACATCTGGATGGACAGCCATGCTCAACACAGCGCTCATATTGTTCTTTCCCTTTTTCATGGCGTTTGCGGCTGCGTCGGATCTTGTCTCCATGACAATTTCCAACAAGGTTTCAATGGCGCTTATTGCGGGCTTCCTGGCGTTTGCCGTTGCCATTGGCATGCCGTTGCCAGCCATCGGCATGCATTTTGCCATATTCGCGGTTGTCCTCTCCGCAGGCATTGCCCTGTTTGCAATCGGCGCAATCGGCGGTGGCGATGCCAAGCTTGCCGCATCCACGGCCCTGTGGCTGGGCTGGGAATTCATGATGCCGTACCTGCTGGTTGCCGCGTTCTTTGGCGGCATTCTGACACTTGTTATTCTGCGAATTCGGTCAGCGCCGCTGCCGGACCGGGTCGCCAATGTCGACTGGATCGCAAGGCTCTACCGCGCAGATCAGGGCATTCCCTATGGCATCGCCCTTGGAGCTGCGGCAATCTTCGTTTATCCGCAAACCTTGTGGATGGAGCATGTCTATTCATCGGTCCGCGCTTTCGGCGGCTGATCGCAGACGGCCATTTGCGAAGGGGTTGCGGCTGGCGTTGATGCGCTGGCCGCTTTCGTCTTCAGCAGGCCGTTTCAAGCAGGGATTGCGGGAAACTGGTGCAAAATTGGCGAATGTACAATTTTAACAATCAATTAACCTAAATTCTCAGCATCCCGTTAACCATAATTACACCTTTCAAGACCCATGATGTCCCCACGGAATCGCATGTTGTGTGCACTGTGGGAGTATCGTCATGAAGGCGGCGCGTATCATCGTAATGACCGGCGCATTGGCGGCGGCGGCCGGGGCTGGGTTCCTGGCACTTTCGCTGGCCAGTCGCGAGCCGGAACAGCAGGTCGTTGAAGTTTCGGGCCAGAAGCTCGAACTTGAGCAGGTGCTGGTTGCATCTGGCGACGTCGCAATGGGCACTGGCTTGAGCGCATCACTGGTCCGCTGGCAGGATTGGCCAAAGGAAGCCATTTCCAGCGGCTTCATTGTCAAGGCGAGCGACCCCACTGCACTCGAGAAGATCGATGGCGCGATTGCCAGGGGCGGCTTCTATCAGGGCGAGCCGATACGTGAGACCAAGCTGGTCCGCTCTGACCGCGGATACATGTCAGCAATTCTGCCATCAGGCTCGCGCGCCGTTGCCACCACCATTTCCACCGCGACCAGTGCGGGCGGGTTCATTCTCCCCAATGACCATGTCGATGTCATCATGACCCGCAGGTCGAAGACGGATGAGGGCGAAGGCTTTCTGACCGAGACCATTCTGCAGAACATCCGTGTTCTGGCAATTGACCAGACCATTGAGGAAAAGGACGGCGAGGCTGTCGTTGTCGGTGAAACGGCAACGCTGCAGCTCACGCCCCGCCAGGCGGAAATCATGACCGTCGCGCAGCAGATGGCAGACCGGTTGGCGCTGACCCTGCGTTCAGTCTCTGACAGCAAAAATCAGGAAACCAAGGAAGCCGACCATCTGCTTGGCGGCGAACGTGGTGCCGGCCTGGTGCGCGTCATCAAATACGGAAACATCAAGGATGTCTCCATTCAGCCAATTGAAGCCCAGTGAAGCCGGTTTTGTATCCGGAACAGACCAGGATTGAAGTCATGTTCGCAAAGTTGAAAACGGCAGTCTGCATTGTTGCGCTCACAGCGGCAGCATCGACAGCGTTTGCGCCAGGAGCGTCCGCACAGACGCTGGAAGGCGCCAAGAACTACATCAAACTGAACGCAACATCGGTCGGTGAAACCCGCCGTGTCGCGGTCGGACTCAACAAATCGATGGTGATTGACCTGCCCGGCGATGCGCACGACATTCTCGTGGCAAACCCCGACGTTGCCGACGCAGTGACCCGGTCCTCGCGCCGCATCTACATCTTTGCCAAGCAGGTTGGCGAAACCAACATCTTCATTTTCGATTCCGCAGGCAAGCAGTTGCTCAGCATCGATCTGGTGATCGAGCGCGACATTGCCGGTCTTGAAACCTATCTGGCGAAATACATTCCAGGCTCTGAAATCAAGGTGGAAATGGTCAATGACAACGTCATCCTGACCGGCACCGTTCCAACCCCGCAGGCTTCCGCCAGAGCGGTTGAACTGGCGCAGGTCTTTGTGACCGGCGGCGAGGCAACCACCAACAATTTCAACCAGAACCAGACCGGCGGCACCGGAACCACGATCATTTTCGGCGATGAAAGCCGACAGGAAAGCCAGATCGTCAACCTGCTGCAGATTGACGGTGAAGACCAGGTCAACCTCAAGGTGACCATTGCCGAGATCCAGCGAACCGTCGTCAAGCAGCTCGGTATCGACCTGACAGCTTCAGGATCTATTGGCGGGCTTGCATGGGGCCTGGTTGGCGACAATCCGTTCGCCCTTGGAAAAGACACATCCTGGTCACGCGGTACGGCTGACTGGAGCAATGGCTCCAACTCGATTGAGTCAATCGTTCGCGCACTGGACCAGTCCGGCGTCATGCGTACGCTGGCCGAGCCGTCGCTCACCGCAATTTCCGGCGAGACGGCATCTTTCAAGGTTGGCGGCGAATACAATGTGTCGGACGGCAAAACCGAAGATTCCGGCACCATCACGTACAATTATCGGCAGGTTGAGTATGGCGTCGGACTTGCGTTCACGCCTGTCGTCCTTTCGCCGGGCCGCATTAGCCTGAAGATACGCACCGAAGTCTCCGAACCCACCACGGAAGGCTCCTACGCCATTCCGCGCGGCGCTGCCGCAGCAGCTTCGGCACCTGGCATCCGTCGCCGCGAAGCTGAAACCACAGTTGAACTGCCATCTGGCGGCACCATGGTCATCGCCGGTCTTTTGAAGGACGACGTTCGCCAGACCGTTTCAGGCTTCCCCGGCCTCAGCAAGATACCGGTACTTGGCACGCTGTTTCGCAGCCGCGAATACCAGCGCTACGAGACCGAACTCGTCATCATGGTCACTCCCTATCTGGTTCGCCCCGTTGCGCGCTCCAAGATGGCAAGGCCGGACGACAACTTCAATCCGGCTGCCGATGGTGCTGGCATGTTCCTTGGCCGCGTCAATCGCATTTACGGAACCGCCGAAGGCAAGGTCCCGGCCGGCCGCTACCACGGCAAAGTAGGATTCATTTTCAAATGACACCGGATATCTTTAGCGGAGCGCATCCCATGTACGCAGTAAACGACAACCGCCCGCAACCGCCTCGCGGATTGAAAAAGGCATTGGCCGCCTTGCGAAAAATGCCGTCGGCTCTTCCAGCTCTGGCGTTGGTGCTGTCGGCAGCCATTGGCTCTGGCTGCGCATCTTATGATCGCAACCACTATATTGCTGGTGCCACGCCGGAAGATTATCGCACCCGTCACCCGATCGTGGTTCGCCAGGATGAAACCGCCGAAGACATCGTGGTTTCGCCGAATGCCCGCGAACTTTCGTATCGCGACAGGGCGGTGGCACTGTCGTTTGCCTCGCGATTCAAGCAGTCGGGTGCTGGCCAGATGGCCATCCTCATCCCGACAGGCTCGGCGAACGAAATTGCTGCCAAGCATGTAGCTCGCCAAATAGTCAGCGTCTTTGCAGAACGCGGCATCGCGGCCAGCCGGGTAAGCATGCAAAGCTACAGCGCAGCAGGCCATGGTGATGCTGCAACCGTTCGTCTGGTGTTCGCCGGCATCATCGCTGAAGTACCCAGCGAGTGCGGTGTGTGGGACGACGACATCCTGAACACAGCTGAAAACCGCAACTACAACAATTTCGGCTGTTCAACCCAGAAGAACCTTGCCGCAATGGTCGCCAACCCCGCCGATTTGCTTGCACCGCGCGGTGAATCCGAGATCGACGCAACCCGGCGAACCAATGTCATCAATGACTGGCGCGAGGACGGTTCTGGTTCTCTGCCGGATCTCTTCTGATGACAGCGCAAACTGCGGTCTAACAACAAGAATTGCATGGATATCAATCCTGCGGGACGGAACAAGATGGCAAACATGGTTAACAATCAGGCACTTGCAGATGGCTACGAGACCGATGATGTGTCGGTCTCAATGGGCGACATCGGCGATATCCGTCCAATCCCCCGGGTGACCATCCAGGCGTTCTGCGAAAGCGAAGCGGTCGCGCAGGCGCTCGAATCCAGCTCGCGTGACCGCCGCATGGCGCGGGCGCATGTAAAGGTCCACATGGGCGGCATACCGGCTGCCGTGGAATTTTATGGCACGGCCCCAACGCCCAACCTCATTGTTGTTGAATCAAAGCTTCCCGGCCACCAGATCGTCGGTTCATTGGCGCGACTTGCAGAAGTCTGCGACAGCGAAACCAAGGTGGTGGTCATTGGCCATTCCAACGACATTTCGCTTTACCGTGAACTCATTGGCAGCGGCGTCTCCGACTACCTCGTGGCACCCATTTCCATGGCTGATTTCATGGGCTCGGTGTCCACCATCTTCGTCAATCCCGAGACAGGCCCGATCGGCAGGGTCATCGCCTTCATCGGTGCGAAAGGTGGCTGCGGCTCCTCGACGATCTGCCACAACGTGGCCTGGTCGATTTCTTCGCGTTTCCGCAACGATGTGGTCCTGACCGACATGGACCTGGCCTTTGGCACCGCAAACATCAACCTTGATCAGGACCCGCCGCAAGGCATCGCCGAAGCGGTGTTCTCGCCCGAACGCATGGACGACATCCTGCTCGACCGTCTTCTGGCCAAATGCGCTGAACATCTGAGCCTGCTGGCCGCGCCATCAACATTGGAGCGCACCTACGACTTCGACAAGAACGCGTTCACATCCCTGTTGGAAGTTGCCCAGCGTGGCGCTCCATGTGTGATTCTCGATATTCCGCATATTTGGACTGGCTGGACCCGCCAGATTCTTGCTTCTGCCGACGAAGTGATCATTACCGCGTGCCCGGAACTTGCAAACCTGCGCAACGCAAAGAACCTGATCGACACCTTGAGCGAGTTGCGTCCAAACGATCACAAGCCTCGCCTCGTGATGAATCAGGTGGGAATGCCGAAGCGTCCGGAAATCAGTGTTTCAGATTTCACATCGCCGCTTGGCGTGGATCCCCTGGCGGTCATCCCGTTTGATCCGGCGTTGTTCGGAACGGCCTCCAACAACGGCCAGATGATTTCTGAAGCTGATCCCAAGAGCCCCGTCTCGGCGACATTTGACTTGCTGGCGCAGGTTCTGACCGGGCGCGGCGAGATCAGGCAGGAAAAGAAAAAAGGCGGCTTGAACATACTTTCGCGGCTGCGCCGCAAGAAGGGCTGACCAAGCCAAATCTGACCTGCCAGGCTGCAGGAAGCCTGAAATGACTTGAAATTGTGAGGATACGAAATGTTCGGCAAACGTGGCGGAAATTCAGCAGGCGGAACCAGCTTTGGTGCGCCAGCACAAGTTGTGCCGCAAAAGCCGGTGGAATCAGCTCCCGCCCCCAAGAACCTTTCGCCTGAATCGCAATCGGCATTCGACCGGCTCAAGATTGAGCCGACACCGAAGATCGTGACGCCTTCTGAACCCATGGTTCGCGAAAAGACCGAAGACTATTACGACACGAAATCGAGCGTCTTTTCCGCGCTGATCGACACCATCGACTTGGGTCAGCTCGCAAAAATGGAGACCGAAGCGGCGCGCGAAGAAATTCGCGACATCGTCAATGACATCGTCTCCATCAAGAACATGGCAATGTCCATTTCCGAGCAGGAAGACCTGCTCGAGGACATCTGCAACGATGTCCTGGGCTATGGTCCGCTGGAGCCGCTTCTGGCGCGCGACGACATCGCCGACATCATGATCAACGGCGCAAAAACTTCTTTCATCGAAGTGGCCGGCAAGGTTCGTCCCGCTGGCATTCGTTTCCGTGACAACACGCAGCTGATGAATGTGTGCCAGCGCATCGTGAGCCAGGTAGGCCGCCGGGTTGATGAATCCAGCCCGATCTGCGACGCACGTCTTCCCGATGGCTCGCGTGTCAACGTCATCGCGCCGCCGCTCGCCATCGACGGACCGGCACTGACCATCCGTAAATTCAAGAAGGACAAGCTGACACTCGACCAGTTGGTCAAGTTCGGATCGATCACGCCGGAGGGCGCTACGATCCTCCAGATCATCGGGCGCGTGCGCTGCAATGTCATCATCTCTGGCGGTACAGGCTCCGGCAAGACAACCCTCCTGAACTGCCTTACGCGCTACATCGATTCCGACGAACGCATCATCACCTGCGAAGACTCGGCCGAACTTCAATTGCAGCAGCCCCATGTCGTCCGGTTGGAAACCCGCCCGCCAAACCTTGAAGGCGAGGGTAAGATCACCATGACCGACCTCGTCAAGAACTGCCTGCGCATGCGGCCCGAACGCATCATCGTCGGCGAAGTGCGCGGACCTGAAGTGTTCGACTTGCTTCAGGCAATGAACACCGGCCACGACGGCTCGATGGGCACGATCCACTCGAACAATCCGCGAGAGTGCCTCAACCGTATTGAATCCATGATCGCGATGGGTGGCTACAACCTGCCGGCCAAGACCGTGCGCGAAATCATCGTCGGCTCGATCGACGTAATCATCCAGGCCACCCGACTGCGCGATGGTTCGCGCCGCATCACCCACATCACCGAAGTCATTGGTCTTGAAGGCGATGTCATCACCACGCAGGACCTCTTCCTTTACAAAATGGAAGGCGAAGACGCGAACGGCAAGATCATCGGCAAGCACGTTTCCACCGGCATCGGTCGCCCGCATTTCTGGGATCGTGCACGTTACTACAACGAAGAAAAACGCCTCGCCGCCGCCATTGATGCTGCCACTGACCGCAGCGGGGATGCCAGCTGATGTTCGGGCTTGATGTCACGGTTCTGTCGTTCATAGGGCTTGTCACGCTGGCTGCCGCCGGCCTGATTTATGGCTTCATGTTCGATCGCGTTTCCAACGAAGTGAAGCAGGAGAAGCGTGTCAAATCGCTTCAAGGCCGCAAGGAAAACAACCGCGCCACGGCAGCTGCGCGGGTTGCCGATGTCGCCAAACGCAAGAAGTCGGTTCAGGATTCACTCAAGGAACTTGAAGCGAAGCAGCGCGAGCGAAACAAGAACAATGTTGGATTGAAGAAGCAGATCCAGCAGGCTGGCCTGAAAATGACAATGCGCCAATTCTGGCTCATTTCCTTCGGGTGCGCCATCCTGTTCACAATTGGCGCTTTCTTTTTCGGCGCTCCGCCGTTCGTGATTCTTGCCTCAACCCTGGTTGGTGGCTTCGGCTTTCCGCGCTGGATGGTTTCGCGCATTCGCAAGCGCCGGATGAACAAGTTCCTCGAAGAATTTCCAAATGCCGTTGACGTCATTGTTCGCGGTGTGCGCGCGGGTCTCCCGGTAAATGAATGCCTCTCAATCATTGCGCGTGAAGCCAAGGAGCCGGTTTGCACCGAGTTCCGCCGCATCATCGATACCCAGCAAATGGGCATTCCATTGTCCGAAGCGGTAACCCGGCTCTACGAAAACATGCCGCTGACCGAATCGAATTTCTTCGGCATCGTCATTGCAATTCAACAGTCCGCAGGCGGCAATTTGTCTGAAGCGCTCGGCAATTTGTCGAACGTCCTGCGCGACCGCAAGAAAATGAAATACAAGATTGAGGCGATGTCGACGGAAGCAAAGACCTCGGCGGGCATCATTGGTGCGCTGCCGTTTCTGGTGTCGACGCTCGTCTATCTCACCACCCCCGATTACATCAAAATCCTCTTCACGCACGAAACCGGCAATATCATCCTTGTTTGCTCCGGTCTTTGGATGACCATTGGCATCCTCGTCATGAAGAAGATGATCAACTTCGACTTCTAGGAGACCGGCATCATGCTTTCCACTGCGTTGAAAGTGTTTGAGCCGGTTATAATGCTGGCAATCCTGTCGGCGGTTGCGGTCTTTGCAACGGTCCTCACAGTCGCCATGCCGATGTTGCAGCGCGATGAATTGTCGACACGCATGAAATCCGCTGCGCTGGAGCGCGACAAGATACGCATGCGCGAACGTGCCCGCCTCAATGAAAAACGCAACAAGGGTGGCCCTGTTTCCCTGCGCCAGGACACATCCGGCGTTATGCGCAACCTCGTTGAACGGCTGAACCTGCGCAAGGCGCTGGCCGATGAAAACACTTTCAGCAACCTCAAGATGGCGGGCTATCGCAAGCAGTCCCACATCTATGTGTTTCTGTTTTTCCGGCTGGTGCTGCCGATCATCATGTTGATCGGCGCGGCGGTTTACGTGTTTGCCATCGCCAACATCGATCGCCCGCTGATGGTCAAAGTGACCATTGTTCTCTTCATTGGCTATGCCGGCTTTTACGCGCCAAACATGTTCGTCAAGAACCAAATTGGCAAACGCCAGCTTTCCATCCGTCGCGCATGGCCTGATGCGCTCGATCTGATGCTGATCTGCGTTGAATCGGGCATGTCGCTGGAAGCGGCCTTCCGCAAGGTGGCGGTCGAGATTGGCATCCAGTCGCCGCAGCTCGCCGAAGAGCTGGTGCTGACAAATGCGGAACTTTCCTATCTTGAGGAACGCCGAAAGGCCTATGAAAACCTTGCATCGCGAACCGGGCTTGACGGGGTCAAGTCAGTAACGATGGCGCTGATTCAGGCGGAACGCTACGGTACGCCACTGGCGGTGGCGCTCCGGGTACTTGCCCAGGAAAGCCGCGACATGCGCATGGCGGAAGCCGAGAAGAAGGCCGCCGCGCTGCCACCAAAACTTACCGTACCGATGATCCTGTTCTTCTTGCCGGTGCTCTTTGCCGTCATCATGGGTCCGGCGATAATCCAGATTTTCGCCAAGACAGGCGGCTGATTTCATCTCATCTGTAATCGACAACAAAAAACCGGCGGCACTTGTGCCGCCGGTTTTGTCTTGAAGTTCTGTTCCGCCTTGAGTCTGGAGCGATTACTGGACTTTGGCCGGTTCGGGCTTGTCTTCTGCCTTCAACTGGCTCCAGGCGTTCTGCTGGGTCAGCATCTGCCGCAGATAGTCGACATTGCCTTTTGCAGCCTCAGGCGGCAGTTCCGCCGAAGCAATCTGCTCAGCTTCGTCGAACCTGCCTTGCAGGCCAACCACGAGGGCTAGGTTCTGCCGCACGCGGCTGTCTGCGCCAGGCCGTGTGTTGGCCTTTCGCAGATAGGTCTCAGCCGCTGCAAGATCATTTGTGAGCAGATAGGACATGCCAAGGTTCGACAGCACTGTCGGCTCGTCCGGCACGATGTCGAGCGCCTTGCGGTAGAACTCGCGTGCTTCCGCTGATCTGTCGAGCTGGTCGAGGATGGCGCCTTTTGCCGACAACAGCCGCCAGTCGGGGCTGTCAGGGCGCTGCGCGCGCTCAATGACACCAAGCGCATCTTTCAGATTGCCGGTGGAGGCGAGCGCCTTGCCATAGGCGGAGAGCACATCATTGTCCTGCGGGTGGTGAATGACCAACTGGCGCATGACCGCCAATGCCTGATCGTCGCGCCCGGTCATGCGAAGCAGTGAGGCATAGTTCAGGCCTGCTCCCTTGTCCTTCGGCTTGCGACGGTAAACTTCGTCCGCCTTGCGGGTCTGCTGGTTGAGCTCGGACATCGACATTGAAGCGACCGAGGTGCTTTCGCCGCGAACCGAACTTGTGTGCCGCCGGTCGGTTGCACAGCCACCAAGTGCCACGCCCAAGGCAAGTACCAGCGAAATGGCTGTCAGGCTGGAGGGTTGAATGCGATGCTTCATGGCGCTGTCCCGAAGGTCCTGTCAAACTGCGCCAGCGATTCGCTACTGGCGGGATTCATCCGCCAAGAAATATTCTGTTAACCCTAATGCATGGTTAACCAACAAGGTCTGCCTGGAGCGGACAAACGGGAGGTGCGGGTGATTTTGGCGGCAGTTTCGACGAAGAAAAAGGGAACACCGGTCTTTTTGTGCAAGTCCGCACCGGTTGAAGCAGTTGTCGGCAAGCCTGCCGCAGCATTCGCCAAATCGGCTGGTTTCGATCCGAAAAAACCTGCGCTCCTGCTGGTTCCGGATGCAAAGGGGGGCATTGAATGCGCCCTGTTTGGCACCGGAAGTGATTTGACGCCGATGGATCCCGGCAGGTTGTCTCGCATGCTGCCAACAGGCGATTGGCAACTGGATGGCGATATTGCCGATCAGTCGCTTGCCGCTCTTTCGTTCATGCTGGGCTCCTACTCCTTCAGCCGGTATCGCAAGCCACGCGCCAATACCCCGCGTCTCGTCATGCCAACTGGCGTTGACGCAAACGCAATTGGCAATCTCGTCGAGGCGATTTTCAACGCCCGCGATCTCATCAACACACCAACCAATGATCTGGGGCCGGCAGAACTGGAGGCGGCGATCCGAGCCGTCGGCAAGCGTTTCAAAGCCAAGGTCACTTCGGTGGTTGGCGATGATCTTTTGAAGAAGAATTTCCCGATGGTCCATGCAGTCGGGCGCGCCAGTGCCAGCGCGCCGCGGATTGTCGATCTGACCTGGGGCAACAAGGACCATCCGAAAGTTACGCTGGTTGGCAAGGGCGTGTGCTTTGACAGCGGCGGCCTCAACATCAAACCTGGCGATTCGATGGTGCTGATGAAAAAGGACATGGGCGGCGCGGCGGCAACGCTGGCATTGGCGCAGATGATCATGGCGGCAAACCTGCCTGTTCGCTTGCGGTTGATCGTTCCAGCTGTTGAGAACGCAATTTCCGGCAATGCATTCCGGCCGGGCGATGTGCTTTCCAGCCGCAAGGGTCTCACGGTTGAGATCGGCAACACCGATGCGGAAGGCCGCCTGATCCTGGGTGATGCTTTGGCATGGGCGGACGAGGAAGAGCCGCAATTGCTGGTAGACATGGCGACACTGACCGGTGCAGCACGGGTGGCGCTTGGTTCCGACCTGCCGGCGCTTTTCTGCGATCATGAAGGGTTTGCCGCAGAGATCCTCGCATCGTCCGTTCGCGTCAATGATCCGCTGTGGCGCATGCCGCTCTGGCCAGCTTACCGCAAGGATCTTTCATCGGAGGTGGCTGACATCTCCCATATCTCCAAGGGGCCGATGGCTGGCTCGATCACGGCTGCGCTGTTCCTGCAGCGGTTTGTCGCCAAGGCAAAGGCTTGGGCACATATCGACACCTATGCCTGGATCAATGCCGAGAAACCCTGGGCACCCATTGGCGGCGAAGCGCAGGCGGTCAGGGCACTTTTCGAGACGATTTCGAAACGCTACCCCGCCTGAGCCTGACTGATTTCGACTGACTTGCGCGCGCAATTGAGTGCAGGCTAGAATGGAACGGTTGCGAAACGACAAATCTGCGAGGCCGAAGCATGTCCGGGGGCGTTCATGTCAATTGAAATGCGACCCGAACAAGCTCTGCGGCTTTGGCATGCTGCAACGCTTGCTATGGTTCGGGATGAAAAACCCGACCTGACCATTCGCCAGTTTGCGATCCTGTTGACGGTCTATCTGGAGCCGCCGCCGCACACGGTTCGCGGGCTTGCCGCCAAACTGGGTGTTACCAAGCCGGTGGTGACGCGGGCGCTGGACACCATGGGCGCAATGCAGCTGTTGAAGCGGCGTCGTGACGAGCGCGACAGACGCAATGTCATCATCCAGCGCACGCTTGACGGCTCCTTGTTCCTCGAGCACGTAGGTGACCTTGTCCGTACGCAGGCAGGTGCGCTGTGACGCCATTCGTTTCCAGCCTTCCTATGCTCGACCCCAAAGACAGACGGCTGGATCAATCGCCGCATGATCCCGCAATTGCCAAGACTGGAACGGTGTCGGCTGCCATCGCCAGCTTGCGCCGCGAACCCCGGCTGGATTGCGGCTTGGACACGCAATTGCTGTTCGGGGACTCCGTGAAAATCCTGTCAGCCGCTGGCGAATGGCTTCGCGTGCAGGCGCAGCGCGACAATTATGTTGGCTGGACGCAGTCAGATGCGGTGACGGAAAGGCCAATGACTCCCACCCATCTTGTCTGCGCACCGCGCAGTTTTGTGTATCCGGGGCCAGATTTGCGCTTTCCAGCGAGTGAATCACTGTCGATGGGTTCTGCTGTGGAGGTAACGGGAACTTCGCAAACACGCGGAACCGACTATGCCCTGTTGGCAGGGGGCGAAGCGATGATCGCCGGTCATTTGCGTGCGATCGACACACCAGACACCGACCCCGTTGAAGTGGCTTCACGGCTTTTGGGAACACCCTATCTGTGGGGTGGCAACTCGGCGTTCGGCATTGATTGCTCAGGTCTGGTGCAACTGGCTTTTCGCATGTGCGGCACGGATGTGTTGCGCGATTCCGACATGCAGGCAGCAACCCTTGGCAGCGAGATCGACCCTGGGCTTGACCATACGGGCCTTGTCCGGGGCGATCTGATTTTCTGGAAAGGCCATGTCGCCATGGTCGAAGGCGACGGCTCGATCCTGCATGCCAGCGGCCATGCCATGCTGGTGATTCGCGAGGATCTTGGCCAAGCAATTGAACGAATTGCCCGGCTTTATGCCAAACCCATCGGCTATCGCCGTCCCTGAAAATCAATAGCCAGCGTCGCGGTCCACCAGATTGGCAAGCGGCAATCCAGCGTCATACTCGTCCATTTGCCGAACCATGATGGGCGCCAGACGGGCGGGATCGGAAGTGGCAGCGGCATGCGGTGTCACTGTCACACGCGGATGGTTCCACAATGCACTGTCGCGCGGTAGCGGCTCGGTCTGAAACACGTCAAGGCTCGCGGCCATCAACGATCCGGAATTGAGCGCTGCCAGAATGTCTGCTTCCACCTGCAGCAAACCGCGGCCGGCATTGATCAGCACCGAGCCGCCAATCGGGGTCGATTTCTTCATGTGGCCAAGCAGCTTTGCATTGATGATGCCATGCGTTGCAGGTGTCAGCGGCAACAGGACCACCAGCATGTCGCAAGCACCCACGAACGAGGGCAATTGCTCCTCGCCATGATAGCAGGCGATGCCGTCCACCTTCTTTTCGGTGCGGCTCCAGCCAATCACCTTGAACCCCAGCGTGCCGAGCTTGAGCCCGGCATCCGTTCCAAGCACGCCAAGCCCCATGATGCCGATCACAAGATCGCTTGCGGCGGGCTGATAGGGTTCGCGCCAGATTTTCCGATTCTGCTGGTCGCGATAAATGCGCCCTTGCCGGAAATGGTCCAGTACCTGCCACACCACATATTCGCTCATTCGCATGGTCAGGTCATCGGCAACAACCCGCACTATCGGCACGTTGGGAACACCGCTGTCCTTGAAGATGTGGTCAACGCCAGCGCCGATGGAGAATATGGCGCGAAGGTTTGGCAGCTTTGAAAGCACGCCCGGCCGCTGTTTCCAAACCACGGCAAACCGGATCGAGGGGTCATTGGGGCCATCGGGCTCGGTAACCGTTTCGCGGTCGGTCAGGGTCCTGAACTGGTCAAGCCAAACCGATGGTTCCCAGCCGGTAACCGACACCAAAATCTTGTCTTTTGTCATTGGCTCACCACTCCCGTTGGCGCGGTTTCAAGGTTGAACGCTGCTGCAATCAGCGCCCTTGTGTAATCCGATTCCGGTTTTTCAAAAATCTGTTCTGCCGTTCCGTGTTCGACCACCACGCCGTTGCGCATGACAACCACTTCATTGGCGAGTGCGCGCACCACCCGCAAATCATGGCTGATGAACAGATAGGCCAATTGGTGCTTCTCCTGGAGATTGCGCAACAAATCCACCACTTGCGCCTGCACACTCATGTCGAGGGCCGATGTCGGCTCGTCCAGCATGATGAATTTGGGTTTGAGAACAATGGCCCGCGCAATTGCAATGCGCTGGCGCTGGCCACCCGAAAATTCGTGCGGATAGCGATGGCGGGTTTCTGGATCGAGTCCGACTTCCACCAAGGCATCGCACACGCGCCCATCGCGCTCTTCGTGTGAAAGCTGCGCCTCATGCACCCAAAGCCCTTCGGCAATGATTTCGCCCACCGACATTCGCGGACTGAGCGATCCGAAAGGGTCCTGGAAAACCACCTGCATTTCGCGGCGCAGCGGCCGCATGGCGCCACGGCCAAAACCAGAAATGTCTCTGCCGTTGAAAGTGATTTCCCCCTTGGAGGAGATCAGCCGTGTCAACGCCAGTCCAAGTGTCGTCTTGCCTGAGCCCGATTCCCCGACAATGCCCAGTGTCTGGCCTTGGCGGATGATCACATCAATACCGTCTACCGCTTTCACATGGCCAACGGTCCGGCGCATAAGGCCTCGCTTCACCGGAAACCAGACTTTGATGTCATTACCCTGCATGACCACGGGCGCCGAATGATCGCTTTTGGGCGGTTGCCCCTTGGGTTCTGCCGCCAGCAGTCTTTGTGTGTACTCGTGTTGCGGGTCGTCGAAAACGGCCGCCGTTTTGCCTTCCTCGACAATCTTGCCGCCTTGCATGACGCAAACACGGTCGGAAATCTTGCGAACAATGCCAAGGTCATGCGTGATGAAAAGCATCGCCATGCCGCGCTCGCGCTGCAGTTTTGCCAGCAGTTCCAGGATTTGTGCCTGCACGGTCACGTCCAGCGCGGTGGTAGGCTCATCGGCAATCAGCAATTCCGGGTCATTGGCCAGCGCCATTGCGATCATCACGCGCTGTCTTTGCCCCCCTGAAAGCTGATGCGGATAAGCTCCAAGGCGGCTTTCGGCATCGCGGATGCCGACCTGTGCCAAAAGCTCCAGCACACGCTGGCGCTGGGCGCTACCGCTAAGCCCGCGGTGCAATTCCAGGATCTCGCCCACCTGCCGTTCGATATGGTGCAGCGGATTGAGCGAAGTCATCGGCTCCTGGAAAATCATCGTGATGTCATTGCCGCGCACCTGCCGCAAGTCACGCTCATCGCGGTCGAGGAGGTTCTGGCCCTTGAACAGCACCGAACCGGAGGGGTGGGATGCAGGCGGATAGGATAGCAGTTTGAGGATCGACAGCGCGGACACGGATTTGCCCGATCCGGATTCGCCCACCAATGCCAGCGTTTCCCCTTTGCCGATGTCGAATGAGACGCGGTCAACAGCAGTCGTGGTCTTGCCACCTTGCGTAAAGGCAACCGACAACTCGCGAACTGAAAGAAGGGGCTCTGTCATTTGAAAGTCTTGCGTGGGTCAAAGGCATCGCGCGTCGCTTCGCCGACGAAAATCAGCAACGAAAGCATGAGTGAAATTACGAAGAACCCGGAAAGCCCGAGCCAAGGTGCCTGCAAATTGTTGCGTCCCTGGCTCATCAGCTCGCCAAGCGAAGGTGAGCCGGGCGGAAGGCCAAGTCCCAGAAAATCCAGTGAGGTCAGCGTTGAAATTGATCCGTTGAGAATGAACGGCAGGAATGTCAGCGTCGCAACCATGGCATTGGGCAGCAAATGCCGGAACATGATGGACCAGTCGCCAACGCCCAGCGCCCTGGCTGCATTGACATATTCGGAATTGCGCGCGCGCAGGAATTCGGCGCGCACCACCCCCACGAATGCGGTCCACTGGAACAGCAGCATGATTAGCAAAAGCACCCAGAACCCTGGTGGCAGGACAGCCGCCATGATCAGCAGGATGTAGAGTACCGGCATCGAAGACCAGATTTCGATGAAGCGCTGGAAGATGAGATCGACCAGCCCCCCGAAATAGCCCTGAACTGCGCCGGCGGTCACTCCGATCACTGCTGACGCTGCCGTCAGCACGAGGCCAAACAGCACCGAAATTCGAAACCCGTAGATGATCCGCGCCATCACATCGCGCGCCTGGTCATCGGTTCCAAGCCAGTTCCAGTTGCCGATGGTGCAGGACGGGTCAGCCATGCCATTTGGATAGTTGCTGCAGCGCTTTTCGGCGTCGAGCAGCCATGACGGTCGCGCCGGGGCCGGCTCGGGGATCTGTGCATTCACCGTCCGGTAGGAATAGCGGATGGGCGGCCACAGCGCCCAGCCGTGCTGCGCTATCGCTTGTTCAATCTCGACGATCTTGTAGTCGGTGACCGGCAGAAAGCCCTCTTCACCAAGGAAGGTTTCTTCCGGATAGTTCTTGAGAACCGGAAAATAGGTTTCGCCCTTGAAGTGCAGGATGATCGGACGGTCATTGGCGAGGAACTCGGAAAACAGCGAAAGTCCGAAAAGAACCACGAAAATCCACAAGGACCAGTAGCCGCGCCGGTTTGCCTTGAAATTGGCCAGACGCCGCTGGTTGAGCGGTGTCAGCGCGAAGCGCTTGCGCGATGGTGTCTGATTGCTTGCGGAAGTGCTCACGTTTGCCTCGATTCAAAATCGATGCGCGGATCTATCCATGTGTAGACAAGGTCCGAGAGCAACCCGACCAGCAGGCCCATCAGCGAGAAAATGTAAAGGGTCGCAAACACCACCGGGTAGTCACGCTCGATCACCGAGCGGTAGCCGAGCAAGCCAAGTCCATCGAGCGAAAAGATCGTCTCGATCAGCAACGAACCGGTGAAGAACGCCGAGATGAACGCGCCGGGGAATCCGGCAATGACAATCAGCATCGCGTTGCGGAAAACATGGCCGTAAAGCACCTGTCTTTCGGTCAGTCCCTTTGCCCGGGCTGTGATCACATATTGCTTGCGGATTTCATCAAGGAACGAATTCTTGGTCAAAAGCGCAGTGGTGGCAAAGGATGAAAGCACCAGCGCGGTCAGCGGCAGCGCCAGGTGCCAGAAATAATCGGGCACGATCACCGTCCCGCAATGGGCTGGATCAAACCCGCCATTGGCGCTGAAAGGCCAGATGTATTCCCAGATCCTGAAAGTGAATTGCTGCGGAAAACCTGCCCATACAACTGGCGCGCAGACCGACCCGTCCAGCCCGTCGCTGAGCAAACCACGCAACGGGAACCAGTCGAAATACGATCCGCCGGCAAACACAACCATCAGCAGGATGGCAAAAAGGAAGCCGGGAATTGCGTAGGCGACAATGATCACTCCGCTGGTCCACACATCAAAACTGGAGCCGTCATTGACCGCCTTGCGAATGCCGAGCGGTATTGAAATACCGTAGGAAATCAGCGTGATCCACAAGCCGAGCGAGATCGAAACCGGCATCTTGTCGAGGATGAGATCAATGACGGAAATCTTTCGGAAATAGCTCTCGCCAAAATCAAACCGGATGTAATTCCAGATCATCTGGCCAAAACGTTCGAGCGGCGGCTTGTCGAAGCCGAACTGCTTTTCCAGTTTTTCGATGAATTGCGGATCAAGTCCCTGCGCGCCACGGTATTTGCTGGGCGAATCATTGATGCTGTCGAGCTGGTTGCTGCCTCCGAAGTCCGAGCCGCCACCGGAAATGCGGTCTGTCGCAGAACCGCCCTGGCCGTTGAGCTGCGCCACGACCTGCTCGATGGGGCCGCCTGGCGCAAACTGGATGACGGCGAACGATATCGCCATGATCCCGAGCATGGTCGGAATGATCAGCAGGAGCCGTCGGAGAATGTAGGCTCCCATTTATCGCGCTTTCGCTCCCGTGAACTGGTTGGCCCGGATGGACGGCTGCATCAATTGTCAGCCGAGGGCGTTTTTTTGGCCGGATCGCGCCACCACATGCGTTCCACCGGAAATGCGTAGTCCGGCTTTTGCTCTTTCCAGCCAAACACATCCCAGCAGGCAACCCGGTGATTCGCCGAATGCCAATTTGGAATCCAATAATGGGTCGCGCGCAAGGCCCGGTCGAGTGCCCGCATGGCCGTTACCAGCTCATCTCTGCTCTGGGCGGCACTTGCAGCTTCGATCAGCGCGTCAATTCCCGGCTCATTGATGCCCGGGTGGTTCTCCGAGCCCGGCCTGTTCGCACTTTCGGAATGGAAATACCGCCGCAAGGTCTCGCCGGGCGGATTTGCAGCCAATGAATAGGCAACCATCATCATTTCAAAGTCATGGCTTTCGATCCGGCTTTGATATTGCGCAGGGTCGGCAAGCCGCAACGAGATTTCAATGCCCATGTTGCGCAGATTCTCGGAATAGGGCGAAAGGATCCGCTCGAACACCTGTTCGTCAATCAGCACTTCGAGGGAAAGCGGCTTGCCCTGCGCATCAACAAGCTTACCCTTGTCCTTTTTCCAGCCAGCTTCAGCAAAAAGCCGGTCAGCCTTGCGGAAAATGCTGCGGTCCTTGCCACTGCCGTCGGTTTTGTTCTGCAGGTAGGGCTCACCGAAAACAGCTTCGGGCAATTGCCCGCGCAAGGGTTCAAGCAGCTTGAGTTCAGCCTCATCCGGCTTGCCTTCTGCTTCAAACGGCGAGCGGGCAAACAGCGAATGCGATCGGGTATATGCTCCATAAAACAGGTTCTTGTTGGTCCATTCGAAGTCGAAAAGCGTGGCAATTGCCTGTCGGGTCGCGGGATGCGAAAATTTCTCGAGGCGCGCGTTGAGTGCAAATGCTTGCAGCGAAGGCCGCTTCTCGCCGGCAAACTCCACCTTGCGCACCCGGCCGTCCTTGACCGCCGGGAAATTGTACTCGGTTGCCCACGACTTTGAGGTGAATTCCTGCCGCCACAGGATTTCACCTTTCTTGAAGGCCTCGAACGCCGCCTGGCGCTCCTGGTAAAAATCAATTCGCAGAAAATCGAAATGGTCCAGCCCGCGCATCACCGGCAGGTCGCGGCCCCAATAGTTCTCATCGCGCTCATACTCGATGAATTGCCCGATCGAACTGCGCCTGACCTTGTACCGGCCAGACGACATTGGCGGATCGATGGTTGCCTCTTCAAACTTGACCGAACCGTAATAGGCTTTCGACAATATCGGCGCGGAAGATGCGATCGACAGGATCGCCCGCGCCGATTGCTTGCCATTGAAGCGAAGGTCAATGGTGTGGTCCGCAACCACCTCGGCGCTGTCCATGTTGGCAAGGTCCAGCGAGAGCTGCGGGTGCCCCAGTTCCTTGAGCGTGATCAGTGAGAATACGACATCCTCGGCAGTGACGGGGGTTCCGTCGTAAAACAATGCTTCCGGGCGCAACTCGAACCGGTAGGCGTTGCGATCTGCCGAAATGATGACGCTGGAAGCCAGAAGGCCGTAAATCGCATCAGGTTCGTCATAGGCCTCGCTCATCAAGGTATCGAAGCAATATTCCATCCGCGGCGGGGCCTCCCCCGAAAGCACGAAAGTGTTGAGCGTGTTGAATGTGTTGGGGTTCTGGTTGAAGTTCCAGTTCGGCGGGCTGAAGGCAAATGCTCCGCCCTTGGGTGCTTCTGGTGCAGCATATTCGAACTGGGTGAAGCCATCCGGGTATTTGAGTTCCCCGAAAGCTGAAAGCCCGTGAAGTGGTTGTTCCACCGGATTGGCAGCAAGCGAAAAGCGCGGGCGCATCACCACTGCGGCAGCGATAGCCCCATGCAGGAAACGGCGGCGGGTAAAGTGCAAGCCCCTCAATTTGCGCTCCCGCTGGTTCCTGCCACGGCAGGATCAACCCACCATGAGTAGATGTCGATGCCGCTGTATTCGGGTTGGACCGGCGGGGATTGCAGCTTTTTCCACCAGGAAAACCAGGTTTCAGGATTGTGCCACATGGGAATGGCATAGACACCCGTCATCAGCACACGGTCGAGTGCCTGCGTCAGCGCGACGAGTTCAGCCCTGTCCCTTGCGGTGATGATGCGCTCGACAAGTTCATCCACGACCTTGTCCTTCACGCCCGCAAAATTGCGCGAGCCGCGCTTGTCAGCTGCGGCTGACGACCAGTAATCGCGCTGCTCATTGCCGGGCGAAAGCGACTGCCCCGTCGTTGCCATGGTCATTTCAAACTCGAAACCGTCCAACCTGTTCTTGTATTGCGCCTGGTCAACCACGCGAAGTGCGGCCTTGATTCCAAGTTTGGAAAAATACTCGACTGTCGGAATGCCAACTCGCTCATCCACCGGACCCGAACCCAGGATTTCGATTTCGAATTGCTTTCCGTCCGGGCCCAGCAGTCGACCTGATTCAAACCGGTATCCCGCCTGCGTGAACAGGTTGAGCGCCTCGCGCTGGAATTTGCGTGTGTCTGCGGGCGCGGCATAGACCGGCAGGGAAAAGCTGGAATCAATCGCCTCGTCTGCGATACGCCCGCGATATTCTTCCAGGATCTCCTTCATCCGCCCCGAAGGAGCCGCCGGACCTGCCTGCAGTTCGCCACCCTCGAACGCAGAATCGGTCCGCGTGTAAAGCCCGTAGAACAAGGTCTTGTTCATGGATTCGAAGTCGAACAGCAGGTTCAGCGCCTTTCGCACCCTGATGTCGGTAAATTTCGGGTTTCTCGTGTTGAAAACATAGGCCTGGAAAGGTTCCGGGCTGGTGGTCTTGAAGGCCTTGCGGATCCCGTCGCCGCGCTGGAGGGCAGGAAAGTTGTATTCGATTGCCCATCGTTGCGAGCGGTTTTCGTTGCGGGTATCGGCAAGGCCGCCCTTCTTGAAAGCCTCCCAAAGCGCATTGTCGTCAAGAATGTAGGTGTATTCGATCCGGTCGAAATTGTAGCGCCCCTTGCGAACAGCGATATCCGCCGCCCAGTAATCCTTGACCCGTTCGAACGTGACGGATTTGCCGGAATCAAATCTTGCGATCTTGTACGGTCCTGAACCCAACGGAATTTCCGAGGTCGGCTCGGCAATGTTGCGCTGCTTGCCGCTGGCATCCATGCCCTCCCACCAATGCTTGGGAAGCACCGGCATGTCACCCAGGATGATCGGAAGTTCCCGGTTTCCCGCCACATCGAAGCTGAAGGTGATTTCGCGTTCGCCGGTTTTTTCAGCCTTCACCACATTGTGGTAGTAGCCATTGTAGAACGGGTGATTGGCTTTGAGGGCATTCAACGAAAAAATCACGTCTTCAGGCGTAATCGCTTTGCCGTCGTGAAACCGTGCTGCCGCATTGAGCCGGTAGGTGACGGAAGAGAAGTCATCAGGGTAGGAAAACGCCTCGGCGACCAGACCATAGGATGCTGAAGGCTGATCAAGCGATTGGTCAAAAAGCGTGTCCCACAGCAATCCGCCGCCAAGGCCAAGACCGGCAGCCGCATCTCCTCGCACGACAAAGGGGTTGAACGAATCGAATGAGCCCAGCGCTGCCTCACTGAGGGTCCCGCCCTTTGGCGCATCCGGATTTACATGCTCATAGTGCTTGAAATCAGGCCCGTACTTCAATTCGCCAAACAATGTGCCGCCATGCCGCCACCCATCAGCATCCTGCGCCGCGACCTGCCCGTTCACGGCAAGCAGCGAAATGAGAAGGATTGCAAGGCGTTTGAGCATGTCCTGGCCTTTTTGATGGTTTCGTCACACGAACATAAACAAACAGGCGAGCGTGGCAATGCTGCGACACGAACTCGTGCGCGCAACAAAAAAGGCCGGACAAGCCGACCTTTTTTCATTTGCGGCTGTTTTGCCGTCTATTGGGCTGGCAGCGGCAGTGGCGCGGCTGACTGTGTGTTCAGCCATGCAATGACGTTGGCGCGGTCCTGAACTGCCTTGAGGCCGGCAAAACCCATGGATGTGCCTGCAACGTGCTTCTTCGGGTTCGACAGGAAACCATTGACCTGTTCAAAGTCCCAGGCCTTGCCTTCCCCAAAGGCTTTCAGCGCTGCCGAATATGAAAAGCCCTCATGTGAGGCAATGTTGCGACCGATGACACCGTTGAGGTTCGGGCCGACCTTGTTTGCGCCGCCAGCTTCAAAGGAATGGCAAGATGCGCACTTCTTGAATACTGCCTCGCCTGCCGCAATGTCTGCGGAAGCAAGCAATGGGCTGACCGGCTCAAGGGCTGGAGCTTCCGCCCCGCCTGCTGCTGCTTCTTCGCCGCCGCCTTCTGCCGCCGCAATGATGTAGCCCGGTGTTTCGGGTGCCTCTGTGTGAAAAATAGCCTCAGCCAAAAGGCTTGCGGAAAACAGGACGAACACCGTTCCCAGAATTGCCATCGCAAATTTGTTGAACTGAAACGAATCCATTTTTTCCGATCCCCGTGCGCCCATGCGCCAAGTTTCCAATATTGCTTTGCGGTTGCGTTACAACGACTGTATGGGTTGATCAAGTGAGACTTTTTGACACGAAACCCTTCTGGGCGATTGTTCCGCCCCTGCTATTCATCGCATGGCCATGACAGCCGCTGATCCTGACAAATCCCGCATCCTAGTTCTTGTGCCCGCTCGCATGGCGTCAACGCGCTTGCCGGGTAAGCCGCTGGCCGACATCTGCGGGCTGCCAATGATCGTGCAGGTGATGCTTCGCGCCCAGGAATCAGCGCTTGGCCGGGTGGTGATTGCCACCGACAGCCTTGAAGTGAAGCAAGCGGTTGAGGCGCATGGTGGCGAGGCGGTCATGACACGAACCGACCATGAATCAGGTTCCGACCGTATTCATGAAGCGTTGCAGGCCCTCGATCCCGACAGGAAATGCCGCTTCGTGGTGAATTTGCAGGGCGATCTGCCCACGCTTGATCCGCTGATAATACGCAGAAGCATTGCGCCATTGCTGGATGGTCCCGCCGATATCGCCACGCTTGCGGCGATCATCACGGACCCATCCGAGCGGGAAAATCCCAATGTCGTCAAGGCAGTCGCTACCAAGCTTTCGCCGGGCAGGCTACGGGCGCTGTATTTCACCCGGGCCACCGCGCCATGGGGGGAGGGCGACCTTTTGCACCACATCGGCCTTTATGCCTGGCGGCGTGAAGCACTCGAACGTTTCGTGGCGTTGCCACCTTCGCCGCTGGAGCGCCGCGAGCGACTTGAGCAATTGCGGGCACTTGAAGCCGGCATGCGCATAGACGTATCACTCGTTGACACGGTGCCGCTCGGCGTTGATACCCCGCATGATTTGGAAAAAGCCCGGGAAATCCTGCGGCAACCGGAGAAGAAAGCATGACGGCAGGGCAAAACAGGATCGCCTTTCAGGGTGAGCCGGGAGCAAACTCCGATACCGCCTGCCGCAACATGTTTCCTTCGATGGAACCATTGCCCTGCGCGACCTTTGAAGATGCCTTCAACGCCGTCGAAAACGGCAAGGCGCGCCTTGCGATGATCCCGATCGAAAACACCATCGCTGGTCGCGTTGCCGACATTCACCATCTGCTGCCTGAATCACCACTGCACATTATCGGGGAATATTTCCTGCCGATCCATTTCCAGTTGATGGTTCTGCCCGGCACAAAAATTGGCGAGATCAAGAACGTGCTTTCGCACATTCATGCGCTTGGACAATGCCGCAAGATCATCCGCAAGCACAAATGGAAGCCTGTCGTCGCGGGCGATACCGCAGGAGCGGCGCGAATGGTTGCCGAAGAGGGGATTGCGCACAACGCTGCCCTGGCGCCACTTCTTGCGGCTGAACTTTACGGGCTTGAAATTCTGGCCGGCAATGTCGAGGACCAGGAAAACAACGTTACCCGTTTCATCGTGCTGTCAAAGAACAAGCAATGGGCAGATGCCGGAACGCCGCACATCATGACCACGTTCGTGTTCCGGGTGCGAAACATTCCCGCTGCGCTCTACAAGGCGATGGGCGGCTTTGCCACCAACGGGGTCAACATGACCAAACTTGAGAGCTACATGGTCGGCGGCTCGTTTACCGCCACCCAGTTCTACGCCGATATCGAAGGCCATCCCGAGGATCCCGCCGTCGCCCGCGCCCTCGATGAACTGGACTATTTCACCTCTGATGTCACCATCCTCGGCGTCTATCCCGCAGACCCGCGACGGTATGAGGACCGCTAGGGCCAGGCAGACTCCGGATAACGTGTCTCGGACGTTGGCACCGGGTAGCAGGTAGGTGGCTCTCGCAGTTCATGCGTCCTGGCTTGGGCCAAGGGCCTGCCGTGACCATTGCCACAGCTTGATCCAGTTGTCGTCAAACGCCCTGCGTTTCAAATCCTCATAGACGACGGAACATTGCATGATCTCATCGGCTGGAATCCTTTGAACGAGGGCGCGCCTCTCGCAATCGAGATAGGTCCGTTTCAACGCGTCAATTGACAGCATAATCTCTGCGTCGGCAGGGACACCACAGGCCAGAGATGCGAGAAAGGCCAGCGAAAATGTCCTTTGGTGGAACTTCTGCGCGCGCATCACGGTTCTCCCTTGATCGGAACAAGGGAACGCTACGCGGACCCGCGCAGCACCACATGATGCGGCTGTCCCGTCTGGACTTTATTTGAGGGAACGGTCGCGGCGAAGCCGGGACATTTGTCCCACGGTTCGGGTCAGCGACTGCTCTCGCCCGCTCCCAGGCCGGCACGAATGGCCCGGACAATCGCCTTGGCGCGCGACGGGACGCCGAGTTTCGACAGAATACCCGACACATGGTTGCGCACCGTCTTTTCACTGATCTCGAGTGCAGCCCCGATCTCCCGATTATCGAGCCCCTCTGCAATCGCACTCAGCACCTGCTGCTCGCGCAGACTGAGGATGGCGGCCAGTTCGTCGCTCTCGCGC
>JBGSNX010000051.1:0-36104 GCA_041739465.1 Salaquimonas sp.
GCGCGGCGCACCGCACGCGAAACAGCCTGCACCGCTTCGCCCTGCCCGACCACCCGGCCAGCCAGCGCATCTTCCATGCGCAACAGCTTGCCCTTTTCGCCCTCCAGCATCCGGTCCACCGGAATGCCGGTCCAGCGTGAAACCACGCCGGCTATGTGTTCGGGCGTCACGGCCTCTTCCACCATGGATTCCAGCTCGGAATCGCCCGAGGCTTCCGCCAGCGTCAGTTCGCGCTCAAGCTCCTTGATCACGCCGTATTTGAGTTCGCCAGCCCGGGCAAAATTGCCGCTGCGCTCGGCTTGCGCAAGCTCCGCCGTTGCATGGTCGAGCTTTTCCTTGATGTCGCGCGCGCCGGAAAGCTTCTGTTTTTCGGCCTGCCATCGGGCAGTCAGCGAATCAGCCTTTTCCTGCAGCCCGGCAAGGTCGGTTTCCAGAACGAGCAGGCGTTCCTTGCTGCCCTTGTCGGTTTCCTTTTTCAGCGCTTCACGCTCGATTTTCAGCTGGATGATGCGCCGGTCAAGTTCGTCGAGTTCCTCGGGCTTCGAATCCACCTGCATGCGCAGTCGCGCCGAAGCCTCGTCCATCAGGTCGATGGCCTTGTCGGGCAGAAAGCGGTCGGTGATGTAGCGGTTCGACAAGTTGGCAGCAGCCACCAGCGCCGAATCGGTGATCCGCACGCCATGGTGAAGTTCGTATTTTTCCTTGATGCCGCGCAGGATCGAGACAGTGTCCTCGACAGTAGGCTCGCTGACAAACACCGGCTGGAACCGGCGGGCCAGCGCCGCGTCCTTCTCCACATGCTTGCGATATTCGTCGAGCGTGGTTGCACCAACGCAGTGCAACTCACCGCGCGCCAGCGCCGGCTTCAACAGGTTGGAGGCATCCATCGCCCCCTCGCTCTTGCCCGCGCCAACCAGCGTGTGCATTTCGTCGATGAACAGGATGATCTGGCCATTTGCCGTGGTGACTTCCGAAAGCACGGATTTCAGCCGCTCTTCGAATTCACCGCGATATTTCGCGCCGGCAATCAGCGCGCCCATGTCGAGCGCCAGCAACTTCTTGTCCTTCAGCGATTCAGGTACGTCACCATTGATGATGCGCAGCGCCAACCCTTCGGCAATAGCTGTCTTGCCAACGCCCGGTTCGCCGATCAGCACCGGATTGTTCTTTGTGCGGCGCGACAGAACCTGGATGGTGCGGCGGATTTCTTCATCGCGCCCGATGACCGGATCCAGCTTGCCGTCACGCGCATCCTTGGTCAGGTCGCGGGCATATTTGCGCAAGGCCTCATAGGTTGCTTCGGCGTTCGAGCTGTCGGCAGTGCGGCCCTTCCGCAAATCATTGATGACCTGGTTGAGGGCATTGGCGCTCAGCCCGGCTTTTGTAAGCATGTCGGAAGTCTTTGCAGATTTCTCGATGACCAACGCCAGTAAAAGCCGCTCGACCGTCACGAATGAATCGCCAGCCTTGTTCGCTGCTTTTTCGGCTGTCTCGAAAACCTTGGCCAATGGCTGGGTGAGGTAAAGCTGGCCGTTGCCGCCGCTCACCGAAGGCATCGCCTTCAACGCTGCGTCCAGTGCCAACCGCACTTCGCGCGGACGTCCGCCGGCGCGTTCGATCAGCGAGCTTGCCAACCCTTCCGGATCGTCCAGCAACACCTTGAGCACATGTTCTGGAGAGAACTGCTGGTGACCGGCGGACAGCGCCTGGGTTTGCGCAGACTGGATGAAACCCTTCACCCGGTCAGAATATTTTTCGATGTTCATTGCTTGCTCCTTTGGCTTCCGGCACCCGTCACGGCATGTCGGAAAGTGTTTCAAGGAAGGCCCCCGACTTTGCGGCAAGCCCTTTCCAAACGCATATGGGGACGAAAGGTCCAACGTAAAAGAGGGCAACAAAAAACCCGGCTCCGGTTGTTACACCGGGCCGGGATCTCATGTCAGCAGATATGGCCAACAAAACTGGCTGCCAATATCTGTCCTGTTGTCAGTCTTCGCTTGGAACAGCCGCCAAAGGCTCTGGTCCCATCCCGAACAGGCTGCCGGGAAGTTTGGCAGCGTCAGGGGAAATGCCGGGCGCCAAAGCTGCCCCCCGACCATTGCCATCGGGCACGTTACCATTCGCGTCATCGGCAACCGGCCTTGGACGCCTTGTGCGCGCCTCACGGCGCGGACGCACCACATCCGGCTGATCGGCAGTTTCCTGAACTGCGCGCGGCTCGACCGGACGTGTTTCGGCCTGCATTACAGGAGCTACCGGGCGCGGTTCACGCGGCTCACGTGGTTCACGCCGCTGGCCGCGATCACGGTTGTTGTCACTGCGTTCGCGGTTGTCATTGGCACGCGGCTCATTGCCCCGGTTGTCGTTGCCACGATTGTCGTTACCCCGGTTATCCGGGCGCTCGCGATACTCGGGCCGATCACCACCCCGGTTTTCATTCCCACGATTGTCGTTGCCGCGATTGTCAGGACGCGAGTCGAACCGATCGCGATTGTCCTGCCGCTGTGGCCGATTGTCGTTGCGGTTGTCGTTGCGATTATCGGGGCGGTTGTCGTTGCGGTTATCGTTGCGGTCGCGGTATTCCTGACGCGGACGCTGATCCTGCCTGTCACGCCCGTCCTGCCGATAATCCTGGCGATCATTGCCTTGTTGGCGTGAGTCCTGGGAACGGGGTTCTTGAGATCGGCCATCCTGAGACCTGATGTCCTGGGGATGCCTCGGATCATCGCTTTCGTCTTCTTCATCATCGTCGTAGCCGCCCATGTCGGGCTGCTGGCGCACGCCGCCAACGATGTCGCCATCGCGAACCGAGTTGGCGTTGGCGAGCGCAATGATGCGGTTGTAGTGCTCGGCGTGCTGCAGATAATTTTCGGCCATGACAATGTCGCTGGACGAAATCGCATCGCGTGCGAGCTGGGTATATTTCTCGGCAATATGCGCCGCATTGCCACGGATTTTTACGTCTGGACCGTTGCTCTCAAAGCTGCGGCTCATCGGATTGGGTTGCTTGCGCCCCCTGCCCCGCATGCGGTTCTTCTGCTGTGTCTGCCTCATGAACTTCTCATCTTGGTTCAGTGACTGGATAATTGGGGTCTTGCCGCCAATCGGCAGGCGAAGCAAACCGCTTCCGCCCGCAAGATTGCCTCGTCAAAGGAAAAAATCCTGCAACAGCTTGGCTTGACCCGGACGGTCCCGAAATGCCCCCGCAAAACGGCCAGTTTTCACATTGCTCTTTGAAATGGCGGGGAACGTTCCCGGCAGTGCTTCGACTCATCCTTGTCTGCGCTGCCTTGGATTGGAAACTAGACCTTTAGCGCGCCCTTTCCAAGCTTTTTCTGCAATGGGGCAAGTGAACGATCAAGCGCGGTGCATTTCGATCACGCGTTCAACGCCGCCAAGGTCACGCCATCTGCCGCGAACAGTCCAGCCGGCTCGCTGCGCCAAACCATCAATCGGGTAGGCCTGACCGGCTCCGCACTCGAGCAGCAAGATGCCGCCTGGTGCCAGGTGGTTTTGGGCGCTTCGCAGAATATTGCGGTAAAAATCCAGCCCGTCTGCCCCACCATCCAGTGCCAGCAGCGGGTCATGATCGCGAACATCGCGTTCAAGCCGCGAAATCGTGTTCGTCTCAATGTAGGGCGGATTGCTGACAATCAGGTCAAAGACCCCCTCAATGGCTGAAAACAGATTGGAATGAACAGGCACAAACCGCTCGCCAACACTGTTCAGGCGGGCATTGTTCGCTGCCACAACCAGAGCGGTGGACGAAATGTCGCAGGCGTGGCAGATCGCGTTTGGCAGTTCGTGCAACAATGCAATGGCAATTGCGCCGCTCCCGGTACCCACATCAAGTATCCTGACCCGGTTGCCCAACTGTCGCGCGGCTAGCAGCGACCGCTCCACCAGCAACTCCGTGTCAGGCCTGGGATCGAGCACGTCAGGCGTCACCTCAAACTTCAAGCCATGGAAATGGCGATACCCAATGATGCGCGAGACAGGCTCGCCCCCAGCCCGACGGGCGATGAGTTCCAGGTAGCGTTCGCCGATGTCATCTTGCAATTGTTGCGCGTCACGGGAAATCATTGCCGCGTGTTCGATACCGAGCAGATGCTGCAACAGCAGCCGCGCATCCAGCCTGGAATCAGCAATTCCGGCGGCTTGAAGCCTTTGCGTTGCCTCCAGAAGCCAGGCACTTGTTGTCTTTGTCACTCGGCTTCGTCCAACTGGGCGAGCAGGGTTGTCTGGTGATCGGTGATCAGTGCATCAAAAAGTTCGTCGAGGCCTTCACCTTCAATCATCCTGTCCAGCTTGTAGAGCGTGAGGTTGATCCGGTGATCGGTGAGCCGGCCTTGCGGAAAATTGTAGGTTCGTATCCGCTCGGACCGGTCGCCAGAACCCACCTGTCCGCGCCGCGCATTGGCACGTTCGGTATCGGCGCGCTGCCGCTCCATGTCGTAAAGCCGTGCCCGCAGCGTTTTCATGGCGTTGGCGCGGTTCTGGTGTTGCGACTTTTCCGAAGAGGTCACAACGATGCCGCTTGGCATGTGGGTGATGCGAACCGCCGACTCGGTGGTGTTGACATGCTGTCCGCCCGCGCCTGACGAGCGCATGGTATCGATGCGGATGTCCTCGTTGCGGATCTCAATGTCGATGTCTTCAGCTTCTGGCAGGACAGCGACTGTCGCGGCAGATGTGTGGATGCGCCCGCTGGCTTCCGTCTCAGGAACCCGCTGAACCCGGTGCACGCCAGATTCGAACTTCATCCGGGCAAATACACCCTTGCCGGTGATGGATGCGACGATTTCCTTGTAGCCTCCCACTTCGCCGGGGCTCTCAGAGAGGACTTCCACTTTCCAGCGTTTGAGCGCCGCATGCCTTTCATACATCCGGAAAAGTTGGCCTGCGAACAAGGCCGCTTCCGAGCCGCCGGTTCCGGCGCGAACTTCAAGGATCGCACTCTTGTCGTCGGCACTGTCACGCGGCAGCAGCAGAAGCTGGATCTGGTGCTCGAGCGCGTCGATTTTCTCTTCGACACCGGGATATTCCAACTCGGCAAGCTCGCGCATCTCCGCGTCCATCGTTTTGTCGGCAATGATTTCATCAAGACCGACAAGCGCCTTTTCGTTCTCGCGCAAGTCACGAATGCGGGCGACGACTTCGCCCAGATGCGAATATTCCGAGGCCAGTTTGACATAGGTTTCGGCATCCGGATTTGCCGCCATGTCCCGCTCCAGTCCCGCATGCCTGCGCACCAGCTGGTCGAGCTTTTCATTGTTGAGCATGTCTGATCCTGTTTTGGCCCGTTGTGGCCAGCCAAAGCCGAAGGCGGCAAACACCGCAATGCAAGGCTGGCCCCTAGGCTGCCCCGCTAATAATGGATTCCCTGGCTGTCGGCAAAGTCTGTCAGAAGCTCCCGAATGGTCTGCCCCCCTATCGGCTCGTCAAGTGCTGCCAGCAAACGCGTCGACAGTTTGTCGACATCCAGATCGCGCAGCATGGCCTTGACCGGTCCGATCGAGGAGGAGGCCATCGAGAGCGAGCGAAATCCGATGCCAGCCAATGCCATTGCCGGCAGCGGCCGTCCGGCAAGTTCGCCGCAAAGTGTCAATGGCCGTTCATATTCGTTCGCCTTTACCACGATGCGTCGCAAAACCCGCAGGAACGGGCGCGAGAGCGGGTCAAACCGGCTCGCCATACGCGGATTGCCCCGGTCCACCGCCATGATAAACTGGAAAAGATCATTGGAGCCAACCGATACGAAATCAACTTCCTGCATCAGCTCATCCAGCTGCCAAAGCAGCGCTGGAACTTCGATCATTGCGCCGAGCTTGAAATCAAGCGGCGGAATGTGGCCAAATCCGGCAAGAATGGTTCGCTCGCGCTCGACAATCGCCTTGATTTTGCGATACTCGCGCACCTCGGTGACCATTGGCAGCATGACCTTTAGCCGCTTGCCCGAGCCAGCCTTCAGCAAAGCGCGAATCTGCATTCGAATGAGGCCAGGCCGGTCAACTGCAAGCCGGATCGCCCGCCAGCCAAGTGCCGGATTTTCCTCGTGCACAGTTTGTCCATATGGCAGGACCTTGTCGCCGCCGATATCCAGCGTACGGAAAGTAACAGGCTTGTCGCCCGCCGCAGCCAGCACACTTCTGTAAAGCTCTTCCTGTTCACGCGGGCGGGGGAAGCGTGAGGCCACCATGTATTGCAGTTCGGTGCGGAACAGGCCGATACCCACAGCGCCGGACTGTTCAAGCTGCGGCAGATCCATTGAAAGGCCGGCATTGATCATCAGGTCAAAATGTTGGTCGTCACGCGAATTCGAAGGCTTGTCCCGCAACTCGGCAAAGGCCGCTTGCCGCCGCGCCTGAAACTTGACCTTTTCGGCGTAGGCAGTTTCCACATCCGATGCTGGACGCAAATGCGCCTGGCCATCGTCACCATCGACAATGACTGCATTGCCGCTTTCCGCCAGCGACAACAGGTCGGGTATCTGCCCGACCACAGGAATGCCAAGCGCCCGGGCGATGATCACCACATGGCTGGTTGCCGTTCCTTCTTCGAGCAGCAGACCGCGCAAATTGTCCTTGGAATAATCGAGCAGTTCGGCGGCACCCATGTTGCGCGCGACCACAATGTAGTCATGCGTGATCTTTTCCTCGATCGGGCCATGCGGCTTGCCAACCAGTTCCCGCAGCAGCCGGTAGGCCAGATCGTCAAAATCATGCAGCCGGTCGCGCAGATATGGGTCCTGCTGGCGCATCATGCGGGCGCGGTTGTCGCTTTGCACTTTCTCGACCGCTGCCTCGGCGGTCAGCCCGTTGGCAATCGCCTCTTCCATGCGCCGCACCCAGCCGCGGTCATTGGCAAACATGCGATAGGCTTCCAGCACCTCGCGGTGCTCGCCATCGCTGGCCACCTCGCGCCGGTCAAGCAATCCGTCAATCGACAGCCGGAGCCGGCCGATCGCATCGCGCAGCCGCTCGATTTCACTGTCAACGTCTTCGTTGAAGAGATTGGTGACCACCACGCGCGGCTCGTGCAGCACGACATAGCCAAGGCCGATTCCTTCGGCCAGCGACACGCCGGCAAGCTGCAACGGTCGCGAAAGATCAAGGCCCGTTCCCTGCCGGTTGAGGCCTTCAAGTTCGCCTGCCGCAATCAGCTCGGCCAGCACCATGGCCGTGGTTTCCAGCGCCTCGACCTCGTCATCGGCATAGCTGCGTCTGGCCTGGTTTTGGACAACCAGGACCCCGAGCGCCCTGCCGGAGCGAAGGATCGGCACGCCAAGGAAGGAATGGAAGAGTTCTTCCCCGGTTTCGGGCAGGTAGGCGAACGCGGGATGGTTCTGCGCATCGTCAAGGTTGAGCGGCTGTGCGGTAGCTGCGATGGTGCCAACAAGGCCCTGTCCGACCTTCAGCGAGGCTTCGTGAACCGATTTCGGGTTGAGGCCTTGCGAAGCGAAAAGTTCAAGCACGTTGTCGGCACGCAGAACGTAGACCGAGCAGACTTCCGCCACCATGATGGCGGCGATGTGCCTGACGATCTTGTCAAGCCGCTCTTGTGCTCCCAGTGGCTCCGCCATGACTTCGCGGAGGCGTCTGAGGAGCACGCGCGGACCTGTCGCTGCGGTTCTCATCCTGCCCGGTCTTCTTCCCGGTTCGATCCCGGGATCCCAATGCAAACAGGACCGGCGAACCAGTCCACGTTTTGAGTGATAGCACCGAACCCGGCGCTGTTTGAGGAAAATTATTTCCTGTCGAGACCATAAACTGAATGCAGCGTGCGCACTGCAAGTTCACCGTAGTCGGCATCAATGAGCACCGAGAACTTGATCTCGGAAGTCGTGATTGCCCGAATGTTGATGCCCTTTGATGCGAGCGCTGCAAAAGCGGTTGCCGCAACGCCGGCATGGCTGCGCATGCCTATTCCGATAACCGAGACTTTTACCAGTCCCTTGTCGCTCTGGATGATCTCGTAACCAATGGATTGCCGCTTGTCCTCGATGATCTTCACGGCCTTTTCAACATCGCCTTCCGGTACGGTGAATGTCATGTCGGTTCGCGAACCGTCTTCCGAAACGCTCTGGACGATCATGTCGACATTGATGTGGCCTTCCGCGAGCGGGCCGAAGATCGCGGCTGAAACACCGGGCTTGTCCGGAACCCGGCGCAATGAAATCTGTGCCTCATCGCGCGCATATGCAATTCCGGTGACGACATGCTTTTCCACGATCTCATCCTCGCTGCAGATCAGCGTTCCAGGCGTGACTGCGCCCTCGCTTGAATCAATTGTATCAGGCTCGTCAAAGCTTGACCGAACGAATGTGCGAACCCCGTGCACCATTGCAAGTTCGACAGAGCGAACCTGCAACACTTTGGCGCCAAGCGAGGCCATTTCCAGCATTTCCTCAAAAGAAACCCGGGCAAGCCGCTTGGCCTTGGGTTCGATACGCGGATCGGTGGTGTAGACCCCGTCAACATCCGTGTAGATGTCGCAGCGGTCCGCTTTCAACGCCGCCGCAATGGCAACGGCGCTGGTGTCCGAGCCGCCGCGCCCCAACGTTGATATGCGGTTGTCAGGACCAATGCCCTGGAAACCGGCGATTACCGCGACCTGGCCGATGCCAAAGCGCTCGATCAACGTGCTGCCGTCAATGTCTTCAATTCGGGCCGCGCCATGCGCATTGTTGGTGAGCAGCGGAATTTGCCAGCCCATCCATGAGCGGGCATCCACGCCGATGTTTTGAAGGGCAATGGCCAGCAGGCCCGCTGTCACCTGTTCACCGGAGGCGACGACCACGTCATATTCACGGGCATCGTGCATCGGTGAGGCTTCACGCGTCCACCCGACCAGTTCGTTGGTTTTCCCGGACATGGCCGAAACGACCACCGCGACCTCGTGACCGGCATCAACTTCGCGCTTCACGTGCCGGGCAACATTGCGAATGCGGCCGATATCGGCAACGGAAGTCCCGCCGAATTTCATTACCAGCCGGGCCATTGCGCCGTTCTTTCCCTGAAAGCATTGCGACAAACAAAAACGCTCCGGTAATCGGAGCGCGCGGCGCTTCCTTAGACAAAAAGCGTCAAACCCGCAAGAAGCGCACCAAAGACGTTTTGCCTGAGCACCTGCGGCGGCGTGACCCTTGACAGGAACCGCCTTTCGCCCGACCTCTGCACAATTGATGAATTCCGGGAGATTACCGTGGAACAGGCAGAGAAAACCACCATCGACGCGCGCGAGATCGAGCGGTTTTCGGCGATGGCGGCCGATTGGTGGAACCCGACCGGCAAGTTTCGTCCACTGCACAAGTTCAATCCCGTTCGCCTTGAATACATCAAGCGCAACGTCTGCGAGGCGTTTGGCCGCGATTTCAACAACCCCAAGGCATTTGCAGGCCTGCGATTCCTTGACATCGGATGCGGCGGGGGTCTGCTTTCAGAGCCGATGGCCCGGCTGGGTGCAACGGTCGTGGGCGCCGACCCGTCCACCACAAATGTTGAGGTCGCAAAGATCCATGCCGCGCAGAGCGGCCTGTCCATCGACTACAGGCCGGTGGCCGCAGAGGATTTGAATGCCGTAGGCGAAAAATTCGACGTGGTACTCAACATGGAAGTGATCGAACACGTGGCCAATCCGGCCTTGTTCCTGGCTGAATGCGCGGCAATGGTGAAGCCTGGCGGCCTCATGTTCATTGCCACAATCAACCGCACCAACAAGGCCTGGGCTTTGGCGATCTTTGCAGCTGAAAATGTGCTGCGCTGGTTGCCGCGCGGCACGCATAGCTACGAGAAGCTTGTCCGCCCCGAAGAAATCGAAGGGCCTCTCGAAGCCGCCGGAATGGAAACAATCGACCGCACCGGGGTGTTTTACAACGTCCTTGCTGATCGCTGGGACCTGTCGCGCGACATGGATGTCAATTACATGATCCTGGCGCGCCGCCCGGACTGAGATCTCAGTTGCGGTCTTCGGGCAGTTCGGGAACCGGCAAGACCATGATGCCCTCGTCGAAAAGTTCGGCGGCGTCGCTCAGGCTGGCTTGGCCATGGATGGCCCGCGTTTCGCTCTCGCCATAGTGTATCTTGCGCGCTTCTTCAGGAAACTGATCGCCAACATTCTCGGAAGTTGAAAGCAGCTCTTCGCGGATGGCCCGCATCTGCGCAATCAATTCCTGTTTGCGCGGATCTATCTCGATTTGCGGGAAGGCAACAACCGGATTTGTCTGCGCATCAGCCATGGCTTCTTTTTTTCGCGCGGTAGAAACCGCGGGCGCCATCAATGCCTTTGAGATTTGCGCCGATCCACATTGCGGGCAAACCACAAGTCCGGCAGCGCCCTGTTTGTCAAAATCCGCTGACGAACCGAACCAGCCTTCAAAGCCATGCTCTTTCGGGCATTCAAGGCTGTAGCGGATCATTGCGCCGCGACCATCTTTGGCACTTGGCCAGCTTCACTTTCGATGCGCACTGAAAATTCGCGGCCATGGCTCAAATTGGGGATCTTGCGCCTGGAAGCAGCCGCCTTGCCTGGATCGATTTCGCAAACCAGCACGCCGGGCTCGTCATGCGCCAGTTGGCCAACCAACGCTCCCCAAGGATCAAACACCAGCGAGTGACCGAAGGTCTCGCGGCCATCCTCGTGTACCCCGCCTTGCGCCGCAGCCGCCACGAAAGCTCCGTTCTCAATGGCGCGGGCCCGCAGCAGGGCGTGCCAGTGCGCCTCGCCGGTCTGCCGCGTGAAGCAGGCAGGGCAGGTCAGCATCTCGGCTCCGGCCAATGCCTCGGCACGGTAAAGTTCGGGGAAGCGCAGATCATAGCAGATGGCCAACCCGAGCGGCAAAGCCGGACCGTGAACGACCACGCCGCTGTCCCCAGCCTCGTAGATTGCCGATTCGCGCCATGTTTCGCCATTGTCGAGATTGACGTCGAACATGTGGATCTTGTCGTAGCTTGCCACCCGCTCGCCGGAAGGGGCAAACACCGCTGCCCGGTTTGCTACCCGGCCATCGTCAAGCAATACCGCTGTCGAGCCGATATGCAGCCAGATATCGAGGTCGCGTGAAAGTTCCGCTGCGCAAGCAAACACCGGATTTCCGGCGTCCAAACCAATCTGCGAAAGCAGGCCTGCCCGATCCCGTTGTACAAGCCCGGTCATTTCCGGAGTCTGAACATACCTGGCGCCTGCATCAGCCGCTTGCCGCACCAGATCGCGCATCGTTGCAATGTTTGCCGACTGGCTGACACCAGAGCGCATCTGGACGCAGGCAATCCTGGCAAGTTGTGAGGTGTTGTCCATCAGACGGCACCTGCCTGCAACATCGGCGCAAGTTTGCCCTGACGATCCAGCGCATAAAGGTCATCGCTGCCGCCCACATGCTGACCGTTGATGAAGATCTGCGGGAATGTCTGGCCGCCATTCGAGCGGGCAACCATTTCCGCCCGGATTGACGGGTCAAAGGTGCCGTCATGTTCGGTGAAGCTTGCGCCCTTGGAGGCAAGCAATCGCTTCGCTGCGGTGCAATAGCCGCACATCTGGCGGGTGTAGATGATGATTTCTGCCATGGTTCGCTCAACAGTGATCGGAAAGGGAATTTCCCATCATATATCGCCGCTGGCAACCCTTGCAAAGGTCAACACGTCAACTGCCGTTGCACCCGCCCGTTTCAACGCCCGCGAACATGCCTTGACGGTGGCACCGGTCGTGTAAACATCGTCAACCAGCAAAATGCGCCGTCCCTCGACCTGAGGCCGCCACTGCGCTGGAACCCGGAACGCGCCTTGCACGTTGCGCGAACGAGCCAGTGCCGAAAGTCCGATCTGGCTTTCGGTGGACCTGTGCCGAACCAACGCCAGTGGCAGATGCAAAAGCCCGGTCTTGGCGCAAATGGGACGGGCAAGCTCGGCAGACTGGTTGTATCGCCGCGCCTGCAGCCGTTTCCAGTGCAAAGGGACGGGGATAACGGCCTGGCATTCGGCAAAGAGTTCGCGTCCGGGGACCAGCATGAATTGCGACATCCAGCGGGCAAGATCGGCACGATCTGAAAACTTCAGGCTTGATACCAGGGAACGGGCACGATCATCGTAGAGGACTGCGGAGCGCAGCCGCTCGAAGGGCGGCGGGTCGGCAATGGCCTGCGGACTGACTGCCCCCTCACCAAAATCATGAGGAAAAGGCGTGCCCAAGACCTCGCAATAGGGCCGCTCGATGAATCGCATGGCGCTCCAGCATCGCGCGCAAAGTCCGCCCTGCTGGCCAACACGGGCATCACACGCAAGGCAACTTGGCGGAGCGACCATGTCCAGCAGCCGGGTTGCCAGAACTTTTGACAATTTGAAACTTGAAAAGAGGTTTGCGCCTCGCATTTGCGGACCCTATCAAGAGCGACAGCAAACTTTAGCGGCATCGTTTCTTTTTGGCGAGTCTGCAAAGCCATTCAACCATGAGGGGCAGGTCTTTGCCGCCAGAATCACCAGAAACGGAAACCGGGGCTTTTTTCAGTTACGGGCTGGTGCAATTGCGGCATGCACGGGCAAAGCGCATTGCGCGCGCGGATTCAGGTTTTCTGGTCGAGCACGCCGCACGTGAAATTTGCGACCGCATTGCGGTAACAAACCGTACATTCACAAGGGTGCTGGACCTTTTCAGTCCGACAAACGCCATGTCCGACGCGATCTCGGCACTGCTGCCACAGGCGACCATTGTCCGGCTTTGCGAGGGCATAGGCACCAGCCGCAATAATATGGAACTCGAACCGGAAAGTTTCGACCTGGTAGTGTCTGCATTCGGACTGCACTGGTGCAATGATCTGCCCGGAACGCTGATACAGGCGCGACTGGCTATGAGGCCGGACGGTCTGTTGCTGGCCGCGCTGCCGGCAGAAGGAACGCTTTCGCAACTGCGCGAGGCGATGATCGGCGCAGAAACCGCGCTGAGTGGCGGTGCCGCCTTGCGGGTCGATCCATTCATCGAAATTCGCCAGGCAGGCGCATTGTTACAAAGGACCGGCTACGCATTGCCGGTTGCCGATTCAGAGACCTTGAAATTGAGGTATCCCAACACGTCAGCGCTGATTTCAGAATTGCGGGCGATGGGGGCTACGACTTCGTTGGCCGGTAAGCGTCCACGGCTTTCCCGCCGGTTCCCGCAATTGCTCGAACAGGAATATCGCGACCGGTTTGCCGATGCAGACGGGCGAATACCAGCCACAGTCAATCTGGTCTATTTCACCGGATGGTCACCACACGAAAGCCAGCAAAAGCCGCTGATGCCGGGTTCGGCCATAGCCAGCTTGAAGGATGCTCTCAAATTGCCGTGAATGGCGTTCAAGCAGCTCAGAGCTTGTCCGCAATGTTGTTGAGCGTCAGGACCGATGCGTCACCAACCGATGTGATCCCGCCAATGATGACCACAACAATAAGGCTGGCAATCAGCCCGTACTCAATGGCTGTTGAGCCAGATTCGCACCTTAAAAATCGTTTAAGCAAATCTGCCTCCTCCAGCCGGGAAGTTCGATACATTACTCAAAAAGATAGCGGGCAAACTTCAAACAGATGTTAATGCCGATGGTTAACGGCGTTGAAAAATCACTGTTTTTTGCAATTGCTCTTGTCTTTGCCGTCGCAGGTCGTGGTGGTATCTTCTGCCAACACGCTTTTGCGAACGGTATACCGGTTGCCCTTCTCGACGGACCCGGTCATTACCCGGTCGAGGCCAAAAGCCCGGTTGTCTGCATAGTAGTCGACGGCACCTTGCAACATGGGTGCCGCAAGGACCGCCATGGCCATGCCGATGGCACCAAAAAGCATTGCAGCCTGAACGCTGGCGCCGCCGCCATTGTGCTTTGAAAAGTTCCGGCGCAATGACTTTGCCGTATGAACCAAACTGCGCATGATCGCTCTCCGATTTCGCTTTCTGCCAAATCGAAAAGTGCACCAACACCTTGATTCGGCAGAATTTGAATCAAATTGCGCGAAAGCTATAAAAGTTCGATTAACGCGGGGATCAAAGGTTCATCTGCAGGTGGCATCGGGTATTCGCGAAGTTTGACCGGCCTGACCCACTTCAACGCAGAATGTTCCCTGGCCGTTACGACCCCGTCCCAGCGGCGACACACGTAAAGTGGCATCAGCAGGTGGAAATCATTATAGGTGTGACTGGCAAAAGTCAGCGGCGCCAGACAGCTAACCCAAGTCGTGATCCCCAGTTCTTCTGAAAGTTCGCGGATCAGGCAGGTTTCCGGCGTTTCCCCCGGCTCGATCTTGCCGCCGGGAAACTCCCAAAGGCCAGCGAGTGATTTACCCTGCGGTCGCTGGGCAATCAAAACGCGGTTATCGGCGTCGATCAGTGCACAGGCGGTGACCAGCACGATTTTCATTCTGGAGCCGAGCGGTAATGGTACCGATAAAGCTCGCCAAACCCGAAGCTTTCGTACAAGGCTCGCGCCGGCTCGTTGCTGGCCTCCACCTGCAACCATGCAGTGCGGGCGCCATGGCCTGCCGCCCATTTCATTGCGCTGGCAAACACCGATTTTCCATGCCCGCGCCGACGCCTGCCAGCTTCCGTTTCCATTTCAAAAAACCCTGCAAGGTCGTTGTCGCGCACACAACGAACCGCTGATACGGGCAGGCCTGCCGGTTCTTCCATCAGGAACAGGCCTGTATCGGCACGAATTGCTGAAATGACCTCCACCATGCCCGGCTTTCTGGCACTGTCCTCACCTGCAAGCTTGAGCCATGCATCGACCCAGCGGCCCGTGTCCTGCAGGGGCAATTGATCAACAGCAGCTGCAAGTTTTTCGCGGTCAAGCGGTGCTGCCATCACCAGGCTTTCATCAAAAAGCGGCCAGCCTTTTTCATCCAGCAGGGTGGAAAGAGCCTTGGGTGCCAAGGGTAAAATCCGGAAAACCAACGGACGTCCGAAGCCGTCAAACCTGCGGCGCGCAAGTTCCACCCGCCTTTCAATGTCATTGGTGTCATTGGGATCAAGCGGCGTTACCGAGTTCAGCCGTTTTGCCGGATGCCCGGCAGTCAGGCGGATCGCCCAGGTCCCGTCGTAATGCGTCGTTGTTGAAGGAAACGAGCGAAAGCCAACGGCCTCGATCCTGCGAACGTCAGCAAGCTGCGCCAATGTCTTTCGCCGCTCAGCTTCTGTAATCGCCATTGATGGCCACATATTCGCTGGTGAGATCGCAGGTCCACACCGTGGCTTTCCCGCCGCCAATGCCCAGATCAACCCGGATCGGAATGTATTCGCCCTTCATCACCGCGGTTGTCGCAGCTTCGCTGTAGTCCGGGTCGCGTTCGCCTTCCCGGGCGACGCGAATGTCACCGAAATAAATCGAAAGCTTGTCGCGGTCGGCTGGCTCGCCTGCCTTGCCTACTGCCGCAACGATCCGTCCCCAATTGGCGTCTTCCCCGGCAATTGCCGTTTTCACCAAAGGTGAATTGGCTATCGAGAACGCCACTCGCTTGGCCGAGCGACCAGAATTTGCGCCCGTTACCTGGATCTCGACATGTTTGGTTGCGCCTTCCCCGTCGCGAACCACAGCCATCGCAAGATCATGCAAAACCTGTTTGAGCGCCTTCTTGAACCCGTCGAGGCGCTTGTCGGAAAGCTCCTTAACCGGCTTGGTCCCGCCGGCTGAAAACAGCAACAAGGTGTCGCTGGTGGACGTATCGCTGTCCACCGAGATGGAATTGAAGCTTGCGTCCACCGCCTTTGCCAGCAGCTTTTGCAGCACTGGCGCGGCAATTGGCAGATCGGTCACCAGGAAAGACAACATTGTTGCCATGTCAGGCTGGATCATCCCCGCGCCTTTGGCGATCCCGTTGAGCACATAGATGCGGCCTTCAGCGTCAAACTGCCTTGTTGCCAGCTTCGGATAGGTGTCGGTGGTCATGATGGCGTTTGCCGTGTCTGCCCAGCCATCTTCGCGTGCCTCGGCAACCGCGCGCTTGAGATGCTCGCCAAACCCTGAAACGTTGAGCGGTTCGCCAATGACACCGGTCGATGCAATGAAGATTTCGCTCTTCTTGCAGCCGACTGCTTCGCTGGCAGCTTCTGCGGTCGCCCGAACCGATTCAACACCCTTCTTGCCGGTAAATGCGTTGGCATTTCCCGAATTGACCACCACACAACGGGCTTTTCCCTTGTCGAGATGTTTGCGGCACCAATCAACCGGGGCTGAGGGGCATTTGGAACGGGTGAACACCCCGGCGACACTTGCCGCGGCATCAAACACCATGACGGTGAGGTCTTTGCGGTTCTTGTACTTGATGCCAGCCTCGACGCTGCCAAGGCGAACACCCGCAATGGCAGGAAGTTCAGCCAGCGACTTTGGCGCAAGCGGCGATATTTTGGTTGCCATGGTGTCCCCTCACGCTTGCCCCGCCGGCTGTTTGTTTGCGTTATTGCTGCTGTGCCTTGGCAGCATCAATCTGTGCTTTCAATTTCTCGTCAAGCACTTCGATTTTCGCAGCCTTGCGCGCCTCATCGACAAGCGTGCCATATTTTTCGCGCATCACGATCTGGCGAACCTGTCCTTCGACATCGGCAAATGCTGGAAGCGGCGTCGTCCGTTCCTCTTCCTTGCGGATGACGTGAAACCCGAACTGGGTCTTGATCGGCTCCTTGGTGTATTCACCGATCTTCAGCGCGAAGGCCGCCGCTTCAAACTCGGGAACCATCTGTCCTTTGCCGAAAAAGCCCAGATCGCCGCCATTGGACGCCCCTGATGGGTCAATCGACTTGGCTTTGGCGAGTTCGGCAAAGTCTTTTCCAGCTACAAGCTCGGCAACGACAGCGTCGGCTTCTTCCTTGGACTTGACGAGAATGTGAAGTGCCCGAACTTCCTGCTGCGGCTGGATGGTGGAAATTTCCTTCTCGTAGCGGGCCTTGACCTCTTCGTCGGTGACGCCTTTCAGCGCCTTTTCCTGGAACCAGGCATTGTGCAAGGCACGATCCCGCAGGAACTTCATCCGCGCTTCGAACGTTGCATCCTTGGCCAGTCCCGATTTTTCGGCTTCTGCGGCCAGAAGTTTGATGTCGATGAGTGCGTTGAGAACAGCAGCCTTGCGGCTTTCCTCAGGCACCTGGGCAAATTGTTCGGCCAGATCAGCCGTTGCGAACGCCAAATCGCGCTCGGTAATGGTCTGTTCGCCAATTTTGGCCAAGACCGTGTCTTCGCTCTGCGAATATGCAGGAGCCGCCAACCAGCCTGAACTGAGGACAACAACGGTTGCGAGCAACCACGAGGAACGCAACGCAGTGGTACTTTTGCATGCGGTTTTCATTGGAAATCCTTTCAGGAGTTGGCCATCTGCCGCAAGCAGTTCGCGGTCTTTTGATCCGGTTTGTGTGGTATTCAACGCCGGGTGATGATTCCCTCAACGTTGACAACCCATTTGGCCCCTCTTATCTGTCCGGCAACCCGGCGTCCAGAACAGAAGCGCTGCACTTTGCCTTTCCCGTTGGCTTTGCACGCGGGCCTGATCGTGCCGGGATGAATTTTACCTGTTGGCCCAGCCGGACACCAACACCGCACGAGAGGCCGTAATGGGCGTTTTCACAAGCATTGCTCGCAGGGTTTTTGGATCAACCAACGACCGCCTGATTCGCAGCCTCCAGCCGAAAGTGGCCGAGATCAACAAACTCGAGCCGGAGCTGGAAAAACTGTCCGACGCCGAACTGGCCGCCAGAACCGTCGAATTCCGGGAACAACTGGCGGCAGGCAAAAGCCTCGACGATTTGCTGGTTCCTGCCTTCGCAACCGTGCGCGAAGCATCAAAGCGCACCTTGGGACTTCGCCATTTCGACGTGCAGATAATCGGCGGCATGATCCTGCACCAGGGCAAGATCGCTGAAATGCGAACCGGTGAAGGCAAGACCCTCGTTGCTACGCTCGCGGTCTACCTAAACGCGCTTGAGGGCAAAGGCGTCCACGTGGTCACCGTCAACGACTACCTTGCCAGGCGCGACGCTGAATGGATGTCAGCAATCTACAATTTTCTGGGAATGAGCGTTGGCGTCATTGTCCACGGCATTGATGACGCCGAACGCCAGGCGGCTTATGGCTGCGACATCACCTACGGCACCAACAACGAATACGGCTTCGACTATCTGCGCGACAATATGAAATACGAGTTGGCCGCCATGGTTCAGCGGGGCCATCGCTACGCCATTGTCGATGAAGTGGATTCCATTCTCGTCGATGAAGCGCGCACGCCTTTGATCATTTCCGGACCGCTTGACGACAAGTCCGATCTCTACACCACGATTGACCGCATCGTTATCCAGCTTGACGACGCTTCGGACTTCGAACTCGACGAGAAGCAGCGTGCTGTAACGTTCACCGAGGACGGCACCGAGAAGCTTGAAGGCATGCTGCGCGAGGCAAACCTCCTCAAGGGTGAGTCTCTGTACGACATCGAAAATGTCGCCGTCGTGCACCACGTCAACAATGCGCTGAAGGCGCACAAACTGTTTCTGCGCGACAAGGACTACATTGTGCGCAACGATGAAATTGTCATCATCGATGAATTCACCGGGCGCATGATGCCCGGCAGACGGTATTCCGAAGGCCAGCACCAGGCTCTGGAAGCCAAGGAAAGCGTCGCCATTCAGCCTGAAAACCAGACGCTGGCCTCGGTCACGTTCCAGAATTATTTCCGCCTCTACAACAAGCTTGCCGGCATGACCGGCACTGCCATGACCGAAGCCGAAGAGCTGCATGACATTTACGGACTCGATGTCGTGGATGTTCCCACCAACATGCCGGTCGAACGCAAAGACGACGATGACGAGGTTTACAGAACCGCCGAAGAAAAATCGCGCGCCATAGTCCACCTCATCAAGGATGCGCAGTCGCGAGGCCAGCCCGTTCTGGTCGGCACCACATCCATTGAAAAATCCGAGACGCTGGCGGAAAGGCTTCGCCAGGAAGGCGTCAAGGATTTCCAGGTTCTCAATGCCCGCTACCATGAGCAGGAAGCGTTCATCGTATCGCAGGCCGGTGTGCCTTCGGCGGTGACCATTGCCACCAACATGGCCGGTCGCGGTACAGACATCCAGCTGGGCGGCAATGTCGAAATGCGCCTGGCTGCCGAACTGGGTGACATGCCAGCCGGGCCGCAGCGCGATGCGAAGGAAGCAACCATTCGTGCTGAAATCGCCGAACTCAAGCGCAAGGCGCTCGAGGCTGGCGGCCTGTTCGTTGTCGGCACAGAACGCCATGAAAGCCGCCGCATCGACAACCAGTTGCGCGGTCGCTCCGGCCGTCAGGGCGATCCAGGACGCTCGAAATTCTTCCTGTCGCTGCAGGACGATCTCATGCGCATCTTCGGCTCCGACCGGATGGACGGCATGTTGAAGCGTCTTGGCCTCAAGGAAGACGAGGCAATTACCCATCCATGGATCAACAAGGCGCTCGAAAAAGCCCAGAAAAAGGTCGAGGCGCGCAATTTCGACATCCGCAAGAACCTTTTGAAGTTCGATGACGTGATGAACGACCAGCGCAAAGTGGTGTTTGAACAGCGCATCGACCTGATGAAGGGCGATGACATTGGCGATACCATCACCGACATGCGCCATGAAGTCATAGCCGACATTGTCGCCAAGCACATTCCAGAGCGCGCTTATGCCGAGCAGTGGGACGCTGTTGGCCTTCATCAGGCGGTCATCGCAAAGCTCAATCTTGATCTGCCCATTGTTGCCTGGGCGGCCGAAGAAGGCATTGATGATGCCGATATCCGCGAGCGTATTACGGAAGCAGCAGACAAACAGGCTGCCGACAAGGCCGAACGCTTCGGCCCAGAAATCAGCAAGTACATTGAAAAGTCGATTGTCTTGCAGACCCTTGATCAATTGTGGCGCGATCATCTGGTCAACCTTGACCATTTGCGCTCGGTCATTGGCTTCCGTGGCTATGGCCAGCGCGACCCGCTGAACGAATACAAGTCGGAAAGCTTTGAATTGTTCCAGACATTGCTGGGAAGCCTGCGCGAAGAAGTGACGGCGAAAATGATGCGCGTCGAGCTTGTTCGCCAAGAGGAGCAAGCACAGACACCGCTGGAAATGCACGAGAGCCATCCAGCCCTTGCCTCGCTTGGCGATGGCGAGACTTACCTTGCGCAGGAAGTGGAAACCGTTTCACCTGAAAATCGCGATCCGCAAAATCCGGCAAGCTGGGGCAAGATTGGCCGCAACGAAGCTTGCCCATGCGGCTCCGGCAAGAAGTTCAAGCACTGCCACGGCGCTTTTGCCTGATCTTATTCGGTCATTGATTGATTCACGAAAATGGTTTGTTTCGAACAAGTCACTTAACTTGCAGTGAATTGCGTGCTATTTCTTGACTTGCAGTTGTTGTTTTCGCCTCAACAGCGAAAAACTCCAGCATTTGCAATTTGGTCCTGAAAGGATTGTCAGAAATGTCAACCTGCACTTGCGGTGGTGTAAGCATCGAATGCCCTGCCGGATGCGGGTGTTTCCATATCTCGGGAAGCGGCACTGAATACGTGCGATGGTGCGAACCGGCGACAGTTCATCTCGCAGCCTTCGCGGACGACAGTTTCACCGGTGGCATTGTTCGGATCACAACCGGTGCGGACGGCATGTCGAGAATGGCGATCAACGGCAACGCCCTGAAATCAAGCCCCAACATGCCGCGATATGCATTGAATACGCGATTTGAGGCTTGCCTCGATGGCGCTTCAGTTGAAAGCATAGCCCTCATTGTGGGAATTCTTCTTGGTCAGCAGGTTGCAGCGCCACAGGACCGCAAGCATGAACTGGTCAACGATAGGCTTGATGATTCACTGGGTGAAATCATGCGCCGTTTTGATCTCGCCTTGATATAGCCAATCGCAAAATCGTTCAGTCACGCAAGTTTGAGACCAATTATTTGGGGACGTTGGCTCCCGCAATGGATGCGAACACCAGCGTGGCGGCTGCAAGCACAGAGATTCCAATCAGAAAGCCCAGAGCCACGAGCACGCCACCATTCTCGAACAACACGGCGGTGGCAAACGGCGCTGCCGAAGCCACATAAAGCCGCGCCGAATTGAACCATCCGGTCAACTCGCCATAACCCGTGCGCCCGAATATCTGCAGTGGCAGCACCCCGCGCACCACATAGCTCAGGCCCTGCCCTGCGCCGAAAATGACCGCAAATGCGATCGCCGGGATGACGGCAGGTGCGCCAATGAACAGCACGGCCAAGGCTATCGGCAAGGACACAGCGCAAAAGACCAGCGCCGGGCGAATTGAAAAGCGCGATGATCCAGCAAATTCGGCAACCCGCGCAGCAACTTGCGATGGCCCCAGCAGCGCGCCGATGAAAGCCGCCGACCCGGCAAGCCCAAGCCCGCCTAAAATGCCGATAAGGTGGAGGTGAATTGCCGCAATCACGAAGGATTGTGCGGCAAACCCTGCCAGCAGCAGAATGAAGATCCTCCGCCTCAGCCCCGGTTCACGCACCGCTCCATGTTCTTCCTGCTCGGTGGCATCTGTATCGCTTGAGCCCTGGACCTTCGGAAAATGTCGCCAGAGCCAGTAGTGGATCGGCAGGCAGATGGCGACCTGCAACGCTGCATAAACAAGATAGACCTCGCGCCAGTCCAAAAAGCCTGAAAGCCACTGGGTAAGCGGCCAGAAAACCGTGGACGCAAATCCTGCGACAAAGGTGATGCCGGTGATTGCACTGCGTGCCTGACTGACCGGAACCAGCCGCGCTGCGGCCACAAAAGCAGCTTCGTACAGCACCAGGATTGATGATAATTCAACGAGGACGACCAACACAGCAAAGGCCGGCTTTCCCGGAAACAACGCCCAAAGCACCAGCATGAGCGCGCACAGCGCCGATCCGGCAGTCATGATGAACGCCGGTGAATGCCGTTCCATCAACCTGCCAAACCTTGGCGCAAAAAAACCGCTTGCCGCCAGCGATAGCGAAAACAGGCCAAACACGCTGGTCAGCGAAAAGCCGGTATCTGCGGCCATTTTTGGCGCCAGAACACCGAACGCATAATACAAGGTGCCATAGCCAACGGTCTGTGTAATGCCCAGCAAGGAGGCCAGCAGCAGTACCCGGCGGCGCATTTGTCCCGGCTCCGGCACAGCCGATACAGCGTTCACGCGCCTGTTTCCTGATCCGGCACTGCCATGTCGGTGCAACACTCTCGCATCAGGAAAACGAGCAGGCTGGAAACCTGTTCAAAATTGGTGCGGTTGAGTGTTTCACGGCCAGCTTTTTCCTGTTCGATCATGCGCGCCTGTGCAAGCGCCGCGAGATGATGGGCAAGCGTTGAGGGCGCAAGTTCCAGTTCCTGCGCCAACCGCCCGAATGTCATGCCTTTTTTCCCGGCCTTTACGAGGCGCCGGAAAACTGCAAGCCGCAATGGATTGCCCAAGGCGGAAAGCGTCGCAGCCATCTGTTCGGTTTCACGATCAACCATCAGATTCGAATAAACCGGTTTATTGGTTCATTCAATCCCGGAAGTGTGATGCATGAAGGGAATTTGGAGGAAATTGCGCAACTGACTGGGCGCGTACCGGCGGCGATTATCCCGACTTGGCAGTTGCCGGCTTCAATTCCACGGGAGCTGGCGTTGGAACCGGTACGGTTGTCGCCGAGGCAGTCGGCAAAACCGGGGTACCTGTGGTCGCAGGTGCTGAAACAGCCGTAGCCGAAGCAGCGGACGTCGTTGTCGCTGGCGCTGGAACCGCAGCGCCGGTCAACACAGGCTGGGTCGGAACAGCCGCAGGAATAGGCATCTCCAGTGGCTTCAGCGAAGCGTCCGCCGGGACCTCAAGCTTGCGCCCTGCCCACAATTCCTTTGCTGCCTTGGTCTTCAAGGCTTTCTGGAAGATTTCTTCTTCTTTGGAGATATGCTTGCCATAGGCAAGTGCCAGCGAATTTGGAACTATTGCCTGCGGGCAGGCTTCCTTTGGTTTGAAAGCCTTTTCGCCTTCAGCAATCCGGTTGAACACATACCGCTTGTCACAGACATCCACTTTTGGCGGTGCCTTGGTGATCTCGAAATGGTCATACCCTTCTTTCAGCATTTTCCAGAACTGGAAGTTGGGATCGTTCTGGTTTTCCGCCATGTTCTGCGGGGTCATCCTGAACGGATAGGCCTGGACCTGAAATGATTTCTGTCCGCCTTCCAGTGCTTCGCGGGCAAGCGAGAAAATCTCTTCAATGCGGTCATCGGTCATGGAATAGCAGCCCGCCGACGAGCACGCACCATGCACCATCAAATGGGTACCGGTGCGGCCATGTGCTTGGTCAAAGGCGTTCGGAAAACCCAGATTGAAAGCAAGATGATAGTCGGAATTGGGATTCATTTGCCACGGGTTGATCGTGTAAAATCCCTCTGGCGCCTGCCTGTCGCCTTCGGCAAATTTTGGCCCCAGTTTCCCAGACCATTTGCAGATTTCATATTCCTTGAGCAGGTCATAGCGCCCGGTATTTGTTGCCTTCCAGACCTCGACAACGTTCTCCTGTTTGAAAATCCGCACCATGATCGGCGATGCACCGGTCATGCCCTTGGTTTTCATGGTCTTGAGAATGTCGGCGGGCAGCGGCTTTTGCGCCTTGGGGAAAAAGTCATCAACGCTGACATTGCCCTGGCAGGCTGACAGAGTCAGCGCCAATGCAAACATTCCGGTTGTGACTGCTGTCCTGAGCCTGCTCATGATCCTGCGCAAAGCGCCTCTTGAAATGCAATGTGGCGGCCAATGATGGATCGCCGATCGACTGAACAATTGGCTATACCAGCCTTGTTGACAATCTGTTAACCCCGTCGAGCGGGCGAAACGCCAGTTTCAGCGAAATGTTACCACAATCCAACTGCGGCAAAATTCCGGCTTCAGGCAAGATTGCGCCCGATGGCAAGGAATTTTTCTCGCCGATGGTTTCGCAATTGTTTCGCATCAAGCACGGACAAATCAGCCAGTGCAGAGCGGATCGTTGCCGCTGCCGTTTGCATGACAACGCCCGGATCGCGATGCGCGCCGCCCATTGGCTCGGCAATGATTCCGTCAATGATGCCAAGCTGAAGCAGATCCTGCGCGGTAATTTTCATCGCGGTCGCAACGTCCTTGGCCCGCGTTGAATCACGCCACAGAATAGATGCGCCAGCTTCCGGGGAAATCACGCTGTAGATTGCATGTTCCAGCATGTAGACGCGGTTTGCCGAAGCAATTGCAATTGCCCCGCCCGATCCGCCTTCGCCAATCACCAACGAGACAATTGGCACGCCAAGCCGCAGGCAGGTTTCGGTTGAGCGGGCAATGGCTTCCGCCTGGCCGCGCTCTTCGGCACCGACACCGGGATACGCGCCGGCGGTATCCACCAGCGTTATGACCGGAATGGAAAACCGGTCAGCAAGTTCCATGATCCGCACTGCTTTGCGGTACCCTTCGGGCCGCGCCATGCCGAAATTGTGCTTCAGGCGGCTTTGGGTGTCAGAGCCCTTTTCCTGGCCGATTACCGCTACCGGTTGCCCGTCAAAACGGCCAAACCCGGCGACAATTGCTTCGTCCTCGGCAAAATACCGGTCGCCAGCCAGCGGCGTGAACTCGGTTATGAACGCAGCAAGGTAATCCTTGAAGTGCGGGCGATCGGGATGGCGGGCAACCTGTGTCTTGTGCCACGGCGTCAGCTTTGAATACAGATCGACCAATGTTTCGCGGGTTTTGCCCTCAAGCCGCTCGATCTCGCCGGAAAGGTCAAGGTTGGCATCCGCCTGCGCCATCAAGCGCAATTCATGGATGCGACCTTCCATTTCCGCGACGGGCTTTTCAAACTCGAGATAACTGCGCATGGATTTCCTGGAAATACCGGGCCGAAGGGCTTGGGGAGGGTCTGCCACCCCGCGAAACGCGCCGCACACTGGCTTTTGCCACCCACGATGTCAAGAAATTGCGCTGCACTGCACCTTAACGCCGCAGACTTAGCGATTTCCGGCAGCTATTGCCATCGGATGGTTCTCCTCGACCAGCTTGCGCAGCCGCTCATCCAGCACATGCGTATAGATTTGCGTCGTGGAAATGTCGGAATGGCCGAGCAATTGCTGCACTATGCGCAAATCTGCGCCGTTCTGCAAAAGATGGCTGGCAAATGCATGCCGAAGCACATGTGGCGAAAGTCGGCTTGCAGCAATGCCGGCCCGTGCCCCGAGCGATTTGAGATCCCGCCCGAAAACCTGCCTTGGCAAATGGCCGCTTTGTGAATCAGCTGGAAACAGCCATGGCGAGGCGGCAAGTGCTGCATTTCGCCTGGTTTCCAGCCAAGCCTTCATGGCGTCTTTTGCAGGATCAGACAGCGGTACAAGCCTTTCCTTGCGGCCTTTTCCAACGACAGAGAGAAATCGCTCGGCGCGCGCCGAAGCTGCTGGCAGGGAAACAAGCTCGCTCACCCGCATCCCGGTGGCGTAAATCACCTCCAGAAGTGCGAGCATCCGAGCCGCTGCCAGCACTTGTGCAGGCTTTTCAGCTTCGCGTGCTTCCTTCTGGGCGCGCTCGATCAGCGCCATCACTTCGCCTTCACCGATGATTTTCGGCAAGGGCCGTGCCAGGCGCGGGCTGGCAACCGGACTGGTCGGATCATCTGCCCTCAAGTTTTCGGCATACAAGAACCGGTGAAACTGCCGGATTGCTGAAAGCTGGCGCGCCTGCGTCGAAGCTGCCATGCCTGACCCGGACAATTGTGAGAGGAAATCGCGGACCGAAGCTGTTGGTGCGCCCAGAAAATCCGTTCCCGATGCTGCAAGGCTGCTGCCATAGGCTTCCAGATCACGGGCATAGGCGGCAAGCGTATTTTTTGCCGCGCCTCGCTCTGCGCTCATCATTTCCAGAAATGATTCCACAAGATGGCGCTGGCGCAAGTGCGCCTCCATTCCTGGCTTATTGCGGGTTCAGCTTGTTTGCCGGAATGCGGACCGTCATTTCACGGGGCTGTGGCTCAACGAAAATGGCCAAGGCAACCATCGCACCATAGACCAGCCCGGCGAGTACCGCACACGTAACAATAAACCGGATCAGACTAGGCATGGTACATGGCTCTCAACGCTCCGCACGCGACAACCTTATGGTTAAATCCGTTCCCGTTGGCAATACATCGCGTCCACCTGAGCATCCCCGCTCTTGACGAAACACGGTTCATGGTATGCAACGCCCCGGTCGCGACTGTGTTGTGGTCGCGAGAAAAACTTGCCGGAAGCCAAACTTGACTGAAGCAGCCGAGATAACCAGCCAGATATTGTCCCTGTTGGGGCAAAGGCCGATCGTTTTTGTGGGCATGATGGGCAGTGGCAAATCTGCCATAGGCAAGATGGTGGCTGACGAGTTGTCACTGCCTTTCCGCGATTCGGATGCTGAAATCGTGGCAGCAGCGGGCATGTCGGTGCCGGAGATCTTCGAAAAATTCGGTGAGGAGCACTTCCGTAACGGCGAAGCACGGGTTGTCGCCCGCCTGGTTTCCGAAGGGCCTGCAGTGCTCTCGCTGGGTGGAGGCGCTTTCATTGCGCAGGACACAAGACATCTGGTCAACCAGAAAGCCATATCGGTCTGGCTCAAGGCCGATCCCGATCTGCTGCTGTCCCGGGTCATGCGGCGGCCAAAATCACGCCCGCTGTTGCAAACGGCAGACCCGCGCAAAACGCTTGCAGAATTGCTGGAGACGCGTGCGCCCCTTTATTCCCAAGCCGACATACATGTTGAATCTTCCCGAATGTCGAAACGCGAAACCTGCAATGATGTGATAGCGGCAATCAGCCAGTTTCTGTTGCAGCCTGTTTCTGCCAGCGCCCCCGTTTCTGCCAGCGTCACGGAGAATTGATGCGCACCGTCAATGTAAGCCTTGGTTCCCGCAGCTACGAAATATGTATCGGCGAGGGACTAGTGGAAAGCGCCGGCGCACGGATCGCTGCAATGCGTCCCGGTGTGCGGGTGGCAATTGTATCGGACGAGACCGTGTTCGGCCTGCACGGCGCCAAATTGGTCGCCTCGCTTGAAGCCGCCGGGATTGGATACGCAACAATCCTTGTCCCGCCCGGCGAGGCCAGCAAGTCGATGCCGGTGTTTTCCAATGTGGTAAATGCGATACTTGCCGCAAAACTGGAGCGCAACGATCTGGTGATTGCCTTCGGCGGCGGCGTGGTTGGTGATCTCGCCGGCTTTGCAGCTTCGGTGGTGCGGCGCGGCATGGATTTTGTCCAGATACCAACAACGCTTTTGGCGCAGGTGGATTCATCGGTTGGCGGCAAGACCGGCATCAACTCGCCGGAAGGAAAAAACCTTATCGGAACCTTTCACCAGCCGGTTCTGGTGCTGGCCGACACCGGCCTTTTGAAAACGCTCTCATTGCGCGAGTTCCGCGCAGGCTACGCTGAAGTCGCCAAATACGGACTGATTGACCGGCCCGACTTTTTCGAATGGCTGGAGTTGAACCGCACGGACCTGTTTGCCTTTGGGCCCTCGCTTGGCGAAGCCGTCGCCGCGAGCTGCATTGCCAAGGCACAGGTTGTGGCAGCAGATGAAACCGAAACCGGGGCGCGCGCGCTTTTGAACCTGGGCCATACATTCGGCCATGCGCTTGAATCGGCAACCGGCTATGACAGTTCAAGGTTAGTTCACGGCGAAGGCGTGGCAATTGGCATGGTGCTGGCCCACGAATTTTCCAACCGGCTCAACCATTGCGATGCCGACACGGTTGAACGGGTGCGCAACCATCTGAAGTCGGTTGGCTTGCCTGTTTCGGTGAAAGATATCCCCGGCGCTCTTCCTGATGCGCAAGGACTGCTTCACTTCATCACGCAGGACAAGAAGGTCAAGCGCGGAAAGCTGACTTTCATTTTGACGCGCGGGCTTGGCAAATCCTTCATCGCCAACGATGTATCCCCGCACGAGGTTTTGGGCTTCCTGGAGCGTAAATTGCAATGAATACCACCGAGCAACTGGCCGCTGGCTTATTGGCCAGCGAATACTGGATTGTCGCAGGCTTGCTCCTTTGCCTGATTGTGCTTTCAGCGTTCTTTTCAGGCTCGGAGACATCGCTGACTGCTGCCTCCAAGTCCTTGATGCACACCCTGGAAAAGCAGGGGGACAAGCGCGCCTCCATTGTGACCGCGCTGCTGGACAAGCGCGACCGATTGATTGGAGCGCTTCTGATCGGCAACAACCTTGTTAACATCACGGCTTCTGCGCTTGCCACCTGGTTGTTCCTCGAACTTTTTGGTGAAGCCGGCATCGCCTGGGCTACCTTGATGATGACCGTCGTGGTGGTAATTTTCGGAGAGGTCATGCCCAAGTCATGGGCCTATTCCAACGCGGACCGGTTTGCCTTGATAGTTGCTCCGTTCGTGCGGGCAATCGTCTGGCTGCTGTCACCATTTGCAACAGTGATCGCATTCATTGTTCGAAGCATCCTGCGCGTGTTCGGCGTGCATCTTGATGCGGGTGAACCGATGCTTTCAGCGCACGAGGAAATTCGCGGCGCTGTCGATTATCTCGCGCGCGAAGGCTCGGTGGTAAAGGATGATCGCTACAGGCTCGGCGGCATTCTTGACCTCCACGAACTTGAAGTCTCGGACGTGATGATCCACCGCACCAAGATGTTGTCGCTCAATGCTGGCGAGAGTGCCGATGTGCTGATCCGGCAAGTCACAAACAGCCCATACACGCGCATGCCCGTGTGGCGTGACGATCCGGAAAACATCATCGGCATCGTGCATGCGCGCGACGTGCTTCGCTTCATCGCCAACCATGAAGACTTGAACAAGTTCGACATCCTCAAACTTGCGGGCAAGCCATGGTTCGTGCCGGAGAACACCTCGCTCCAGGACCAGCTCAGCGCATTTCTGCGGCGCAAGGCGCACATCGCCGTTGTTGTTGACGAGTATGGCGAAGTCAAAGGCATTGTGACGCTGGAAGACATTCTGGAGGAAATCGTCGGGGAAATCTCGGACGAACACGATGTCGATGTTGCCGGCCTGCAAACGCAGTCGGACGGCTCGGTGATTGTGGATGGCTCGGTGCCGATTCGTGACATCAACCGGGCGCTTGACTGGGAATTGCCAGACGAAGAAGCAACCACCATTGCCGGGCTGGTCATTCACGCCGCGCAAATGATACCCGACGAGAAGCAGACTTTCACATTCTACGGCAAGCGCATCATCGTCATGAAGCGCGAGAAGAACCGGATCACCAAGCTGCGCGTTCGCAACATCGCCTGATCGTATGCCCCTGGAAGCTAGCGACCCGCTTCCTGTGGCGTCTTGGCATCAATTGCCAGGGCGTGCAGCCCGGCGGCAATCGCTTTGGCGGCAACGGCGTTGATCGCCCGGTGGCGCTCTACCCGGCTCATTGGCACGAAAGCGTCGGAAACGATCTTGATTCGCAAATGACTTTCGCCGGTACCGTCATGATGGCCGTGACCGGCATGCAAATGGCTCTCGTTGATCACTTCGAGCGATACCGGGGAAAAGGTCGCTCTCAACTCTTTTTCGAGTTCTGCCGAATATTCCATTTGACCGGTTCCCTGCTTTGGCGCTGAATCAGCAATTGCATTCTGCCCAACCGTTTCTTCTGGGGAGACAAGAATTGAATGTCAATTCTTGTTCGCAACGCCAGTGTGGCCCATAATCGCGCGATGGACCTCAAATCAAAATATTTCGACAAAATCCGCGTTCGCAAGGGCAAGCCAGCCACCGCTGCTGCACAGCCGACGAAAACCTCATGCCAATGGGATGGCTGCGAAGCTCCGGCTACGCACAAAGCCCCCATGGGCCGCAACTTTGAGGGCCAGTACCTCAATTTCTGCCATCCCCATGTTACCGAGTACAACAAGACCTACAATTATTTTTCAGGGCTTGATGATGACTCAGTCGCCCGCTTCCAGAAAGATGCGCTGACCGGTCACCGGCCAACCTGGACAATGGGGGTCAACAAATGGGGCGGCGATGCCCCGCTTTCTGGCGGTGCGGAACCAGGTGCAGGCGCGGAAGCCCGCATCAGGGCGCGCATTTCCGGCGCAAGGCAGCAGCCTTCCGTGGCGGGTCGCAAACTGCGCACGCTCGAGCGGAAGGCGTTTGACGACTTGCGTTTGCCGCATTCTGCAACTCCCGACGTTGTAAAGGCGCGCTACAAGGAACTTGTCAAACGCCACCATCCCGATGCAAATGGGGGAGATCGCAGCTCGGAAGAGCGCTTGCGGCAAATCATTCAGGCATACAAATATCTCAAGCAAACCGGTTTTGCAGACTGACCCCACACTGCCAAATGCACGTTTGGTGCCTGAAAGGCACACCACGGCAAGCGGCGCAAACCACAGCCAGGCCCCGTGCCAGAGGAAATCTCAATGACTGAGTCCATGCCGGACACGAAATTGTCCGTCCGGAAAATGTTCGGTATCGACAGCGACCTGATGGTGCCCGCCTACAAAGAGCGCACCGAGCACGTTCCGGAAATCGATTCCGACTATCTGTTCGACAAGATGACCACGATCGCGATTCTGGCGGGCTTTGCCCACAATCGCCGGGTATTGGTATCGGGCTATCACGGCACCGGCAAATCGACGCATATCGAGCAGGTCGCTGCCCGGCTGAACTGGCCTTGCGTGCGCATCAACCTCGACAGCCACGTTTCGCGCATCGATCTGGTTGGCAAAGACGCCATTGTCGTCAAGGACGGCATGCAGATAACCGAGTTTCGCGATGGCATTTTGCCATGGGCTTACCAGCACAACATCGCCCTAGTGTTTGACGAATATGACGCTGGACGCCCGGATGTGATGTTTGTCATCCAGCGCGTGCTGGAATCATCGGGCCGCCTGACCCTTCTCGACCAGAGCCGCGTCATTCGCCCGCATCCAGCGTTCCGGCTCTTTGCAACGGCAAACACCATTGGCCTTGGCGATACCACCGGCCTTTACCATGGCACGCAGCAGATCAACCAGGCGCAGATGGACCGCTGGTCCTTGGTGACCACGCTCAACTATCTGCCGCACGACAACGAGGTGGACATTGTTGTTGCCAAGGTGAAAAGCCTCAATACCAAGGAAGGCCGTGAAAAAGCCTCCAAAATGGTCCGCATCGCAGACATGACCCGCAACGCCTTCATCAATGGCGATATTTCCACCGTGATGAGCCCGCGCACCGTGATCACCTGGGGTGAAAATGCCGACATATTCGGCGATCTTGCCTTCTCCTTCCGCGTCACGTTCCTCAACAAATGCGACGAACTGGAGCGCCCGGCTGTTGCCGAGTTTTACCAGCGGGTGTTTGGCGAGGAATTGAAGGAATCAGCCGCCAACCTCGTGCTGGCCTGAGCGCAGCGCGAAGATGAGCGGCCCAGGCAGCAACAGCAGGAAGTCACCGGCCAAGGCGCCGGACTTTGAGCCGCTCAAAAGGGCGGTTTCCACCTGCGTGCGCGCAATCGCCGGTACGCAGGCATTGGAAGTCACATTTTCCACAGACAAGCCGGGAATGGCTGGAAATGCACTTCGCCTGCCTGAGCCCGGCAAGCGGCTGACCCAAGAACAGCTTGCCGTGACCCGCGGTGTCGGCGATTCGCTGGCGCTGCGCCATTCCTGCCACAACTCGACCATTCACGCCCGGTATTTGCCGCAGGGTCGCAACGCCCGGGCGATTTTCGAGGCGGTTGAGCAGGCCCGTGTCGAGGCGATCGGCTCGCGGAACATGGACGGCGTTGCCCGCAACATTTCCTCGATGCTTGAGGAGCGCTACTCCAAGGCCAATTACCAGAACGCTCTGGATCGCGGCGAGGCGCCGCTTGAAGAAGCGGTGGCCATGGTGGTCCGCGAAAAATTGACCGGCATGCCGGTGCCAAAAAGCGCTGAAAGCTTTGTTTCGCTGTGGCGTGGGTTCATCGAGCAAAAAGGCGCGCAAACGCTTGCCGCACTGGACGGTGACCTTGGCGACCAGGCCGGCTTTGCGAAGGCCGTGCGTTCGCTGATTGCTTCGCTCGACATGGCCGATGAACTTGGCGAAACCGACCCCGATGACGCCGAAGACGAGGCGAACGACGATCAGCCGCAGGATGACGGTCAGGAAAACCAGCGCGATACCGAGGAATCAACCGGCGAAGATGATTCGCAGCCCGAAGAGTCGGACGAGACCTCCGACGAGCAGCAGCAGGGCGAAATGGAAGCGGCTGACGCCACTTCCGATGAATATTCCGAAGAAGATGATGTCGACGCCGAAACGCCGGGCGAATCCTGGCGCCCCGAATTGCCGTTCTCCAACCTGCCGCCGGACAGCGACTACAAGGTTTTCACCGGCGAACACGATGAGATCATCGATGCTGCCGATTTGTGCGACGAGGCCGAGCTCGACCGGCTGCGGGCGTTTCTCGACAAACAGCTTGCACACCTGCAGGGTGTCGTCGGACGGCTTGCAAACCGCCTTCAGCGCCGCCTGATGGCACAGCAGAACCGGGGCTGGGATTTTGACCTTGAGGAGGGCGTGCTCGACACTTCCCGCCTGCCACGGATCATCATGGACCCGATGTCCGCGCTCTCGTTCAAGAAGGAACGCGAGACGGTGTTCCGCGATACGGTCGTGACCTTGCTGCTCGACAATTCCGGCTCCATGCGCGGACGTCCAATTACCGTTGCAGCCACCTGCGCCGACATTTTGGCACGCACCCTTGAGCGCTGCGGCGTGAAGGTCGAGATCCTCGGCTTCACCACCAAGGCCTGGAAAGGCGGACAGTCGCGCGAAGCATGGCTGCGGGCAAGCAAGCCGGCAACGCCAGGCCGCCTCAACGATTTGCGCCACATTATCTATAAAAGCGCAGATGCACCTTGGCGGCGGGCGCGCCGCAATCTCGGCCTGATGATGCGCGAAGGATTGCTCAAGGAAAACATCGACGGTGAAGCCCTGCTTTGGGCCCATTCGCGGTTGATGGGTCGCAGCGAACAGCGGCGCATCCTGATGATGATTTCCGACGGCGCGCCGGTGGATGATTCAACGCTTTCGGTCAATCCGGGCAATTATCTCGAACGCCATTTGCGTCATGTCATTGCCGACATCGAAAACCACTCACCCGTCGAGTTGCTGGCAATCGGCATTGGCCATGACGTCACGCGGTATTACAAGCGCGCCGTAACAATTGTCGATGCAGAAGAACTGGCCGGCGCAATGACCGAGCAATTGGCTGGCTTGTTTGCAGAAAATGCCGTGGGTGGTGCTACTGCCGCCCCCCGCAGGCGACGAGCGGGCGTAAGGTGATGTCATTTCCGGCCGGATGGAAGCACATTTGGCCAAAAAAAACAGCACTTCTTGTGTTGGTTTGCATCGTGCTTGCACCTATGGGGCCGGCGAGCCGAACAGCCGCACAATCACCCGAAATCAGCATTCTGGCAGCAAAAATACTCAATTTCCGCCTGTCGGACACCGCTTCGCGCTTTGGCGTGCTGGAGTTCGTTGGCGGCCTGCAATTGCAATCCGATGCGAAAGGCTTTGGCGGATTTTCCGGGCTGAGATTGCATCCTGATCGCAACCATTTCATCGCAGTGACCGACAAATGCCTGGTGCTCAGCGCAAGGCTGGTGCGCGATATCACCGGCACGCCACTTGATGTGGTTGAGGCGAACTTGCGCCCATTGCCCGTTGGCCGTTCCGGCAAACCGCTTGCAAAAAACGGGTATTCCGATTGCGAATCGATCGATGTTGCCGGGCAAAATGCGTTCATTGCCTTTGAACGAAACAGCGAAACCGGGCGTTTCACGCTTTCCCCCGATGGCAGCCTTACAGACTTTACGCAGCTCTCGCCAAAGCCGGGGATTGGCAGGTTGGACCGCAACCGCGGCATCGAGGCGATGGCATTGTTTCCGCAGGATTCGGCTTTTGCTGGCGGGTTCCTTTCAATATCGGAAGAGACGCTGAACGCCGAAGGGAACCATCGCGCCTTTATCACCAGGAACAACGAGATCTCCGAATTCTCCATAACCCGGCGCGATGACTATGCGATCACCGATGCTGATTTCCTGCCCGGTGGCGACCTGCTGGTGCTGGAGCGCCGTTTCGGGTTGCAAGTGGCACCTGGCATGCGCATCCGCCGCATAGCAGCTTCAGCAATCGCGCAAGGCGTTACCATTGATGGCGAAGTGCTGCTGGAAGCAGGAATCGCCTATCGCATCGACAACATGGAAGGGCTGGATGTAAGCGTCAGCGAAACTGGCGAGACATATGTGACTCTGATCTCGGACGACAATTTCAACTTTTTTCAAAGCACGCTGATGCTGGAATTCAAGCTGGTGCAATAGTCTACCGCGAGGCAGGCGAAAAACTTGTCCAGGCTTTGACGATGGCGCCATAGGGCGCCAGCATCGCAAACCCGGTTGCGATTTTCACGGCGAAGTCACCCAACGCCAGAACGATCCACAACGGTGCTGCACCACCGAAGAATGGCACCACCATCGAGAGAGATCCATCGACGCTGCCGGTCGCGGCATCGAGAAACGCGAAACTTGCTGCAAAAGCCAGTAAGAAAAACAGGATTGTGTCGATTGCCGATCCGGCAAGGGTGGAAACAAGGGGTGCCTGCCACCAGACCTGACGTCGAAGCCGGTCAAATATCTGGGCATCAATGAGCTGGGCCGTCAAGAATGCCGTTCCCGACGCAATGGCGATGCGTGGCGTGGCAAGAAACACCGACAGCACGACAGCAGCAGCAAAGCCGGCATACACCACCAGGCGTGTTGCGCTGAGCCCCAGTCGGCGATTGCAAAGATCAGTGACCAGAAATGCAAACGGATAAGTGAATGCCCCGTAGGTCAATACTTCTTTGAGGCCGAAATGATCGAATGGATGGCTGACGAGCACATTGGACGCGGTAACGACCACCGCCATTGCAGCCATGAAGGGGAAAACGCGAAAAAGCGTAACCATTTTTTTATCCTGGGGTATGGCACCAGCCAAAAAACGAAAGGGCACCCGGTTTGTGCCGGATGCCCTGATGAGATGTCAAACCAGGATCAGGCTGCAGCTACAGCCGCTTCGCTGTTCTTCTTGGCGATCTGGCGCTTGATGAGGCGCGCCTTTGGCGACAATTCAGTATCTGCCGCCTTGGTCAAAAACGCATCAAGACCGCCGCGATGTTCAACCGAGCGCAGTGCATGCGCGGTGATGCGCATGCGAATGCGCTGGTTGAGCAAATCGCTCATCAACGTCACATTGACGAGATTCGGGAGGAAGCGGCGACGCGTCTTGTTGTTCGCGTGGCTGACATTGTTTCCGGACATGACGGCCTTGCCGGTCAGTTCGCAGCGCCTGGACATGGTTTTATCCTTGTTTTGTGGTGTCCCAATGGTGCCTGCAACCAATTCGCGGGGCTGGTGTCTCTGGCTGCCGATCTGGCCGCTGAAACGCCCTGTCCTTGTCAGACCTTCGGGAAAAGTTGCGTTTCTATAGTGATTGCCACCTCGCCAGTCAAGCGAAAGCTCCCCTCAAAAGGTTCATCTGCCGTTCAGGAGCGTTGGATTAATCATTCGCTGGTACAGTTTTCGGGCTTGCCCATCGGCATTCACCCGAAATTTGCCAAACAATCAGCGCACGGGGCGTTCCATGGCCGACTTGAAAAAAATTCTGCTTATTGCTGCCCTTGCGGTATTTTCGCAAACGGACGCTCAAGCAGAACAGCTTCGCCACAAGACCGTGCTGGACGTCCAGTTTGGCTCCATACCAGTTGGCACGGCCACTTTCGACATCCGTTTTGACCAGAAGTCCTATTCGCTGGACGCCAGCGGCAAGACTGTTGGCGTAGCCGACCTTTTTGCTTCAGGTCGCGGCAAGGCCGAGAGCACTGGCCGTTTCAGCAATGGCAAGGTGCTGGCTGACCGCAATTTCGTTGAATATGTCGAGAAGAAGAAAACCTCGACCCTCGAAATGGGATTCGACGACGGCGCCGTTGAAACCGTTGTGCTGGTCCCCGACAAGCGCAAGACCAAGGTTGCGCCCAAATACGTACCGATCATGGAAGAGCAGCTGAGGGCGGTGATCGACCCGGCCAGCAGCATCGTTGTGCCGGTTCCATGGGAGCAGGCAAATGACCCCACGGCGGTCTGCGACCGCACGATTCCGATC
>JBGSNX010000046.1:0-26683 GCA_041739465.1 Salaquimonas sp.
GATCCTTCTCGGCAACCTTTGAAGAAACCAGCGTGGCCACGTCTTCGATGGCTTCGGCAAGGCGGAAGGGTTGCGGGTCAAGCTCCAGCTGGCCGGCATCTATTTTGGAGAAATCGAGAATGTCGTTGATGATCGTCAGCAACGAAGCGCCCGATTTGACGATGATGTCGACGAAGGTCTTCTGCTTGGCATCCAGCCCGGTCTTGGCCAGAAGTTCGGCCATGCCCATCACCCCGTTCATGGGGGTGCGGATTTCATGACTCATATTGGCAAGAAACTCAGACTTTGCCCGGTCCGCTGCAGCCGCGTGCAGTGCGGATTCATTGGCAAGGTCGGTCTGGGCCGACAACGCGCTGTAGACGCGGCGTACCAGCACTTCCATCGGAAGGAAGATGAAGCCGATCATCAACCCCATGATGACCAGCGAAAAGGTCAGGAACAGGCCGACCGAATGGGTAAGCGAGCGCGAAATTTCGAGCGAGCGGTCGTTGAGGACGCTGCGGAGCCCAGCCATAACCGGCACGGTCACGTTTTCATGCGTTGCCAGCAGATTGTTGGCCGATCCCTTGATTTCGTTTTGCGATACAGAGATCAGAATTCCAAGTTCCTCGGCAAAGGCGTCAATTCCGTCTTCGGCAACGAACAATTTGCGGCCAAGCATTTCTGATGCGACCCGCGGTGATCTCGCCATGAAGCCGATGATCCTGTCGAGCGGGGCGGCAATTCTCTCAGCCTCTTTCATGCGGGTGACGCTGACAGCCAGCATGGCCCGGTGAGCGGCTATATCGGTTGCCAGCGTATTGAGCGATCCCTGCCACTGGCGCGACACACTTTCAATATCGGTATTGCGCGCTTGCCTTGTGGTCAGGATGGCAGAATTGAACTTGCGCTCAATGGCAGAAAGGTCGGCATTTAGCCGGTTGATGCCAAGGGCGGCGTTGTTGAAAACATTGAGGCCCCACATCATGGCGAGGCAGAAGCTGAAAAACAGGATGATGGCCAGAAGGTAGCTGACCCGCACCCGCCGCAATGGACCTTCAGATTGCGGCCCCGACACATAGGGCCTTGTTTCCAAAGGCCATATCAACTGTTTGCCGTTTTTCAGAAATTCTAACATGCGAGACTGTTTTCCGTCCGGGAGTGGGAAATGAACGGAATATGGCAGCGCAGGGTTAACGGCGGCTGAATTGCGGCACAATAAGTTCGCAGCTTTCAACAAAGGCAACTGCGCGCACAATCTGATCAGCGGTCCGATTGCCAGACCAGTTGGAATGCCGCTGAATTGTCAGGCTTTTGCAGTGTTCTGGGCGAACCATTTTGCAATCCTGGCAACGAGCGCACGTGCAACCGCGTCCTTGTCCATCTCCGGCCATTCTTCTATCCCGTCACCGCTGAGGATTTTGACGGTGTTGCGTTCGCCGCCCATGACGCCGGTTTGCGGGGAAACGTCGTTTGCAACGATCCAGTCGGCGCGCTTGCGCGCAAGCTTGGCGCGGGCATGGGCCTCGATGTTCTGTGTTTCGGCAGCAAACCCAACCACAAGGCGCGGCCTGTTTGCATGGTGGCCAACGCCCTTGAGAATGTCCGGGTTCTCGGTCAACTTCAGCACCGGCGGCCCGGCATTTTCCTGCTTCTTCATCTTCTCATTGGCCGATGAAACGGTCCGCCAGTCGGCAACGGCTGCAACCATCACCGCAAGGTCCGCTGGCAGGGCAGCTTCCACGGCCGCTTGCATCTGCCTTGCCGTTTCCACATGAACGGTCTTGACGCCTGCCGGGTCGGCAATTGTGACCGGCCCTGAAACCAGCGTCACAATTGCGCCTGCCTGGGCGAGCGCTGCGGCAATTGCATGCCCCTGCTTTCCCGACGACCGGTTGGCGATGTAGCGTACCGGATCGATTGGCTCGTGCGTCGGGCCGGAAGTGACAATTGCCTGGATGCCGGCAAGCGGCTTTGCGCTGTCGTCGAGAAGCGCAGTTGCGAGTTGCGCAATCTCCAGCGGCTCTGCCATGCGACCGCGTCCCGCTTCGCCGCTTTCTGCCATTTCACCGCTGTTTGGACCGACAAAAAGGACGCCGTCCGTGACCAGCGTTTCGACATTTCGCGCCGTGGACTTGGCCGCCCACATTTGCGGGTTCATCGCCGGGGCGACAAGCACCTTGCACCGCGATGCAAGCAGGATGGCTGTTGCCAGATCATCGGCAAGGCCCGCTGCCATTTTTGCCAGAATGTCGGCGGTCGCTGGGGCAATGATGATGAGGTCGGCCTCGCGCGCCAAACGGATGTGGCCGATGTCATGTTCGGCTGCGCGGTCCCAAAGATCCGTGAAAACCTGACCGCCACTCAACGCGCCAGCTGCCATCGGCGTCACGAATTTCTGGGCCCCGGCAGTCATGACAACCCGAACCACAAACCCGCGCTCGCGAAGCCGGCGGATAAGGTCGAGGGATTTGTAGGCAGCTATGCCGCCCGCAATGATGAGCAGAACCGTTTTGCGCGCACCCTTTGGAGAAACTGAAACGCTGCCATCGCCCCGCACTTGCGGATCGCTTGCCCGGTTCAGCATGCTTGAGCCAAGCAAATGGCGCACCTCGTCTTCCATGGACCGGCCGTTGCGCGCGGCCCGCTCGCGCAAAGCCTGCTTCGTCGCCTCATCCAGATTGCGAATGGTTATGCTCGCCATGCCAGAATGCTTTCAATGCATGCAAAATAACGCTTGGTCAGAGCCAGTATTGCCACAAAAGGGCTACAAATGCAATCAATGCAATCACCCATAGCGCGAGGCGGCCACTTCGGCTGTGCCGTGCTTCGGCTTTGCCGATGGCATCCACGGTTTGCGCATCCAGCCTGACCCCGTTGGCCGAGATCGCTTCCAGCCGGTTGGCGAATTCCTCTGTGCGTCCGGCAAGTTCCGGCAATGTGCGCGCCAGGTGCCGCGCTGCGGCAAGGCCGAGCATAGCATCTTCCAGCAATCCGCCTGGACCGATGTGGTGGGTCAGGTACTCCTTCACCACTGGTTCGGCAGTCTTCCACATGTTGAATGAAGGGTTGAGCTTTCTTGCAACACCCTCGACGACGACCATGGTTTTTTGCAGCATGATCAGTTCAGGCCGCGTTTCCATGTCGAACAATTCGGTGACTTCGAACAGCAGCGTCAGAAGCTTGGCCATGGAAATGGTTTCTGCCGGCTGTCCGTGGATCGGCTCGCCGATTGCCCTGATCGCCTGGGCGAAACTTGCCACATCATGGTGGCGCGGAACGTATCCGGCTTCAAAATGCACCCTTGCAACGCGCGGATAATCGCGGGTGATGAATCCGTACAGGATTTCGGCCAGAAACCGTTGTTCCTTGCGGCCAAGTCGCCCGGTTATGCCAAGGTCAACGGCAATGATGGTGCCGTCCGGCGCCAGGAACAAGTTGCCAGGATGCATGTCGGCATGGAAGAAACCGTCCCGCAGCGTGTGGCGCAGGAAAGACTGAACCAGCGTATCGGCAAGCTGGTTGAGATCCTGTCCTTGCGCCTTGATCGCCTCGATGTCGGACAGTTTGACACCATCCACCCATTCCATGGTGATGCAGTCGCGCCCGGTCAGTTCCCAATCAACCTTTGGAACCCGGAAACCGGGGTCGCGTGCAATGTTTTCGCCCATCTCTGAAAAGGCGGCAGCCTCGAGCCGCAAATCCATTTCGATGCGGGCTGACTGGGCAAGTGTGTCCACCACTGCCACCGGACGCAGCCGCTTTGCCGACGGTACATGGGCTTCCATCAGCTTTGCAGCCACATAAAAGGTCGAAAGATCGCTGCGGAACCGCTTGCGCACCCCCGGCCGGATCACCTTGACTGCGACCGTCTGGCCGTCGCGCGCCCGCACCGCCTGATGAACCTGCGCCACGGAGGCGGCGGCGACGGCTTCATCAAACCTTGAGAAAATGACGTCGCAATCAATGCCAAGCGAGTCGGTCACGCGTACCTTCGCCTTGCCAGTTGCAAAGGACTGCATGCGATCCTGCAGGGCTTCCAGATCACCGGCCAGTTCCTTGCCCACAACGTCAGGCCGGGTTGCAAGAAACTGCCCAAGTTTCACCCAGCTTGGGCCCAGCAGATTGAGCGCCTTGCTCAGCCGTTCCGACCGGCCCTGTCGCCGCGCGCCGCGCCGTTCGATCAATCCTGCAAGCCGTTGCAACAGCCTCAGTCCGCCCGGCATGCCATCTGACGGCAGGCTGGCAACAACACCCTCTCGGGCCAGCACAAACGCGGCTCGTGCGAGCGACAGCATGGCCAAAGGACCGCTCACTGGCAGTCGTCCGCAGTCTTGCCACTGATCGGGGCAATGCTCAAAGCTTCGTGCCCCAATGCAGGGCAGCGATGCCGCCCGTGAAGTTGCGATAACCGACCTGAGCAAATCCCGCCTCACGGATGATCCCGGCAAATCGCTCCTGATCGGGGAACTTGCGAATGGATTCGACCAGATATTTGTACGGCTCGCCATCGCCTGCCAGCATTTCGCCAAGGCGCGGTATCGCATGCAGCGACCACTGGTCGTAGACCTTGTCAAGCATGGGCAGGGTTACCTGGCTGAATTCGAGGCAAAGGAACTGGCCGCCATGCTTGAGCACCCGGTAAGCCTCTGAAAGGGCAACGTCCATCCGTGGCACATTTCGAATGCCAAAGGCGATTGTGTAGGCATCAAAGCTTGAATCTGGAAAAGGCAATTCCTCGGCATTTGCCTCAACAAAATCGAGGTTGTCCAAAAGCCCGCGCTTTTGTGCCCGCTCCTTGCCCACTTCCAGCATCGAACCATTGATGTCGAGCACGGTGACGGCGGCATTGCCGCGGGAGCGGTCAACAATGCGCATCGCAATGTCACCGGTTCCCCCTGCCACATCCAGCGACTTCCATCCGGCCCGCCGGGGAGGATTGAGCCGGGATACCATCGCGTCTTTCCACACCCGGTGCATGCCGGCCGACATTGCGTCGTTCATCAGGTCATAGCGTTGTGCAACCTTGTGGAACACGGCATCGACGAGTGGTTGTTTTTCCTGTGTCTCGACGGAACGAAAGCCGTAAGAGCGACCCAGTTCCTCCGGGCGTGACGCCCTTGCCTTTGACATTGCTGAAAATCCCTTTGCTTTGTGCCATCGCTAGTACGAAATGAGGCGGTGGGGCAAGCGCGCGGATTGGCGCATGATTGACCTGACGGTTTGAAATGGAAGCAAATGCCAGAACTTCCAGAGGTTGAAACAGTGTGCCGCGGGCTTGCGCCTGTGATGGAAGGCGCGCGTATCGCAAAGGTTGATCTCAACAGGGCAGACTTGCGCTTTCCCTTTCCAAAGGACTTTGTAAGCCGACTTGAGGGCCGCACGATCCTATCCCTGTCGAGGCGCGCCAAATACATCCTCGCCGATCTGGATGACGGCATGGTGCTGTCGGCCCATCTTGGAATGTCGGGTTCATTCAGGATGGAAATGCCCGATGGCGTGGCCAAAGCCTTGGCGGACACGAATTATTACGCCAAGCCGCAGGCAAGGGCCCATGACCATGTGGTGCTGCACCTGCAGCGCCTGGAAGGCACTGCTCGCGTCATCTACAATGATCCACGCCGTTTCGGCTACATGGACCTGACCGGTAGGCCGGATATGGCAGCACACCCGCATTTTTCGCGGCTGGGCATCGAACCTCTCGGCAACGAGTTTGACGAGGAGCGTCTGGCTGAGCTCCTTTCGGGCAAAACGGCTCCCGTCAAGGCGGCATTGCTGGACCAGTCACTGATTGCCGGGCTTGGCAACATCTATGTCTGTGAGGCGCTTTGGCAGTCCGGCATTTCCCCGATGCGTTCCGCGCAGGAGGTTGCCAGTGGCAAGGCCGCCTGCAGAAGCCTCGTCGCCAGCATAAGGGACGTGTTGCAGCGCGCCATCGAGGCGGGTGGTTCCACCTTGCGCGACCACCGGCAGGCTGATGGCGAACTGGGCTATTTCCAGCACTCTTTCATGGTCTATGGCAGGTCGGGCGAACCCTGCGCGCGTCCCCGCTGCAAAGGCAGCGTGGAGCGAATGGTCCAGGCAGGCAGGTCCACGTTTTTCTGCCCGAAATGCCAAAAGCAGTAAGTCAACAATCGGCGTTGACGCGCCGGGGTCGCCGCTGTATAGACCGCCCCTGACTTGAGACATCCCCGCAGCCTTGATGGCTGCCTTGATTTTGGCCTGATCTGGCAAATTTCAAAGCAAGGACGTCAGCACCAAAATTCCGGAAGGTCCAAGAAATGGCCAATACATCGTCGGCAAAAAAAGCCGCACGCAAAATTACCCGCCGCACGGCGACAAACAAGAACCGTCGCTCGCGCGTACGCTCGTTCATCCGCAAGGTTGAAGAAGCGGTGGCAGCTGGCAACAAGACAGCCGCACTGGAAGCCTTCAAGGCAGCCGAGCCGGAGATCATGCGGGCGGTGACAAAGGGCATCATCCACAAGAGCACGGCATCGCGGAAGGTCTCGCGGTTGTCTGCTAGCGTCAAGCGCGTCGACGCCTGATTTTCTTTTACCTTTATTGGTGTCAAAAACCCGGCAATGCCGGGTTTTTTGTTTTGCCATCTAATATATTTTATGATGCTTAGTCGGCATTGTACTGTTGTTGACCGTTTTCCAACGTCTTGAGCGGAAAATATTCATATCAATATTTTGTTAATCATTTCAAAGTGTTGGCATTAGGTCGTGATGTGTTTTTTTGCTTGCCATTGAATCCGTTGGAAAAATTGCGAACGGGTGTTTCTTTCGGCAAGGAAGATTCTGAAAAAAATTTTGAACGATACGCAGCCTGGCGTCTTACCGCGTAAACCTTGATTCAAAAGCACTTTCAGGCAGCATTTCAAGGCCCGGCAATACGCACACCGTGCCATTTGGCAAAGATTCAAGCCACTTCGCGCAAGCCGGGTTGAACGCCCAAATCCCCCTGTGTAAGGTCTTCCTCAGAACGGCAGGGGGCAAAACAGTCCGTTCCGCCAGCATGCCCGCACAGATCGTGAGAAACTGGATTCAAATCCGGTCTAGTGGTTTTTTGCGCCGGTTTGTTGGTTGGAAAACTGCAATTGGGAATTCGCGAGCCGAAACCGGTTTTGGTTTTTCACGAGTGTCGTTCGCGCTGAGCCGGTCTGCCGGACAGTTCAACTTTTGGAATAATGCACAAACGCGCCAGAAATCTGGTTTGGCGCGATGGGAGAATTGTTGCCATGTCATATGCCGGCGATTTGGGATGTACGCAAAGCTGGGCGCTGTTGAAGAGCGATGCCCAGGCCCAATTGGTGGATGTGCGCACTTCGGCAGAATGGAATTTCGTCGGCCTGCCTGACACGGCAGAACTTGGGCGCGAGCCTTTGCTGATCGAATGGCAACGCTATCCCGACATGGCAGTCAACGCCGAATTTGTACCCATGCTGGTTGCAGAGCTTGAAAGACGCGGCTCCGGCAAGAATGCGCCGCTGCTGTTCATTTGCAGGTCAGGCGCACGCAGCCAGTCTGCCGCAATCGCTTCGACAAGGGCCGGTTACTCCAAAGCCTACAACATCATTGGCGGCTTTGAAGGTGGCCGCGATGAGGCAGGGCATCGGGGAAAAACCGAAGGCTGGAAATTCGAGGGGTTGCCATGGGCGCAGCGATAAAAATCAAAAGCGATGAACTTTTGTACGATCTCCCTTCCAGGACGAGGGCGGAGGAGTGCGCGAAGTCGGCAATCAAATTGCCGGAAATCAAACTGCCGGCAGCAAAATTGCCAGCACTCAAATTGAATGAAATGGCGGACATCATGGTTGGACAGGCAGGCAAGACAGTGCGGAATTCTAACGACGAACAATGGTTGCGTGTGCGAACCCAGCTTCAGGCACGACTTGGCTCTGAAGTGTTCAACAGTTGGTTTGGCCGCGTGCAGCTGGAAGACATATCCGGAGGCGTTGCGCTGCATTCCGTTCCGACGGCGTTTCTCAAGTCCTGGATCTATTCGCACTACCGCGACCAATTGCTCGAGCTTTGGCAAAAGGAAAATCCGTCGGTTCTTCGTGCCGATGTGGCCATCCGCAGCGCGGTGCGCCGAAGCCATGTGCATCTTGTCGAGGAAAAGTCGCCGACCGCAACGAAGCCTGAAGCCCCGCTGCCTGTGGATGCCAAACCGGCGTCCCAATTGCCGCGCATCGCATCGCAGCAGCCGTTTTCTGCGCAGGTTCGCGGTGTCCTGCCGACGATCGATCGCCGTCAGGGTTTTGCCGGCTCGCCCCTAGACCCAAGGCACACATTTTCCAATTTCATCGAAGGAAAATCCAACCGGATTGCCCATGCAGCGGCCCGCACAGTTGCCGAAGATGACAAGGGGTCAATCCGCTTCAACCCGCTGTTTATCCACGCCTCGGTCGGACTTGGGAAAACCCATTTGCTTCAGGCAATTGCCTGCGAAGCGCGCAGCCGCGACAGCCGTAAAAAGGTGCTTTACCTGACTGCTGAATACTTCATGTGGCGCTTTGCCACAGCAATACGCGACCACACGGCGCTCTCCTTGAAAGAATCGCTGCGCGACATCGATCTTCTGGTGATTGACGACATGCAGTTTCTGCAGGGCAAGTCGATCCAGGCCGAATTTTGCCATTTGCTCAACGAGTTGATCGACAGTGCTCGCCAGGTGGTCGTTGCCGCCGACCGTCCGCCTGCAGAACTTGAGAGCCTTGATGAACGGGTCCGCTCCCGCCTGAAAGGTGGCGTTACGCTGGAAGTTGAATCACCGGACTACGAGCTTCGCAAGGCGATCCTGAATGCCCGCTATGAAGCGGCGAGGATCGAACAACCCTCACTCGATATTCCAGAAGACATTCGCCACTATGTTGCCCGGCAGGTAACCACCAGCGGGCGCGATGTTGAAGGCGCGTTCAACCAGCTTCTGGTCCAGCACCGCTTCAGCGATGGCCCTATGAACTTCGAGGATCTGGACAAGATGTTGGGGCACCTCATTCGCTCCAACGATTCGCGCAGGGTCCGCATAGAAGACATTCAAAAGGTCGTTTCACGCCAGTTCAACGTGTCGAAGAATGACCTCCTGTCGAACCGGCGAACCCGCATCATTGTTCGCCCGAGGCAGATCGCCATGTATCTGGCCAAGGTCATGACGCCGCGGTCACTTCCCGAGATCGGTCGCCGCTTTGGCGGCCGTGACCACACCACAGTGTTGCATGCGGTACGAAAGATCGAGGATCTTGCCTCCAGAGACCAGAAACTAGCACAGGAAATCGAGTTGTTGAAACGTCTTATTCTGGATTGATGCCGCCGCTTTGGCGGCCAAATGCGGCCACCGGCCCATTATCCCCAGCTATGGCGCAATCCTTGTTGCGCCTTGTGCATCGCCTGCCGGACTTGCCCTTGCAAAATGGCCGGAATTTCATCACCTTGTGCATCCGGGACTTCCCTCTTCCCGGCTGACCGTCGCCAAGCGATGCCTTGCCCGGTCAATGAAAACCGGGAGGCAGGTGCCTCAAGCACCGTGCCGGTTCGGACTGTAAAAATTCGAGAGTTGAAGTTCATGCGCGTCACCATCGAGAGATCAAACCTGCTCAAAACCCTCAGCCACGTTCATCGTGTGGTGGAGAAGCGCAACACCATACCCATTCTTTCCAACGTGCTGATCCGCGCAGACGGGGCAGAGCTTCATCTGAAGGCGACCGATCTTGATCTGGAGATCTTCGAAAAGTCCCCGGCAATGGTCGAGCAGGCAGGCTCAACCACGGTTCCCGCGCACATGCTTTACGACATTGTTCGCAAATTGCCGGAAGGATCTGAAGTATCCCTGTCTTCCGACAGCGCCGGGAATGCCCTGAAAGTCACGGCAGGCCGTTCGCGGTTCACCCTGCAAATGCTGCCGGAAAGTGATTTTCCAGACATCACCACCGGGCAGTTCAGCCACAAGTTCAAGATTTCCGCTGCGCAATTGCGCGGGCTTGTCGAGCACACCCAGTTTGCGATTTCGACCGAGGAAACGCGCTATTATCTCAACGGCATATTCCTGCATTCTGTCGAGGAAGCTGGAAAACTGATGCTTCGAGCGGTTGCCACCGACGGCCACCGACTTGCCCGTGCCCAAATCGAGGCCCCGGCAGGTTGCGAGGGCATGCCTGGCATCATCATTCCGCGCAAGGCCGTGGGTGAAATCCAGAAACTGGTCGAAGATCCCGATGCCTCAATCAGCATAGAGCTTTCCGACACCAAGATACGCATGACCGTTGGCGCAGTTGTATTGACCTCCAAGCTGATCGACGGAACATTTCCGGACTATAATCGCGTCATTCCCACCGGCAATGACCGCGAACTCGTCATGGACCGTGCCCAGTTTGCCAGCGCCGTGGACCGCGTTTCAACCATTTCATCTGAACGCGGACGTGCAGTAAAACTGCAGATCGCCGACGGCAATCTGATCCTGACCGTCAACAATCCCGATTCAGGCAGCGCCACCGAGGAACTGCCGGTTGGGTACAGCGCCGAATCCATGGAAATCGGCTTCAATTCGCGCTACCTCCTCGACATCACCAGCCAGCTTTCCGGCAGCGAGACCACGTTCATGCTGGCCGATCCCGGTTCTCCGACACTGATCCGCGATTCAGCCGAATCTGGCGTGATTTACGTTCTGATGCCGATGCGCGTCTGAGCGGCGGCGCGGGGAGCGGCTGTGACCCGCATCCATCTTGTCCGGCTGAAACTCGACCAGTTTCGAAATTATGACACGCTGCGCCTCGACATGGATGCGCGCCACGTTGTGCTGACCGGGGACAATGGCGCCGGGAAAACCAATCTTCTGGAAGCAGTGTCCTTTCTCTCCCCCGGCAGAGGGCTTCGGCGCGCCGCGCTTGAAACAATTGCCCGCGCAGGCGGCACTGGCGCATGGTCGGTACATGCGCAAATGGAAGGTGCCAACGGGCCTGTTTCCATTGGAACCGGGGTCATGGAAACCGCGCTCGGCCCTGAAACATCGCGCAAGGTTCGCATCAACGGCGTGACGGTAAAAAGTGCCGATGAACTTCTCGATCACGGTCGCATCGTCTGGCTGACGCCTGCCATGGACGGGCTTTTCACCGGGCCCGCCTCGGACCGGCGCAAGTTCCTTGACCGTCTGGTGCTGGCAATAGACCCGGCGCATGGCCGCAGGGTCGCCGATTTTGAGAAGGCCATGCGCGCACGCAACAGGCTGCTGTCAGATGGTGCACAGGATGCAGGATGGCTGGATGCCATCGAGGCGCAGATGGTTGAAACCGGAATTGCCATCGTCCTTGCCAGAAAAGAACTGGTGGCGCTGCTTTCCGGGGTGCTTGTGCGTTCAACCGAACCAGCTTCACCGTTTCCCGATGCCTTGCTCGCGCTGGAAGGAACACTGGATCGCCTTGCCAGCGACAGTGCGGCGCTGGACCTTGAGGACCATTACCGCGACAGGTTGCAATCCAGCCGTCGCCTGGATGCTTCGGCAGGTCGTTCGCTGGAGGGGCCGCACCGCTCCGACCTTCTGGTTGTGCACCGGCCAAAGGCAATGGCTGTGCAACTTTGCTCTACCGGGGAACAAAAAGCCCTTTTGGTCGGCTTGATCCTGGCCCATGCGCAATTGGTGGCCGGCATGGCGGGTTTCGCGCCCGTCCTTCTTCTGGACGAAATTGCCGCGCATCTGGACGAACATCGCCGCGGCGCGCTTTTCAACCGCATCGAGGCACTTGATTGCCAGGCTTTCATGACCGGGACAGACCGGTCATTGTTTTCGGCCATGGGCGAGCGGGCCCAGTATTTCCGTGTTGATACAGGCACGGCACAAAAGGAGTGACACCATGTTGTCCAGCGAAGAAATCGAACGATACGCGCGTCACATCGTGCTTGCAGACTTTGGCGGAGCCGGCCAGCAGAAGCTCAAGGCTGCCCGTGTGCTGGTGGTTGGGGCAGGCGGGCTTGGCGCGCCGGTGATAGCCTACCTGGCTGCTGCCGGAGTGGGCACCATTTCGGTTGTCGATGACGACACTGTCTCCTTGTCAAACCTGCAGCGGCAGATCATTCACGACACCGGCAATATCGGCTTTCGAAAAGTGGACAGTGCACGCCTTGCAGTTTCGAGGATCAATCCGAATGTGCGCTTTGAAGGCTGGCCAGTGCGGCTCAAACCGGAAAACGCCCTTGCGCTGACCGCGATGCACGACATCATCCTCGACGGGTCGGACAATTTTGACACGCGCTATCTGGTCGCCGACATTTGCGAGGAATTGTCGTTGCCGCTGGTTACCGCTGCCGTCGGACAGTTTGACGGGTCGCTCACCACGCTAAAGCCCTACGCCAAAGACGCTTCGGGCAATCTTTTCCCGCGCTACCGCGACTTGTTTCCGTCAAAACCGCCTGAAGGTGTCATACCGACCTGCGAACAGGCCGGCATTGTTGGCGCGTTGACCGGCATCATGGGGGCGATGATGGCCATGGAAGCCATCAAGGAGCTGGCTGGAATCGGAGAGAGCCTGGCCGGGCGGCTGATCCTTTACGATGCGCGCGCTGCCCGTTTTGACACCCTTCGCTATCGCCGGATGTGAAAACCCTGCCAGACCAATGGCTTTTGGGCTGAATTTTCCCAACGGATGGAGCCCATCCGTCACCACTATCTGTCCAACGGCAGCACCCGGTCCGGCGGCCTGTGGCCGTCAAACAGGGTGCGGATGTTGATGATGACGCGGTCACCCATCTCAAGGCGACCCTCGATCGTCGCGGAGCCCATGTGTGGCAGGATTACCGCCTTGCCAGCCTTGGCCAGTTCCATCAGTTCAGGACGTACCGCAGGTTCATGCTCGAAAACATCAAGGCCCGCCCCGGCAAGTTTGCCGGTTGCCAGCGCCGAAATCAGCGCGTCTTCGTCGATCACCTGACCACGGGCCGTGTTGATGATGAATGCCGCTGGCTGCATCAGCGCCAAACGGCGCGCTGAAAGCAGATGAAAGGTTGCAGGCGTGTAGGGGCAATTGACTGAGATGATGTCCATGCGCGCCAGCATCTGGTCAAGGCTTTCCCACCATGTCGCCTCAAGTTCCTCTTCAGTACGCTCATGCACCCGTTTGCGGTTGTGGTAGTGGATCGAAAGTCCGAAAGCCCTCGCCCGGCGGGCAACTGCGGTGCCAATGCGCCCCATGCCGATGATGCCAAGCCGCTTGCCCCAAATCCGCCGACCCAGCATCCAGGTTGGCGACCAGCCCTTGAAACGTCCGTCTTCGATTGTCTCAAACCCTTCGGTCAGCCGCCGCGAGATCGCGATCATGAGCCCGAGCGTCATGTCAGCGGTGTCTTCGGTCAAGACATTGGGGGTGTTGGTGACGGTGATGCCTTTGCGGGCGGCCGAGGCAACATCGATGTTGTCCACGCCATTGCCGAAATTGGCGATCAGCTTGAGATTGGGCCCTGCCTGATTGATCAATCCCTCGTCGATCCGGTCGGTGACCGTTGGCACCAGAACCTCGGCGGTCTTGACTGCGGCAACCAGCTCGGCATGCGACATCGGCTTGTCGTCAAGGTTGAGTGTGGTGTCGAACAACTCGCGCATGCGCGTTTCGACCGCATCGGGAAGTTTGCGGGTTACAACCACCTTTGGCTTCTTGCGCAAAATCATCCCCCGTTCCGCGATTCCTTTGTTTTTTCAGGCTTGTGTTGACCAAGCCTTAACCAGCTTTGGCCAGACTCACATCCTGTCTGTTCTGTGTAGCAGACCGCCCGTTCTGGTAAAAGCGCAAGAGATGTCTGCACGGTTTATGCCGTGCTGCAACGCTGATCACACGAACAGGCCGGTTTGCGCTTTCAGGAGCCTTAAAAAATTGTCGACCCCAATCAAATTGTTCGTGAACATGTCTGTTGCCGGTGCAGTTCTGGCAACTTCACTTGTCGTTGTAGCACTTGAAACCCCGGCGTTTGCCGCAGGCGATCAGGTCAAGACCACCGGCCTGCCAATCCCGCGATATGTTTCCCTCAAATCCACCCGCGTCAACATGCGCGTTGGCCCCGGCCGCGACTATCATGTTGACTGGATGTACATGAAGCGCGGGCTGCCCGTTGAAATCATTCAGGAATACGACACCTGGCGAAAGGTTCGCGATTCAGAGGGCAATGAGGGTTGGGTCCTGCATTCGCTGCTTTCAGGCAAACGCACCGCCATCATCGCACCTTGGGAAAAGGGCGGAGATATGGTGGAAATGGTCGATCAGCCCAAATCAGGCGGTCGGATCGTCGCGCGGCTTGAGCCCGGCGTGGTTGCGCCCGTCACTGCATGCGAAAGCGGCTGGTGTGAGATCGAAGTGGCTGGCGCCACTGGCTTCATCAACCAGAAATCAGTTTGGGGCGTTTATCCCGACGAAAATTTCGACGAATAACCTTGCCAATCAGCGGCGTGATCCATCAGCCTTGACGCGTACAATCACGTCAACACGGCTGATGGTGAAGCCATTTGGCGGTTCGGGAAGATTTTCGACCCGGATGAAGCTCTCCGGCATGTCGATGACCTCGTTGGTCGCTTCCAGATAAAAATGGTGATGGTCACCCGTATTGGTGTCGAAATAGGTCTTAGTGGTGTCGATGGCGATGGCGCGAAGCAGTCCTGCCTCGGTGAATTGGTGCAGCGTGTTGTAAACCGTCGCGAGTGAAACCGGCACGCCTGCGCGCTTTGCCTCTTCGTGCAACGCTTCAGCCGAAACATGCCTGTCGCCTGAGCCGAACAGGATTTCAGCCAGCGCCAGCCTTTGGCGTGTCGGGCGCAACGCCACCAGACGCAGCCTGTCTGACAATTCCATGGCGTCGCCTGCAAAGCTTCCGCTTTGTTCGGTTCCAGCCGTATCGTTCCTGCCCGAAAGTCGCATTGTTTCCGCTCTGGTCAACATTCACCCGGCCATTGGCGGGCAACCCACAATATAGGGGAGTTGAGAGCCGCTCGCAAGTTTGTAACGCAAGTGGCCTCGCGCTTCAAAAACAAATGGCCCAATGGCCGTTGATACGCCGCTTTGTGCTCGCAAACTTTCTTTGGACTGCCGATCAAGCCATGATATGCACCGGCAAAAAGCGTATTACCGCAACCTGACAGTTGCGGCAGGAGGAAGAAGCAGAGATGTCGGCACGAAAGTCGAGTTACGATTACCAGGAATTGCTGGCTTGCGGACGCAGCGAATTGTTTGGCCCCGGCAATGCCCAGTTGCCGGCCCCGCCAATGCTGATGTTCGACCGGATAACGGAGGTTTCCGAGGACGGCGGCGAATTTGGCAAGGGCATGATCCGCGCCGAACTCGACATCAAGCCGGACCTTTGGTTTTTTCCGTGCCATTTCATCGGCAATCCGATCATGCCAGGCTGTCTTGGCCTCGACGCAATGTGGCAGCTGACCGGGTTTTTCCTTGGATGGCTGGGTGAGCCGGGTTACGGCATGGCGTTGTCCACGGGCGAAGTGAAGTTCAAGGGCATGGTCACGCCCAAAACCAAACTCGTTGAATACGGGATCGACTTCAAGCGGGTGATGCGCGGTCGGCTCGTCCTCGGCATTGCCGATGGCTGGCTGAAAGCCGATGGTGAAACAATCTACCAGGCAAGCGACCTCAAGGTCGGCCTGTCGAAGGAAAAGGCCGCCTGAGCCGAAAGGCTTTTGCTGGCTGAGCGAAAGGATGCAGGCAATGAGACGTGTGGTTGTCACCGGAATGGGGATCGTATCCTCGATTGGCAACAATACCCAGGAAGTGCTGGCTTCGCTTCGGGAAGCGAAATCAGGCATCTCCAAGGCCGAGGATTACGAGAAGTACGGGTTCCGCTGCCAGGTGCATGGTGCGCCGGCGCTTGATCCTTTCGAAGTGCTGGACCGCCGTACCGCCCGCTTCATGGCCAAGGGCACAGCCTGGAACTACATCGCAATGCAGCAGGCGATCCAGGACAGTGGCCTTGAACAGACGGACGTGATCAATCCACGCACCGGCATCATCATGGGCTCAGGCGGCCCGTCGACCCGGACCGTGTTTGAAGCCGCGCTGATCACCCAGGAAAAAGGACCAAAGCGCATCGGGCCAACAGCGGTTCCCAAGGCGATGAGTTCGACAGCTTCTGCCGTTCTGGCAACGCAGTTCGAGATCAAGGGCGTCAATTATTCAATCTCGTCTGCCTGCGCCACTTCAAACCATTGCATTGGCAATGCCTATGAAACCATTCAGATCGGCAAGCAGGACATCATTTTTGCCGGGGGATCGGAAGACCTCGACTGGACCATGTCGAACCTTTTCGACGCCATGGGCGCAATGTCATCAAAATTCAATGACAAGCCTGCCGTGGCTTCTCGCGCCTATGATGCAAACCGCGACGGCTTCGTCATTGCCGGCGGCGCCGGGGTGTTGGTGCTGGAAGAACTGGAACACGCCAAGGCGCGCGGGGCGCGCATCTATGGTGAAATCATCGGCTATGGCGCTACCTCGGATGGTTACGACATGGTCGCACCGTCGGGCGAAGGCGCAATTCGCTGCATGAACATGGCGCTGTCCACCGTTCATGACACCATTGATTACATCAACCCACATGCCACTTCGACCCCAGTTGGTGACCGCAAGGAAATGGAAGCGGTTCGCGCAGTGTTTGGCGACAAATGTCCGCCGATTTCCGGCACCAAGTCACTGACCGGGCATTCCCTCGGCGCAACCGGCGTTCAGGAAGCAATTTACTCACTGCTGATGCTGAACAACCGCTTCATCTGCGAGAGCGCCCACATCGAGGAGTTGGACCCCGAATTTGCCGACATGAACATCGTTCGCCAGCGCATCGACAATGCGCACATCGACACGGTGCTTTCGAATTCATTCGGATTTGGCGGAACCAACGCAACCATTGCGCTGCAGCGCTACAACGGCTGACGGGAAAATCGAGATGAGCGGATTGATGGCTGGCAAGCGCGGGCTTGTCATGGGGGTTGCCAACGACCATTCCATTGCCTGGGGCATTGCAAAAAAGCTGGCCGAACACGGCGCTGAACTGGCGTTCACCTATCAGGGCGAAGCCTTTGGCAAACGCGTGCGACCGCTGGCACAAAGCGTTGGCTCAGACCTGCTGCTGCCATGCGATGTTGAGGACATCACGACAGTTGACGCGGTTTTCGATACCTTGAAAGAGCGTTGGGGCAGCATCGATTTTCTTGTTCATGCCATCGCGTTTTCCGACAAGAACGAGTTGAAAGGCCTTTACGCCGATACAACCCGTGACAACTTTACCCGCACCATGCTCATTTCATGCTTCTCATTCACCGAGATAGCCAAGCGCGCGGCATCGCTGATGACCAATGGCGGGGCGATGGTTACGCTCACCTATGGCGGCTCCACCCGTGTCATGCCGAACTACAATGTCATGGGCGTTGCCAAGGCGGCGCTGGAAGCCAGCGTGCGCTATCTGGCGTTCGATTACGGCCTCAAGAACATCCGCGTCAACGCGCTTTCAGCCGGACCGGTCCGCACGCTCGCTGGCGCTGGAATTTCCGATGCGCGCATGATGTTCAACTACCAAAAGCGCAATGCGCCTTTGGGCAGGACAGTCGAGATCGACGAGGTCGGCGGCTCGGCGCTTTATCTGCTTTCCAGCCTTTCGTCCGGAGTTACCGGCGAAATCCATTACGTCGATTCAGGCTATTCCACGGTATCAATGCCAAGGCTCGGCGAACTGAAGTTCATCGACGAAAGGGAATAGGCGGCTATCCGCCCATTCCATCGTGTTTTTGAGTTCAACAGCCAACCATCAGAACATCGCGACAAGCGAATGGCCGATCGCGCCAAGTGCGCCGACCAGCAGGACCAGCATGGTGAGGCCGGCGCCTGCTGCTCGCAACCAGCGCGGCTGATCGGGCTTTGCAAAGTGCAGTCCGTGAAAGATGCGCCCGGCGGTCAGGCCAATGCCCATTGCGTGAATGGCAAGCGCTGGTGCGCCGGCTATTGCCATGTAGATCATCATGATCAGCACAAGCGGGACATATTCGACGAAGTTGGCTTGCCCGCGCATCGCTCGTACCAGGTCGATATTCCCGCCATCGCCGATGGAAATCTTCAGCCGGGCACGCCAACCGCCGACAACGGTCGCCAGCCATAATGCAATAAAGCCCATCAGCCCGGCATAGATGCCGACAGCAGCAACTGCAGGTGTCATGAAACTCTCCCCAAAAACAAATCACAGGCACAAGGATTAGACCGGATTTGATCAAGATCAAAGCAAGCACTGCGCCTTTGGGTAGTTTAGCATCGTTCCTCTCGTGAACGTTTCCGGTGCCAACTCACTCCCTCTTATGGCAGCGGCACCGGAGTGCAGAACGCCCGGTCCTCTGCCGGGCGTTTTGCTTTTAGCGCTTTTGCGCCTCAATCACCTTGAAACCGTCGCGCTCTTCCAGTGTTGCCATTTCGCGGAACGCCGCCGCAAGCGCCGCCTCATATGGCAATTGCCGGTTCGCCACCATCAGCAGCCTGCCGCCGCTTTTGAGCGCTCGCGCAGCCGCTTCGATGAAGGCATTGCCAAGCTCGGGTCTTGCTGCCCGCCCGTCGTGAAAAGGGGGGTTCATCAACACCCAGTCCATATCCTGTGGCAGCGGCTCACGGGTCACATCAAGCCACAGGAAGTGCAACTCGCGGTCTTCAGCTAGCGGGGAGACATTGGTGCGGGCTGCGCCAAGCGAGGCATGGTCGGCCTCGATGCTGTCCAGCCGGGCAATTGCCGGCGCAGCAGCCAGCAACTCCATGCCCAGATATCCCCAGCCTGCGCCAAGATCGGCAACATTGCCCTCGATCCGCGCATTGAAATGCTGTGCCAGCAGCATTGATCCTGCATCCGGCCCGTCGGCGGAAAACATGCCTGGTGCAATTTCATAGCCACCGCGCCGCGGCTTTGTCTGCGCGGGAAACGGATCGGCCGCTTCGCTGCGCATGAACCAGAAGGCGATGGAATGGTGCTTGGAAAGGCTTTGCGGCTCGCCGCAATGGCGGGCCACATGCTTGCGCATCGATTTGGCCCCGTCAGTGTTGGCGCCGGAAACCACAATCGCGCCGCCGGGCCTTACAGCGCGGTGCGCCCTCGAAAGCATCACTTCATTGAGCTGGCGCGAGCGCGACAACAGCACCAAAGCACCGGAAAGAACGCCGTCCTCCGGCAAGTCCTGGGCCGGTTCGACGCGGTATCCCGCCTGTTGAAGCGCCAGGTATTCTGGACGAAATCCCTGCTCGCTCAACAATTGCCTGGAAAAACCATCCGCCGCCACGGGCAGCAGCGCGGCATTGAGAAACAGCCAATCCTCACCCGCCACTGGCGGCGCAAGGAAACCTTTGTCGAAGGCAAGGCAAAGCGTATCGCGGCAATCAGGCATGAAGGGTCTTTCAATGGGAAAACCGAGGGTTAAGCGCAAAGCCGCCAAGAGGCAAGGGGGCAGTGGCACCGGCTGGCGAAAGCGGACGACAACTATGCTTGCGCAATTTGATCGTGCTTGCGCCAACGCGCTTTGCAACAGCCCAGCATTCGCCCGGAACGACAAAGGCCGCCCGGAGGCGGCCTTTGCAGTCTTCTTCATGCGGGGAGGGTTCAGCCTTCGGCTGGCGCTTCCTGCTTGATTTCCTTGCCGGTCGCCTGGTCGACAACCTTCATCGACAGGCGAACCTTGCCGCGATCATCAAAGCCCATCAACTTGACCCAGACTTTCTGGCCTTCGCTGACCACGTCCTGTGTCTTGGCAACGCGGCCATCTGAAAGCTGCGAAATGTGCACGAGGCCGTCACGCGAACCGAAGAAGTTCACGAACGCGCCGAATTCAACGCATTTCACCACGGTGCCTTCGTAGATTTCGCCAACTTCCGGCTCGGCAACGATGGAGTGGATCCACTTCTTTGCCGCTTCGATTTCCTTGCCGGAGGCCGATGCGATGCGCACGGTGCCGTCGTCTTCGATGTTGATCTTGGCGCCGGTCTTTTCGACGATTTCGCGGATTACCTTGCCACCCGAACCGATGACTTCACGGATCTTGTCGACCGGGATCTGCATCTGTTCGATGCGCGGGGCAAACTCGCCCAGCTCACCACGGCTTTGTGCCAGCGCCTTCGACATTTCTTCGAGGATGTGCAGGCGGCCGTCTTTGGCCTGGTCAAGCGCAACGCGCATGATTTCTTCGGTGATGCCGGTGATCTTGATGTCCATCTGCAGCGAGGTTACGCCCTGCGCTGTTCCAGCCACCTTGAAATCCATGTCACCAAGATGGTCTTCATCGCCAAGAATGTCGGAAAGGATCGCAAAATCCTTGCCTTCGAGAATGAGGCCCATCGCAATGCCTGCCACCGGTGCCTTGAGCGGCACGCCTGCATCCATCAGTGCGAGCGAAGTGCCGCAGACGGTTGCCATCGAGGACGAACCGTTGGATTCGGTGATCTCCGAGACGATGCGCATGGTGTAGGGAAATTCTTCCGGTGCTGGCAACATCGGGTGAATGGCGCGCCATGCAAGCTTGCCATGTCCGATTTCGCGGCGGCCGGGCGAACCCATGCGGCCTGTTTCCCCGACCGAGAACGGGGGGAAATTGTAGTGCAGCAGGAATTTTTCCTTGTAGGTGCCGGTCAGCGAGTCGATGAACTGCTCGTCATCGGATGTACCGAGCGTGGCAACAACAAGTGCCTGTGTTTCCCCACGAGTGAACAGCGCCGAACCATGGGTGCGTGGCAAAACGCCGACTTCCGAAACGATCTTGCGCACGGTCTTGGTGTCACGGCCGTCAATGCGGTTGCCGGTCTTGAGGATAGAGCCGCGAACGACTTTCGCCTGCAGATGCTTGAAGACTTCCGAGATGATCTGGGCGTCATTGGCTTTGGTTTCGGCGGTGATGAAGGCTTCCTTCATCTTGGCCTTGGCCGCGTCCAGCGCCTTGTAGCGGTCCTGCTTGTCGGAAATGGTGTAGGCGGCGGCAATGTCCTTGCCGAGCAGCTTTTCCATCTTCTTTTCAAGAGCGGAATGATCCGGAACAACGTGATCGCGCGGCTCCTTGGCAGCCTTTTCGGCGAGCTGGATGATCGCGTCGATAACTGGCTGGAAACCGCGATGACCAAACATGACGGCGTCAAGCATGGTCTTTTCGTCAAGCTGCTGTGCTTCCGATTCAACCATCAACACGGCATCATTGGTGCCTGCAACAACCAGTTCAAGTTTTGATTCCGGCATTTCGTCGATGTTCGGGTTGAGCACGTATTCGCCATCGATATAGCCAACGCGCGCTGCGCCGATCGGGCCGAGGAACGGCACACCGGAAATGGTCAGAGCCGCGGAAGCAGCAACCATGGCAACGATGTCCGGATCGTTTTCGAGGTCATGCTGCAGAACGGTGCAGACAACCTGCGTTTCGTTCTTGAAGCCTTCGGCAAAAAGCGGGCGGATCGGGCGATCGATCAGGCGGGAAACCAGGGTTTCCTTTTCCGATGGACGACCTTCGCGCTTGAAGAAGCCGCCGGGGATCTTGCCGGCCGCATAGGTCTTTTCCTGGTAGTTGACGGTGAGCGGGAAGAAATCCTGCCCTGGCTTGGCTTCCTTGGCAGCCACAACGGTGGCGTGAACGACAGTTTCGCCATAGGTGGCAATGACCGAGCCATCTGCCTGGCGTGCGACCTTGCCCGTTTCGAGTGTAAGCGGACGCCCGCCCCATTCGATCTCGACTGTATGAATATTGAACATTGGTGTTCCTTGCACTGCGCCAACGCCACCCAGTTCAGCGAACGGAGTCCGGGCGTTGCCGATTTTTCCAAGGCGTTTTCTTCTGGCGCACCAAGGGCAAGACAACAGGAAGTCTGGGCGAGCAATGCTCGATGCAGGCGTCCGGTAATCCTGCCCCTTCATTTCCACAAAGATGGGGCGCCGGTTCTGCCCTTTGCGGTCGGGACGCTTGGAAAACCCGACAGCCAGGGCAATGCGGCGGGACGATTGCGCCCCGCCGCGTCTTCATGGCGTCAGCGGCGCAGGCCGAGACGCTCGATCAGGGTCTGGTAACGCGCAGCATCCTTGCCCTTGACGTAGTCAAGCAGGCGGCGACGCTGGGAAACAAGCTTCAAAAGGCCACGACGCGAGTGGTTGTCTTTCTTGTGGTCCTTGAAATGCTCGGTGAGGTTGGAAATGCGCTCGGAAAGGATGGCAACCTGTACTTCCGGCGAACCTGTGTCGCCTTCATTTGTTGCGTATTCCTGGATAAGCGCTGTCTTGCGTTCTGCTGTGATCGACATCGTGTTTTCCTGTTCTTGTACGGAAATGCCTCTCGTTGAGGCTCCGGATGGTTGTTCTGTCGCCCTGGGCCGGGATGTCGTCCAGCCGGGGCCAATGAAAAACGGGCGGGCATTCCTGCCCGCCTGTGCCGTGCGTATAGGCGAATTCTTTGCCAATTGCCAGAGCCAAGGCGCATGTTTCGTGTTTGCGTCCTTGCCGCCCCGGTCTTTTGCCGATGCTCAGACCGCTTCACCCCGATCATAACGGTTAGCCATAAGCAGCACCAACGCGCCGGCAACAGCTGATGCAAGAGATCCGGCCAATACGCCGATCTTGACCATGTCGCCAAGCGGGCCGTTGTCCGGGAATGCAAGCAGGCCGATAAACAGGCTCATCGTGAAACCGACACCACAGATCAGGCTGACCCCGTAAAGCTGCCAATTGCTGGCGCCCTTGGGTCGCTCGCCAATTCCGCTTGCAAGCGCCAGCATCGTTGCGCCAAACACCCCAATCTGTTTGCCGGCAAACAGCCCCAGCGCTACGCCCAGCGTGACCGGGCTGGCAAGACCGGTGGTTCCAGCCAGCGAAACCCCGGCATTGGCAAAGCCGAATATCGGCACAATGGCAAAGGCTACCGGCTTGTGGAGGCTGTGTTCCAAATTTTCCAGCGGGGAATGACCGCTGTTGTCGTGGGGTATCGTCAGCGCCAGGACAACCCCGGCAATCGTGGCGTGAACGCCCGATTCATGCATAAACAACCAGAGCCCGGCCCCGGCTACCAGATAGGGGATCAAATTGCGCACCCCAAGGCCATTGAGTGCAACGAGCAGCAGGGTCACCAGCGCACTGGCCCCTAGCGCCCATCCCTGCAGATCACTGGTGTAGAACAGGGCGATGATGACGACGGCACCAAGGTCATCAAGAATGGCCAGTGCTGCAAGAAATATCTTCAGGCTTCCGGGTACCCGGCGGCCGAGCAACGCCAGAATGCCAAGCGCGAAGGCAATGTCGGTGGCAGCGGGAATGGCCCAGCCGCCGAAAAATTCCGGATTATTGCGATTGACCAACAGGTAGACCGCCGCTGGGACCACCATGCCGCCCAGCGCCGCCACCGCTGGCAGCATCCGGCGCGGCCAGGTGGAAAGTTCGCCGGTCATCAGCTCGCGTTTCATCTCGAGCCCGACCAGCAGGAAAAACACCGCCATCAGCCCGTCATTCACCCAATGGGAAATGCTGAGGCCAGCGACCTTTATCTGCAAAACGTCGAAATAGGTTGAAGCAAGCGGTGAGTTGGCGACCAGCAGGGCTATAGCCGCTGCAGCCATCAGCAGCAGGCCGCCCGCTGCCTCGCTTTGCAGGAATTCATTGATCGGATTTACGATTCTCTTGATCATGGCTTGATTGATAAACTAGCAGCGGGAGGCTGTGAACACCCGCTTCGGATGAAATTCGCCGCGCTCGACCATGCCGATGGCCACGAGGTCTGCGCCCATGGTGGCAAATGCCTCGTCGGCATGGGTGAGTGCATCGCGTCCGCGCAGCAGAACCGGATTCCCGGCCCGAATGCGCTGTGCCTGTTCTGGCGAAAGCTGAACCTCGGGCAATTCGTCCAAGGCTGCGCCCGTCGGCAGGGTTTCGGCATCCAGAGCGGCCAGATCGCCTTCCAACTGCGTCAACTCTTCCAGCAAAACCAGATCATTGGCGTTGAACGGGCCCACTGCCGTGCGCCGCAACTGGGTGATGTGGCCAAAGCAGCCAAGCTGACGCCCGATATCGCGCGCCAACGCCCGCACATAGGTGCCTTTCCCGCATTCGCATTCGAAAGTCGCGCGGTCTTCGCTGAACTCGATCATTTCCAGCCGGTGGATCGTGACGGTTCGTGGCTCGATTATCACTTCCTCGCCCTCGCGGGCCAGATTGTAGGCACGCTCACCATTGATCTTGATGGCCGAAAACGCCGGTGGCGTTTGCTGTATCTCGCCATGGTATCCAGGCAGGACCGCAAGCACGGCCTCCTCGGTTGGGCGGGTTTGGCTCGTCTGCGTAACTTGTCCTTCAAGATCATCGGTGTTGGTTTCAGCACCAAAGTCCACGGTGAAAACATATGTTTTCTCGCCGTCCATCACATAGGGAACGGTTTTGGTCGCCTCGCCCAGTGCGATTGGCAGCATGCCGGATGCCAGCGGGTCCAGCGTCCCCGCATGGCCGCATTTTGCTGCCTGGTAGAGCCATTTGAGCTTGGATACACACTCGGTGGAGCCGATGCCGACCGGCTTGTCGAGAATGACCCAGCCGGAAATGTCCCGGCCTTTTTTCTTGCGTTGACGGCTCATTCCTTGCTGCCTTCATCAAGGTCCCGCACCACTTCGGGCGAATGCAGCAAGCGGTCGATCTTCGCAAAGTTGTCAAAACTGGTATCTGCCCGGAACCGGTATTCGGGCTGGTACTTCATTTGCCGCAACGATTGCGAGACCCGGCCACGGATGAGCTTCTGGTGCGAAGCCAGCGCCTTGATCAGTGGTTGCGGGTCAGGACTGCCAAGCGGTGACAGGAATACCGTCGCGATTTTCAGATCTGGCGACATCTGCACCTCGGTGATGGAAATCACGGTTCTTTCGATCAGTGGATCTGGAATTTCACCACGCTGCAAAACCGCTGTCAGCGCATGGCGAACCATTTCGCCGACACGCAGCTGTCGTTGGGAAGGGCCTTTGTTGGGCATGGAATACCTCGCTGCGCCGGGCGGGATCGGACCGCCCCGGCTGCATGGTTGGATTGACGTTCAGACGGTCAGAGCTTGCGCGTGATGTGTTCCACGCGGAAGCATTCGATCTGGTCCTTTTCGCGGATGTCCTGGTAGTTCTCGAAAGCCATGCCGCATTCCTGGCCGGACTGGACTTCCGAAACTTCATCCTTGAAGCGCTTGAGCGTTGAAAGCTTGCCTTCGTGGATGACGACATTGTCGCGCAGCAACCGCACGCCCGTGCCGCGTTCGACCTTGCCCTCGGTGATAAGGCAGCCGGCAACCTTGCCGATTTTCGAAACGTTGAAAACCTGCAGGACCGATGCGTAGCCGAGGAAAGTTTCGCGCCGCTCGGGAGCAAGCATGCCCGAAAGCACGCTGCGCATGTCATCCACCAGATCGTAGATGATGGAATAGTAGCGGATTTCGATGCCCTCGCGCTCGGCGGCGTCCTTTGCCTGTTTGCTGGCACGAACGTTGAACGCAAGGATCGGCGCATTGGAAGCGGCGGCGAGTGCCACATCGGACTCGGTGATCCCGCCAACGCCCGAGTGAACCACACGGGCTCGCACTTCCGAAGTCGAAAGCTTGTCGAGCGCCTGTGAGATTGCCTCGGCAGAACCGCCGACATCGGCCTTGACGACCACGGCCGCATCCCGTGTTTCAGACGACTGCAACTGGCTCATCATCTGCTCAAGCGACCCGCGTGAACCAGCCTGCCGTGCCATCTGCTTTTCGCGGGCAAGCCGCTGGCGGTAGTCGGAGATTTCGCGGGCCTGCGCCTCGCTTTCAACCACGGCAATGCGGTCGCCAGCCATCGGGGTTCCCGAAATGCCCAGCACTTCCACCGGCATGGATGGCGGTGCTGATGCCAGCAAAACGCCCTTGTCGTTGAAAATGGCTCGAACCTTGCCCCACTCGCTGCCGGCAAGAATGATGTCGCCAGTCTTCAGCGTGCCGCGTTTCACCAGAACCGTGGCCACCGGACCGCGCCCCTTGTCGAGCTGCGCCTCGATGACAACGCCTTCAGCCGGGCGGTCCGGGTTGGCTTTGAGTTCCATCACTTCCGACTGCAGAAGGATGGTCTCAAGCAGCTTGTCGAGACCGATGCCGGTTTTTGCCGAAACTTCCACGTCGAGCACTTCGCCGCCCATGGATTCAACGAAAATTTCATGTTGCAGCAGGGCAGTACGCACCTTCTGCGGATCAGCAGATGGCTTGTCGATCTTGTTGACGGCAACGATGATCGGTACGCCTGCAGCCTTCGCATGGCTGATGGATTCGATGGTTTGTGGCATGACACCGTCATCGGCAGCAACCACAAGGATAGCGATGTCGGTTGCCTGTGCGCCGCGAGCGCGCATCGACGTAAAGGCTTCGTGGCCCGGTGTATCGATGAACGTGATCAGATGGCCGTTCTTCTCGACCTGATAAGCGCCGATATGCTGGGTAATGCCGCCAGCCTCGCCCGAAACCACGTTTGCGTTGCGGATCGCATCCAGCAATGAGGTCTTGCCGTGGTCGACGTGACCCATGATGGTAACGACCGGCGGACGCGGCTGCATCTGCTCGTCGCTGTCCTTCTTGTCGTAGAGGCTTTCTTCGACATCGCCTTCGGTAACCCGCTTGACCTGGTGACCAAACTCGGCGGCAATCAGTTCTGCCATGTCGGCATCGATCACATCGCCCGGCTTCAGCATCTGGC
>JBGSNX010000057.1:0-35811 GCA_041739465.1 Salaquimonas sp.
GCCGATGCTTCCAGCAGCAGGTACGGGTCGCCGTCCTCCTGGTGAAGGTGGCGCAATTGCAGACGCTCATATTCCTCGCCACCAATCCCGAAAACCCCGGCAACACGGTCGAGAAATTCCATCTCCTTTTCGTGCACCATGCCGTCGGCTTTTGCGATGTGGAACAACCCGTCCATGACATCACCCAGCACCTCGCTATCATCAGGAAACATGTCACGCATGCGCCGCGCATAGGCGCCAAAACCGGCGATGTCCTGTTTTGCAAGGTTGTAGAGGCGCGATACATCCTGCGCATCCTCTTGCGGAATGGCGAAGATTTCCTGGAATGCGTTGACTTCAACCCGCGTCACGATGCCATCGGCCTTGGCCATTTTGGCAGACAGCGCAATGATCGCGATTGAAAACGCCACTTGTCGCCGGGTTTGCGGATCGCCTTCAAATGCAGTGCGAACGGCTTCGACCAGCGAAGAGAATGCTTCGCTGGCGGTTGACGTAATTGTTTCGGTGATGCGGCCCCATACTGACATGGTGTCAGTCATAACCAAGGTTGGTTTGTGGGAAAAGCCCGAAGCGGCGTTGCATCCGGGCAAATGACCTTCGCTCGCAGGCCAAAGGTTCAGGGCAACGGCTCAGGCAGCGATTGCAGCAGGTTCGGAAACGGTTTCGGTTTCTTCGATAACCGTTTCAAATGCGGCAGACGCAAAAAGTGCAGCACAGGCAAGAACGTAAAACAGCTTTTCCATCGGTATGCTCCTTGCGATCGTGGCGCCCTTTGCGCCGGACCGCCGTTCGGTGATGCCCCTGAATGACTGTCGTTAAGGGTGAAGTTTGGACGGCTTTGTGGCCGAATTCCGGCATTTGATACAAAACGCATCTTTTCGCAGAAAAATGGTCGCGCCCAGGCTCAATTGCCCTGCGCAATGCGAAATGCCAGGGCAAGGTACATCAGCGAAACGGCTGCCAGCCAGGCACCAGCCACCCGCAGCAACACCCCTCCCCAGAAGCTTTTTACCCGGTTGAGCTGCAAGCCCGGGAAAATGAAAAGGATCGCTGCGCTGAGCAAAGCGGCAGCGAGCGCTGCATAAAGCCCCGAGGGGGTTGGCTCATCAGGAATGATTGCCACCCCGTACGCCGCCATCAACAGGAATATCATTGCCATTCCGGGCAAAAGAGCGATCTTTTCAAAGGAGAGCAGCGCAATACCGGCCACGAAAGTGAAAACGACCGGCAGATACCAGAAAGCTGCAATCTGCGGCACGGCTATATGCGCAGCCTTTGCAATCAGCGTGCCTGCGAGCATGGCAAGGAAAGCGCGAAGAAAATTGTGCGAACCCATGCGCCCGACAATCAACACTGCCGCAACAAGACAGAGCAGTTGTTCCATCACGAGGAACGGATGCAGCATCAGAGCCGGAAATCCGGTTATGCCTGGGACGATTTCATGGGCCTGCGCCCCGGTTGCGCTTAAAAGCTGAACCGGAGCAGCCAGCACTCCTGCCAGGATTGCAGATTTATTGCTGTTGTCAGGCAAGCAAGTACCAGGCACCGCCCATGGCAATCGCACCGCCGCAAGCGCGCACGAAAAGCTTGCCGGCCTGACTACCGGTCAACAGGCCGATCGCCACCCCGGCAAGATGCAAAAGCCCGGTCGAAATCACGAAGCCAACGCTGTAGGCAAGCGGATTGGCGGCTTCGGGCAATTCCGCGCCATGAGCATGGCCATGGAAAACGGCGAATACGGCAACGAGGGCTGCAGCAATGCCGAGCGGCGCCTTGACCGCCAACGCAACCATCAGCCCCAGCACCACTGCTGAAGCCGCGATGCCGGTTTCAATATAAGGGATTGGCACACCGGCAACGCCCAGTGCGCCGCCGAATGCCATGACCAGTGGAAACACCACCGGCAGCAGCCATATTGCCGGCCGGCCAAGAAATGCGCCCCAAAGCCCGACCGCCACCATGGCGATCAAATGGTCCGGCCCGAAAAGCGGATGGGTGAAACCTGAGACAAAGCCGCCCGCTACACCCGCGCCTTCATGCGCGGCGGATGGTGAAACGAGCAGGATCAAGGTTATTGCTGCAATTGTGAAGGCACCTGGGCGCATCTTTTCCACTCCGGTTTGGATCATAGATCGGCAACCAGTACCTTGCCCAATCCGGCACGGCAATACCGGTTTCAGTCTGCGTCGCGCCGAACCAGATTAAGGACTTGCTGCCCGGCCTCATCGGCGAGCGAAAGCCTGATGCCATCAAGTCTGAAGCGGCGCACACTCTCAAGCTGCTGGAGAAACTGCGTCTCCCCGGCAAGGTCATCGCAGGCCATTTTTGTTGAGGCCAGCATGCCGAACTTCAAAAGGCCCTCGTCCCCTGTTTCATACCTCCCGAAGAAGCGGTTGCATCCGCCATTGCCTGTGACCCGTCCGCCATCTTCGAAGCGAAGGTTTGGGAGATCCTTGCCGTCCATGCCCCACTCGCTGCCAGCCAGCGAATCGGCGGCGTTGGCAGGGGAAGCGGCGAACACCGAAATCGCCTCAACCAGTGCGACTGCCAGAAAAGGCAGGGCAAATTTGAGCATGGCGTTCTCCTCAAAATGAAAGTCGGTTTTGGACAACGACCGGCGAATCCTTCGCTTGCCTGTCCGGCAATGGACGTAGGATAGTGCAGCCTTCGTGTCGGCAAGATGGCCGACTGCAGGCAGCAACCCGAAAAGAGCGTGGCATTGGCATGATTGACAGCGGCAAATGGGATTTCTGGATCGACCGCGGCGGCACCTTCACCGACATTGTCGGTCGCGCTCCTGACGGCGCCTTGCATCCGCACAAGCTGCTATCGGAAAACCCAGAAGCCTGGCGCGATGCAGCGGTTCAGGGCATACGCGACCTGTTGGGCGTGGCAAAGGGCGAACCAGTTCCCACCGCACGGATCGGTTCGGTAAAAATGGGGACAACCGTCGCCACCAACGCCCTGCTTGAGCGCAAGGGTGAGCGCACGGCCCTGCTGATCAGCAAGGGCTTTGGCGATGCACTGGCTATTGGCTATCAGGCAAGGCCGGACATCTTTGCCAAGGAAATCATCAAACCCGAATTGCTGTATTCGCGTGTGTTCGAAATCGGCGAGCGGGTGCTGGCCGACGGAACCATTGAGGCAGTTGCCAGCGAAACCGAAATCGGTTCGGCCTTGTCCGCCCTGAAGGCTGATGGGTTTGACGCCGTTGCAATTGTCTTCATGCATTCCTGGAAATATCCGGCACATGAAAGGCTGGCAGCCCGGATGGCGCGTGCTGCAGGTTTTTCCCAGGTTTCGGTGAGCCATGAAGTCTCGCCGCTGGTCAAGCTTGTTGGTCGCGGCGACACGACTGTTGTGGATGCCTACCTGTCACCGATCTTGTCGCGCTATGTGGAGCAGGTCTCGCAGGAACTGGGATTGAACGGCAATCCTGCAATTGCAAACACCAATGCCGCGCCGCAAGCCGCAAAGCTGATGTTCATGATGTCATCGGGCGGGCTGACCGCCGCGCACCTGTTTCAGGGCAAGGATGCCATTCTCTCCGGTCCTGCCGGCGGGGTTGTGGGTGCGGTGGAAACTGCACGCATAGCCGGCTTTGACAAGATCATCGGCTTCGACATGGGCGGCACATCCACCGATGTTTGCCACTATGACGGCGAACTTGAACGTGCCTTCGAAACCGAAATTGCCGGTGTGCGCATGCGTGCGCCGATGATGCGGATCCACACGGTTGCTGCAGGTGGCGGATCGATCCTGCACCACAAGGACGGCCGCTTTCAAGCCGGACCCGATTCAGCTGGCGCAAATCCCGGACCGGCCTGCTACCGGCGCGGTGGCCCACTCGCCGTGACCGATGCCAATGTGATGGTCGGCAAATTGCAACCGCAATATTTCCCAGCGATCTTCGGCCCCGGTCGCGACCAGCCGCTTGATGCAATCACCGTGAAGCAAAAATTCGAAGCGCTTGCAGCGCAGACGCAATCATCCCCCCAGGAAGTCGCGGAAGGCTTCCTGCGCATTGCAGTGGAAAACATGGCCAATGCCATCAAGAAGATTTCCGTCACCCGCGGCTATGATGTCACCGAATACGCACTCAACTGTTTTGGCGGAGCTGGCGGCCAACATGCCTGCGCAGTTGCCGACGCGCTTGGCATGCGCACGGTTTTGCTGCATCCATATTCGGGCATTCTTTCTGCCTATGGCATGGGCCTTGCCAACATCAGGGCGCATCGCACCCGCGCAATTGTCCAGCCCTTGGGTGCGTCGATGGAAGCATTGCTGCCTGAGATTATTGCAGAACTTCAGCATGACTCTGAATCTGAACTGCAAGCGCAAGGCGCAAGTGACTCGCAAACCACGTCTTTTGCCCGCATTCACATTCGCTACGACGGCACCGACACGCCCATTGCGGTGATGCACGGAACGGTCGATGCAATGCGCACAGCATTTGAACAAGCCCATCGCCGCCAGTTCGGTTTCGTATTTGCCGACAAGGGGCTGGTGGTCGAAGCCGTCGAAGTGGAATCGGTTCGCGGCGGGGCCGGCATTGACGAGCCGAGCCAGCCGCTTGACGAGCGTGAAGTGACAGCACGCGAGACCGTTGAAATCTTTACCGGCGGCAAATGGCAGGACGCGTCCGTTCACATGCGCGGCGATCTGCACCCCGGCAACACCATGCCCGGCCCTGCCTTGATCATCGAGCCGCACCAGACCATCGTCGTCGAGCCGGAATGGCAAGCGGCGATCAATGCATTCGGGCATGTTGTGCTGAGCCGCCTACAAACCAAGCAGCGGGAGGCGGCCATTGGCACGGCGCGCGGCGGCGGTGCCGACCCGGTAAAGCTGGAAGTGTGCAACAACCAGTTCATGTCCATCGCCGAACAGATGGGCGTGACGCTGCAAAACACCGCCTATTCGGTGAACATCAAGGAGCGGCTGGATTTTTCCTGCGCCGTGTTTTCATCCGATGGATCGCTCGTTGCCAACGCCCCGCACATGCCGGTGCATCTTGGCTCCATGGATCGTTCGGTCGAAACCATTATCGAAAAGAACAAGGGCGCGATTAATCCGGGCGATGTGTTCGTTCTCAACGCACCCTACAATGGCGGCACCCACCTGCCCGACCTCACAGTTGTGACGCCGGTTTTCGCGCTGGGCAGCCAGAGCGAAATATTGTTCTGGGTTGCCTCGCGCGGCCACCATGCCGACATCGGCGGCATGGCCCCGGGCAGCGCCACGCCACGCGCCACTCATGTGGACGAGGAAGGGGTATTGATCGACAATTTCCGGCTGGTTGATCGCGGCATCATCCGCGAAGCGCAGATGATCGAAGTGCTGACCAACCACCCTTGGCCGGCTCGCAACCCGGCGCAGAACATGGCCGACATGCGCGCCCAGATCGCCGCCAACGAAAAGGGCGTTATCGAACTGCACAAGATGGTTGCCCATTTCGGCCTGCCAACCGTCAAGGCCTACATGCAGCACGTCCAGGACCATGCCGAGGAAAGCGTGCGCCGGGTCAGTGAGGAGCTGGCCGAGTGCGAGGCGCAATACCCAACCGACACCGGCCAGGTGATCAAGGTAAAGATCAGCGTCGACAAGGAACGGCGCGAGGCAATTGTCGATTTCACCGGAACCTCGCCGGTGATGAAAAACAACTTCAACGCACCAGAGCCGGTGACCCGTGCGGCGGTGCTATACGTTTTCCGCCTGATGGTTGAAGCGCCGATCCCGATGAACGCGGGCTGCCTCAAACCCATCCGCATCATCATCCCGCAAGACTGCATGTTGCGGCCGCAATGGCCAGCCGCCGTGGTTGCTGGCAATACCGAGACCAGCCAGCACGTCACCAATTGCCTGTTGCAAGCGCTGGGCGCGCTCGCCAATGCGCAAGGCACCATGAACAATCTTACCTACGGCAATGCCCGCTACCAGAACTACGAGACGATCTGTTCCGGCGCGCCAGCTGGCCGGATGAATGACGGGCGCGGCTTTGACGGTGCCCACGCCGTCCATACCCACATGACCAACACACGCATGACCGACCCTGAAATCCTCGAAATGCGCTTCCCGGTCGTGCTGGAGGAATTCTCGATCCGCAAAGGCTCTGGCGGCAAGGGCCGGTTCAAGGGCGGGGACGGCACGCGCAGGGTGCTGCGTTTCCTTGAAGACATGGATTGCGCCATCCTCTCCTCTCACCGCAAGCGCCCGCCATCAGGGCTGGCCGGCGGGGGTGAAGGCGAAGTCGGCATGACGCAAATCCGCCGCCATGACGGCAGCTTGCAATTGCTCGACCATTGCGACCAGACCGAAGTAAAGGCTGGCGAGGCAGTGATCCTGACAACACCAACCGGTGGTGGGTATCTGGCTTAAGGGCATGAAGTAAAAGCTGTTTTCTGAGCATTCAGCCATGGTTTGAGCCATTGGTCCAGCAGATAAAGAAAGCAAGCAACCAATTCAGTTTGGCCTTTATTTACCTGATGCTTGCGACAATTAGAATTATATGATTAACTTTCCCATAAAATTTGGGGGAGAGTAAAATGTTGCGTATGCGTTCAAAGCATATGCGCGGCACTGTTGCTGCGTTGGCAGTTTCAATGGCATTCGTATTTTCTGGATGCTCAATTCATCCAACTCCGTTTGGGTATGAGTTTTCTGAAAGTGATTACACGCTGGCGATCATTCAGAGAGTTCGATGCGAAATACGCAATGCGCTCGTCGACCAAGCGGCAATATTACTGGAAAACGATTATCCGAAGACAAGTGATCCGGACGTTAAGGAATCTTTTTCGGCAATTAGAAATAGTGGACCAGATTTTACAGCTGGAAGCCGTGAAGTCGCAGAAAAATTGCGGACGAATCCAGGATACGTTCGAACCATTTTTTCCTGGGATGTAAACCCGGTGGCTTTGGTGAGGGCCGCCCCGATATTGCTATCGTCGCTTGGCTTGAAATTTGACCTGAACACCAAAGAAGAGAATAGATACGGATTAACGCCCCAATTAAATCCAAGCGCCGGACCGCATGTAGTCACTATTGGATTTGGAGAGCATTACTCTATGTTTACTCGACAAAATAATAGAAGCATAGTTGAAAGCTCTCCTAGCATATCAAGCTATCAGAACATACCATGTAAAGACGATATAATTTCAAATGATGTAGATGAAAATCATATATCAAAAAAGAACGAATCTGATGCTAGCGCACCAACAAGTCAAGAAGAATTAAAATTGAAGGATTGGAAATATCCGACAAGAGGAAATATTGGATTAGATAACACAATAAATTCATACGTAAGATTTCTGTTGTTGGACACAAAGCCAGCTTATTTGAATGAAATGGCTCAGAATTCATTGAAAGAAAGCGTCCTGGAAAAGACAGGTACGAACGAGGGCAATATTAATGAGTTTTTCTATTATCTAAAAAACAAAGATAGAACACGTTGCGAGGATAACGGGCCCACAATATGCGAGCTTAAGTGCTTTGAAAATATAATTGGCTCTGCTTATTCAAAATATATATCAAGATTCTATGATGTATATTCAAACAAGGCATCGGCAAATGCAATGTCCGAAACACTCAAATTTACTACGACTATTTCTGGAGGTATAAGCCCGTCGATAATTTTCAACGGTGGAGGAGCCTTTCATTTAAAGAGCTTGTCCGGAGGATTAAGTGGTAACAGGACAGATGAACATACAATTACAATTGCTTTGAAATCACCGGAAATTGCAACTCCGAAAAAAAGATTCACAGAAAAGGTAATCGGATTCAATAAAAATGCAAGTTTAATATTGAAGTTTGACAACAATGAGGAGAACGAGGTTCCATTAGATGAATTTTGTAAGTCAGCGTTAAATGTATTAGATGACGGAAAATCAGATACACCTCAACAGAATACTTTTGGAAATGCAGGAAATCTTTTTGTTGAACCCAGACTTTCCGATGATGAAAAAAACCGGAAAATACGTGAACTTCAATCGATTATCAGCAATTCAGAACAGAAAATTTTGAGCGACCAACTGCAGCAATTAGTGGACCAATAAATCCTTAACCCGTCGTTAACCATGCTTGATCTAACCCTACGTCACCCCACAGGAGTGACGAATCATGATCGAGGATTTCAGGAAGCCAAGATTGACCCGCTACGACGACGTGGCTTTGGTTGTGAACGAATTGCGAAAGTTTGGCATTGCGGGCAGCAGCCTCTACAAGCGGATCACCGAGATTGGTCCCGTCGATCTTGATCTCTTGAACGAAGTCCTGCGCAATTGTGACAATCCGGCTTGAGCCTGTCGCTTTTGCATCCAGTCAGTACCTTCGAATTGCTTGACTTTGGACGCGTGGCGTCGAACCCTCCATACCTTAGGGTCAAGGAGGCACCTTCGCCATGCAACCGGTTCACATCCCCGATCTTTCGCAGCTTCAGACAGCTTTTGCGCTGACCCGCACTGCCTCGGTGGAAACGCCGTTGCTGGAATCGGACGCGCTGGCAAAGGCAAGCGGCGCGGCGCGCGTCTTCGTAAAAGCAGAAAGCCTCCAGCGCACCGGCTCGTTCAAGTTTCGCGGCGCTTACTGGCGAGTTTGCCAACTTTCTCCTGAAGAGAAGCAGCGTGGCGTTGTCGCCTATTCTTCCGGCAACTTTGCGCAGGGCCTTGCTGCGGCTGCTCGCCTTGCAAGCGTGTCCGCAAAAATCGTGATGCCCGTCGACGCACCGCAGGCCAAGCGCCAGGGCGCTGAAAACCTTGGCGCGCAGGTTGTGCTTTCCCACCATGGTGAACGCCCCCGCGAAGAAGCGGCAAGTGCCCTATCCCGGCAGATTTCGGTCGATGAAGGCCGAGTGTTGCTGCACCCGTTTGACGACGCGATCATCGTTGCCGGCCAGGCGGGGGCCGGTCTGGAGGCGATGGAACAGTTTGAACGCCTCTCTTTGCCTGCCGCGGAGTTGGTCTATTGCTGTGTTGGCGGCGGCGGGCTGATTGGCGGCGTCTCTCTGGCCTTTCACTACCTCCAGCCGCAAACAAGGGTCGTTGCAGTTGAGCCTGACGGCTATGACGGCATGGGCCAGTCACTTTCAAACGAGAAGATCACCCGGGTTGCCTCCGGCAAGATCACCATTTGCGACGCTCTTCAGGCTACCCAGCCGGGAGAAGCACCATTCGCGGCAGCCAGACGCGCCGGAATTGGCCATGTCGCCGTAGGCGATGCGTCGGTTCGGCGCGCCATGCAATTGGCCTTTGAAACACTGAAACTGGTGCTTGAGCCTTCCGGCGCGGTGGCAATAGCCGCGCTTTTGGAAGCTGGCGAAACCGTTCGCGGCAAGACTGTCCTCGTCTACGCCACAGGCGGCAACATCGCACTTCCCGATTTCAACCGGCTATTGGCGGCCTGACGGCGATCAAATACGGCGCACCAAAGGCCCCATGGGCATGCCGGCTGGCGCATCCTTGCCGACAATCATCACCCAGTAGTGGGTGTAGCGCGGGTTGTTGCCGGACGTGTTGAAAGCATAGGCAATGCCGCCAAGATCATACTTTGCCCGCATGAAGATTTCCCGGTGCTTGGGCGAGTCGAGCCAGCCCTTGATGGCCGCTTCAACGGAGCCGTAGCCAACGCCAAGGTTTTCGCCGGCCGAACCGTTGAACCCGACAGCCGAAATGCGGCGTGGAAACTGAGTATCGCCGCCAAATTCATGCCCGAACTTGCCGGTGCGCGCGAGATAGTCGGCATGGTTTTGTGCAGCACTTTGCAGCCTGGTGTCGAAGCTGAATGGCGACAGGAAGTGTTTGGCGCGCGTCTTGTTGATCGCGGCAAGTCCCTCGGCAGCGTCAAACACCAAAGGCTGCACACTTTGTGGCGCTGGCCTCCCGGCATGGCTGGAGCCGCCTTCACGCTGGCCAATACCAGCGCAGCCCGCCAGCATCGTTGCTGCAAGCGCGGCGCCGCCATGTGCCAGCGCTGCGCGCCGGTCTGGCGAAAATGAAATGCCGTTGGCCATGTGCCACCTTCGGTTACGCAATACAGGAGGAAGGACGCTCCAATGATGCGGTGCAAACTTTAACAAATCGCACACGTGCCCGTTAACCATGAAGCATGTCGGAATTTCGGCAGGGCACGCTTTTCGGGTGGCAATGACAAAGCTACGGTGCCAAAGCAGGCGCATGAAAATTCAATCCGCCAGCCACCCGATGACCTTGCGCCTTTGGGCCGAACTGTTGCTGTTGTCCGTGCTGTGGGGCGGATCATTTCTGTTTGGCCGCATTGCCGCAGCCGAATTGCCAGCGTTCACCATCGCGTTTTCCAGGGTGTTGCTCGCAGCCGCCTTGTTGTGGACATTCGTTCTGGTCACCCGCCGCAACCATGCTGCCCTCGTTGCCATCGCTCCGTGGATCCTTCTTTTGGGCCTGCTCAACAATGCCATTCCATTCACACTCATCTTTTGGGGGCAGCAGCAAATCGGCGCCGGGCTGGCATCGGTGCTCAACGGCTTGACGCCCATCTGGACATTGCTTCTGGCGTCCATGGTCGTCGGGGATGAAGAAATCACGAGGCTCAAACTGGCAGGGATACTCGCGGGCTTTTGCGGCATCGCAGTGTTGCTTTCGGAAAACCTCGCATCGGGCATTGACGGGCCGTTGTCAGCGAAATTGGCGGTTATGGGCGCTGGCATCAGCTACGCTTTTGCTTCCGTGTTCGCCCGGAGGTTCCGGCTTGTCGATCCGGTGTTGGTCGCGACCGGTCAGTTGACCGGTTCATCCTTGCTGCTTCTGCTTCCTGCCTTGTTGGTTGACAGGGCATTGTCACTGCCGATGCCATCTTTCAATGCCATTGGCGCGGTAATTGGATTGGCCACATTGTGCACCGCGTTCGCCTATGTACTGTTTTTCCGCATCCTCGCCAAAGCCGGGGCAACCAACATTTCGCTGGTTACATTTCTCATTCCACCCAGCGCCCTTTTGCTCGGCGCAGTGTTTCTTGGCGAAAAACTCTCATTGGTTGAGGCGGCAGGCATGGTCCTGGTGGCAATTGCACTCGCATGCGTTGACGGAAGGTTGCTCCGCAACCAAAACCATTGAAAAATAACGACAAAATCCCCCCATATGCGGGGATTGCAGCAGCTCCTGCTAGGTCCGATTAATGGCCCAGCGGGATCGGGTGCGCCCCAAACGACCCATTTTCATCTCCGCTGGCTGCCCGATTTTTTCGTGGGTTAAGATCGGGCAGCCTTTTTTTTGGCCGGCTTTCAGTCGGCAAATGAATCTCCACAGCTTTCCAGCTCACGGGAGCGGCGCAAAAAGCCCATTTCAAACAATCGCTTGAAGTCCTCGCAGATTGCGACTATGCCTCCGCGATTGCCAATGGCCGTCCGAAATCCGTTTCGGACGGTAATTTGCATGTTCACCGGCGGCGACGACCCGCCAAAACTGAAACCCATACTGCGATCGGAACGCTGCATGGAATTTTTGTTATCCGATGCAATGGGGACACCAATCTGGCTTTGGGCCAGTTTCATGGTTCTCATCCTGGCCTTGATGGTCCTTGACCTCGGCGTCTTCTACAAGGAATCCCACGTCATCGAGATGAAGGAGAGCTTGAAGCTTTATGGCTTCTATGCCTCGCTCGGCGTCCTGTTTTCACTGGTGATCTGGTACCTTCGCAATGCGCAGGACGCATTCCTGTACCTCACCGGCTTCGTGATCGAACAAAGCCTGTCGATGGACAATGTCTTCGTCATGGCGATCATCCTCAATTATTTTGCCATTCCGCGCCATCTGCAGCACCGTGTCCTGTTCTGGGGCATCATTGGAGTGATCCTGTTGCGCGGTGTTGCGGTGTTTGCAGGCGCAGCCCTGATCAGCCAGTTTGAATGGATCCTCTACGTCTTTGCTGCCTTCCTCGTTTTCACCGGGGTCAAGATGCTCACGGGCGGCGGCGACGAATACGATGTCTCCACCAACCCGGCGTTGAGGCTGATGCGCAAATACTTCCGCATCACCGACGGTTTGCGCGACGATAAGTTCATGGTCAAGGAACCCGACAAGACCGGCAATCTGGTCTGGTTCATTACGCCGCTGATGGTGGCGCTTGTGGTCATCGACGTTGCAGACATCATCTTCGCGGTGGACTCGATCCCGGCAATCTTCGCCATCACCACAGACCCGTTCATCGTGTTCACATCGAACATATTTGCGGTGCTGGGCTTGCGCGCCCTGTTCTTTGCGCTGTCCGCCCTGCTCGACCGGTTCCACTACATGAAGTACTCGCTGGCGCTCGTGCTGGTGTTCATTGGCGGGAAGATTTTCATCGAAAAGTTCTTCCACCTTGGCCACATGTCACCAGCCTTGTCGCTGGTCATCACACTGACAATCCTGATCAGCGGCGTGGTTGCGTCGCTGTACCTAACCGACAAGTCGGCAGGTCATAGCGCTGACCCGTTGAAGTGATGCCGGCATTGAAAACACCAGCCTGATCGAGGCACAAAGCGCTTGCTGGCTTGTTCAGCCGGCAAGCGCATCCTTGATCATCTGCCCTGCCTTGGCCATGTCGATCTGGCCGCGATAATTTTCCTTCAGATACGCCATGACCTTGCCCATGTCGCGCATCCCGGCCGCACCAGTCTGTTCGACCGCCGTTGCAATGGCAGCAGCCGTTTCTTCCGGCGAAAGCTGGCTTGGCAGGAATTCCTTGATGATTTCGATCTCGCCCAGCTCTTGTGCCTCAAGTTCGGCGCGTCCGCCCTGCTTGTAAAGTCGGGCGCTTTCCTCGCGTTGCTTGATCATCTTCAGCAAGAGATCGGCGATTTCCGCGTCGTCAGCCTTCTCTTTGCCCTTGCCGCGATTGAAAATATCGCGGTCCTGTATGGCCGCATTGACCATCCGCAGTGTCGCCACCCTTGGCTTGTCATGCTGTTTTTGCGCTTCGGTAAGCGAAGTGGAAATGCGTGTACGCATGGCGTCTCTCCGTTGCAACATGCAGCATAGTTGAGCTGGCTGCGCTTCGCAATCCACCGAAACTTTCCTAAATACCTGAATAACATAGGGTTTTAGCAGGCAGTCAACGGTTGACCGCAAGCAGGGCTTCAACTAGTTTCCCGTTTCAGCCATCAACCTTTGCGCAGTCGGGCACCATGTTTTGGGGAGCACGGTCGCGCTTGGAAAAAGACCGGAAAATCCCATGACCTCTTCAATGTCCAATGAACCCTGGACCGTGCCAACGCCAACAGCCCTTGTGGTACTTGCTGACGGAACGGTGATTGAAGGCAAGGGAGCAGGCGCAACCGGCATTCGCCAGGCGGAAATCTGTTTCAACACGGCAATCACCGGTTATCAGGAAATTCTCAGTGACCCTTCTTATGCCGGGCAGATCGTCACTTTCACCTTTCCCCACATCGGCAATGTCGGTGTGAACGACGAGGACATTGAGACGCTCAACCTTGCAGCAGAGGCTCGCGTTGCCGGTGCGGTCTTCAAGGCGTACATCACCACACCATCGAACTGGCGCTCGGCGCGGCATTTCGACGATTGGCTGAAATCACGCAACATCGTTGCCATGAGTGGTGTCGACACACGTGCCCTCACCACGCTCATTCGCGAAAAGGGCCTAGCCAATGCGGTGATCGCGCATGACCCGCAGGGCCGTTTCGACATTCCCGCGCTCAAGGCATTGGCAAAAGCCTGGGCAGGCCTTGATGGCACGGACCTTGCAAAATCGGTCACGTCCGGCCAATCCTCGCAGTGGAGCCAATTGCCTTGGGAAATGGAACCCGCTGAGGGTCCCCTGCACGCACCGCAGTTCCATGTGGTTGCCATCGACTACGGCGTCAAGCGCAACATCCTGAGGCTGCTTGCATCGCTCGGCGCGCGTGTGACCGTGCTGCCCGCAAACGCTACGGCACAGGAAATCCTCGGCCACAGCCCCGATGGCGTGTTCCTGTCAAACGGCCCGGGCGACCCGGCTGCGACCGGCGAGGCCTACGCCATCGAAGCGATCCAAGGCGTTCTTGAAACAGATGTGCCGGTATTCGGCATATGTCTGGGGCACCAGATGCTGGGCTTGGCGCTGGGTGCCAAAACCGTGAAAATGCACCAAGGGCACCATGGTGCAAATCATCCGGTCAAGGACCACACCACCGGCAAGGTAGAGATCGTGTCAATGAACCACGGCTTTGCTGTGGATGCCGCCACCCTTCCACAGGGTGTCGAGGAAACGCATGTATCCCTTTTCGACGGATCAAACTGCGGTATTGCGCTCAAGGGCAAGCCGGTTTTCTCGGTACAGCACCACCCTGAAGCTGCACCCGGCCCGCAGGACAGCCACTACCTTTTCCGCCGGTTTGCAAATCTGATGCGCGCAAGAAAAGGCATGGAAGCCATCGCCGAGCGTCAGGAAGCCTGAACAGCGCCTTCCTGCACTTCGCCTGCTTCTTCGCGCACCGCCAGCATGATCACAGAGCCGACGGCAATAAACGCCAGAATAATCCACAGCGCAGCGCGGATGCCCGCCTGTTCTGCAGGCAAGGCTGCCATCCCGCCTGCGGCATAGGAAACGGCAAAATCGGCCGCAACCCAGCCAAACAGTGCCGGGCCAATGACCGATGAGGATCTGCCAGCCACGGAGAACAATCCGAAAAATTCGGCCGACTGTGAGGCTGGCGTCAGCTTGGCAACCAGTGTGCGGCTGACCGATTGCTGGCCCGCAATGGCAAATCCGGCAACGCAGGCGATCACATAAAACATCTCCGCACTGTCAATTATCATCATGCCAGCCACGGCAAGCGCCAGCACGCCGCCAGACCAGAGCATGGCGCTTTTACCGCTAATGAAATCGGTCATGTAGCCAAACACCCATGAGCCGATGACATTGGTCACCTGCACCAGCACGATGAGTATGATGAGTTGCTGTTGCTCAAACCCATACAGAACAGCACCGATGATCGCCGCAAAATTGAGGGCAATCATCACCGCATCATTGAGGAAGATGAACGCCACCAGAAACACCATGTAGTCGCGGTATTGGCGGGCTTTTCGCGAAGTGGCCCAGACTTGCTTGAACCCGAGGGTCCACATGGAAACGCCGGGCAAGACAGGTTTGGGCTTTGCCGTCTCGCGAACGAACATGAACAAGGGAAGCGTTGAAACTGCAAAAAAGATGGCAGTGACAACCATGCTCGCCTGCACCGCGCCGCCACCCATGACAACCACCATTGGCAGCACAATGGCCAGGCACAAGATGCCGCCAATCGATCCAATGGCCCAGCCATGGCCGGATATGCGGCCATAATTCTGGCGATCGGCAATCTCGGGCAACATCGCGTTGTAGAAAATCTGCGCAGTACGGTAAGCTATCTCGGCAATCACAAAAATGCCGAACCCGGCGGCAACATCACCCTTGCCGACAAACCACAACATGGCAGTGGCTACACACGCAAGCGCGGTGAACGCTGCAAGCAGGCGCATCTTGATCGCCATGTGATCGGCAATCGCACCCAGCAACGGCGAAATCACTGTCACAACCAGCATGGCCACAGCATTGGCTATGCCCCAGAGCCTTGTGCCTTCCGGTCCGCCCACAACTGCATTCTTGAAGAAAGTCGGGTAAATCGCCAGGATGACTACTGCCGCATATGCCGAGTTGCCGAAATCGTAGAGATACCAGGCAATTCGCTTGCCGCGCTCGGTCTCAAAGAATGCTCTCAACGCCCGATCCCCTCAAAATTGCCGTTCGCGCCAACAGCTTGCATCACATTCCGCGCAGTTCCTCGCGTTCGAACGGAAACTGCGCAACCGCTTGCGCGGCCTCACGCAATTGCGGATCGGCAGCGTATACCCCATGTTTTTCCGGCGGAATGAGTGCGGCAATCGCAGCCATGATTTCCTCGCCGATACGATCTGTCTCTTCCCGTCTGCCTATTGAAATTGCTTCGCGCAGGAACGGTCCAAGCGGCTTGCCCACCTTGATGGTCAGCTGCGGGCGACCTTGCTTGAAAATCTGTGTGAAGCCATCGAGCCCGACAGGTATGACGGGCACTCTGGATTCCAGGGCAAGAAAGGCCGCACCCGGCCTTGGCGGCCGCAAAACCTGCGCCCAACAACCACCTTCGGGAAAAAGCGCGACAATGCCGTCCTGATTGAGCACGCCCATCGCGGAGCGCAATGTCTGTCGCGAATAGCCACCCCGAAAGGCAGGGAAATAACCCCAAAGATGCGGCAGGAAATGGACCCATTTCGGCGCAAAGACAAAGCGGAAGCCGCCGATGAACTCCACTTGGCGGCGGGACAACCAAAGCAGCGCCACAGGGTCGGAAAAATGGAAATGATTGGCCACCAGAACGTAGGGGCCAGATTTCGGGAGGTTTTCGCGGCCTTCAATGCGCAGCCGGGCAACTGCAAAAAAAGCCATGCCAGCCAGATTGCGCAGAAACAGCCGGACCAGTGAGCGCCTTGGATAAGCGGGCACACCATTGCTTTGCGCCGTTTCGCGCGCAATCTCCATGATATTCCTCCCGCCAGCGGTCTTTTGTTGCCGCATTGTGCTTGCACGGTCCTGCCTTGGCAAGCACTCCATGCAGGTAGGCTTCAGCGCCGCTGCTGATCGGTGCGGAACGGCTGCAATTCCTCGCGCCCCTCATGCGCGCGATTTTCATCGGTGAGTTCGATGCGGTCGCCTGGAGGCATGGGACGCATCGGCGGGTAACGCTGCGGGATTGGCCCGCTGCCAGGCCGCATGGCCGGAGCCGGCAAATCCTTTGGCACGGCAGGAAGCTTCATTTGGGGCGAAGCATCTCCAACCCCTTCAGCGGCAGGATCAATCCGAACGTCCCCGGGGCGTTTTCCAGCTTTTGCTGCCGCAGCTGCCCTGCGATTGGCAATGCTGCGGGCTGACGATATGCCCATTCTTGCCATGAGCATCATCAGGAAAGCCCCAGCGCCGCCATACACCGCGCCCGGAAGCGTGAACGGCAATGCAGGCTCGAAAATCTCCCAGGCTCCTTTGATCACCGTTCTGTCGGGGTTCTGCAGAACGAACAATGGCCGCGTTACCGGATGGGCTTTTTCCATCAGAACCTGCTGGCTGGCCAGTGCATCAAATCGCGAGATGGTTCGCGACATTGATGCGCCCCGATCGCGCGAAAACGGCGTTGGTGACTCAAGCATCGACTTGAGCGCTTGTTCCCGGCTCAACTGCGATTTTTGCGCGTCGGTGTCGAAATCAGCAACAACGACACGCAATTCGTCAATGGCGCCGCCCAGACGCTGGCGGTATTGCTGGGCAAATTCGGGCGCCTGCGAAAATGCCGCCATGCCGCCAAGCGCGAAGATGGCTGTCACGCTTTTGCTGAAAAGCCCCATGGTTCAGACCTTCGTTCTCCAGGTACCCGCCAGACATAAGGTTTTGGCCCTAGCGTGCGGCGTTGTTGAACGTATCGCATGATTCGATGCGCCCAGATTCAAAACCCCTGCGGAACCAGGCAGCCCGTTGCTGCGAAGTACCGTGGTTGAACGCATCGGGGACCACATATCCTTGCGTACGCTTCTGGATCGCGTCATCGCCGATCTTGTGTGCGGCGTTGATCGCTTCGTCGATGTCACCCTCTTCTAGCCAGCCTTCCTTGGCCACGTAATGGCCCCAAACACCGGCAAAGCAATCGGCCTGCAATTCGACCTTCACCGACATCTGGTTCACTTCCAGCTTGCCCAGCGATTGGCGCATGCGGTTGAACTCGGGCAACACTCCGATGATGTTCTGGATGTGGTGGCCGACTTCGTGCGCCAGCACATAGGCCTGGGCAAAATCTCCCGGCGCACCGAACTGGCGTGCAAGCTGGTCATAGAAGGAAAGGTCGATGTAAACTTTCTTGTCGCCCGGGCAGTAGAATGGGCCCGACGCCGCGGAGGCAAGCCCGCAGGCAGAACGGACCTGACCGGAGAACAGGACGGTTTCGGGCACGGGATATTCCCGGCCATAAGATTTGAAAATGCCGCTCCAAATTTCCTCGGTGGAGCCAATGATGGTTTTTACAAACTGGCCCTTTTCATCGGTGGTTCGCTCTGCCTGCCCACCGGAAGGAGCCTGCCGGTCGATCCGCGGCAATTGGTCGGGACCTATGGACGGGCCGATGCTGCCACCGTTGAGGATGGTCAGCGGATTGATGCCAAGTGCCCAAAGCACAAGACCTATGACAACAATCGTGCCACAGCCCATTCCGCCGCCCGATGCGTTGCGCGATCCGCCCATGGGAATGCGCACGGAACCGCCACGGCCACCTGGAAAACCCATGCCGCCCGGCAGCCCGAATCCACCTCCGCCGCCTTCTTGCCGGATATCCTGGACATTTCTGCTTTGCCGTCTGCCTTGCCAGCGCATTCGCCTGCTCCTGAACTGAAAATCGGCCAGCGCGCACCAACGCAATTGGGCCATTTGGGCTCACAAAAGCACAAACGTTCCGGCTTTGAAACAGAAAGCTTGTCGGTTGAACCCCCGGCTTGTGCAGCACGCGGCGTTCGTCATTTCAGCTGGATGCGATAAGTTTGCTGATCGAGGCGAGCGGCTATGCGGTGAGGCGCTTCAGCGAAGCAACGAACCGCGCAACCAGCTTTGACATTGAGCAGCGAACAGTTGCGTGCTGATGCAGGTCGATTTCCTGACCTGAAAGGAATGTCTTTCCAAGGTAGATTTGTGACAGCATTGGTTCAATTCCTTCTTCAAAGGCCAAACCGGTTGGTGCAACTCCCCACAGGACCGGGACAATCAAAAGGCTTTTCACAGCCGCATGAACGCAATATGTGCACCATGTGCGGCATTGTCAATGATAGAGTCGCACGAGGTGCACGTTAACCAATTATCCGCGCAATTCTTTTCCATGTCGTAAATGCCCGTTACAAACACGACGAAATTTGACGCTGATATTGGTAGCAAACAAGGACAGGATAATGACGCCCGCTCAATTCAAGATTTGGCGCAAGGGCCTCGGCTTCAAGCAAAAAGACGTTGCTGACATGCTCGGCCTGAAAAAACGGGTTATCCAGTATTACGAAAAGGGCAAGCGCGACGGAAAGACCGTTGAAATCCCCAAAACCGTAGAGTTGGCGTGCTATGCCATTTCACAGGGTTTTGGCGGATTTGACGGGCAGAATGCTTCGAAAGTCACCTTGCCAGAATTCAATGATTCGTCTGACAACGACGAAGAAAACATCGAAGAAGCAGTCGCCGGGTGAGCAGCTCAATCAGGCTCCAGCGGCCGGGCGCATCATGCGCCAGGCTGCGCTTAACGCAGCGGCGACCAGCGCACCGGTAACGGCGATTTGCATCGGCATCGGCAGCGGCTCCAGCAATACCGCATCCATGATTCGGCCTGGCATGACCGTGAAAAGGCCGGCCAGCAGCAGGGCCCCGGCGAAAACTGACCGCATGGTTTTGCGGTGTTCAGCGATTTTACCCTTCCGCGCCATGATGATTGCGTAAATCAGCGAAACCGGTACGAAAGCGGAGAGCAGGTGAATAGGGCTGAAAGGCCCCCACAACCTGATCTCGTGGATGAAGAACCCGGACAATGCGGTGACCATCATCAGCACCACCCAGACCCGGCCAGCAGCGCGGTGATTTGCGTCACCCTTGCGGCGCAGGAGAACAAAAGCGCCCAGCGGCAATGCCGCCAGTGCGGCGAATGCATGGATTTGAATCGCGGGCGTGGCTGTCAACAAGGGTTGAAGGTTCATCGGTTTTTCCTGCAATTAGGCGATAAGGGATTGCGATGAACGGGAGTTACGCATGGCGCTTTCCGGCGGCAATGAGGATGACGTGAACAGCAACCCTGCCTTCGCAGGTGGCAGCCCGTTGCAATTTGCGCTTCGTGAAATGCGCATCCGCCTTGGCCGTCCCGGCTTTTGGGCAGGCCTTGCCGCGGTCACGCTGGTGCTCGCGCTTTCCGGGCCTTTTGAAACCGCAAGGCTGTTAAGCTTTCCTCAACTCCTGCTTTACTGGTTCATGATCGGCGCCTCGACCGTAGCCGTCGCGCTGTTCACGGCGGCCATGGTGCAAAACTGGACGGACAGGCGCGGGTATCCGCAGAACCTGGCCGTACTCGCTGGCGGGGTCGTGGCCGGGCTTCCGGTGACCCTGGTCGTCCTGGCGATCAGCGACCTGTTTTTCAATTTCTCGATGTCGGAACTGCGCGAAATCCCGATATGGACACTTTATTGCACCCTGATCTCTGTGGCCGGCACCTTCCTGTTTCGTCTCATGGCAAAGCCGCACCCGGCCGCGGCGCCAATTGCCGGACCATCGGAAACACCAAGGGCAACACCTCGCGCCGCGCCATTCCTGCGGCGGATCACCAAGCCGATTGGCGCCGACATCATTTCGCTGAACGCGCAAGACCACTACATCGAGGTGGTGACTGCTTCCGGCCGCGAACTGGTGCTGGCGCGTCTTGGCGATGCTGAGCGCGAACTGGAAGGCATTGCCGGAATGCGTGTCCACCGGTCCTGGTGGGTGGCAAAGCGGCATGTTGCCAGCATCGAATCCACTGGCGGGCGAATGGTGCTGCGCCTCGCAAACGGAGCCGAAGTGCCGGTTTCACGCCAGTTGCAAAAACAGGTGCGCGAGTTCTTCAGCTAGCCAACGGCTTCGGCAAGCATCCCCATTTTTCGCAGCTTGCGGGGTTACATCCCTGCCCGCCTTACCCTATAAGCCGGTTTCAGCCATCAGTTGACCCTTGCGCGCCGGGCGGATTTCGCCGCAGCTTTCGCGCGCGAAATGCAAAGAAGAATGCCATGCCGAAGCGCACCGACATCGACGCCATTCTCATCATCGGCGCGGGGCCGATCATCATCGGCCAAGCCTGCGAGTTCGACTATTCCGGCACACAGGCCTGCAAGGCACTGAAAGCCGAAGGCTACCGCATCGTGCTGGTCAATTCGAACCCTGCCACGATCATGACCGACCCGGACCTGGCGCACGCAACCTACATCGAGCCGATCACCCCGGACGTTGTTGCTCGGATCATCGAAAAGGAATGCCTTGAGCATCCCGGCGAAAAGCTGGTTCTGTTGCCGACGATGGGCGGGCAAACCGCGCTCAACACGGCATTGTCGCTCAAGCAGATGGGCGTTCTCGACAAATGGAATGTCGAAATGATCGGCGCAGACGCTGCCGCCATCGACAAGGCCGAGGACCGCATGCTGTTTCGCGAGGCCATGCACAAGATCGGCCTCGAGACACCAAAATCAGCGCTGGCAAATGCGACCGCCATCAAGAAGCAGGACAAGGCGCGGTACCGCGAACAGCTCGATGCGATCCGTGCCGCCAACCCCGACGACGCCGCGTTCAAGATGGCTTGCGACGAGTTTGAACAGAAATGGCAATCGGGCGAAAGCGACCGCAAAGAACGCTACAAGGCACATGCATTGGCAATTGCCTCTGACGCCTTGAGCCTTGTGGGCCTGCCTGCGGTCATTCGCCCGTCATTCACGCTTGGCGGCACCGGCGGCGGCATCGCCTACAACAAAAGCGAATTTTTCGAAATTGTTGAAGGTGGCCTGGACGCTTCCCCTACCACGGAAGTGCTGATCGAAGAATCCGTGCTCGGCTGGAAGGAATACGAAATGGAAGTCGTGCGCGACCGCGCCGACAATTGCATCATCGTATGCTCCATCGAGAACATCGACCCGATGGGCGTTCACACCGGCGACTCAATCACCGTAGCGCCTGCCCTGACGCTGACCGACAAGGAATACCAGCGCATGCGCGATGCCTCGATCGCCGTGCTGCGCGAAATCGGCGTTGAAACCGGCGGCTCCAACGTTCAGTTCGCGGTAAACCCCGCTGACGGACGCCTGATCGTCATTGAAATGAACCCGCGCGTTTCGCGATCCTCGGCGCTGGCCTCCAAGGCAACTGGCTTTCCGATTGCCAAGGTCGCAGCCCGGCTCGCTGTTGGCTACACATTGGACGAACTCGACAACGACATCACCGGCGGCGCGACGCCAGCCTCGTTCGAACCATCCATCGACTATGTGGTCACCAAGATCCCGCGCTTTGCCTTTGAAAAATTCCCCGGTGCCGAGCCAGTCCTGACCACCGCTATGAAATCAGTCGGTGAAGTCATGGCGATCGGCCGCACTTTTGCTGAATCACTGCAAAAGGCGTTGCGTGGACTGGAAACCGGCCTCACCGGCCTTGATGAGATTGAAATACCCGGCCTTGGGCAGGGCGATGACCGCAATGCAGTGCGCGCCGCGCTCGGACGCCCGACGCCAGACCGCTTGCGAATGGTGGCGCAGGCATTTCGCATGGGCTGGAGCACGGCCGAAATTCACGATTGTTGCAAGATCGACCCCTGGTTTCTGGAGCAGATCAGCGAGATCATCGCAATGGAAGCGCGTGTGCGCCAGGTCGGCCTGCCTCAGGACACTACGAACCTTCGCATGCTCAAGGCGATGGGGTTTTCCGATGCACGCCTTGGTTCACTGATTGGCAAGGATGCTACAGATGTTTCCGCCCTGCGCGACAAGCTGGACGTTCACCCGGTTTTCAAGCGGATCGACACCTGCGCGGCGGAATTCGCTTCGCCAACACCCTACATGTATTCGACCTACGAAGTGCCGTTTGCCGGCAGTCTGCGCTCGGAAACCGAAGTTTCCGACAAGCGCAAGGTCGTGATCCTGGGCGGCGGTCCCAATCGAATTGGCCAGGGCATCGAATTTGACTATTGCTGCTGCCATGCAGCTTTTGCGCTCGCAGATGCCGGCTTTGAATCCATCATGATCAATTGCAATCCGGAAACGGTGTCCACGGATTATGACACTTCCGACCGGCTCTACTTTGAACCGCTTACAGTGGAAGATGTACTGGAAATCCTGCGCGCTGAGCAGGCTCGCGGCACGCTGGAGGGCGTCATTGTTCAGTTTGGCGGGCAAACACCGCTCAAGCTCGCAGCCGGGCTGGAAGCTGCTGGCATACCTATTTTGGGCACGTCGCCTGACGCCATTGACCTTGCCGAAGACCGCGACCGCTTCCAGAAACTGCTGACCCGCCTCAAGCTGGTTCAGCCCAAGAACGGCATCGCCTATTCGGTTGAGCAGGCACGCATCATTGCCGGCGAACTTGGATTCCCGCTGGTGGTTCGCCCGTCATACGTGCTTGGCGGACGCGCAATGCAGATCATTCGCGATGGGACCGGCTTGCAGGACTACCTGCTCGACACTGTTCCAGAGCTGGTGCCCGAAGAAATCAAGGCACGTTATCCCAATGACAAGACCGGCCAGATCAACACGTTGCTCGGCAAGAACCCGTTGCTGTTCGACGTCTATCTGCCAAACGCCATTGAACTTGACGTCGACTGCCTTTGTGACGGCGAAACCGCCTTTGTTGCAGGCATCATGGAGCACATCGAGGAAGCCGGCATTCATTCGGGCGACAGCGCCTGCTCGTTGCCGGCCCACTCGCTGACCAACGACACCCTGGACGAGTTGGAACGCCAGACACGCCAACTTGCCAAGGCGCTGAACGTGGTCGGCCTGATGAACGTGCAATATGCAATCATGGACGGCATCATTCACATTCTGGAGGTCAATCCACGGGCCTCGCGTACCGTGCCATTCGTCGCAAAGACCATCGGCACACCGATAGCCAAGATCGCTGCGCGGGTGATGGCCGGGGAAAAGATAGCCGTTGCCGCCGCCCCGTATGGCGGCCTGCCAGATCCGCGCCAGCTCAAGCACATTGCGGTCAAGGAAGCGGTTTTCCCGTTTGCCCGCTTCCCCGGCGTTGACACGTTGCTTGGCCCTGAAATGCGCTCGACCGGCGAAGTCATGGGCCTCGACACCGGCTTTGCGATGGCCTTCGCCAAGGCACAGCTGGGCGCTGGAGCAGGCCTTCCTGCAACCGGCACCGTGTTCGTATCCGTGCGCGACAGCGACAAGCCGCGGGTTTTGCCAGCACTTGTCTCGTTGTCGAAGTCCGGTTTCAAGATTCTGGCAACTGGCGGCACTTGCCGCTACCTCAACGAAAATGGCGTTTCAGCAGCCCGCATCAACAAGGTGCTGGAGGGCCGTCCGCACATTGAGGACGCCATCCGGAACCGCGAGGTGCAATTGCTCATAAATACGACCGAGGGGCAAAAGGCGCTGAGCGATTCAAAATCGCTGCGCCGCGCTGCGCTTTTGATGAAGATTCCCTATTTCACCACGGTTTCCGGAGCGCTGGCGGCAGCTGAAGCCATTGCCGCGCTAAAAGGCGGCGAGTTCAAGGTGCGCCCGCTTCAGGCATACTTTAACTGAGCTGCTCACCTTTCCACGAAGCTGTTTCGCACCGCAATTCCAGCCTGCGCCAAGGCCTGTTTTGCTTCGCGCGGGGTTTGCTGCGTGAAGTGAAAGATGCTGGCAGCAGCAACTGCAGAAGCCCCGCCGTCGCGAACTGCCTCAAGCATGTGTCCGTAATGTCCGCAGCCGCCCGAGGCTATCACGGGGATGCGCACGGCATTGGCAACCGAGCGCACGAGGGCAATATCATAGCCCTGCATGGTTCCGTCCCGGTCAATGGAAGTCAGCAGGATTTCACCCGCGCCCTGATGCTCCATTTGTGATGCCCATTCATCGGGGCGCCGGCCGGTTGGCCGTGTTCCCGAGTGGCTGAAGCATTCAAGGTTGCCATCGGCATGTCGGCGCACGTCAATGCTTGCAACGATGCACTGCGTTCCAAACTCGGCCGCGCCTTTTGCAACAATGGACGGATCGTCGTAGGCAGTGCTGTTGACCGAAACCTTGTCAGCGCCGGACCGCAGCAATTTGCGCATTTCCTCAACGCCGCTCACACCGCCACCAACCGTCAGCGGAACAAAACACTCATCGGCAAAATCATTAAGTGCCTCGTGGTCGAGTTCGCCCTGCTCAACGCTGGCAGTGATGTCGACAATCACCAATTCGTCGACCTCGCGCTGGTTGTAGACCTTGACCGACGGAAGCACTGCGCCCACGCGCCGCCAGGAATTGAACCCGACACCTTTTACCAGGCCAAGGTCCTTCCACAGCAAAGTCGGGATCACGCGAACCTTCAGCACGGCTTGATCTCCAGAAAATTCCTCAGTACCCGGAAGCCGGCGGCGGCACTTTTTTCCGGGTGGAATTGTGCGCCATACACATTGCCCGAAGCGACAATTGCCGCAAACGGCACCCCGTGGGTACAAGTTGCGATCACATCTGCGGGGTTGCTTACCTGAAATGCATAGGAGTGCACGAAGTAGAAATCCGTGCCGTCTGGAATTCCAGCAGAGATGGGCGATGGCCTTTTGATGTTGATTTCGTTCCAGCCCATGTGCGGCAACCGCTCACGGCAGCCGTCGTCTTCCAAGTGGCGCACGGTACCTGAAATCAGCCCTAGTCCGTTTGCCCCGCCCGCCTCCGTGCCATTGTCGGCAAGAAGCTGCATGCCAAGACAGATGCCAAGGACCGGCTTGTCTGCTGCTGCCGAGGGCAAAGCCTCATCAAATCCGGCCTTGCGCAACGAGGCCATCCCGGCAGAAAAGCTGCCGACACCGGGCAAAACGATGCGCGAAACGTGACGCAAGTCAACTGGATCGCGCACAACAACAGGCTGCACGCCAAGTTCGGACAGAACCCGGCAGACCGACCCAATGTTTGCAATTGCGGTATCAATGACAGCTACTTTCATGAGCGCAAAGATAGCCGGTTTTCAAACGTTGTCGTAATTGATTTTTGTCAGGTTGCCGTGTTTGTCTTTGGCAAGTTTTCCGTCAGCGTCGCGCTTGAAAATCTTCTTGTTTGTGAACTTGTCGCAAAGCGCAGTGAACTGATCGAGTGTCATGTCGATCCGGTCCAGCATGTCTTCAAGCCGTTTTCCAAGATATTCCCAAGGGAACTTGCCATCATGCATGCGCACGATGTCGATGGCGTCCTGCCGCGAAATGCGCCCGCGTCGCAAATGCAGGCAAGCATGATCAGTTGCCCGGCCAAACCCGAACTTCAGGAATTTGAAGTAGTCGTGAATTCCGTGCAGGTTGTTGTCGAGGTTCTCGTAGTTGAGCATCGCCCCCTCCACTGGCTTGTGGTAGGTATTGAAGCCGTGGGCCTGCGAAATCAGTGCGTTGGAGATCCCGTCCCAGGGGATGAAATATCCAAGGAAAATGCCGGTTACGGCGGCTTTGGCCAACGCTTCGTCGTCCGGGTAATGGTACGGGATCAGATCGCGGCGGGTAAGCCCGTCCATACCGACCATGTCGGAAACCCGCATGCCGAGCAGTCCGCCGAATTCTTCAAGCCACCGCCTGTCGAGAACGTGGTTGTCAGCCGCGGCCGCAGGACCTCCATATTCGTTCTGGGAGTTCTCGCCCCAAACTATGAGTGGCACACCGAACTCCACGGCCGCGCGCACGGGAATTGTGAAAATGCCGACATGCTCCGGCCAGGATATGTCGCCAACCTGGGTAAGGCCAATCCGGTTGAGTTTGGCACGCACCCTAGGGTTCGGGGACATCTCGATGACATCGACACCCAGGTTTTTCAGATTGTCGAGGTTCTTGCGGCCAATATCTGAAAGATCGCAGGTGGTCGCATTGACGCAAAGCGGGTTCATCCCGAGCTGCAGCATCCGGACGACCTGGTAGGTACTGTCCTTGCCGCCGGAAACCGGCACGATGCAATCCCAGTTGCTGCCATCCAAGGACCGGTAGCGGTCAACCACCTGCAGCAGCGCTTGCTTTCGCTGATCCCAGTCAACAACCTTGCGCGCTTCGAAACTTCGGCATGCATTACACACGCCCTCTTCATCGATGTGAAGGTCAGGCTTGGTGTGCGGCATCACACACCGGCAGCAATATTTCAGCATTTTTGCCCCCAGCCAGACACCGTCGACTTGTTCCCGCAAGCCCAAAAACCCGTCCAGCACAACTTGCGGGTTTATTGCACCAGTGCTCCCCGACGTCAACGCGGCCCGACGGGCAATCAGTGGTAAAAAAAACAGGATGAAACCTTCCGCGAACCTGCTATAAAACTGCCACGCGGCCCCGGCGATTTTCCCGGTTGGCCGTCTATTTTATTGTGCGCCGCGGTTCGGAAGGAAACGGCGGCGGACGCTGAGGGGAAGATCGATGGAAAAAATACCCATGACGGCGCACGGTCAGGAAATGCTGATCGTTGAGTTGAAGCGTCGGCAAAGTGAAGAGCGGCCAGCCATCATCGCGGCAATTGCCGAGGCGCGGGCGCATGGTGATCTTTCCGAAAATGCCGAGTACCATGCTGCAAAAGAGCAGCAGAGCCACAACGAAGGGCGCATCGCCGAACTTGAGGACCTGCTTTCACGAGCGGAAATCATCGACATATCAAAGCTCAGCGGCAACACTGTGAAGTTTGGCGCGACAGTGACTTTGGTGGATGAAGACACCGAGCAGGAAAAGACCTGGCAGATCGTTGGCGACCAGGAAGCAGACGTGAAGTCTGGCAAGATTTCCATATCTTCACCGATTGCCCGCGCATTGATCGGCAAGACAGTTGGCGACAGTGCTGAAGTTTCAGCGCCGGGCGGTTCGCGTTCCTATGAAATTCTCAAGGTGAAATTCGTCTGATATTCAGCCGATTGCCGAACGCAAGGCTGCGACCACCCGGTCGCAATCTTCGTCCTGCATCAACGGATACAGCGGCAACGACAATGCCTTGCGGTAGTAATCCTCCGCTCCGGGCAGTGACAGGCCGGGATTGAGCGCGCGGTAATGCGGTTGCAAATGGATCGGAATGTAGTGAACCTGCGTTCCCACACCCAGCGCAAGCAACTTCCTTGCAAACACCTCACGGGTGGTGCCGAGTGCCTGAAAATCAATGAGAACCGGGTACAAATGCCGACAAGGATCGCAATCCTGCGCGGTTTTCACCACTGAAACACTACGATGAAATCCGGCGAACAGCCGGTCATAGCGTGACTTCAGCGCTTGTCGACGTTCGATGAAATGCGGCAGTTGCGAAAGCTGAGAAAGGCCCAGGGCGCAGGCGAAATCCGTGGCACGGTAATTGTACCCCGGCGCTGCCATTTCATAATACCACGGGTTTGCCGAGCCATCTTCACCAAAGGCCAAGTCCTTGTTCATGAAGCGCGCCGGGTCCCGTTCAAGGCCATGGCTGCGATCAAGCCGCATTTGCCGTGCCATTTCAGCGTTGTTCGTAGTCACAACACCGCCTTCACCCATTGTGATGGTTTTGACCGGGTGCAGCGAGAAACAGGCAAGATCGGAGTACAGGCACGAGCCGACAGCCGCCATTGACCCGTCATGCGCAAACCTTGTGCCGATTGCGTGGCAGGCATCCTCTATCAATCGGATGCCGCGGGGTTTGGCTTCAGCAGCTATGCCCTGCATATCCGCCACTTCGCCATTGAGATGAACAATGACCGCAGCCTTTACCGGCCCGCCAGCCCTTGCGATGGCTTCAACAAACGTCTGGCGCGTAACGAGTCCGGTTTCAGCATCGCAATCCATGAAGACGATGCGCGCGCCGCAATATCCAGGTCCGTTGGCTGAGGCAAGGAAGCTCTGCGAGGGCGCAAGAACGATATCGCCAGGCTGGATTCCCAAGGCCATCGAGGCAATATGCAGGGCGGCGGTCCCGTTGCTGCACGCGACCGCATGGGCAGCGCCGGCAACCTTTGCAAATGCTTCTTCGAACTCGCCAACCTTGGGTCCGGTGGTCAGATAGGGAGCGAGCAGCGCCTCACGCACCGCCAACAGGTCGGCCTCGGTGATAGTCTGCTTGCCGTAGGGAAGAAATTCCATGGCCATGGTGTGCCCTTTGCCGCCAATGGCGCGCTTGTTTCAAGAAATTCCCCGCCTTGCAAGGGGGAACGGAGGCAGGCGCCGGGTTTGACCTGACCTTGCATAATTTGTATCCCGCTATGAAATTGGCAATGAATGGGTTGCCGCAAAGTGATGAATGGGTGCCGTTGGCAATGGCTGAACCTGCGCAAACCGTCGAACTCATCGATCTGTGCACTGCCAGCGCGCAAATTCGCGATGCGATGCGCGACTTGCGCAATCTTGAAAGCGTTCGCCAGTTCATAATCTCACAAGATGTGGTCACTGCACAGGAACATGCAAATTGGCTGGCTTCGCTTGAAGGAAACCGCAAGAAGCAGGTTTTCGCCGTGATGCTGGCAGACAGGCTTGTTGGACAGGCAAACCTTTCCCTGAACGACAGCGAAAGCCGCGAAGCTGAATGGGGCTTCTTCGTCGACCCTGCCCTGCGCGGACGGGGAATCGCCAGAAACATGCTTTGTGCCCTTCTGGCCATGGCGTTTGACAAAATGGGACTGCAAAAGATCAATGCCAGCGTCTTGGACCACAATGTAGCCAGCCTTGAATTGCACAAGCGTTTCGGCTTTACCGAAGAGGGCCGCCGCAGCCGACATTCGAATGTGAATGGCGCATGGCGCGACCTGGTCCTGTACGGTATGACACGCGAAGAATGGCTGATTGCCAAAACTTCACTGCCAATTACTTCACTGCCCAGAAATTCACTGCAAGGAAACGAAGCATGAGCGAACCAACCAAGGACACCGCCTATTATCTCGCGCTGATTGATGAGATCGAGAAAATCCGCGGCAAGAACAACAAGAACTGGATGGACCTTCTGCGCCTTGCATTCCGGCATGCACCAAAGGATGCCGCAGCCATAATGGCCGAAATCTACAAGATGGATGGCGACATTTCCGATCTTGCCAAGAGGCTTTCGCAATAGATGAACGCGTTTGAAAAGAACCCGCAAATGGCAAGCATCACGCTTGATGGCACCAAGGTTGGCGCAGGCTTTGCGCCCTACATCATTGCGGAGGTCTCGGGCAACCACAATGGTTCGATTGACCGCGCAAAGACCATCATAACCGAGGCCGCAAAAGCTGGCGCGCATGCGGTGAAGCTGCAGACCTATACGCCACAAACCATGACCATCCGCAGTGATCGGCCAGAGTTTGCAATCAAGGGCGGCCTTTGGGACGGTTACACTTTGTGGGACCTCTATGAGTGGGCCCACACGCCCTATGAATGGCACGGCGAATTGTTTGCCCATGCCAAGTCGGTGGGCGTAACATGCATTTCCACGCCGTTTGATGAAACCGCCGTTGAACTTCTCGAAAGCATTGGCGCACCGTTTTACAAGGTAGCCTCCTTTGAAATGACCGACCTGCCGCTTGTGCGGCGCATTGCCGAAACCGGCAAGCCGATGATCATTTCCACCGGCATGGCAAACCGGGACGAAATTGCCCGCTCGCTGGAAACCGCTCGCAAGCATGGTTCGGGCGAAATCGTTCTGCTTCATTGCATTTCCGGTTACCCAACCCCGGTGCGTGAGGCTAATTTGCGGGCAATCCCCGACCTTGCCACCGAATTTGGCGCTTTGGTTGGCCTGTCCGATCACACCATGGGCAACACAGCTGCCATTGCTTCGATTGCGCTTGGTGCATGCCTGATCGAAAAGCACTTCACTCTGGCAAGAGCCGATGGTGGCCCGGATGCCGATTTTTCAATGGAACCGCCTGAGCTGGCCGCATTGGTGCGTGATACCGCCGATGCATTTTCAGCCCTTGGCGGCGGTGGCGTGCGCCGCACAGAATTTGAGACCGGTAACCTCAAATTCCGCCGCTCGATCTGGGTGGTCGATGCCATTGCCAAAGGCGAGGCCTTTACAGCTCAAAAACTGCGCCGCATTCGCCCCGGCAACGGATTGTCGCCGGAACGGTATGACGAGGTGCTGGGGCGCGTGGCTGCCCGTGACATAGAAGCTGGTTCGCCGCTATCCGAGGCCGACCTTGGCTGATGCTGTCTCCAGTCGCGATGCGGTGTGCATCATTCCCGCGCGCGGCGGCTCCAAGCGCATACCAGGCAAGAACATTCGCCCGCTGGGCGGTTTGCCGTTGATTGCCTATTCGATCCGGGCCGCCCTTCAAAGCAATTGCTTTGCAAGGGTGATCGTCTCAACCGATGACGAGGCCATTGCGCAAGCCGCGGCAGACCATGGCGCGCAAACGCCATTTGTGCGCAGTGCCGAACTTGCCAACGATTTTGCCACCACCGCCGATGCTTTGGCAGACGCGATCGAGCGGAGCGGCGAAAGCAGCCGTCCCATCATCTGCTGTCTCTATGCGACTGCGCCCATGGTTCTGGCGCAGGATTTCATCGACGCTCGAGAAAGCCTCGTTGCGAACAAGGCTGATTGCGTGATGTCGGTTACCGATTATGACTTTGCCCCGCAAAGGGCCCTGTCAGCGGCAGCCGATGGCACCCTGTCGTTCGTGCATCCCGAATTTGCCTTGACCCGCAGTCAGGGTCTGACGCGCCAGGTGCACGATGCCGGAATGTTCTACATGCTGGCCAACGCCTCATTCGCCAAAAGCGGCCAGATTGTTTCCGGGCGCACTTTCGGTCATTTCATTGAGCGCGCCCGCGCCATCGACATAGATACACCGGAAGATTTCGAGTTTGCCGAAATGCTGTTTGAAATGCGCAAGCGGCAAGGACGAGGTTCATGAAACCGCACCGACTGAGCGCAATCATTGTCGGCTTTGATGACCGCCAACTGGCAGCCTTCGTTGCAGAGGGAATTGACCCTGTGTGCCACATCGGCAGCGGTCCTGCCTCCAGCCAACCTGGATGCCAATTCATCGCGGCGCGCGATTACGTGCGATACGACATGCCCAAATCAACTCCCCGCTCGATCCCCGATGACAAATGGGAAGCGGCGCGGGCAAAATATTTCGACTACTTCGTTCGCTGTGCTGACCGATACGCCAATTCCAGCGCGCTGATGAACGACTGGACAGACTACGAAATGCTGTTCATGGCAGCACTGGAACAGGCTCGCGATCTTGTTGACCGCCATCAGCCCGACTGCCTTTTGTTCGTAAATTACCCGCACCGCTGCGCGACAGTAGCCCTGTTCGCATGGGCGCAGGTCAGCGGCATTCCTTCAGTGCTCAGTTTCCAGAGCCTTTGGCCAAACCTCACCTTCCTGCTTTCGCATTGGGAGGATTTGGGCCGCTTTGAAACCGCCGTCCACGACGAGCAGAAGGAAATTGACTTCGCGCCGCCCAAGTCGATGCCGTTCTATATGAACCGCATCAATTCATCCGGCGCCAAAGTACGCAGATCCGCGCTTAAATTTGCCGAGTTTTCGGCGCGGTTCCTGGCCGCCCCGTTCATGCTGCCCGGCGCAGGTGGCGAATGGCGGGTAAACCGGATACTCGACGAATTGCGTAACGGCGCGCAAGGCATTGCACTTGCCCGAAATCGTCGACTGGTCCCGACCGTTCCGCTAGAAACCATACCGGAGCGATTTGTTTATTTCCCACTGCACTTGCAGCCGGAAATGACCACCGACATCATGGGCGGCACCTGGGCAAACCAGATCACCACCCTGCGAAGCCTGCGAAGCTTCGTGCCGCCCGAAATACCCATTGTGGTCAAGGAAAACCCCAAGCAGAACGGCCAGATGCGCAGTCGCCTGTTCTGGCAAAGGTTGGCAGCCATTCCAAACGTGATCATGGCGGAAGATTCAGCAAGCAGCCTGGAATTGGTCAAGCGCGCTACGCTCACCGCAACGATCACCGGGACCGCTGGCTGGGAAGCGCTCAGATTTGGTCGTCCCGCTCTCGCTTACGGCCATGTCTTCTGGTCGGGTATGCCCGGCGCATTTCGAATTGGCGAAGCAAAATGGGCCGATGTCGAGGCGTTCCGTTTTGATGCAGACAAATTGCAAAACGCAGTATCTGAAATCGGGACGGTTGCTTGGCGCGGCATCACCGACAAGGACTATATCCCGATTGTGGAAAACTTCGACCCGAAGGACAACGCGGTACAGGTCGCAAGATCGTTCCGCGCTTTTCTGGACGGTCGAAAGGCTTAGGCCGGCAACCAGTCCTTCTCCCCTTCATCGAGCCACAATTCACGTAGCCACGGGGCAGGCTTGGTGCGGTATTGCCATTTCGGGCAATCGCCAGTCAGCGCCTCTTCCATCTTGGGGGTACCGTGGAAACACATCACCCTGCAATCATCGGGAAGGCGCGGCACGGAAAAGAAATTGAACGGGATCATCGGGATCGCTTGCCGCTTGTAGGAACATATCCAGCCATCGGGGAAATACTCAAGCACTCCGTGCTTGTGGGCAGTCATCGAAATGTATTTCTGCTCGCCTTTGTAAGCGAGAGAGTTTTCGACATCGGCCGCAAAATCACCCAGCAAGAACGGATGCAGCGCCGGATCGAAGCGGTAAACCGAACCATGTCCGCCCACCCTTCCGCGCCGCCGTTCCAACCAGTCGCGGCCCATGCATATCTTGCCGGGCATGTGGTCAAACAGCGGACCCAGCGGGCCGCTGACAACAACATCAAGGTCCATGACCATGCAGGGCCCTGAAAGATTGCCCTCGCCCGACTGCAAAATCGTGACCTTTCTCCAGGCACCCCGGCGCTTGCCTGTGGTCATGGCTTCAACCATGCGGTCTTCATAAGCCACGACTGGCAGCGGAAAAACTTCAACTTCCGCGCGGATCCCGGCAGGATTTTCCGTGTAGCAGACAAACCGGAACGGGCGGTCCATGAACCGCTTGACCCCGGCATAGAGCCGGTTGACATAGTATGGGGGGAACTTGTTTCCCCATTTGATGCAGACGATGGTCGCTGGGACGGCATCACTTGTCGGTGTCTGTTTCATTGCAAAAAATGCTCATTGTGCGTCAGGGCGGCCCGATGTGTTATCACCGATGCATGCGCCCAAACAGGCCTTGCTGTGTCTGTTCGCCGCACGACATGCCCATGTGTGCCCGAAACGACACGGTCTGGTGGCAACGCAAGGGTGCATAAACAAAATGCCGCCACCCGCATTGCTTGAAATGCCGTAGCGTGAATGGTTATCTCATGCCTGTTCATGAAACAGTCGTAGGCGCATGGCATCTGCCTTGGGCCACCCATCAGGATGTAGCGATCATGTCTGCCACACACTCACCCGTTCTCATCATCGGCTCAGGCCCCGCTGGCTACACCGCTGCCATATATGCGGCTCGCGCGATGCTCAAGCCAACGCTGATTGCCGGCATGGAGCAGGGCGGCCAGCTGATGATCACCACCGATGTTGAAAACTATCCCGGATTTGCCGATCCGGTGATGGGTCCGTGGCTAATGGAGCAAATGCTGAAACAGGCAATTCATGTCGGCACAAACATTGTCAACGATCTTGTCGTTGAAGCCGATATCGCCAGCCGTCCTTTCAGGATCAAGTGCGATTCGGGCACCGTATTCACCTGTGACACACTCATCATCTGCACCGGCGCCAAGGCCAAATGGCTCGGCATTGAAAGTGAACAGCGGCTGCAAGGCTTTGGTGTTTCAGCTTGCGCAACGTGCGACGGCTTTTTCTATCGCGGCAAGGAAGTTGTCGTGGTCGGTGGCGGCAATTCGGCGGTGGAAGAAGCGCTCTATCTTTCCAACATCGCTTCAAAGGTCACGGTGGTTCACCGCCGCGACTCCTTCAAGGCAGAACGCATCCTGCAGGAACGCCTGTTTGCCAAGGCGAATGTCGAGATTGTCTGGAACCACGAAGTCGAGGAAATCATCGGTACCGACTCCATTCCTGCCGCAGTAACTGGCGTTCGGCTGCGGCATGCGAAAACAGGCGAAACCACAACACGCAAGGTAGATGGCGTTTTCATCGCAATCGGCCATGCGCCACAGACCGAGCTTTTCGATGGAAAGCTGAAAAAGCGGCCTTCGGGTTATTTGTGGACAGCACCTGATTCAACTGCGACGGAAGTTCCCGGCGTCTTTGCTGCCGGAGACATTACCGACGATATCTACCGGCAGGCAGTTACTGCGGCAGGAATGGGCTGCATGGCCGCCCTTGAAGCAGAAAAATATCTGGCCGGGCATGGTGCCATGCAGCAAGCTGCAGAATAGGATTTGTCGTCGTGGTGATGAGCAACAGCATGGACTGGGACAAGCTGCGGATTTTTCACGCAGTGGCTCAGGCCGGCAGTTTCACCCACGCGGCCAACACCTTGAACCTTTCGCAATCGGCGATTTCGCGCCAGGTCAGCTCCTTGGAACTCGACCTTGGTGTGCCATTGTTTCACCGCCATGCCCGCGGCCTCGTCATGACCGAGCAGGGGGAAACCCTGTTTCAAACCGCCCATGACGTGTTGCTCAAACTGGATGCGGTAAAGTCACAACTTACCGATTCAACCGAGCGCCCGGAAGGAAAGCTCAGGGTAACCACGACTGTCGGACTTGGCACGGGGTGGCTGCCCTCGCGCCTGCATGAGTTTCTCGAACTCTACCCTGACGTTCAGCTTGAGCTTATCCTCGAAAACGAGGAACTGGACCTCTCCACCCGGCAGGCAGATTGCGCCATCCGGTTTCGCCAGCCGCACCAGGGCGACCTCATTCAGCGCCGCCTGTTCACCGTACATTTCCACATTTACGCGTCACCTGATTATGTCGAACAACACGGCCAGCCGGCCCGGATCGAAGATCTCGACAACCACCGGATATTGACCTTCGGCGAGAATTTGCCGCCTTTTCTGTCGGACATGAACTGGCTGGAGCGGGCTGGTCGCCCTGCCGGCCAACCACGGGTACCGGTTTTTTCGGTCAACAATTTGATGGCGCTGCGCAAGGTTGTCGAATCGGGCGCCGGAATTGCAGTGCTCCCCGCCTATATTGTCGAAGAGCGCCACCAGCTGGTCAAGCTCATCCAGCATGTCGAAGCCCCCTCATTCGATACCTATTTCTGCTATCCCGAAGCCATGCGTTCATCCGCGCGGC
>JBGSNX010000063.1:0-22125 GCA_041739465.1 Salaquimonas sp.
GGCAGGCGTCGCCATCGACAGCGTCGAGGACATGAAAATCCTGTTCGACGGCATTCCGCTCAAGGATGTCTCGGTTTCCATGACCATGAACGGCGCTGTTGTGCCGATCCTTGCTGCATTCATCGTGGCGGGCGAAGAGCAGGGCTGCGCACAGGCGCAATTGTCTGGAACCATCCAGAACGACGTGCTCAAGGAGTTCATGGTCCGCAACACCTATATCTATCCGCCGGAGCCCTCGATGCGGATTGTTGCCGACATCATCGAATACACCGCCAAGGAAATGCCGCGTTTCAATTCGATCTCGATTTCCGGCTACCACATGCAGGAAGCCGGTTCGACGCTGGTGCAGGAGCTGGCCTTTACCCTTGCCGATGGCCGCGAATATGTGCGGGCCGCGCTCGCCAAGTGTATGGATGTCGATGCCTTTGCCGGCCGCCTTTCCTTTTTCTTTTGCATCGGCATGAATTTCTTCATGGAAGCAGCCAAGCTGCGCGCCGCGCGCCTGCTGTGGACCCGGATCATGAAGGAATTTGATCCGAAAAAGACCGAAAGCCTGATGCTGCGCACCCATTGCCAGACCTCGGGCGTGTCGCTGCAAGAGCAGGACCCATGGAACAACATCGTGCGAACCGCCTTTGAGGCGATGAGCGCCGTGCTGGGCGGGACGCAGTCGCTGCACACCAACTCCTTCGACGAGGCAATTGCCTTGCCGACTGAATTTTCCGCCCGCATCGCCCGCAACACGCAATTGATCCTCCAGCATGAAACCGGCGTCACCAATGTCGTCGATCCGCTGGCTGGCTCTTACTATGTGGAGAGCCTGACAAAGCAGCTTGCCGACGAGGCTTGGAAGCTGATCGAAGAGGTCGAAGCGCTCGGCGGCATGACCAAGGCAGTGGCGAGCGGCATGCCAAAACTGCGCATCGAGGAGGCCGCGGCAGACAGGCAGGCGCGCATCGATCGCGGCGAGGAAGTGATCGTCGGTGTCAACAAATACCGCTCCAAGGAGCAGGCAACAGTCGATATCCTGCAGATCGACAATGCCAAGGTTCGCGAAAGCCAGATTGCCCGCATTGCCCGCACCCGCAAGAACCGCGATGCCGATGGCTGCAATGCAGCGCTGCTTCAGCTTGAAGCAATTGCAAACGGGGCAAGCGGCAATCTTTTGGAAGCCGCTGTAATTGCAGCCCGGGCACGCGCCACGGTTGGCGAGATCTCGCTGGCGCTGGAAAACGCCTGGGGTCGCCACGAGGCTTTCACGCAGGTCGTATCCGGCGTTTATGGCGGCCACTTTGACGGCGATGCAGCTTTTATCGCACTGCAGGAGAAAATCGGCGAGGTCTCTGCAAGCCTTGGTCGCAAGCCCAGAATGCTGGTTGTCAAGATGGGTCAGGACGGTCACGACCGGGGCGCCAAGGTCATTGCGTCCGCATTCGCAGACCTTGGTTTTGACGTTGTGGTCGGGCCGCTTTTCCAGACACCACAGGAGGCAGCGCAACTGGCCGTGTCCGAAAATGTTGATGTTGTCGGGGTGTCCTCGCATGCAGCCGGCCATCTCACACTGGCACCGATGTTGCTGGCGGAACTTGCCGCCATCAACGCTGCCGACAAGCTGGTCGTGTGTGGCGGCGTCATTCCGGCGCAAGACTACGACACACTGAAAAAAGCAGGCGTTGCGGCGATCTATGGGCCTGGGACCAACATTCTGGACTCCGCCGCCAATCTGCTGGCGCTGCTCAAAGAGCGGCTGCGCGGCAGAAACCGTTGATGAACCATTGCCGCGCTCAAGGCTTTTGAGCGGGGCGCAAATCGGTTATCGCTTCGCAGTCCACAGGGGTGCGAAGCATTGTTCTTCATTTTGTCCAAGCTGTTCTGGGTTGTTGCCCGGCCGCTGAATTTTCTGTTCTTTCTGACCATTGCCGCGCTTCTCGCAGGCAGGTTCGGGCTGGTTAGCCTGCGCCGTATCGGGCTTGTCGCTTCGGCAGCGCTGTTTTTCATTTTCGGCTTCACCCAATTCACCGACTATTTGCTGCTCAAGCTGGAGACTGTGGTGCCAGTCGCCGAAATACCCGGCAATCCGGCGGGCATCATCATTTTGGGTGGAGGTATCGGCACGAAAAGTGCCAGCGGCGGCATCGGCTACCATCTGGGTGAGGCGTCGGACCGGCTGGTCAAGGGACTGGAATTGCGCCAGCAGTTTCCCAATGTGCGGTTCATCTATTCGGGTGGGAGCGGAACCTTGATCAGCGACGAATTGCCGGAGACGGTCGGCGCGGCGGAAATGGTCCGTGCAATCTTTGGCGATGACCGAGGTATGGAACTCGAGGACAAGTCGCGAACCACCCATGAAAACGCCATTGAAGTGGCAAAAATGCTGGGATCGGACAAGGGAAAACCCTGGTTGCTGGTAACATCCGCCTTCCACATGTCCCGGGCCGTCGGCTGCTTTCGCAAGGTCGGGATCAATGTTGTGCCGGTTCCGACCGATTTTCGTTCAGAACCCCTGCAATTTCCATGGATCATGGATGAAACGCCGATCCAGTTCCTCAAAGCCAGTCTGCTGGTCAAGGAATATGTCGGCCTGGCTGCCTATTATCTGACCGGGCGAACGGACGCGCTTTTGCCACGTTGAGGAGGTCAGCGTGCAAGGTTGGAAACAACCGCCTTTCCTTTGCCTGCCTGCCTTGGTATTGACCCCGAAACCGGCCAACTGCCGCCGGACAGCATTTTTTTGATGAATTGAGGCCGGACCATGCTCAAAGACAAATCCATTCTCGTCACCGGAGGAACCGGCTCCTTTGGCAAGCGCTTCGTCAAACGCATTCTGACCGAACACCCGGATGTGCGACGGCTGGTGGTTTTCTCGCGTGACGAACTCAAGCAGTTTGATATGGCGCAGGAATTTTCGCCAGCGCAGTATCCTTGCCTTCGCTATTTCCTTGGTGACATTCGGGAGCATTCGCGGATCAAGCGGGCACTGGAAAACATCGACATCGTCATTCACGCCGCTGCACTGAAACAAGTTCCGGCAGCCGAGTACAACCCGTTCGAGTTCATCAAGACCAACGTGCTTGGCGCCCAGAACCTGATCGACGCCTGCCTCGACAGCGGTGTCAGGACGGTCGTTGCACTTTCGACTGACAAGGCGGCAGCTCCAAGCAATTTGTACGGCGCAACGAAACTGTGTTCCGACAAGCTGTTCGTTTCGGCCAACAACATCGTTGGCACCAGGAAACTGCGGTTTTCGGTTGTACGGTATGGGAACGTGATGGGAAGCCGCGGTTCGGTTATTCCGTTCTTTCTGAAAATGCGCGAGACCGGCAAGCTCCCGATCACCCATCCTGAAATGACCCGTTTCAACATCACCCTCGACCAATCGGTCGACATGGTTTTGTGGACCATTGAAAACTCGGCTGGCGGCGAAATCATCGTGCCAAAAATTCCAAGCTACCGGGTGGCCGACCTTGCGCAGGCCATTGCCCCCGAGTGCGAGCATCCCGTGATCGGCATCCGGCCGGGCGAGAAAATCCATGAAGAGATGATCATCCCGGCCGACAGCCACAACACTGTCGATCTCGGCCGTTATTACGCGATTCTCTCCGAAGCAGCTGGCACCCACATCGAATCCTATGTGTCGGACCGCAAAGGCAAATTGGTTGCGCCGGGCTTTCATTATCAAAGCGGCACCAATGAGCAGTTCCTCACTGTTGACGAGTTGCGAACCCTGATCCGCGAGCATGTCGACAAGGATTTCGAGGTATCGGCCTGAAAACCGCCGTTGAAACAACCACCGGACTGGTATTCGCGGCACTGGGCGCCGCGCTGGCAATCTGGCTCGGCTTTCCTGCCCCGCTGATCACAGGCCCGGCGATCGTCGTTTCACTGGCGGCGCTGGCCAAGTGGAAATCGGCAGTGCCAATACCGTTGCGCAATGCTGTTTTTGTTATCATTGGTACAATAATGGGCTCGGGAGTTTCGCCGCAAGTTGTCGAAACAGCCCGGCTTTGGCCGCAGAGCTTTGTCATTCTTGCAGCAAGCCTGGTGGTCATTATCGCCGCCAGCGCATGGTTGCTTCAGCGATTCTTCCACCATGACCGGGTTACCGCAGTGCTGTCTTCCGCGCCCGGACACCTCAGTTTCGTACTGGGTCTGGGTGCCGAAACCGGTGGCAACCTCCCCGCCATCAGCATCGTCCAGAGCATACGGTTGCTGTGCCTGACACTTGCTGTTCCTGCCATTGTTGCACTGCTTGGATATGGTCAGGTCAATCCTGTGGCGATAGCAGGAAAAATGCCGGACCTCATTCGCTTTGCCCTCATGCTTTGCGGGTGCGCATTGTGTGGTTTTGCGCTTTCAAAGTTACGCCTGCCGGCAGCCTGGTTGATCGGGCCAATGCTGGTTTCCACGCTTGCGCATATCTCAGGGTGGATTGATGGGGCTGTCCCGTGGTGGCTGGCAATTCCGGCATATGTCACCATGGGCGCGCTGATTGGCACCCGTTTTTCCGGGGTCACCTTGCGCGATCTTGCCGCCAATGGCGGTGCGGGCCTTTCATCGACGCTGGTTGCCGTGCTCGTCTCAGGCATGGCGGCAGCCCTTGCATCATCGGCAACCGAACTGCCTGTCGCGGCAGTTCTGGTTGCCTTTGCGCCGGGCGGCGTTGAAACCATGTCGGCTATGGCCATGGCCGTGAATGCCGATCCGGCCTATGTCGCAGCGCACCACGTGTTGCGACTGTTCATCCTCACCGCATTGCTGCCGTTGTTCCTTGGAAGCGCGCTGGTCCGAAAGGGCAAGTAACCCCTCTACTCGTCGTCTTCGCGCTCCCCTCTGTCTGACGGACTGACGCGCGGGTCCATGACGCTTGATTCAGGCGTTGAAAGCCGAGCCTGGCCAATGCCGACAAAGCCGGTCTTGACGTTTTCCGCCACTGCAATTCGCTGTGTCATGCGGTAGACCGTGTAGGCACATAGCGTCAGATGCGCAGCCAGCGTGACCATGAACAAGCCGCCCGCCGGGCTCCAGGCCATGGCCATACCGGCAATGAGCGGACCGATGATGCCACCCACGCCGAAAACCAGCAGCAAGCCACCCGAGATGCGCAGGAAGGATTCAGGCGTTGCATGGTCATAAGCATGGGCAATGAGCACTGGATACATCGAGTAGATCGCCCCGCCAAAAAGCGCTGCGGCCACCAGCACCGGAATGCTGCTGGTAGGCTGGACGATCAGGAAGAACAGGTCTGCGGCAGCCGCAATCAAGGTCAGGCCGATGAGTACCAGGCGCCGGTCGCGACGATCGGACATCACGCCCACCGGCATCTGGAAAATCGAACCGGCTATCAACGACAGGCTCATCATCAGCGCGATGGTTGAAACCTGCAAGTGAATGGCCTGACCATAAACCACGCCAAGTGTGCCGAACGAGCTGTTGGAAATGCCGATCAGGAATGCACCCACCACGGCCAACGGAGAATTGCGAATGAGCGAGGGAAGGTCCAGCTGACTTTCGACAAGCGGTCTTGGTTGGGCTTTGGTGGAAAGTGCCGTTGGCACCAGTGCGAGCACGTAGAACAGCGCAGCCATGACGAAATACTCGAAGCCACCGGCATCACCCAGTGAAATGAGCATCTGCCCTGCGGTGGTCGCAAGCAGGTTGACCATGGTGTAAACGCCGAAAACCCGCCCGCGATAATTGGTCTCGGTCCGCTCATTAAGCCAGCTTTCGACGATCATCGCCGCACCAGCAAAGGAAAATCCGGTGATGGCCCGAAGCGGTATCCATGCCCAGGGGTGAACAATCAGCAGCGACAAAAGCACCGACACGGTCGCCAGTGCCGCCATTACGCCGAAGCTTCGCACATGCCCCACCTTGCGGACCAGCCGGGGAACCCGCAGGCAACCGCCGACATATCCGATTGCCCATCCGGTTCCCAGAAGGCCCAATGAAAGTGTCGGAAACCCTTCCAGCGATCCGCGCAGCGGCAGGATCAGCCCGTGCAGGCCACCGGCAATCATCAGGGAGGCAGATCCGAGGATCAGCGCCATGATTGGTAACAACTGGCGTGTCATGCCGTTTTCCGTTCGCTTCTCATGTTGCGGAAGGACGCACCGCCACTCGCCTGATCAACTGGCAACATGGCGGTTTTGTGCCGCCAATGATGTTCTCGCATCGAAATGCAACGCAATTGTTTCGGGAGTACGACGAACCCGGCAAAGATCAAAGCCGGTCGCGCATCGAGTACCAGATCATCGCCAGCGCCAACAATGGCGAACGCAGCAAGACACCGCCAGGGAAGGACGGGGTCGGGATCGAGGCAAAAATGTCGAACCGTCCGGCCTGCCCGCTAATCGCCTCGGCAGCAATCTTGCCGCATACCGTGGCAATCGATACGCCTTGCCCGGAATAGCCCGATGCGCTCAGCACCGTATTGCTTAGACGGCGAAGCATCGGGATGCGTTTCGCGGTGATTGCCAGCGTACCGCCCCAACCATATTCGATCTTGACGCCAGACAATTGCGGGAAAACTTCTAGCATCGGCTTTCGCACAAACGCCTTGATGTCACTGGGGAAGCGATAGCCATAAGTTTCGCCGCCGCCAAACAGGAGCCGGTGGTCGCGTGTCAGGTGGAAATAATTGACCACGAAACGACTGTCAGCAACCGCAGCACCATTGGATATGATGCTGCGTGCGCGCTCCTCGCCCAGCGGTTCCGTGGCAACAATGAAATTGTTGATCGGCATCACCCGCGCCGCGACGGACAGGTCAAGATTTCCAAGATAGCCATTGCATGCAAGAAGCACATGCGCGGCTTTCACTTCGCCGCGCGATGTGCGCACGCTGTTGGGATTGCCCATTGAAAGCGCGGTTACTTCGCTGAGTTCGTGGATGATTGCGCCGGCCTTTTCCGCCTTGCTTGCCAGCTTCAGGACGTATTTCAACGGGTGCAGGTGAAAGGCCCCGTCATCCATCGTGCCGCCGAAATATCCATCGCTGCCTACAAGGCTGCGTATTTCCTCGCGATCAACAAACCGGATTGCATTGTAACCGTAGTCACGCTGCAGCAACCGGGCATAGGCTTCGCTGTGGGAAACAAGCCTGGCCTTGTGGTCGGCATAAATGACACCGTTTTGCAGTTCGCATTCATTGCCTGCCAGTTCGCGCACCAGCGCCTTGGATTCTTCTGCAATGTCCCAAAGCTGGCGGGCGTGATCGCCGCCCAGCATTTGTTGAAGTTCGCCCTGTTCCCGCCTTTGCCCCGTGCCGACCTGACCGCCATTGCGCCCGGAAGCACCCCACCCTGCCCTGTGCGCCTCAAGCACGATCACTTTCAATCCGGCTTTTGCCAGGTGCAATGCCGCGGAGAGACCGGTGTAGCCGGCCCCCACGATACACACATCCGCAGTGGTTGCACCCGCAAGCGATGGTCGAGGCGGCGCAATCTGGGCAGTCGCCGCGTACCATGAAGCCGGATATTGTCCCGGCCGGTCATTGGCATGGAGAAGGTTCAACGCCATTGTTCCGTCTGTTCAGACGTTAAGGAGCAGGTGCTCTCGCTCCCACGGGCTGATCACCCGCAAATACGCCTCGAACTCCTGCAGCTTGATGGCCTCGTACATCTTGCAGAAATCCTCACCCAACAGCTCGCGCAATTGCGGATAGGCGTTGAACTGCTTCAAGCCTTCGAACAATTCGCGCGGCAGGGCATGGGGCAATGAATAGGCATCCCCGATGATGGCATCGCGCGGAACCAGCCCTTCCTTCATGCCAAGATAGCCGCAGGCAAGGCAGGCGGCGAGTGCCAGGTATGGATTGGTATCCATGCCGACAACCCGGTTTTCAACCCGGCGCGCTTCCGATTTCGAACTTGGAATGCGCAGCCCGGTGGACCGGTTGTCCGTGCCCCACTCGACGTTGATCGGGGCAGAGTTGCCAGGTACCAGCCGCCGGTAGGAATTGACATACGGCGCCAGGATCGAAATCACCGCATGCAGATAGCGCTGCTGCCCGGCCAGGAAGCTGTAGAAAAGATCGGTCGGCTCACCCTTCTTGCCAGTGAAAATGTTCTTTCCGGTGCGCGAACTGACCACGCTCTGGTGAATGTGCATTGCGCTGCCGGGCTCATCTTCCATCGGCTTTGCCATGAACGTCGCATAGCAATTGTTCTTGAGTGCAGCTTCCCGGATGGTCCGCTTGAACAGGAACACGGTGTCGGCAAGCTTCATCGGATCGCCGTGGTTGAGATTGATCTCAAGCTGGCCTGCACCGCCTTCCTGGATGATCGTGTCGATGACGATCCCCTGCGCTTCGGCGTAGTCGTAAATCGTGTCAACGACCGCGGCATATTCATCGATTGCCGAAATCGAATAGGACTGGCGGCCAGCGCCCTGCCGGCCATTGCGGCCAACCGGCGGCTCGATCGGGAAATCGGGATCAATGTTCGGCTTGGTCAGGTAAAATTCAAGTTCAGGCGCAACGACCGGCTTCCAGCCCTCCGCCGCATAGGCATCCAGAATGCGCCGAAGCACATTGCGCGGCGCCAGCATCACCGGTTCGCCCGACTGGTATTGCAAGTCATGGATAACCTGAATGGTGATGTCGTCTGCCCATGGCGCGGCAGCTGCCGTCGACATGTCAGGCACCAGAACCAGGTCCGTTTCGGTAACCGAATTGAGGCTGTCGAAATCGGCATATTCGCCGGTGATCGTCTGGTAGAAGATCGATATCGGCAGATATGTCGATTCCATGCCGACAAATTTTCTGGCTGGCATGACCTTGCCGCGAGCGATGCCGGCAAAGTCTGAAATGATGCATTCAACTTCTTCGACGAGACGGCCGTCAAGCCAGGTCTGTGCGGGGGCGGGAAGCTGGGTTGCCCAATTGAGAATATCCTGCCGGCTCATCTGGGGCTCCGGGTATTTGCAAAAAACATGAAATCACGAATGGTTGTGGATGGGACCCTAACCTTCCTCCTTTTTGCTCGAACTGGCAAGCCGGGCATTCAAGTGCCCTTTGAACCCCTTGCAGCTTTTCAACATGGGCAATAGGGTTGAGTGTCATTTTTACCGGAAACCTGAAATAGGGGCTGTCATAATCATGAAGAATAGCACTGCATTCGTCGCCGTTTCGATGTTGGCATTTTCCACCATCCTCAGCCATGCAGCGGAAGTCCGCGTCTACAACTGGTCGGATTACATCGACGAATCGATCCTTGAAGAGTTCACCAAGGAAACCGGCATCAAGGTCATTTACGATGTCTTCGATTCCAACGAAGTGGTCGAAACCAAGCTGCTCGCGGGTGCCACAGGCTATGACATCGTCGTTCCTTCCGCCGAATTCCTTGGCCGCCAGATCCAGGCCGGCGTGTTCCAGAAACTCGACAAGTCCAAGCTGACCAACCTGCCAAACATGTGGGATGCGATCATGACTCGCACCGCGCAGTATGATCCGGAAAATTCCTTTTCGGTGAATTACATGTGGGGAACCACCGGCATCGGCTACAATGTCGGCAAGGTGAAGGACATTCTTGGACAGGAGACCATCACATCCTGGAACGTGATTTTCGATCCGGCAATCATCGCCCAGTTCAAGGAGTGCGGCATTCACCTGCTGGACACTCCAAACGAACTGATTCCCGCTGCCCTCAACTATCTGGGTCTCGACCCCAACAGCACTTCCAAGGAAGACCTTGCGAAGGCAGAGGAAACGCTGCTGGCCATCCGCCCGTTCGTGCAGAAATTCCATTCCTCCGAATACATCAACGCGCTGGCCAATGGCGACATCTGTCTTGCGGTCGGCTATTCGGGCGACATCATCCAGGCAGCGGATCGTGCGTCCGAAGCCAACCAGGGCGTGGAAGTGACCTATGCCATTCCAAAAGAAGGCGCGCTGCTCTGGTTCGACCAGATGGCAATCCCGGCAGACGCCCAGAACATCGACGAAGCGCACCAGTTCATCAATTTCCTGATGCGTCCGGAAGTCATCGCAAAGGCAACAAACTATGTTGCCTACGCCAATGGCAACAAGGCTTCGCAGTCGCTGATCGACGAGGCCATCATCAAGGACCCGACCATCTATCCTGATGAAGAAACAACCAAGAAGCTCTACGTGAAGCTTCCATACGACCCGGCAACCAACCGTCTAGCGACACGCGCATGGACCAAGGTTGTCACTGGCCAGTGACACAGCTAAAGGGCGGGCAAGCAGATTGCCCGCCCTTCTTTCAGGCGCCTGCCTTTATTCAAGCAATTGCATCCGGGGAACGATCCATGACCGAAGCAGCCTCCAGGGAACCGGCGCACAAACCGGCTCCAAAACCGGCAACCGTGTTTTCGCCATGGACCGATCCCGAGGCAAAGCCGTTGGTGGAGTTTGTCAATGTCCGCAAGGAGTTTGGCGACTTTACTGCCGTTGACGGCGTTTCATTGAAGATTTTCACCCGCGAGTTTTTCGCGCTTCTGGGGCCCTCTGGCTGCGGCAAGACCACCTTGCTGAGAATGCTGGCGGGGTTTGAAACCCCGACATCGGGCCAGATACTGGTTGACGGCAAGGACATTTCGAAGGTCCCAGCGAACCAGCGGCCGATCAACATGATGTTCCAGTCCTATGCCCTGTTTCCGCACCTCAGCGTTTCCGACAACATTGCCTTCGGCCTCAAGCGGGCCGGCATGGAGAAGGACGCGATCAAGCAACGTACCGACGAGATGCTTTCGCTGGTGCAGATGAGCAAGTTTGCCAGCCGCAAACCCCACCAATTGTCCGGCGGCCAGCGCCAGCGCATTGCGCTTGCAAGAGCCTTGGCGCGTCGTCCAAAGATACTGCTGCTCGACGAACCGCTGGGGGCGCTTGACGCCAAGTTGCGCGAACAGACCCAGTTCGAATTGATGAACATCCAGGAGACAACCGGCACCACCTTCATCATTGTCACCCATGACCAGGAGGAGGCGATGACCGTTGCCTCGCGCATTGGCCTGATGAACCTTGGCAATTTGACACAGGTCGCCACTCCAGCAGACATCTACGAAAACCCGAACTCGCGGTTTGTTGCCGATTTCATCGGTGACGTGAATGTCATCGAAGGAATTGCCCAAAAGCTAGAGCAACGTGACGGCGAAGATTTTTGCCAGTTTACCCAGACAGGTACGGGCGAGAACTTTCTTGCCCGCAACCATGGTGGCGTGGCGAGCGGTGAAACGTGCTGGCTTGCAGTACGGCCGGAGAAAATCAGCATCTCCAAGACAAGGCCCACTGACGCCGTGAACATGCTCGGCGGCAAGGTTCATGACATCGGCTATGTCGGCAACATGTCGACCTACCATGTGCGACTTGCCGACGGCAAAATCGTCAAGGCACAGGAAGCGAACCGTCGCCGCATTTCAAACCGTGAAATCACCTGGGAAGACGAGGTCTGGCTCTCGTGGACGCCGGGTGCCGGCCTCTTGCTGGCGAAATGACCATGGGCAAGAACCGTCGCTGGCTGGTAATTCTGATACCCTATCTTTGGCTCCTGGTTTTCTTCCTGGTGCCCTTCATCATCGTCCTGAAAATTTCGCTTTCAGACGCCGCTGTCGCGCAACCCCCCTATTCGCCGCTGCTCGATTTTTCCAACGGGTTTGCGGGTCTGGCAGATTTCTTCAGCAAGCTGGATTTCGAGACCTACGCATTCTTGTGGTCCGATTCTCTCTACATCAACGCATTTCTGTCGAGCCTGCAGATCGCGGTTGTTTCCACCTTCTTCTCTTTGCTGGTTGCGTTTCCGATGGCCTATGGCATGGCAAGGGCGCCGGACCGCTATCGCGCTATTCTGGTGATGCTGATCATCCTGCCGTTCTGGACCTCGTTCCTGATTCGCGTCTATGCGTGGATAGGCATCCTGCGCACCGAAGGCCTGCTCAACCAGTTCCTGCTGTGGACCGGGCTGATTTCAGAGCCCTTGGCAATCATGAACACCACCACCGCTGTCTACATCGGGATTGTCTATTCCTACCTGCCATTCATGGTGTTGCCGATCTATTCCACCCTTGAGAAAATGGATGAATCGCTGCTCGAGGCGGCCATTGACCTTGGTTGCAACCGCATCTCCGCCTTCTGGCTGGTGACGCTGCCACTGGCATTGCCGGGCATCATCGCTGGCTGCTTCCTCGTTTTCATCCCTGCAATGGGTGAGTTCGTCATTCCTGACCTGCTCGGCGGTTCGGGCACATTGATGATGGGCAAAACCTTGTGGAACGAATTCTTCTCGAACCGGGATTGGCCGGTGGCCTCTGCGGTCGCCATCGTCCTGCTGCTGTCCTTGGTCGTGCCGATCCTCTACTTCCAGCGGCAGCTTGAGAAGGAAAGCGAGGTGACCAAATGAAGCGCTTCACCTGGTTCAACGCCACTTCGCTGACATTCGGCTTTGCCTTCCTTTATTTGCCGATCCTGCTGCTGGTTATCTACAGCTTCAACGAGTCCAAACTTGTCACGGTCTGGGCCGGCTTCTCGACCAAATGGTATGGCGAACTGCTCAACAACAAGGCTATGTTGGACGCCGCATGGGTCACGCTGCGCGTTGCAGTTCTGACAGCAACTTTTGCCACGGTGCTTGGCACCATTGCCGCCTATGTGCTGGTCCGCATGGGCAGGTTTCGCGGGCGCACGGTGTTCTCCGGAATGGTCTATGCGCCACTGGTCATGCCGGAAGTCATCACCGGCCTGTCACTGCTGCTCCTGTTCATCGCGCTCGGCATTCCGCGCGGCATGATGACAGTCGTGCTTGCTCACACAACCTTCGCCATGTGCTATGTGGCAGTTGTGGTTTCCTCACGCCTTGTCACCTTCGACAAGAGCCTGGAAGAGGCGGCGCTTGATCTGGGCTGCTCTCCAGTAGACGCATTCTTTTCGGTGACGTTGCCGATCATCGCTCCATCGGTCATCGCGGGCTGGCTGCTAGCCTTCACGCTTTCGCTTGATGATCTGGTGATCGCGTCCTTCACCTCAGGTCCGGGTGCAACCACCTTGCCGATCAAGATTTACAGCGCGGTGCGGCTAGGCGTTTCGCCGGAGATCAATGCGCTTTCAACCATTCTGATCAGCGTGGTGGCAATCGGTGTGATTACCGCCTCGCTGATCCAGAAAAGGATGGCGGTGCGCGACGGCACCGCCTGATCAGGCCTTGAGGCCTGCAAGCGCTTCTTCAAGGTCGGCAATGATGTCGGCTGCATCTTCAATGCCGATCGACACGCGCACCACTTCGGGACCGGCACCTGCCGCCTTTTTCTGTGCATCGCTCAATTGGCGATGCGTGGTCGAAGCCGGGTGAATGATCAAGCTGCGGGTGTCGCCGATATTGGCGACATGCGACAGCAGCTTCACCGAGCTCACCAGCTTGACCCCGGCCTTGTAGCCGCCTTTCAGGCCAAAGGTGAAAACGGCACCCGCGCCCTTCGGCATGTATTTGCGGTGCAGTTTGTAGCCCGCATCGCTCTTGAGCCCCGCATATCGAACCCATTCCACCGCCTTGTGCCCGGCGAGATATTCGGCAACGGCCTTGGCGTTGGCGCAATGCTTGTCCATGCGCAGCGGCAATGTTTCGATCCCGGTCAGCAGCAGGAACGAATTGAACGGCGAAATGGCAGCGCCAAGATCGCGCAAGCCAAGCACGCGGCAGGCAATGGCAAAGCCGAAATTGCCGAAAGTCTGGTGGATTGTCAGGCCCTGATACTCAGGCCGCGGCTTTGACAGCATCGGGTATTTGTCGCTGGCCGACCAGTCAAACGTGCCGCCATCGACAATAGCGCCGCCCATCGAATTTCCATGGCCACCCATGAACTTGGTGAGGGAATGTACGATGATGTCGGCACCATGCTCGAATGGCCGGCACAGATATGGCGTTGCCATGGTGTTGTCGACGATCAGTGGCACGCCGGCCTTCTTGGCAATGGCGGCAATCTTCGCAATATCGGTGACAACACCGCCCGGATTGGCAAGGCTTTCGATGAAAATGGCCTTGGTCTTTGGCGAGACCGCCTTCGAGAAACTGGCAATGTCATCAGGGTCAGCCCAGACAACATTCCAGCCAAAGCTTTTGAACGAGTGGTTGAACTGGTTGATCGACCCGCCATAGAGCTTGGTCGAAGCGATGAATTCATCACCTGGTTGCAGCAGCGTGTGGAAAACACCCAGTTGCGCGGCGTGACCGGACGCAACGGCCAGTGCTGCCGTTCCGCCTTCCAGCGCGGCAATGCGCCCTTCCAGTACCGCAGTCGTCGGGTTGGTGATGCGCGTGTAAATGTTGCCGAATGCTTGCAAGCCGAAAAGCGCTGCTGCCTGGTCGACGTCTTCAAAGACAAAACTGGTTGTCTGGTAAATCGGCGTCGCACGCGCACCTGTTGCCGGGTCCGGTTGTGCGCCCGCATGCACCGAAAGCGTTGAAAAACCTTGTTTCCTGTCGGCCATGGCTGATCTCCCCGTTTTGCCACACATTGTGATGTGAATATGCGCACCTGCATGCACCAGATTCAAAGAAATTCATTGCGGCGATTGCAATTCCGTTGAAACGGCTTTGCTTCAAACCTGCAAAAGCTGCAATCTTGCGAACTCGATCTTGGGGCATCTGTCCATCACCACGGCAATGCCGGCAGCTTCGGCCTTTGCCGCCGCGCCATCATGGCGAACATCCAGTTGCATCCAGATGACCTTTGGCAGGTGCTTCATCGCCAGCGCCTCGTCAACGACGCCAGCGGCATCGTTCGAGTTGCGGAATATGTCTACCATGTCGATGGCAAACGGAATGGCGGCGAGGCTGGCGTAGGTAAGCTGGCCAGCAATTTCACATCCGGCATGCCCGGGATTGACCGGGACAATCTGGTAACCCTGCGCAATCATGTATCGCATCACGCCATTGGACGGGCGTTCGGCATTCGGGCTCGCGCCGACAACGGCAATAGTTTTGGCGTCGTCCAGCACCTTGCGAATGTAGGCATCGTCATAATGATCGTGGTTCATCAGTTCAGTTCTTTCGCCATGTCGCGCAACTTGAATTTCTGGATCTTGCCGGTTGATGTCTTTGGGATTTCTGTAAAGACCACCTGCTTTGGGCATTTGAACCTGGCCAGCAGGGACCGGCAGTGGTCGATGATTTCCTTCTCGGTAGCGCTCGCGCCGGGGCGCAGCTCGACATAGGCCACCGGCGTTTCGCCCCATTTTTCATCGGCCTTTGCAACCACGCCGCATGCCGCCACTGCCGGATGTTTGTAGAGCGCATCCTACACTTCGATGGATGAAATGTTTTCACCACCCGAAATGATGACATCTTTCGAGCGGTCCTTGAGCTGGATGTAGCCATCGGGATGCATGACCCCCAGATCTCCGGAGTGGAACCATCCGCCCTCAAAGGCTTCTTGCGTGGCTTTGTGGTTCTTGAGATAGCCCTTCATCACGATGTTCCCACGAAACATGACTTCGCCGATGGTTCGACCATCGCGCGGCACCGGCTGCATGGTTTCAGGGTTCATCACATCGAGGTTTTCAAGCGCTGCATATCGCACGCCCTGACGTGCCTTCATGGTGGCCCGCTCCGGCTTGGCAAGCAGGTCCCAGTCCTGGTCCCATTCATTCACCACTGCCGGACCGTAGGTTTCGGTAAGGCCATAAAGATGCGTGACGGCAAATCCTGCATCTGCCATGGCGGACAGCACGGCTTCGGGTGGAGGCGCGGCAGCTGTGTTGAAAGTCACCTGCTGCGTGAAGCTGCGCCGTTCCGTGTCGGTGGCATTCAACAACGTCGACATCACAATGGGCGCGCCGCAAAGATGGGTGACACCATGGTCTGCGAGCGCGTCATACATGGATTTGGCCCGAACCCAGCGAAGACAGACATGGGTGGAACCGGTCAAGGCCAGCGTCCAGGGGAAACACCAGCCATTGCAGTGGAACATGGGCAGCGTCCACAGATACACCGAGCCGGGAACAAGCCCCGCATGCACGGTGTTGGCATAGGCCATCAACGTTGCGCCGCGGTGGTGATAGACCACGCCCTTGGGATTGCCAGTGGTGCCTGAGGTGTAGTTGAGCGAGATGGCATTCCACTCATCCTGTGGCATCTCGGGAACAAACGACGGATCGCCGCCCTCGACCATCGCCTCATAGTCCAGCGTGCCGATGCGGTCGCCCTTGGGATAGGGTGCGTCCAGACCATAATGCGGGTCGTCATAATCCACCACCAGCGGCTTGCAACTCGCCAGCACCAGTGCATCACGGACAACTGCCGAAAATTCCCGGTCAACGATCAATACCTTCGTTTCGGCATGATCGAGTTGAAAAGCAAGGATTGCAGCGTCCAACCTCGTGTTGAGCGAGTGCAGCACTGCTTGTGTCATCGGCACGCCGAAATGCGCCTCCAGCATGGCCGGTGTGTTGGAAAGCATCACCGAAACCGTGTCGCCCTTGCCGACGCCGTGCGCGCGAAGTGCCGACGCCAGCCTGCGCGAACGGCTCCAAAATTCGCCATAACTGGTTTTTTGCGAACCGTGGATGATGGCGACACGCTTTGGATAGGTGGCAGCGGCGCGTTCAAGCAAGGTGATAGGGGTCAGCGGCTGATGGTTTGCAGAATTTCGATCGAGATCTGTCTCATACGGATTGGCCATGCAATCGATCCCTCCAGCAGCAATTTGTCTACCGGTCTGACCAGACCGGCGGCCGTTTTTCCAAAAAGGCGGAAACCCCCTCCCGGGCATCTTCCTTCAGCATGTTGTCGATCATTACATCAACGGTATAGGCATAGGCGTCGGGCAGCGGCATGTCCAATTGACGGTAGAATGCCTGTTTGCCGGTCTTGAGCGTCATCAAGGACTTGGAAGCAATTTTCCCGGCAAGTTCATCAACCGCTTCGTCCATTTGCGAGCCCGGCATCACCTTGTTGACGAGGCCGATCTCGCACGCCTTGGCGGCATCGATCATGTCGCCGGTGAGCAGCATTTCCATGGATTGCTTTCGCCCGACCTTGCGTGACAGCGCCACCATGGGCGTTGAGCAAAACAACCCGATGTTGACGCCCGGCGTTGCAAAACGTGAATCTTCGCTGGCAACTGCAAGATCGCAGCTTGCCACCAGTTGGCAGCCGGCGGCAGTGGCTATGCCGCGCACGTCTGCAATGACCGGTCGCGAATGAAAAACGATTGACTGCATGAGGCGCGAGCATTGCGACATCAGGGCCGTCAGGAATTCCCGGCCGCCATCTGCCATGTCCTTGGCGCTGTTGAGTTCCTTCAAATCATGTCCGGCACAAAAGGCGGGACCGCTTGCGCGCACGACAATCACCCGCACTTCCGGGTCATCCACAACACTGTCGAGATGCCCCTGCAGCGCAGCCATCATTGCTGAAGACAGCGCATTTCGCGCCTTGGGATTGTTCAGGGTAAGCGCAAGAACACCATCGGCCCGGCTGGCCAGAACCAGCGGTTCGACCTTGTCAGCACCAATGCTCTTTGCAGCGTTTTCCGGCATCAAGCTGGCGACAGCGCAGACTGGCGGAAGAACTCGGCAATCTGTGCAGAAAAGAATCTTGAATCGGTTCCTTTGCCCAGCGTTTCGCGCGCAATTGCTGCCCGCTCGTGACTCATCGACTTGCCTGCCCGCAGCTGCAGCAACTCGTCCATGAAATGGTCGTCAAACTCGGGGTGCGGCTGGAAAGAAATCGCCTTGCCCTCATAGGCAAACCCGGCATTTTCGCAGAAGTCGGAGGTGCAAATGACTTTGGCTTCAGGGGGGCGAACCACCACCTGGTCCTGGTGCATTGCGTTGATGCCGAACTCACGCCCGTCCGCCAGTCTGTAGCGCATGTGACCGGCACCCCAGCCACCCGAGTATTTCTCTACCTTGCCGCCAAGTGCCTGCGCCATGATCTGGTGACCAAAGCAGATGCCGGCGATCGGCACGCCTTCGCTGTAGGCATCGCGGATGAACTGCTCAAGCCGCGGTATCCACGGCAGATCATCATAGGCACCATGCGCCGAACCGGTAATCAGCCAGCCATCGCAGGCATGCACTGAGGGCGGCAACTGGTTGTCGATCACCATGAAGGTTTCAAAGGTGAAACCGTGGCCGTCAAAAAGCCGCTCAAACATGGTGGGATACTGGCCGTGCTTGCCCTCAAGCTCGGCTGGCACCTTGCCGGTCTGCAAAATTCCGATGCGCATGATTCTCTCTTCGCTGATCCGGCGCCATGCGCCGTGATTTTCACACAGCACACATGTTTGCCCCCGGAACATGGCGGTTTCAAGCGCAAACAAGCCAAATACGAAAGCTGCAGGCCGAAATTTCATTGCCGCGGCTATTGGCTTGCGCTTTCGTTTGCGCCAGTTTGCCAACGCGCTATCCGAACTTCTGCGGACTTTGCCGCACGACCACTTGATCATATGGAAATTCAGGCGGCGGGAGCATTGGCCGCTCTCATCACGCTGAGCCGCGCGGCAGCGCATGTCGAGTACGATACAATCCTGCCAACCGAAACCAGTCTCAATTCCTGGAGGCCTTGTGGCTTCAACACGCTCGCCGATAACATTGATCCTGGCGCTTTCGGTGACGCAGATCATCGGCTGGGCGACAATGTTTTCCTCACCCGCCATCCTCGCACGCCACGTGGCAAGCGATCTCGGCACCTCGCTGCCTTTTGCGCTGGCGGGATCGAGTTTTTTCCTTGTCGCCTTCGCTTTTGCCTCGCGGCTGCTGGCTCACCAGTACCGACGTGTTGGGTCTGGCCCGATCCTGGTCATGGGTTCCATCGCTGCAAGCATTGCTCTTGTGCTGCTCGGTCTGGCGCAGAATGCCTGGCAATATGCGGCCTGCTTTCTGGCGCTCGGGTTTGCCGGCGCGGGAGCGCTCACGACTTCGTCGAACACGCTCCTGACCGAATATGCCGGCAAGGACGCCAAGCGGGCAATCATTGCGGTGATGCTCGGCTCCGGCCTGTCTTCCAGTATCGGATTTCCGATCATCGCCCTGCTCGCGGAACAGTTCGGCTGGCGGTGGACCGTTTTCCTGTTTTCGGCGGCGAACTTGATTGTTTGCGTACCTTTGCATCTTCTTGCTGCGCGTCAGGTAGCTGCAAACGTTGCGGGAAGTCTGCCCGATGAACCCGCTGCCGCCCAAACCATGGACCACCACAAAAGACTGTTCCGGCTCCTTGCCATAGCAGTATCGGCCATCGGATTTGTCACCTGGGGGTTTGCCGTCGTTATTGTCGAGCTATTGCGGGCATTTGGGCTGGACGCCTCCAACGCCATCGCGCTTGCTGCACTGGTTGGCGTTGTGCAGGTGGGTGCGCGGCTTGCCGAATTTATCTTCGTGCCGAAAATGCAGGCCACGCGATCCGCGATTGCCGCGGCAACGCTCTTCCCGCTGTCATTTATGGCTCTGGTCCTGCTTCAAGGTGTCGTCGGCGCAGCGTTCTTTGTAATTCTCTATGGCGTTGCCAGTGGCGGAATGAGCATCGCTCGCGCGACCCTTCCGCTGGAGCTGTTTGACGCGGCAAGTTACGGCGCCATGACTTCACGGCTTGCCTTGCCGATGTATCTGGCCTTCGCAGCAGCGCCATTTGCATTTGGCGCAACCCTCGATTTGGCCGGCCCGGTTGCGGTATGTGCGTTGGCAATTGCGGTGGCGCTGTTGGCCCTGGCCGCTCTTATCGCTCTTCGCCGTGCGGCCAATGATTCACCCGCGCAGATTGGCCGGGAGGCTTGAATTCTGGGTTTTCAGGTCAATTGGCAGAGGGAACGTGAACAACGGTCAAACCTTCTGTGCCCAAAGTCACTGATTTGATTGGGAGCCAACAGAGACTTCCGTCCCTCGCAACGACTGGATAGACAACTTGTTGCTGCAACTTATGAGCTAGACTGTAGCGTGACCACGACCTTGCCCTTGGCCCGCCCGGTGTCGAGATGGGCAAGCGACTCGTTGGTTTGCGCGAACGCAAAGACGCTGTCCATCACCGGGCGTATGGACCCGGCATCGATCAGCGCGCCAAGCTGTGCCAACTGGCCGCCATGTGCGCGCATGAACAGGAAATCATAACGGATGCCCCGCGCGCGCGCCTGGCGACTGATGCCAAAGCTCAAGAGCCGCATCACCTGCTGCAGCCCCCAGTTCAGCCCCTGCCGTTTGGCGAACGCGACCGTCGGTGGACCAGAGATGGAAATCAACCTGCCGCCCGGCTTCAAGACCATCAAAGATCTGGCCAGAGTATCGCCATCTTGCCCACAGACGACCAGATCATATCCAGACAGGACCGCGTCGAACCGCTCGCTGCGATAATCGACGATCACATCGGCGCCGAGCGCGCGCACCATCTCGGCATTGCCACTGCTCGCCGTTGTCGCGACCGTCGCCCCTAGGTGTTTCGCAAGCTGGATTGCCACGCTGCCAAATCCGCCTGAACCTGCATGGATGAGCACCTTTTGCCCGGGCTGTAGCGCCCCCACCTCCACCAGTGCTTGCCAGGCAGTCAACGCCACCAGCGGCAGTCCGGCAGCCTCGATCATGCTCAGGGTCAGGGGCTTGCGGGCAACATCATCTTCATCCACCGCGATCAATTCCGCGAGGGTGCCGATCCGGCCATCCCGTGGGCGCGCAAACACGGCATCACCAGGGACAAAACGGGTCACCGCGCTGCCCACAGCCTCGACTACGCCGGCCAGATCATGCCCAAGGATCAGGGGCGGCTTGTAGGGCAACAGTGGCTTGAACTCGCCATCCCGGATCTTGCTGTCCAGCTGGTTCAACCCCGCAGCATGGATGCGCACAAGCACGTCACGCGGGCCGGGCTGCGGGTCGGGCCGGTCTGTCAGGCGCAGCTTTGCCCGGCTGCCATAGGCGTCAAGAACGAAGGCTTTCATCGGAAATTCCTCAACAGAGACAGGGATCAGCCACGATAGCGCGCGGCGGGTTGCGTATTGCCGAATTCTGGCAGCATTGCATGGCGCGCCGCCTGATAGGCGTCCCACAAGGCCGAGTCGCCAAGCGCAGGGATCGTAATCACCTCACGTGCATCAAACCCTGCAAGGGCAGCATCGACCAGATCGCCCACCTCCATCATCGGCGGCAGGGCGGAGAGGTCTGCGCCCGCGCGTTCCCATATCTCGGTCCGTGTCGCGGCGGGCAATACTGCCTGCACATAAACGCCTTTGGGCCCAAGCTCGAACGCCAATCCCTGCGACAGGAAGGTGACAAAGGCCTTGGTTGCGCCATACGCCGTCTGGCCAAACTCAGGCACCAGCCCCACGACCGAGGCAATGTTGATGATGGCACCGCGCCCCTGATTGGCAAAGCGCGCGGCGGCGGCATGGGCCAGCAGCGCAAGGCTGGTGGTGTTCAACGCGATCAGCCGGGCAACGTCTGCGCTGCTCTGGTCAGCGAAGTTGCCAGCCAAGCCTGCCCCGGCATTATTCACCAGGATGCCGATGTCAGCGTCATCGCGCAGCCGGGCGGCCACCTTCGTTACATCCGTGTCATTCGTCAGGTCCGCGGCCATGACGTCGATCGCCACGCCGGTTTCGGTGCGCAGGCGGGCAGCCATTGTTTCCATCCGCGCGACATCGCGGGCGACCAGCACCAGATCATGCCCCCGCCGGGCGAACCGGTCAGCATAGGTGGCACCAATGCCGGACGAGGCACCGGTAATCAGGGTTTTTGTCGTCATTGCATTGTTCTCCAGCCGGATCGCGGCTATATTCATGACGATCGTCATGATTGCCAGATAAATATGATGATGATCATAATTAAGTCAACCCCTGATCGGGTCGAGGTGCAGAAATGAAAGTCTCGCGTGAACAAATGGCCGAAAACCGCAGTCGAATCCTGACAGAGGCGGCGCGGCTGTTTCGTGACAGGGGGTTTGAGGCGGTGTCTGTTGCCGAAGTGATGAAGGCCGCCGGTCTGACCCATGGTGGGTTCTACGGGCATTTCGCGTCAAAGGACAATCTGATCGCACAGACCGTGGCCCATGCGCTGGCCGACGACAGTGCACCGCATGGCTTTGAGGCGTTCCTGTCGGCTTATCTGTCCCCCGCCCACCGGGATGCCCCGTCGACAGGCTGCCCGACCGCCGCCTTTGCCTCCGACGCGCGCCGCCAGACGCCAGAGGCCCG
>JBGSNX010000011.1:0-10903 GCA_041739465.1 Salaquimonas sp.
GATCCTTCTCGGCAACCTTTGAAGAAACCAGCGTGGCCACGTCTTCGATGGCTTCGGCAAGGCGGAAGGGTTGCGGGTCAAGCTCCAGCTGGCCGGCATCTATTTTGGAGAAATCGAGAATGTCGTTGATGATCGTCAGCAGCGAAGCGCCCGACTTGACGATGATGTCGACGAAGGTCTTCTGCTTGGCATCCAGCCCGGTCTTGGCCAGAAGTTCGGCCATGCCCATCACCCCGTTCATGGGGGTGCGGATTTCATGGCTCATATTGGCAAGAAACTCAGACTTTGCCCGGTCCGCTGCAGCCGCGTGCAGAGTTGCCGTTTCAAGCTGCTCCTCGCGGTTGCGAATGTCGGTGATGTCGGTGGTTGAACCGATCAGATAACGCGTGCCGTCAGCCGTCCTGAATGGCCGCTTCTTGGCAATTCTGTGGGTGACTTCGCCGTCGCGGTTGGTCGCTGTTTCGTTGAACGTGACAGTGCCTTCACCCGCAAGAACCTTGCGGTCATCTTCGGCGAAAACCAGTCCGTCTTGGCCCATGAGGTCGGTATCGGATTTTCCGATGGCTTCGCTCGCCTTGATCCCGACCAGGTGTTCCCAGGCCTCGTTCACATAGGTGAGCTTGAGATCTTCCGTCTTGGCGTAGATCGACAATGGAATGTTGTCGATCATGGTGCGGAACACCTCGTTCTCGCGCAAAGCCTGGCGCAGACCTGATTCCTTTATCCGGTCCTCGGTGATGTCTGACAGGGTGATGATGAAACCATCGCTGTTGGCGAGCGGTTCGCCTTCAAACACAAGGGTAGCACCCGAAGGTGTGCGCCGCTTGAAGCGAAACGCCTTGCGCTCGACAAAAGCATTCACATGCGCCAGAGCTTTGGAAATGGCTGCTTCATCGGCGCCGCAGTCGCCGCGCTGGAACGAATATTCCAGCACATCGGTCCATCTGATGCCTGGAGAAACCACGTCATCCAGCGTTTCCATCAGAGCCAGAACCCGCGGTGAAGCGAACTCGATCTTCTCGCCACGCAGCACGATCAGGCCCTGCGCCATGTGGGCGACGGATGTCTCAAGCAAAGCCACACGTCTCATCTGGTCGTTGAGCTTGCTGTCAACCTCGGTCACGTCGGTAACAATCGAGCGCAGCAGGTGATTGCCATTGCCATCCTCGATCCGGTCGAATCGGACCCTGATCTGCGCTTCGCGCGAATCGACATTCACAAGTCGCTGTTCAATCTCGATCCGCTTGCCGGTGGCCAGCACCTCGTTCTCAATTTCTTCAAATCTTTTCGCGTCATCGGGTGGAAACAGGTCTGCAGCCGTCGAACCAATGATCTGGTCGAGCTGCTTACCAATGACTTTTTGCGCCGATTTGTTGGCGTAGACATAGAGCAACTGGCTGTTTTTCAGAACGCAGGGAAAAGGCAGCGTTTCCAGCGCATGCAACAATGTCTCTTGAGAAATGGATTGCTGGCGGTCTTGAGCCGCACCCGAGTCCAACTGTGCGGAAGACTGTTCTTCCTGGTAGTCAACATTTTCCGCCATTTGCCCTGCCAGTGTTTGCAAACTGCGGCAGTGATTCCCGCAGCCAATCCTGCGCAAATGTCGGATATTGTAGTTAATTAAACACTAATCCGTGAAAAAGAATGGGCCGCAGTCATGCTGCGGCCCAAGCTTATCTGAAGTTTGTATTCGGGCTCAGTTCTGACGGCTGAAATAGCTGCGCACCGACCAAAGCGCGGGTACAAGGCATGCAGCGAGGGCAAGCTTGACCAGATCGGTCACGATGAACGGGCCGACCCCAAAAGTGAGCGCCTTGTCTGCACCCAGCAGTACCGCAAGCCAAGCCGCGCCCAGAAGCAGCATCACGACTTCACCAACCAGCATGGCACCACCAAGCTTGAGCGGGTTGCGGCTCCATCCGCGGTCGGCGGCCCAGCCGGCAATAGCGGCCATCACCACAAATCCCGCCAGATAACCTCCGGTCGTGCCAGCCATGTAGGCAAGGCCAATGCCCTTTTCAGGCGTGCCGGCAAACACCGGAAATCCAAGCGCGCCCTGAATGAGGTAGAAAACAACCGTGGCTGCCCCGAGGCGCGAACCATAGGTGGCGCCGATAGCGAACACGGCTAGCGTCTGCAAGGTCATCGGCACTGGCCAGAAAGGAACCTGTGTCTTTGCCGCAAGGGTCAGGACGAATGCGCCTGCGACAACCAGAAACAGCGAGGTCGCAAGGCGGACTGCCGCATTGCCTGGCAAAAGTGAAGTGGCAAGCGCATTGCCATTGGCGACCATGTTCATTAATTCCTCCGATGCTTAAACACTTGCGTTCCCGTATATTTGCTAATGACTTGGGCTGCAAGCGCAAGCCCGAAAACCGTATAAACGCAGCGTTCCGCAACCACGCGCCCTGAAAGGCGATCATGTCGCAAAGTCCCGAGTTCAAACTGGAATTCGACCCTGCCCATGGACGGGCAGTAGAGGTCGCGCCCGGCATCTTGCGGGTAACGGCCAACAATCCTGGCCCGTTCACGTTTCATGGCACAAATTCATATGTGGCCGGACGCGACGCCGTCGTGGTTGTGGACCCCGGTCCCCCGGACCCGTCGCATCTTGCAGCCTTGCTGCAGGCGATCAACGGGCGTCCGGTTTCACACATCCTTGTCACCCACACGCATGTGGACCATTCACCGCTCTCGCGCAGGCTCAGTGAACTGACCGGCGCACCGGTTTTGGCGCAGGGGCCACACCGCCCTGCCCGCGAATTGCACCTTGGCGAGATCAATCCTTTGGATGCCTCGGCGGACAACGAATTCAACCCGGACAGGCCGCTTGCCGATGGCGAGCGGATTGAGGCCGACGGAATGACATTCGAAGCCCTTTTCACACCCGGTCACACGGCAAACCACATGGCATTTGCGCTTGAAGGCAGCGGTATCGTTTTTTCCGGCGATCACGTGATGGCTTGGGCCACTTCCATCGTGGCACCGCCAGACGGGTCGATGGTTCAATACATGGCTTCGCTGGAGCGAATGCTGACACGCAGCGATGCCATGTACCTTCCCGGTCATGGCGGTCCTGTCAACAAGCCCTCCGAGTTTGTGCGGGCATTGCGCGCGCACCGGCGCATGCGGGAAACTGCAATTCTATCGAGGGTGCGCGCTGGCGACCGGACCATCGGGGACATAGTCAGGGTGATCTACCGTGACACCGATCCACGCCTGCACGGGGCTGCGGCATTGTCAGTGCTGGCGCATATGGAAGATCTGTTGCATTCGGGCAAAGTCGTTTCCGATGGTCCTGCTTCCCTGGAAGGGCATTACACCGCGGCTTGAAACACGCTAGCCCTCGCCGGCAATGCCGAGCAGGGAGGTGTCGAGATCGCCAAGGAAGCTCTCAATCAAAGCCGCATTGCCACCGAAATCATGAAGACCGTTGCGTGACACGGAGCGCATGTCCACCAGGGTCGCTTCAGCTTCTGAGGTGATCTGAATGATGATGTCGTGCTTGAACCCGATTACCAGGGTTGAAGCGACGGCCTCCATCTCGATGTTGACGGCTTCGGTTTCGTCCGCCGTCACCGGCTCGGCTTCCGGTTCCTTGGTCGCCTTGGCTTTGGCGGCGGCCTTTGGTTTTGCGTTTTCGGCTCCTGGCTGTTCGTCGGCCTGCAACTCGGCGGGTTCCTGATCCTGGGGCAGTCCGCGCGTTTCAACGATCCGCCAGTTTCGCTTGGCAACCAATTCGCGGATGCTGGCAAGAACTCGCTCGGCACCTGCATTGAACCTTCGCGAACCGACCTTCGGGTATTCGGCAATCAGCAGATCGGCGTAGGTTTCATTGTAGTCTGCAAATGGCGTCTCACCGCCATTCGTATTTCGCGAGGCAAGTTCGCCGGACTTGAATACGGGCGGGGTAAACGGGTTGGTTGAAACATCGGCAATCATCGGGTGTTCTACCGCCAGAAACCCGTGCCAGATGAATGGCACAAGAAACAGGGTGGCGACTACGACACCCCTGATCGTTGCCTTGCCGCCGCGAAGACCGCGCGTCCACAAATCGACAAGGGCACGTATGCCAAATGCCAATGCGCCTGCGACCAGTGCAAAGCCGATTGCCAAAAGCCAAACGACCTGCGGGCTGGAAATCCTGTCGAACCGGTGGAGAACAATGGCCAAACCAAAATAGGGGATGCACAGCAGGGCAAGTCGCTCGCACCAAAGGGCGGCCGATGACCATTTTCGCTCGTAAAACCCAACCATTTTCTCAGTGCCCTGCGTCAATTTCACTGCTGTAACGGGATTTTTGCCAAGGTGCAAAGTCTCTGCTTCGACTGCCAACTGCGCCGCCTTGCCGCATGTGTGGCGCATATTTCTTTATTTCGCCCAATTGAAGCCATCAGCAGCCTCTCCAATCCGCTCCTCCAACCCTGCATTTCAGGGCCAACTGGAGAGGGCGATCATGACAGCGATGAATACCGAACCTCGAAAAGCAGAAGCAGCCCGTGTCATTCCCATGTTCAAATCGCAATCGGCGCGAGCCGTTGGGCCGTCAGGCGGCAGCGCTCCGGTCGTCAAAGATGCCATGCTGGAAGCGATTGAAGCTTGCGCCAAGGCTGCTGGTGGCCTGATGCTTTTTGAAGTTCCCTCGCCCTTGCCTTTGGCCGTCCATTTGCGCGCAGCGGCAATTGCCACAGGAGATACCGGTGAAATCCTATTTGTGGTTTTCGACCCGATCAATGGCGAGCTTGGCTTTCTCTCACCAGCTGAGGTTCCAGGTGCCATGCACGACCTAGCCCATTCTTACGCCGGTGTTCTGAGCCTCATTGCCTCAGGCTCATGACCCCATTGCTGCAAAAGGGTGCTTCCCGTTTCAGTTTCGGCGGATGCCGATCTGCGGAAGATCAAGAAGTTCGTCGAGCGAATGGATCACCCGGTCAGCATGCTGCAGCAATTCGGCTTTGGGTGTCATGCCTGTTGCAATGGCGATAGCGACCGCTCCGGCGGCGCGAGCAGCGTCCATGTCGTGCCGACTGTCGCCAACCATGACAACGCGTCCTGCATCAACGCCACATTCGCGGGCAAAGGCTGACACCATACCCGGACCAGGCTTGGCACCATGGCCTGAATCATGTCCGGCAAAAAACCTGAAATGGCGGTCGATACCAGCAGCGGCGAGGTGCTCACGCCCGTTTTCTTCGCTGTCATTGGTGGCCAGTCCGATCGCAATTCCTGCCGTTGCAATCGCTTCCAGAACCGCTGCGGTTTGCGGAAACAGGGTCATGGCATTGGTTGAGTGCCGCGCATAAAGCATGTCGATCATTCGGGGAAACTGGTGAATTGCGTCATCGGACAGTCGCAGCAATGGCGTCCATGCGCGGGCAAGATCGTGGGCGGTTCCAGCTATAACCGCAGAACCTTCCATGAATGTCCCGCCTTTCAGGTCGAAGCCGACCGCAAGTGCCATGTCGTGCGCCAAGGCTTCATCGCCCGCCAACTCGCGAACCACCCCTGCCGTGGATGGCGCATAGCTAGCCTCGAAATCAAAAAGTGTTCCGTCCTTGTCGAACAGCACCCCGGCAGCGCGCATCATGCTCTCTCCTGTTTTGCGACCCCAAACAGCATGGCTGGAATTGCATGGCAAGACCGGGTATCGACGATCTGCAAACCCATGAAAATCAGGCACAGATTTGGCTGAAATCATCACCAGCATGGCGGGAACGCCGCAAGGCGAATTCGCAGCCCTGTGCCTCGCGCTGGTGTCGGCGCTTGCGCACGCCATTTTCGGGGCAATCAACAAGGGCGGCGTTGACCCGTTCATCAACCGCGGGGCAATCAACATTGTCTACTCGCTGGCTGCCGCTCCGTTCGCGCTTTTTGTGTTTCCATTGCCCGCTGGCGATCTGGTTCCGGTGCTGATTGTCGTCTTTTTGGTGCATCTTCTTTACGAGTGGCTTCAGGCGGCCTCGTTTCATCTGGGCGCGTTCACGGTTGTCTATCCGATTTCGCGCGGCACTGGGCCGCTGGTGACAGCGCTGTTCGCCATGGCGGTTTTTTCCGAACGACTGGCTGCGTTGCAATGGGTCGGGCTTTTGATGCTTTCAGGCGGAATTGCCGGGCTGGCGTTGGCCAACATCGCACAACAGCGCAAGGATGGCCTTGACCCGAAGAAACTTTCCGTTGCGATCAATGTCGCAATCGCAACCGGCATGATGATTGCGGTCTACACCACGATCGATGCCTATGGCATCCGGCTTGCGCAAAACCCGTTCACGTTTCTTGCCTGGTTCTTTTTCATGGGCGGTTTCGGCATTCCGCTGCTCGCCATGTTGCGCTGGCGCAGGCTGGCCATGCGGCCGCGGGTCGGGCCATTGTTTGTTCGCGGCGTGATCGGTGCATTTGTCGCGCTCATCAGCTTTGGCGCGGTGATGCTGGCGACACGGCTAGGCAAGGTCAGCGAAGCGGCTGCCTTGCGGGAAACCTCAATCATCTTTGCAACGCTGATCGGGGTTTTCATTTTTCGCGAAAAGATCGATGCGCGAAGGGTTGCAATCATCGCGGTGATTGCAGCCGGTGCCGTGCTGGTCGAGATCGGCGGAAGCCCGTCAGTCCTTTGACGGCGCAACCGCCAGGGTTGCCTGCGCAGCAGCCAGGCGGGCAATCGGCACCCGGAACGGCGAACACGAAATGTAGTCGAGGCCGGTCTCTTCAAAGAACCTGATCGAGGCGGGATCACCGCCATGTTCACCGCAAATGCCCAGTTTCATGGTGGGGCGCGCAGCCCTGCCGCTTTGCGAGGCCATGCGAACAAGGCTGCCCACGCCTTCGACATCGATGGAAACGAACGGATCCTGCTTGATCAGCCCTTTGGCGGCATAGGTATTGAGGAAAGGTGCCGCGTCATCGCGCGAAATGCCGAATGTGGTTTGCGTCAAATCATTGGTACCGAACGAAAAGAAGTCTGCCGAGAGGGCGATTTCTGCCGCAGTTATCGCTGCCCGTGGCAATTCGATCATGGTGCCCACAAGGTATTCGAGCCTGGTTCCGCTTTCGGCAAACACTTCGCCAGCAACCGTATCAATGCGCAGTTTGACAAAATCCAGCTCCTCCTTGAGCCCGACCAACGGGACCATGATCTCCGGAACCACAGTCTGGCCGGTCTTTTTGCCAGCCTCGACTGCCGCTTCAAAAATGGCCCGGGCCTGCATCTGCGCAATTTCCGGGTAGGAAACCGCCAGTCGGCAACCGCGATGGCCCAACATCGGGTTGAACTCGCGCAGCGCTTCGGTGCGGCGCTGCAATTTGTCCACGTCAACGCCCATGGCCTTTGCAACTTCTTCCATCTCCTGCGCCGTGTGCGGCAAGAATTCGTGCAGAGGCGGGTCGAGCAGCCGGATCGTTACCGGCAGGCCGGCCATGATCTCGAACAGCTCCACACAGTCGGATCGCTGCATGGGCAATAGCTTGGCAAGGGCAGTGCGGCGGCCAGACTCGGTATCGGCCAGAATCATTTCGCGCACCGCAACAATGCGCTCGCCGTCAAAGAACATGTGCTCGGTGCGGCAAAGGCCGATGCCTTCGGCGCCAAAACTGCGGGCAGCCCGCGCATCAGCGGGCGTTTCGGCATTGGCGCGAACCTTCATGCGGCGCGACTTGTCGGCCCATTCCATGATGGTGCCGAAATGGCCGGACAATTCAGGCTGGATCATCGGAACCGCGCCCGCCAGCACCTGCCCGGTGGAACCATCGATGGTGATGATGTCGCCCTTGAACAAAGTGCGCCCGGGAACCCGCATCTCGCCCTTGGCATAGTCAACGCGCATGGCCCCGGCACCTGAAACACACGGCTTGCCCATGCCACGCGCCACCACAGCTGCGTGGCTGGTCATGCCGCCGCGCGCAGTGAGAATGCCTTGCGCCGCATGCATGCCGTGGATGTCTTCCGGGCTGGTTTCCACCCGCACCAAAATGACGTTGCGCCCTTGTGATTTCAAATCCTCGGCGTCCTCGGACGAGAACACGATTTCGCCGGTTGCAGCACCGGGTGAGGCTGGCAGGCCCGAAGCAATGACATCGCGTTTGGCTTCGGGTGCGATTGTGGGGTGCAGCAACTGGTCGAGCGATGCCGGGTCAATGCGCTGCACTGCGTGCGCTTCGCTGATCAGCCCTTCGCCGGCCATTTCGACGGCGATGCGCAACGCGGCCTTGGCGGTACGCTTGCCCGAGCGGGTTTGCAGCATCCACAGCTTGCCGCGCTCGATGGTGAATTCAAGATCCTGAATGTCGTGGTAGTGCCGCTCCAGTGCATTGGCAATTTCCATGAACTGGGCGAAGGCTTCGGGCATCAGCTTTTCAAGCGAAGGCTTGTCGGAACCAGATGCGATGCGCGCGGCTTCCGTCAAATCCTGCGGCGTGCGGATGCCGGCAACCACGTCCTCGCCCTGCGCATTGACCAGAAACTCGCCATAGAGGCTTTTCTCGCCGGTCGAAGGATTGCGGGTGAAGGCAACGCCGGTGGCCGATGTCTCGCCCATGTTGCCAAACACCATTGCCTGCACATTCACTGCCGTGCCCCATTCCTGCGGGATCGAATGCAGGCGGCGATAGGTAATGGCACGCTGGTTCATCCAGGAGGAAAACACCGCGCCAACCGCGCCCCAGAGCTGTTCCATCGGGTCTTGCGGAAAGTCGGTTTCCAGTTCGGCGCGCACCAGCGCCTTGTAGTCCTCAATGACCTTGCGCCATTCGGCGGCAGTCATTTCGGTGTCCTGTTCATGGCCGCCGACCGCCTTGGCATTCTCCAGTATCTCTTCAAAGAAATCATGGTCAACGCCCATCACGACATTGCCGTACATCTGGATGAAGCGGCGGTAGCTATCATAGGCGAAGCGCTCGTCGGTTGCCTCCAGCGCCAGCGCCTCGACCGTTTCGTCATTGAGGCCGAGGTTGAGAACCGTGTCCATCATGCCCGGCATAGAGGCGCGGGCGCCCGAGCGCACCGAAACCAGCACCGGCTGTTCGCGCGAGCCAAAACGGCGGCCCGTGGATTTTTCAACCGCCACCAGCGCCGCGGCTATCTGGTCGGCCAGACCTGCCGGATAGCTGCGCTCATGGGCGTAATAATGGTTGCAGGCATCGGTGGTGATGGTGAAGCCGGGAGGAACCGGCAGGCCGAGCGCGCACATTTCAGCCAGATTGGCGCCCTTGCCGCCCAAAAGGTCGCGCTGCGCCGCGCTGCCTTCGGCCTTGCCGTCGCCAAACCCGTAAACCCATTTGGTCATGTGTTCCTCCTGCGCATGCCCTGATGCTGCACTGCAATATACCATGCGGCAGGACTGTTCCAGTGCGACATGGCGCAGCGCGGGGGAAAACCGGGGGGGGCGTTTGCGATCTTCTGACATCCTGAGTTGCTGACGTGTTTTGGTTGTGCAACTGTCGATGCGCAACAATAACCTGTCGAAGCTGTGCGATGCCCAAGTACACTCCCGAAAACATCAAGCGTATCGCGAATTTCATGCGTTCGGCGAAAGATATCAGCCCTTTCGCGCTGATCACCGGCGCCGGTTGCTCGAAATCCGCCGGAATACCCCTGGCTGGAGAGCTGGTAGTGGAGATATGTAGCAGTCTTCGCTTTGAACCACACATCGCAGATTTGAGCGACGCCGAGCGGAGCGACTACGGTAAGGTCATGGCGTGCTTGGAACTCAATGCGAGAAGGGCGCTCCTGCATCCGTATCTTGACTCCGCGAGAATTAACTGGGGCCACATTGCGATCGCTGCAATGATGCAGGCAGGATATGTGGGACGGGTGTTAACGTTTAATTTTGACAATATTTTAGCGCGCGCTTGCGGAATTTGCGGCTTGTACCCCGCTACTTATGATTTTGTCACCGGGGCCTCTAAATCCACCGATCATATTGTATCCCCATCGATTATTCACCTTCACGGGCAGGGCTATGGACTTTCCATGCTCAATTCAAAGCAGGAGACAGAGAAGCACGCAAAGAATCTCGGACCCTTAATTGTTGATACTTTCAGTAAGAGCTCTGTGCTGGTGATCGGCTATAGCGGTCGCTCCGACGCGGTATTTCCAAAGATTAAAGCCGCGTTTGGGCGAAACGAACGCCTGTTTTGGGTGGGGTATGGCGACAGTCCAGAAAAACATGTCTCAGAACTGCTGGCCAAGCCAGGGACGTTGCCGACATTTATCGGGGGTGCCGATTCCGATCAGTTTCTAATGGACCTTGCACGTGAACTAGGCTGCTGGCCGCCAATGCTGTTTTCCAATCCTGTGGCGCATATCCGGCGAGAAATCGAACCGGTTGCGCCGTTTCCGCTTGGGAGAAATAGTGGCACCCACAACGTGCTAGACGATCTGAACGAAACACTTGAGCAATACGAAAGCAACGCAAGCGTCGCTCGGGCTAATACCAAGGCGCTTACCAGCTTACTAAAAGGCGAATTCAAACAAGTGCTGGAATTGCGCCGCAGGGGTGAGACTGTATCCGACGAATTGACTTATTCTGCGTTATTTTCACAAGGCAACTCGCTTTTCGAAAAGGCCGAGGCCACCGGCGTTGCGAGGCTGTTTGACCGCGCCAGCGCGAAGTACGAAGCAGCGCTCGCCATCAAGCCGGACAACCACAACGCGCTCAACAACTGGGGTGTTGCGCTGTCCGGCAAGGCCAAGGCCACAGGCGATGCGAGACTGTTTGACCGGGCCATAGAGAAATACGAAGCAGCGCTCGCCATCAAGCCGGACAACCACGACGATCTCAACAACTGGGGGGGTGCGCTGTCCGGCAAGGCCGAGGCCACAGGCGATGCGAGACTGTTTGACAGGGCCAGCGAGAAATACGAAGCAGCGCTCGCCATCAAGCCGGACTAGCACGACGCTCTCAACAACTCG
>JBGSNX010000034.1:0-74018 GCA_041739465.1 Salaquimonas sp.
TTCAGGACCAGGGCCAGGCCGGCGACAACATCGGCGCGATGCTTCGCGGCGTCGACCGTGAAGGCGTTGAGCGTGGCCAGGTTCTTTGCAAGCCAGGTTCGGTCAAGCCGCACAAGAAGTTCCGGGCGGAAGCCTACATCCTGACCACGGAAGAGGGTGGCCGTCACACGCCATTCTTCACCAACTACCGTCCGCAGTTCTACTTCCGCACGACCGACGTGACGGGCATTGTTCAGCTGCCGGAAGGCGTTGAAATGGTCATGCCGGGCGACAACGTCGAAATGCTGGTCGAGCTGATCGTGCCGATCGCGATGGAAGAGCGCCTGCGCTTCGCCATCCGTGAAGGTGGACGCACCGTGGGTGCGGGCATCGTCGCAGCAATCATCGAGTAAACCAATTGTGTCCGGGCGGGAAACCGCCCGGCCAGCCCAACCCCCGGGCACAATCGGGGGGGCCTGCAAGGGTAACGAGACGCCTGCAAGGAAAAGAAGAAATGAACGGCCAGAATATCCGAATTCGCCTCAAGGCGTTTGACCATCGCATCCTCGATGCATCGACCCGTGAAATCGTGTCGACGGCAAAGCGTACCGGGGCGCAGGTTCGCGGACCGGTTCCGCTGCCGACCCGCATTGAAAAATTCACGGTCAACCGCTCGCCGCACATCGACAAGAAGAGCCGCGAGCAGTTCGAAATGCGTACCCACAAGCGTTTGCTCGACATTGTCGATCCTACGCCGCAAACCGTTGACGCGCTGATGAAGCTCGACCTTTCGGCTGGCGTTGACGTTGAGATCAAGCTCTGACGGGCTTTTTGAAGTTTGAGGAATGAACCGATGCGTTCAGGATTGATTGCACAGAAGCTGGGTATGACCCGCATCTACACAGATGCAGGTGAACAGGTACCCGTGACAGTATTGAAGGTGGACAACCTTCAGGTTGTTGCACAGCGCACCGACGAGAAGAACGGCTACACCGCTGTTCAGCTCGGCGCTGGCCTTGCCAAGGTGAAGAACACCTCCAAGGCCTTGCGCGGACATTTTGCCGCTGCACAGGTGGAACCAAAGCGCACTGTCGCCGAGTTCCGCGTGACCGCCGACAACCTCATCGACATTGGCGCCGAGTTGACGGCGGCCCATTTCGTTGAAGGCCAGATGGTGGATGTCACCGGAACCTCGATCGGCAAGGGCTTTGCGGGTGCCATGAAGCGCCACAATTTTGGTGGTCTTCGTGCAACCCACGGCGTGTCCGTTTCGCACCGTTCGCACGGTTCGACCGGTAACCGCCAGGATCCGGGTCGCGTGTTCAAGAACAAGAAAATGGCTGGTCACATGGGCCAGACACGCATCACCACGCAGAACCTCACGGTAGTGCGCACAGATGCAGATCGTGGCCTGATCATGATCAAGGGCGCTGTTCCAGGATCAAAGGGTTCGTGGATCATGGTTCGTGATGCGGTCAAGTCGGCAATCCCGGCCAATGCGCCGCGTCCGGCGGGCGTTCGCGCTGCTGCCGAAGGAGGCAAGGAATAATGGACTTCAAGGTCACAACACTCGACGGCAAAGAGTCCGGCAATGTCACGGTCTCCGACGCGATCTTCGGACTTGATCCGCGCGACGATCTGATTGCCCGCATGATCCGTTACCAGATGGCCAAGCGCCGGTCTGGCAACCATGCGGTCAAGAACCGTGCGGAAATTCACCGCACCGGTGCCAAGATGTACAAGCAGAAGGGTACGGGCCGCGCTCGTCACTCATCGGCTCGCGCCCCGCAGTTCCGCGGTGGTGGCCGTGCATTCGGTCCGGTCGTTCGCGATCACAGCCATGAATTGCCCAAGAAGGTCCGCGCGCTGGCACTTCGCCACGCACTGTCTGCCAAGGCAAAGTCTGCCGGCATCATTGTCGTGGACCAGTTGACGGCGAATGAGGCCAAGACCGCGGTCCTCAAGGTAAAATTGGCGGCTTTGGGCCTTTCCAACGCGCTTTTCATCGGTGGCAAGGAATTGGACGAGAATTTCCGTCTTGCCGCCCGCAACATTCCAGATCTCGACGTGCTGCCGGTCCAGGGCATCAATGTCTACGACATCCTGCGCCGCAAGACGCTGGTCCTGTCGAAAGACGCTGTCGAGGCGCTTGAGGAGCGGTTCAAATGAACAACCTTCGCCACTATGATGTGATCGTCTCTCCGGTGATCACCGAAAAATCCACCATGGCCTCGGAATCAAACCAGGTCGTGTTCAACGTAGCCAAGACAGCCACCAAGCCGGCTATCAAGGCTGCGGTCGAAAAGCTGTTCGGCGTCAAGGTCATGGCAGTCAACACGCTTGTCCGCAAAGGCAAGCTGAAGCGCTTCCGGGGCATGCTTGGTCGTCAAAGTGATGTGAAAAAGGCGGTCGTGACATTGGCAGAAGGCCAGTCGATCGACGTCACCACCGGTCTTTGATGGCGCGCTGAGTTCAAGTTTCAGGAATTGAGACAATGGCACTGAAAAAATTCAACCCGACGACCCCGAGCCAGCGCCAGCTGGTCATCGTCGACCGTTCCGAGCTCTACAAGGGCAAGCCGGTCAAGACGCTGACGGAAGGTCTGAGTTCATCCGGCGGCCGCAACAATGCGGGCCGCGTCACTGCGCGCTATCGTGGCGGCGGGCATAAGCGCTCGTACCGCATCATCGATTTCAAGCGCCGCAAGTGGGACATGGAAGCGACGGTCGAAAGACTTGAGTATGATCCCAATCGCACCGGCTTTATCGCGCTGCTGAAATATGCGGACGGCGAGCTTGCATACATCTTGGCACCGCAGCGCCTTGCGCCCGGCGACAAGGTCATTGCCAGCGCGGCCTGCGACATCAAGCCGGGCAATGCGATGCCACTGCGCGCAATCCCGGTCGGCACCATCATCCACAATGTGGAAATGAAGGAAATGAAGGGTGGCCAGATTGCCCGCTCGGCAGGTTCCTACGCGCAGCTGGTCGGTCGCGACGGTCCTTATTCGATCCTTCGCCTCAATTCTGGCGAACAACGCCTCATCCACTCTGCCTGCATGGCCACGATTGGTGCCGTTTCCAATCCCGACAATTCAAACATGAATTTCGGCAAGGCTGGTCGCATGCGCTGGCTCGGTTTCCGCCCGCACGTTCGCGGTGTTGCCATGAACCCGGTTGACCATCCACACGGCGGCGGCGAAGGCCGTACCTCGGGCGGTCGCCACCCGGTTACCCCATGGGGCAAGCCGACCAAGGGCAAGAAAACCCGGACCAACAAGGCGTCCAGCAAATTCATCATGCGCTCGCGCCATCAGCGCAAGAAATAAGGATAGCACTCGTGACCCGTTCTACCTGGAAAGGCCCGTTCGTCGATGGCTATCTGCTGAAAAAGGCAGAGGCCGTGCGCACAGGCGGACGCTCGGAGGTCATCAAGACCTGGAGCCGTCGTTCAACAATCATGCCGCAGTTCGTTGGCCTGACCTTTGGCGTCTACAACGGTCAAAAGCATGTGCCAGTGGCCGTCAACGAAGACATGGTTGGCACAAGCTTGGCGAATTCTCGCCGTCGCGGACCTATTACGGCCACGGCGCAGACAAGAAAGCAAAGAGGAAGTAAGCCATGGGCAAGCCGAAGCGCGAACGCGCTCTCAAGGATAACGAGGCGAGGGCGGTTGCCCGGACCATCCGTGTCAGCCCGCAAAAGCTGAACCTGGTTGCTGCGCTCATTCGCGGCAAGAAGGTTCAGACTGCGCTGGCCGACCTCACATTTTCGCGCAAGCGCATTGCCGTGACCGTCAAGAAGACGCTGGAATCGGCAGTTGCGAACGCAGAAAACAACCACGATCTCGACGTCGACAATCTGGTCGTTGCCGAGGCCTATGTGGGCAAGTCGATCGTCATGAAGCGTTTCCATGTACGTGGACGCGGCAAGGCATCGCGGATCCTGCGCCCGTTTTCGCACCTGACCATCGTCGTCCGTGAAGTCCAAGAGGAGGCCGCCTGATGGGCCAGAAAATCAATCCAATCAGCATGCGGCTTGGCATCAACCGTACATGGGATTCGCGTTGGTTCGCGAACCGTGGCGAGTATGGCCGGTTGCTGCATGAGGACATCAAGATCCGCGAATACCTTGAAAAGGAACTCGCAGCCGCTTCGATTGCGAAAGTGGTCATCGAGCGCCCGCACAAGAAGTGCCGCGTGACCGTTCATTCGGCCCGTCCGGGCATCATCATTGGCAAGAAGGGCGCAGACATTGAAAAGCTGCGCAAGAAGCTGACAACGATGACGGCCTCGGAAGTGCACATCAACATCGTTGAAGTGCGCAAGCCGGAAATCGATGCCACAATCGTTGCGCAGTCGATTGCCCAGCAGCTTGAGCGCCGCATTGCGTTCCGCCGGGCAATGAAGCGCTCGGTTCAGTCTGCAATGCGCCTCGGCGCGCAGGGTATCCGCATCAATTGCTCCGGCCGTTTGGGCGGAGCGGAAATCGCCCGCATGGAATGGTACCGTGAAGGCCGTGTGCCTCTGCACACGCTTCGCGCTGACATTGACTACGGAACAGCCGAAGCAAAGACAGCTTATGGCATTTGCGGCGTCAAGGTCTGGATCTTCAAGGGCGAGATCCTCGAGCACGATCCGATGGCGTCCGAAAGGCGCTCGATCGAAGGTCAGGAACAGGGCGCAGGTTCTTCGGGACAGCGCCGCGAGCGTTCGCGCGAAAACGCGTGAACGTGACAGGGAACCGGGAATAAAAAGCCATGATGCAGCCAAAGCGCACCAAGTTCCGCAAGCAGTTCAAGGGCCGTATCAAAGGCACTTCGAAGGGCGGTACAGACCTTAACTTCGGCAATTTCGGCCTCAAGGCGCAGGAACCCGATCGGGTGACCGCGCGCCAGATTGAAGCGGCCCGCCGCGCAATCACCAGGGCAATGAAGCGCGCTGGTCGCGTGTGGATCCGGATATTCCCGGACGTGCCGGTTTCCAAGAAGCCGACCGAAGTCCGCATGGGCAAGGGCAAGGGTTCACCGGAATTCTGGTGCGCCCGTGTGGCTCCTGGCCGCATCATGTTCGAAATAGACGGTGTGACCGAAGAAACCGCACGCGAGGCTCTTCGCCTTGGCGCGGCGAAGCTGCCGATCAAGACACGTTTTGTAACCCGCATCGCCGAATAGGCGCGCAGGAATAACTTGGGAAGGGATGAGCCATGAAGGCCTCCGACATTCGCACGATGACCGAAGACCAGCTGACCGATGAACTCGTGAAGCTGAAGAAGGAGCAGTTCAACCTGCGCTTTCAAAAGGCCACCGGGCAGCTTGAAAACACGATGCGGGTCCGCCAGATCCGGCGCGAAATCGCCCGCATTCATACCGTTGCCTCCGAAATGGCGGCCAAGGCGAAAGCTTGAGGATTTAAGAAAATGCCAAAACGCGTATTGCAGGGCACCGTCGTCAGCGACAAGAACGACAAGACCGTAGTGGTCCGGGTGGAGCGCCGCTTCACTCACCCACTGTTCAAGAAGACGGTCCGTCGTTCAAAGAACTACAAGGCCCATGACGAAGCCAACAAGTTCAAGGTCGGCGACATCGTCGCGATTGAGGAATGCCGGCCGATTTCGCGCGACAAGCGCTGGATTGTGGTCGAAACACAGGTTTGATGCGTTGCCCGTGCAAACGGGGAAACAGCGTGCAAGTACAGGAATGAGGGCCGGTGACCTGTTCGCCGGACAACGAAAAGAAGAAGGTGGAATGCCATGATTCAGATGCAGACAAATCTTGACGTCGCCGACAATTCGGGTGCGCGCCGCGTCATGTGCATCAAGGTCCTTGGCGGCTCGAAGCGCAAATATGCCTCGGTCGGCGACGTGATTGTCGTTTCGATCAAGGAAGCGATCCCCCGCGGACGCGTCAAGAAGGGCGATGTCATGAAGGCGGTTGTCGTGCGCACGGCAAAAGAAATCCGCCGCACCGATGGCAGCGTCATCCGTTTTGACAACAATGCCGCGGTTCTGATCGACAACAAGAAAGAGCCGATTGGCACACGCATTTTCGGACCTGTTCCGCGTGAACTGCGCGCCAAGAACCACATGAAAATCATTTCGCTAGCGCCAGAAGTACTCTGAGCGGCGCGCGGCAAGGGAAACAAAGCGATGCAGAAAATTCGCAAGGGCGACAAGGTCGTCATTCTCACCGGCAAGGACAAGGGCCGCACCGGTGAAGTTATCGGAATGAAGCCGAAGGAAGGCCGAGCACTCGTTCGCGGTCTCAACATGGTCAAGCGTCACCAGAAGCAGACGCCGAACCAGGAAGGCGGCATCATTCCAAAGGAAGCGCCCATCGATGTGTCGAACCTTGCGATCGCTGATCCAAAGGACGGCAAGCCGACACGGGTAGGGTTCAAGATTCTCGAAGACGGCAAAAAAGTCCGCTTCGCTAAACGTTCCGGAGATGTGATCGATGGCTGAAGCAGCTTACATGCCGCGCATGCGCAAGCTTTATGACGAAGTCATTCGCGCAAAGATGCAAGAAGAATTCGGCTACAAGAACCCGATGGAAGTTCCGCGCGTCGACAAGATCGTGCTGAACATGGGCGTTGGTGAATCCACCGCCGATTCCAAGAAGGCCCAGGTAGCTGCAGACGATCTTACCCAGATCGCCGGCCAGAAGGCGCTGGTTACCCGCGCCCGCAAGTCGATTGCAACCTTCAAGGTGCGCGATCACATGCCACTTGGTGCAAAGGTGACTTTGCGCAGGGCCCGCATGTATGAATTCATGGATCGCCTGGTCACAATCGCGCTGCCGCGCGTTCGCGACTTTCGTGGTCTGAACCCCAAGAGCTTCGATGGTCGTGGCAACTTTGCCATGGGCGTCAAGGAGCATATCGTGTTTCCCGAGATCAACTACGACAAGGTAGACCAGATCTGGGGCATGGACGTGATCGTCTGCACGACCGCAAGAACGGATGACGAAGCCCGCGCTCTCTTGAGCCACTTCGACTTCCCGTTCCGCAAGTAACGGCAGGCGAAAGAGAAGGAAGAGCCGGGATGGCCAAAACCAGCGCAACTGAAAAGAACAAGCATCGCATCAAGATGGTGGGCAAGTTTGCCAACCGTCGCAAGGTGCTCAAGGCAATCATCATGGACAAGACCAAGCCGATTGAGGAGCGTTTCCGCGCCCAATTGCGTCTTGCCCAGATGCCGAGGAACTCGGCGCGCAACCGCATTCGCAACCGTTGCGAAATCACCGGTCGCCCGCGGGCTTATTATCGCAAGTTGAAAATGTCGCGTATTGCGTTGCGTGATCTTGGCTCCCGTGGCCAGGTTCCCGGCATCGTCAAGTCAAGCTGGTAAGGGGTAGCAACAATGGCAATTTCCGATCCGATCGGCGACATGCTCACCCGCATCCGCAACGGCCTGACCCGCGGCAAGTCGAAAGTCTCGACACCGGCGTCCAGCCTGCGCGGTCGCGTTCTCGACGTGCTAGAATCTGAAGGCTATATCCGCGGTTACTCGCGGGTGGATTTCGGCAACGGCAAGGCCGAGTTTGAAATCGAGCTGAAGTACTACGAAGGCGCTCCGGTGATCCGCGAAATCGTTCGCGTGTCAAAGCCGGGCCGCCGGGTTTATGCATCGGTCAGGTCGATCCCGCGCGTGGCCAATGGCCTGGGCGTTTCGATCATCTCCACGCCGAAGGGCGTGATGGCCGACCACACTGCCCGCGAACAAAATGTGGGCGGCGAAATCCTTTGCCGCATCTTCTGATCGCGTGCACGTAACGAACGAACAGGTGTGATATGTCTCGCATAGGTAAAAAACCAGTCGTGGTACCGCAGGGCGTCACCGCTACGGTCGACGGCCAGACGGTTACCGCCAAGGGTCCGAAGGGCGAACTCAAGTTCGTCGTCAACGACGCGGTACTCGTCAAGATGGAAGAAGGCGCGATCAAGGTTGATCCGCGTGACGACAGCAAGGACGCGCGCTCCAAGTGGGGCATGTCGCGCACCATGGTTGTCAACATACTGTCCGGCGTGATGGGCGGCTTTGAAAAGAAGCTCGAAATCAACGGCGTCGGCTATCGTGCGGCAATGCAGGGCAAGAACCTGCAATTGGCGCTCGGTTTCAGCCATGACGTGGTCTATGAAGTGCCGGAAGGCATTTCCGTGGTCGTGCCCAAGCCGACTGAAATCGTCATCACCGGCATTGACAAGCAGAAGGTTGGCCAGGTTGCCGCCGAAATCCGCTCCTCTCGCGGTCCTGAGCCCTACAAGGGCAAGGGCGTCAAGTATGCCAACGAAACCATCTTCCGCAAGGAAGGCAAGAAGAAGTAAGGGCCGACTATCATGGCAACGAAACTCAAACTGGCCACACGTCGTGGCGCACGGGTCCGCCGCCAGATCAAGGCGGTCAACAATGGTCGTCCGCGTCTGACCGTGTTCCGTTCAGCGCGCAACATCTACGCGCAGATCATCGACGATGTGGCGGGCCACACCTTGGCTTCTGCGTCGACCCTCGACAAGGATTTGCGCGCGGCGGTCAAGAACGGCGGCGACAAGGAAGCTGCGCAGGCGGTTGGCAAAATGGTTGCAGAGCGCGCCATGAAGGCAGGCGTCACCCAGGTCGTGTTCGACCGCGGCACCTACATTTACCACGGCCGCGTCAAGGCGCTGGCTGATGCGGCCCGCGAGGGCGGCCTCGACTTCTAATTCACCGTTCTGCGCAAGCAGGACCATAAATTGTGCTTCCGGAAAAGAACAAAGGCTGAGGAAAATGGCACAGGAAAACAAGGGTCGCGGCGGCGGCGAAGGCCGTGGTCGTGATCGCAGCCGCGAGAAGGAAGAGCGCGACAGCGAATTTGTCGACAAGCTCGTCCACATCAATCGCGTTGCCAAGGTCGTAAAGGGTGGCCGTCGCTTCGGCTTCGCAGCCCTGGTGGTTGTTGGTGACCAGAAAGGCCGCGTCGGCTTTGGTCATGGCAAGGCACGCGAAGTGCCTGAAGCAATCCGCAAGGCTACCGAATCTGCAAAGCGTGAGCTGATTTTCGTCCCGCTGCGCGGCGGTCGCACGTTGCACCATGACGTCGAAGGCCATCATGGTGCGGGCAAGGTCATCTTGCGCGCAGCATCACCGGGTACCGGCATCATCGCTGGCGGTCCGCTTCGCGCCGTGTTCGAGACGCTCGGCGTTCAGGACGTGGTCGCAAAGTCGCTCGGAACATCGAACAAGTACAACATGGTTCGCGCTACATTCGATGCGTTGAAGCGTCAGGTACATCCCAAGGATGTCGCAGCACAGCGCGGCATCAAATATGCAACCCTTCAGGCCCGTCGCAAGGACCTGATTGGGGCAGACGAATAATTTTAAGAGGCAAAAATGGCCGCGAACAACAAGACCGTAACCGTCGAGCAAATCGGCAGCCCGTTGCGTCGCCCCGGCGACCAGCGCGCAACGCTGATCGGCCTCGGCCTCAACAAACTGCACCGTCAAAGCACGCTTGAAGACACACCGGCAGTCCGTGGCATGATTGCCAAGGTCGCACATCTGGTGCGCGTCGTCGGGCAGGCATAACAACGGCTCAAACCGGAACTTTCCGGAACCAACCTTTTCGGGGAGACCGAAACCATGAAATTGAACGAGATCAAGGACAACGAAGGTTCGTCCAAATCGCGCAAGCGCGTCGGTCGCGGCATCGGCTCTGGCAAGGGCAAGACTGCCGGTCGCGGCGTCAAGGGCCAGAAGGCACGCTCGGGCGTTGCCATCAACGGCTTTGAGGGCGGCCAGATGCCATTGTACCGGCGCCTGCCAAAGCGCGGCTTTTCCAACGCGATGTTTGCAGGCAAGTTCAACACCGTATCGCTGGGTCGCGTGCAGATGGCCATTGATGCCGGCAAGCTCGATGCCAAGGCAGCGGTCACTGTAGAAGCGCTCGTTGCAGCCGGCGTTCTTCGCCGGGTCAAGGACGGCGTACGGGTTCTGGCTGACGGTGAACTGACCTCCAAGGTCAAGTTCGAAGTTGCCCATGCTTCCAAACCGGCCCTTGAGAAAATCGAAAAGGCCGGCGGATCGGTCACGATCCTTGAGCACGCTGCTCCCAAAGAAGAAGCAGCCAGCTAAAACTTGAAAAGCGGCGCCTCTGGCGCCGTTTTCTTGTGGGGCGGCCAAACGCCGCCGAAACATCGCAATCGTGATCCGGCCAAACGGCAATGGAACAACGAATTGCATGGCAATCCGCGAATGGCATGACTATGTTCGCGGTTCAGGTCTGAAAGGGGGAACACGTTGAAATGACGTGATCCCCGCAATCAATTGGAGAACCGCATGGCATCGGCAGCCGAACAACTTGTTGCCAATCTGAACTTCGGAGCCTTTTCCAAGGCCGAGGAACTCAAGAAGCGCATATGGTTCACGCTTGGCGCGTTGATCGTCTACCGGTTGGGTACATACATCCCGCTGCCGGGCATTGATCCTGCAGCCTATGCACAGGCCTTCGAGACCCAGAGCCGCGGCGTCTTCGGTCTTTTCAACATGTTCTCCGGCGGTGCCGTCGAGCGCCTTGCGATCTTCTCGCTTGGCATCATGCCCTACATTTCCGATTCGATCATCATGCAGTTGATGACTTCGATCGTGCCTTCGCTTGAAGCCTTGAAAAAGGAAGGCGAACAGGGACGCAAAGTCATCAATCAGTACACCCGCTATGGCACGGTTCTGCTTGGCACGCTTCAGGCTTACGGCCTTGCCGTTGGACTTGAATCGGGCAATGGCATTGTTACCGATCCAGGGCTGTTTTTCCGCATCAGTACCGTCATTTCCCTGCTTGGCGGGACAATGTTCCTGATGTGGCTTGGCGAACAGATCACGGCGCGCGGAATCGGCAACGGCATCTCGCTGATCATCTTTGCAGGCATCGTTGCGTCCTTGCCGGGCGCTCTTGCCGGCACCCTCGAACTGGGCCGGACCGGCGCGTTGTCGACCGTGTTCATTCTGGCCATCCTGTTTCTGGCCGCAGCAGTCATCGCATTCATCGTCTATGTCGAGCGCGCCCAGCGCCGGTTGCTGATCCAGTATCCCAAGCGCCAGGTCGGCAACCAGATGTTTCAGGGCGAATCGTCACACCTGCCGTTGAAGCTGAACACCGCAGGCGTTATCCCGCCGATCTTTGCGTCGTCGCTGTTGCTTTTGCCTGCAACCGTTTCCGGATTTGCCAATCAGGCGCAAATGCCGGCATGGCTGGCGACCATCACGACTGCGCTTGGCCATGGCCAGCCGCTTTACATGCTGCTTTTCGCGTCGATGATCGTGTTTTTTGCGTTTTTCTACACGGCGATCGTGTTCAATCCGAAGGAAACTGCCGACAATCTGAAGCGCCATGGCGGCTTCATCCCCGGCATTCGCCCCGGGGAGCGCACCGCTGAATACATCGACTACGTTCTCACCCGCATAACTGTCCTTGGGGCCATCTACCTGGTGATCGTCTGCCTCTTACCCGAATTTCTAATATCGGCGGCAGGCGTTCCGTTCTATCTGGGTGGTACTTCGTTGCTGATCGTGGTTTCTGTAACCATGGATACGGTAGCGCAGATCCAGGGACACCTTCTTGCCCATCAGTATGAGGGGTTGGTCAAGAAGGCCAAGTTGCGCGGGGGGAAACGCGGTAAATGAGACTGATCTTGCTTGGCCCGCCTGGCGCGGGGAAGGGGACCCAGGCCAAGTTGCTGGTAGACCACTATGGTCTGCCCCAGCTGTCCACGGGAGACATGCTTCGAGAGGCAGTGGCCAATGCCACGCCTGTAGGCCTTGAGGCGAAAGCCGTCATGGCATCGGGCAAACTGGTTTCCGACGACATCGTCAACGCGATCGTGTCAGACCGCCTTGACCGCGAAGATTGCCAGGGCGGTTTCATTCTGGACGGCTTTCCACGCACACTTGAACAAGCCGACGCACTTTCCGACATGCTGATTGAAAAAGGCATGGGTCTGGATTGCGTGGTGGAACTTGAAGTCAACGACGACCAACTTGTGGCACGTGTTTCAGGCCGGTATACCTGCGCCAAGTGCGGCGAAGGTTATCACGACGAATTCAAGCTGCCCAAAGTGGCGGGTGTTTGCGACCGTTGCGGCAGCCACGATTTCAAGCGACGCCCCGACGACAACGCCGAAACCATGCGCACCCGGTTGCAAGCCTATTACAAGGAAACAGCGCCGCTGATCGGCTATTACTATGCCAATGACCTTTTGAAGCGGGTAGATGGCATGGGAGAGATTGACGACATTCAGGGTGAATTGCGCAGGGTTATCGAAGCATCTGTCTGAAATTTTCGGGAAGAAACAATTGCTTTTGCGAAAACATGACAATTGTGCTGCTTGACTCGGGGACTACCAGCAACTATCAGGAACCATCTTCGCGACAATGCGCGTGACTGGAGCCGGTCCCCCAATGGGAAAGCCGGTCCCGGTCATTGATGTTTTGAAGCATCTCATTCTGCCCAGGCAGAGCGAAAAACCACCGCAAGGGCCGGCCTCCACCGGACGCGGCAAAACAAACTACGGGGCGACCCGTTCCACATGGAGAAATTAAATGGCTCGTATAGCCGGTGTAAACATTCCAACGAACAAGCGCGTCATCATTGCGCTTCAGTATATCCATGGCATTGGCCCCAAGGGTGCCCAGGAAATCATCACGAAAGTCAACATCGCGCCAGCGCGCCGTGTCAATGAGCTTTCCGATGCAGAAGTCTTGCAAATCCGCGAAGTGATCGACCGCGATTACCTCGTCGAGGGCGATCTTCGCCGCGAAACTTCAATGAACATCAAGCGTTTGATGGACCTTGGCTGCTATCGCGGCCTTCGCCATCGTCGTGGATTGCCAGTGCGCGGTCAGCGTACCCACACCAACGCCCGCACCCGCAAGGGGCCGGCCAAGGCAATTGCAGGCAAGAAGAAGTAAGAAAGCGGATGGCGAATGGCGAATGGCCAATGGGATTGACCATTGGCTGCTGGCTATTTGCCGCTCACTTTCCCCGGTGTAGCCGCTGGAACTACGGCGGCGCTTAGATCGAACGAAAGGACTGACATGGCCAAGGAAGCCGCACGCGTCAAAAAACGCGAACGCAAGAACATCTCGTCGGGCGTAGCCCACGTGAACTCCACCTTCAACAACACGATGATCACCATCACCGACGCACAGGGAAACACCATTTCCTGGTCTTCGGCCGGTGCACAAGGCTTCAAGGGTTCGCGCAAGTCGACCCCATATGCCGCTCAGGTCGCCGCCGAAGATTGCGCCCGCAAGGCGCAGGAACACGGCATGCGGTCTTTGGAAGTGGAAGTACGCGGTCCCGGTTCAGGCCGCGAATCAGCACTTCGTGCGCTGCAGGCCGCAGGCTTTCAGATCACGTCAATCCGCGATGTTACCACCATTCCCCACAACGGCTGCCGTCCGCGCAAGAAGCGCCGCGTCTGACGAAAGCCCCCCTGCAACAAATCCGCATTGCAGGGGGCTAAGGGATCTCGCCACGAAGGGATGGTGGCAGGTTAACCTGAAGGAAAATACCATATGATCACCAAGAACTGGTCCGAGCTCATCAAGCCAAACAAGCTGGAAGTGGTTTCTTCATCCGCAACCAAGGCTGTGCTCGTGGCTGAACCGCTGGAACGCGGTTACGGCCTGACGCTGGGCAATGCCCTGCGCCGCGTGCTTCTTTCTTCACTGCAGGGTGCAGCAGTGACTGCCGTCCAGATTGACGGCGTACTGCATGAATTCTCCTCGATTTCCGGGGTTCGCGAGGACGTGACCGACATGGTCCTCAACATCAAGGAAATCTCCATCAAGATGCAGGGCGATGGTCCCAAGCGCATGGTCATCCGCAAGGAAGGCCCGGGCTCGGTCACCGCTGGCGATAGCCAGACAGTTGGCGATGTTGAGATCCTCAACCCGCACCATGTCATCTGCACCCTCGACGAGGGCGCGGAAATCCGCATGGAACTGACCGTCAACACCGGCAAGGGCTATGTGCCTTCCGACCGCAACCGGTCTGAAGATGCGCCAATCGGCCTCATCCCGGTGGACAGCCTTTATTCGCCGGTCCGCAAGGTTTCCTACAAGATCGACAACACCCGTGAGGGCCAGGTTCTCGATTACGACAAGTTGACACTGACAGTTGAAACCGATGGCTCGGTCAGCCCGGAAGATGCCGTTGCCTACGCGGCGCGCATCGTTCAGGACCAGCTGTCGATCTTCGTCAATTTCGATGAGCCGCAGAAGGAAGAAATCCGCGAAGAAGTCGCAGAACTCGCCTTCAATCCAGCGCTGCTCAAGAAGGTCGACGAATTGGAATTGTCGGTTCGTTCGGCAAACTGCCTGAAGAACGACAACATTGTCTATATTGGCGATCTGATCCAGAAGACCGAAGCAGAAATGCTGCGCACCCCGAACTTCGGCCGCAAGTCCTTGAACGAAATCAAGGAAGTACTGGCTGGCATGGGGCTGCACCTTGGCATGGAAGTGCCGGCATGGCCGCCGGAAAACATTGACGACCTCGCAAAGCGTTACGAGGACCAGTACTGATTGCGGCTTTGGCCGGGCTCAGCCCGGCCATGGTCGAAAACACCTGCTGTTTGAAAAAAAGCCGGGTGGAGTGATATAGATTTAGTCGAGTATGCGGCAACGCCGCACAAGGGAAACCAAGGAGAGCGCCATGCGCCACCAGAAACAGGGCCGTTTGCTCAACCGCACGGCAAGCCACCGCAAGGCAATGTTTGCAAACATGGCTGCTGCGCTCATTGAACACGAGCAGATCGTGACAACCTTGCCAAAGGCAAAGGATTTGCGTCCGATTGCTGAAAAGCTGATCACATTGGGCAAGCGCGGTGATCTGCATGCCCGCCGCCAGGCAATTTCGCAGATCCGCGACGTTGTTCAGGTTCGCAAGCTCTTCGATATCCTGGGCCCCCGCTACAAAGACCGTAATGGCGGTTATTGCCGCGTTCTCAAGGCTGGCTTTCGCTACGGCGACAATGCCCCGCTGGCCGTGATCGAATTTGTTGACCGCGACACCGAGGCGAAAGGCGCCAAGGATCGTGCACGCATCGCCGAGATGGAAGCTGCCGCCAACGAGGCGTGAGCCATCCAAGCGACTGCAAAGATTGAAAGCCGGGGCATCAAACCCCGGCTTTTTTGTTGGCGGGAAAGTCGGGCGCTAAAGGTTGAAATCGGCGAAAACCGCATGATGATCTGATCCGGCATGGACCGGCTTCACCAGGCTTTCATAGACTTCCCATTTTTTCGGCCGGACGCCCGGCCATGCGCCCTTGCGGAAATATCCGCCACCGGTCATCGCGCCAAAAAGTGCGGGTGACAGCAGGATGTAGTCGAGTTTGTTCGACTTCGTCGCGCCGCCATAGGTGCCCGGAAATCCGCCATCGTCGAACGCTGGATGAACGCTGCAATCTTTCAGGTCCGTTCCAGAAAGCAACGGCTCCAACGGATCGCTTTCCGGCGTGTCATTGAGATCGCCACAGATCGCCACATGTTTGATGCCTTTATTGCGCAATTCCTTGTAGATTTTCGCCACCTTTTTTGCCTGCGCCTTGCGTCTTGCATTGGATTGCGCCGGTATTCCGTAGCCCTTGCTTTTGAGATGGTTGACCAGCACCCAGATGACTTCGCCGCCCGGCGTCGTCACCTCAAACTCCGGGCAATCGCGGCTGAAAAGCCAGTCTTCCTGGCCCGGCGCCTTGTCGTGCACATGGCTGCGCATGTTGCCGATCCGGTATCCCGATGAAGTCATCAGCCCGACATCAATGCCGCGCTCGTCATTGCCGTCGATCAGCATGATCTGGTCAAAAGGTGCCCCGCCCACAGCCGGCAATATGTCCCGGTTGAATTCCTTGAGGGCGGTTCGGTCTTCCGCTTCGACCACGGCGAATATGTTGGCCTTCAGATCACTGACAACCTGCGCCGTATTCAAAATTGCAGTCTCGTTGATTGGCTCCTCGCGAAGCTCTACCCAGCCGATCCAGTCTGTCCGGCCAGATGCCACAACTTCCACCGGGCCATTCTTGGGACGCTTCAGCAGGCTGCCCCGGTTGCGCCGCAAAATGACCATCGGCCCGGTATCACTTTTTGTCAGACCCAGTTCCGCGATGAGTTCAAGGATTTTGTCCTTGATGGCAGGTGTGTAGACCGGCTCCTCCAGCAGTTCGGATAGCGCCTTGAATTTCTCGAGGACCGGGCGTCCCTCCGACCAGGTTTCCTGGTTGAGGGCCTTTGCACGGGAAAACAAATTCTCCACATTGTAGGATGCGATGCGCATGCAAGCCTCCATTGACTGTGTTTGACTGAACTTGCCCCCGCAGGTTGCAATCCTGATACCTTGTGCTGTCACATGCAACTGGCGCGCCGCGCGGTTTTTGCAGCAAGCCTTTCAACTGCCCCGATCGCTGGTTATATGGGGTTCAATCCATCTGCTCTGGGAGAACCCAATTGCCTCATCAATTCATCGCCAGGTTGTTTCTCGCACTCACCTTGATCATCGGGACCGTTGCCCCGGTGCACGCGGAGGAAGGTTCAACCTCGATATTCCGCGATGCGCTCGGCAGGCTGATGGGCAGCAAGGAACCAAACGGCACCGTGCAGAACGACAAGTCGCAGCCGGCGCAGGCAGAGGTTTCGCCGCAGGTGCCGTCCTCAGCTGAGGAAATCCGGCTTTCTTTCTCGCCTGTAGTGAAAAAAGTCGCCGACTCAGTGGTGAACGTCTATGGCGTGCGGCGGCAGCGGGAAGCCCGCTCGCCCTTTGCCGGAGATCCGTTTTTCGAAAGGTTTTTCGGGCAAATGCCGCAGAGCCGACGGGGCAACTCGTCGCTGGGTTCGGGCGTGATTGCGACTGAAGATGGAATTGTGCTGACCAACAACCACGTCATTGCCAACATGGATGACGTCAAGATTGCGTTGGCAGATGGTCGCGAGTTCGAGTGCGACATCGTGCTTGCCGACGAAAAATCTGATCTGGCGGTTCTCAAGGTTCGCGACAAGGCGGCAAAGTTCCAGCCGATCGTCATTGGCGATTCGGATGCGGTTGCCGTTGGTGATCTGGTATTGGCCATCGGCAATCCGTTCGGGGTCGGCCAGACGGTGACCATGGGCATTGTTTCTGCGGTCTCGCGCACGTTGGCCGGCGTCAACGACTACAATTTTTTCATCCAGACAGATGCTTCCATCAACCCCGGCAATTCGGGCGGTGCACTGGTGGACATGAACGGCAGGCTCATTGGCATCAACACGATGATCTATTCACGGTCCGGCGGCTCGGTGGGCATCGGCTATGCCGTGCCTTCAAACATGACACGGGTCGTTCTCAATTCTGCCCAGACCGGCAACAAGGTCTTGCGGCCTTGGCTTGGTGCCTCGTTCCAGCCGGTATCGGCTGAAATTGCTGAAAGCCTTGGCCTTGACCGGCCGCGCGGTGCACTTGTTACAGCGATTGCCGACAAAAGCCCTGCGCGGGATGCAGGCTTGCAGCCAGGAGACATCGTGCTTGCCTTGGAAGGCAACGCCATCGAACATCCAGATGCGCTCGGTTACCGGCTGGACACTGCAGGTATTGGGGCCAAGATCGACATGACGGTTCTCTCGCGTGGCCGCGAAAAATCGGTGGAACTCACATTGCTTTCACCACCTGAAAGCGTCCCGCGCGAGGAAATAGAATTGCCGCAGCAATCGGTGCTTTGGGGCGCAAAAATCGCCAATCTGTCACCAGCCGTGGCGCAGGAAGTGGGTCTTCAAAGTGCACAGTCAGGGGTTGTGATGATGGCGGTGGCCCCGCAGTCTCCAGCAGCGCTCAACGGCATGCGCAAGGGCGATGTGGTGCGGGAGATCAACGGCGTTGAAATCACCAAGACAGCCGAACTTCTGGAAATCACCACGACCCGCACCCGCGCCTGGCAGTTTGTGGTTGAGCGTGGCGGGCGAACGCTGGTGTTTGAACGCAATGGCGGTTTCTTCCGCCAACTGGTTCGGTGAGACTGCAATGCAGCGTGCGCGCCATTCATGAGTGATCTGTTTGGTGAACCGCCGCGTTCCGATGAAAAGACCCACCGGCCACTTGCCGACAAATTGCGTCCAGCCCGGCTTGCCGATGTTGTTGGCCAGCCGCATTTGACGGGTGAGGATGGCGCACTGACGCGCATGATCCGCTCGGGAAGCCTCGGCAGCCTCATTTTCTGGGGGCCACCTGGCACGGGCAAGACCACCATTGCCCGCCTGTTGGCTGCAGAAACCAGCCTTGCATTTGAGCAGATATCGGCAATTTTTTCTGGCGTAGCTGATCTCAAGAAGGTCTTTGAGGGCGCGCGCATCCGCCGCCAAAGCGGGCGTTCCACGCTTTTGTTCGTCGATGAAATCCACCGCTTCAACCGTGCACAACAGGATTCGTTCCTGCCGGTTATGGAGGACGGCACGATCATTCTGGTTGGCGCAACCACCGAAAACCCATCCTTCGAGTTGAATGCCGCGCTGCTTTCGCGGGCCAATGTGCTGACATTTCGCCCGCTCGACGCCGAAAGCCTGGCTTTGTTGCTGGAGCGGGCTGAAGCACAGACAGGCAAGCCCCTGCCACTGGACAGCGCTGCGCGGGCGGCACTGGTGCGCATGGCCGATGGGGACGGGCGCGCTGTGTTGTCGCTTTCGGAGGAGATATGGCGCACCGCAGGTGAGGGCGAAGTTTTTGACGCCGCGCAATTGCAGAACATCCTCCAGCGGCGCGCTCCGATCTATGACAAGGGGCAGGATGGCCACTACAATCTGGTTAGCGCATTGCACAAGTCCGTGCGCGGCTCGGACCCTGACGCGGCCCTGTACTATCTTTGCCGGATGCTGGATGCAGGCGAAGATCGCCGGTTCATTGCACGGCGCCTGATGCGCATGGCGAGCGAGGATATCGGCAATGCCGATCCGCAAGCGCTTGCCATGGTCAATTCGGCCCGCGAAGCCTGGGACTTTCTGGGTGCGCCGGAAGGCGAACTGGCGTTGGCGCAGGCAACCATTTACCTGGCCACCGCTCCCAAATCCAACGCGGTCTATACCGCCTACAAAGCGGCCATGGCTGCGGCGAAGGAAAACGGCTCGCTGTTACCGCCCAAGCACATCCTCAACGCACCAACCAAGTTGATGGCTGGTGAAGGCTATGGCGAGGGCTATCAATACGATCACGATGCACCCGATGCCTTTTCCGGGCAGGATTATTTCCCAACCGAACTCGGACGCCAGAACTTCTACGATCCGCCTGAACGTGGCTTTGAGCGGGAAATACGAAAACGCCTGGAATATTGGCAAAAGCTGCGCCAAAGCCGTCACCGCTAAGCGGCGCCGATTGATCCGGGTCAATGCACTGCGGGCAAACCGCGCCCATCCTGCTTGCAACAAAGCAGGAGGATCAAATGCGTTTCACCACGACAATTGCGGTTCTGGCGATGCTGACAGCCACGCCGTCATTTGCCCAGTCCAGCGATCCGGCTTGGCTCGATGATCTCAGCTTCGAGATCGAGAACGTCAAGCAGTGCAAGATTTCGTACCTGATCAAGGTGCATGAGGGCGAACTGGGCGGGCGCAAGACTTATGAGGCGCGTGTCCAATGCGAAGACGGGCGCATGTTCGATGCAACCCGCATTGGCGATGGCGAGGAGTTCACTTTCAAGGCTTGCGAACAACAAGTTTGCTAAGGAGAAAACCCAATGATCATTCTCGTTGCGTATTCCACCATTGAAGGTCAAACCGGCAAGATAGCCAGATATATCGGCGAGCGCATTGAGGCCGCGGGCCACAAAACCGTGCTTGCCGATCTGGCCCAGCCCGGTTTCATGATACCCGCCGGCATCGATGCGGCAATCCTTTGCGCGCCCATTCACGGCGGGCGCTATCCGCAGACGATGATCCGTTTCGTGCAAGACTGGAAATCCGACTTGTCGTCGGTACCATCAGCGCTGGTTACCGTCTCACTGGCCATAGCCAGCCAGATCAACGAGGAACGCAGGGAAGCGCTGGCCTATCCGCAACGAATGGAGCTTGAAGCTGGTTGGGCCCCGCCAAGCCGCCACAACGCTGCCGGGGCGCTCAAATACCTCGAATACGACTACTTCAAGCGCTGGATGTTGCGACGGATAGCCGAAGCCGAAGGCGGACCTGTGGATACCACCAAGGATCATGAACTGACAGATTGGTCTGCATTGCAGGCATTTGTGCAGGCATTTCTGGCGGAGGCGGCAAAGCGCGCCTGAGCAATCAACTCGCCGGGCGCAGAGGCTTGGTCAACGGTATTGCCCGTTTGCGCTCGCGAACCGAGATGTAAATGGCGCAGGCAATCAGGATCGATACCCCGGCAAAGGTGTAGTTGTCGGGGAAATCACCAAAGAAATACCAACCGCAAAGCACCGAAGTGACCATCTCGGTGTACGCCAGCGGCGAGAGCAGTGATGCTTCTCCCAGATCATAGGCGCGGGTGATGAAATAGTGGCCGATGATTGCAAACAGGCCAAGTCCCGCCAGCATGGCCCATTGTCCGGCATCTATCGGTGACCAGACGAATGGCAGCGCCGCGGTCAGCGCCAGAGTGCCCAGAAGGCTGGTCTGGAAGGTGGTAACCATCGGGTTGACGCTACCAGTCATGTGGCGCGTCAGCAGGATGTAGCAGGCAGAGGCGGTTCCCGCGCCCAGTGCCAGCAATGATCCAAGGTTGAACTCGGTAAAACCGGGACGGATGATGATCAAGACTCCAATGAAGCCGGCGACCACTGTCGCCCAGCGACGAATGCCGACATTTTCCCTCAGGATGATCGGCGACAACGCAGTGACGAGGATCGGCTGCACGAAATAGATCGCCAAGGTGTCGGCGATCGGCAGAAATTTGAGTGCCCAGAAGAAAAACAGAGTTCCCAGCAACAGGAAAAAAGCTCGCCCGGCCTGCAAATGCGGCAGGCTTGGCCGGAAAACGCCCGAACCGCCAATGCACATGGCAAAGGGCAGGGTGAAGAGCATGCCAAAAGCAAACCGGCCCCAGACCAGTTGCAGGATCGGAACGCCATCTTCTGCAAGGTATTTGGCAAAGACATCGATCAGCGGAACAATGGCCATTGCGGCCAGCATCAGGCCGACGGCAAGAACCGTGTTCTGGTTGGTCGCGATCATGGGTTTTCGCGCGAGCAAGCTGCGTATGTGGAGCGCAAACCACGCATGAAGAAGGCCTTTGCGCCCAAGTCCTGAATCTGTGACGGCATTTGCATTGCCTGCGGGTACCACCTTCAATCTGCCGGTGTCAAAGCCGGCGGCAACCGATTGCGGCAAACTTGCTCCGGTTCGGTGTTTCACCGGCGCTTGCACCCTTTCATGCCGGACCAAAACCGTTTATCAGACCGCTCATGAACCATTTGCTGCTCGTGGCGGCTGGCGGCGCGATTGGCGCCAGCCTGCGCCACCTCGTCAACCTTGCTGCCTTGCGCGTCGCCGGACCCGGATTTCCCTGGGCAACGCTGTTCGTCAATGTTTTGGGCTCGCTCGCCATGGGCCTGCTGGTTGGTTGGCTGGCGCGCCGTGCAGGCGGCAGTTCGATGGAACTTCGGCAGTTTCTTGCGACGGGAATTCTGGGCGGCTTCACCACGTTTTCTGCGTTTTCGCTGGATTTTGCCGTGCTTTGGGAACGCAACGCAATTGGACAGGCCGGTCTTTATGTTGCTTTCAGTGTCGCTTTGTCGCTGGCTGCGGTATTTGCCGGTCTGTGGCTTTCAAGGGTGCCTTCATGAGCCTTGTAGAAAATCTCGGCGTTGCAGCAGATGAAAGCGGCATGCGGCTCGACCGCTGGTTCAAGCAGCATTTCCCCGGTCTTGGCTTTGCACAATTGCAAAAACTCTTGCGCTCGGGACAAATCCGGGTCGACGGCGGCCGGGTAAAAAGCGAAACACGACTTTCCCCCGGCCAAAGTGTGCGAATTCCCCCGATGGTTTCGGCTATGAAGGCGGGTGAGGGCACAATTGCCGGAAAACACCTGACCGCCAACACCATCCGCAATGTCGGCGATGCCGAGGTCTTGCGCGCCATGTTGCTGCACGAAGACAAGAAAGTTTTCGTGTTCAACAAACCCGCCGGTCTTGCAGTGCAAGGCGGTTCGGGTGTTGTGCGCCACGTCGATTTCATGCTCGACGCGTTGCGAAATGAGAAAGGTGAAAAGCCCCGGCTGGTGCACAGGCTCGACCGCGACACGTCCGGCGTGCTTGTGGTTGCCCGCACCCGTGGTGCCGCAGAGGCGCTTGCCAAATCCTTTCGGGTTCGCGAGACCGAGAAAATCTACTGGGCAATCTGCCGTGGCGTTCCTGCAAAGCAGTCTGGCCGCATTTCGACCTGGCTGGTCAAGGAAAAGACCGAAGACGGCGACAAGATGCGCATTGCCCGCCATGGCGAGCCGGGGGCGGATCATTCTGAATCCAACTACCGTGTTGTGGACATCGCTGCGCAAAACCTCAGCTGGTTGGAACTACAACCCGTCACCGGGCGAACCCACCAATTGCGTGTCCACACCGCCCATATCGGCCATCCGATCATTGGCGATCCGAAATATTTCAACGTTGAAAACTGGGAATTTCCAGGCGGCGTCCAGAAGCGTCTGCATCTGCATGCGCGCAGGATTCGCATCCCGCATCCAGATGGCGGCATGATCGACATTACAGCGCCATTGCCCCCGCACATGGAGCAGACATTCAACCTGCTTGGCCTTGATGAGCGCACGGCAGAGGAATAGCTGAAAAATGCGTGAGATTCTTGAAGACCTTGGCGACGGCAACGATCCCACCCGGCAAGTGCAAAAAGGCATGCGCCAGCAATTGCCAAAACGCTTTTATGAAACGGCTATCGCCGGGCCTGCAGATGGCGGCCACGGCGTGTTCCTCGATGGAAAGCCGGTACGCACGCCCGCGCGAAGCCTGTTCATCCTACCAACGGCATCGGCAGCATCGCTCGTTGCCGCTGAATTTGCCGCGCAGAAAACCGAAATCAATCCGTCTTTGATGCCGCTGACCCGGTTGGCCAACACCATCCTTGACGGCATTGTGCCTGACCCGCAGCCGGTAGCTGAAGACATCATGCGCTTTGCCGCCACCGATCTTGTCTGTTACCGCGCTAGCGCTCCGCAGGAGCTTGTGGCGTTGCAGGCGCAAGCCTGGGACCCGGTGGTGGACTGGTACCGGGACGCCCATGGTGCCAATTTCATGCTGGCACAGGGCGTTATGCACGTTGCCCAACCCCGTGAGGCTTTGGCAGTTTTCGGCACATTGGTGCGCAGGCACAGCGATGCATTCAAGCTGGGATGTCTGCACACGGTTACATCGCTGACCGGCTCTGCTTTGTTGGCCATTGCCATGGCAGAAGGGTTCATAGACGCTGGGGAGGCGTGGCGCTGTGCCCGCGTCGACGAAGAGTGGAACCGGCGGCAATGGGGTGATGACGCCGAAGCCGTCAGCCGCGAAGCGTTTCGTAAAACCGAAATGCTGGCCGCTGCCGAAATGTGGAATGCTCTTCATTGATTTAATGTATATAATTCAATATCTTGGCGTGTAAACCTGAATCAGTTTCATGCCGCCTTGAATCAATTTCTCATGCAGTTGAATCAATGTGCAAAGCGCCTGAAGTTCAGGGCGTTGTTGATTGTTAACCATGTTTGTTTCCCAAAAAATAAGCTTGAACGCTTAAATTGCAGCAAGCCATGCGGTTTGGGTTGCGGAGTGAGTGTTCATGGAAATGGAATCAACGGGTATTTCGTTTGGCGATTTCGCCGGCCTGCTCGAGACGCCGGGTGTCATATCGCAAAAGGATGTCTCGTATTTTCGCAGCGATGTCTTTCGCGATGGCGTTGTATCCGAAACCGAAGCGAAAGCCATTTTCGCGCTCAATTCCGGTGTTGGTGAGAAGTGCCCGCAATGGAATGACTATTTTGTTGAGGCGCTATCCTTGTACGTTGTCGAGCAGGCAGAGCCGCGCGGCTACGTCTCCCACGCCAACGCGGAATGGCTTATCGGGTGCATTGGTGCCGATGGCCGCATCGAGGCTGCCAACGAACTTGAACTCGTGATCAAGGTTTTGGACCGTTCAAAGAACTCACCTGAACTGCTTGTTGGCTTTGCGCTTCAAATCGTCGCCAAGGCAGTCTTGGAAGGTCAAGGCCCGCTCGCCAGCGGCCTTCACTTGCAAAAAGGCGTGATCAACGAAGCTGAGGTCGAGCTGCTGCGCCGGGTGCTTTATGCCTATGGCGGCGAAGCGGGCATTTCAATTTCCCGCACCGAAGCGGAAATCCTGTTTGACCTCAATGACCGCACCAGCGAGGCACAGAACCATCCTGCCTGGCGCGAGCTATTTGTAAAGGCAATCGCCAACTACCTGATGGCCGCCGCGACAGACCGCGCTCCCTTGCGCACCGAGGCAATTGCCCGCGAAGAATGGCTCGAAAGCGATGACAACAGCATCGTTCAGACGCTGACGGGCGCGTTCACCGGTTTTGGCGAGATGTTCTCCAAATCATTCCTGGATGACATTTTCGACGGCGCGAATGAACAGGTCGAAAAGGCCTGGGCAGCACGCAATGCCCGTATGGAAGCTTCGATTGCGCAGTCTGAGAGCGTCAACGACATTGAAGCCGACTGGCTCATTGAAAAGCTCAATCAGGATGGCGTCATCCACGACAATGAGAAATCATTGCTGGCGTTCATTCGGAGCAACACAAGCCAGATTGCGCCTGACCTTGAAGCGCTGATGGACCGCAACCAGATATCAGCTTAGTCGCCGAAAAAGCCACCGAAGTTCTTCTTCAGCGCGATATCGAGATCTTCCATCGTAACAGGCAGGCCGAGATCAACAAGGCTCGTCACACCGTGACCGGTCACCCCGCATGGGACGATCCCGTCAAAGTGCGAAAGATCGGGCTCCACATTGATGGCAATGCCGTGGAAAGTCACCCAGCGCCGGATCCTGATGCCTATGGCGGCGATCTTGTCTTCGCGCGGCGTACCATCCGGCAATGGCGGTTTTTCCGGCCTTGAAACCCAAACGCCCACCCGGTCGGCCCTGCGCTCACCCGTGATGTTGAAATCGGCAAGTGTGGCGATAATCCAGTCTTCAAGGGCGCCGACATAGGCGCGCACGTCTTCCCGCCGCCGCTTGAGGTCCAGCATTACATAGGCAACCCGCTGGCCGGGTCCGTGATAGGTGTGCTCTCCACCGCGCCCGCTGGCATGAACAGGGAAGCTTCCTGGGTCAACAAGGCCACTGTCCTTTGCGCTGGTTCCTGCGGTGTAAAGGGGAGGGTGCTCCACCAACCACACGCGTTCGGCTGCGCTCCCGTCGCGAATCGAAGCTGCAATTGCCTCCATTTGCGCCACGGCGGCAGCATATTCGGTCAAACCGGCGGTGGTCAGCCATTCAACAGCTTGCCCAGGCTGCTGCGGCAGCATGGATGCATGTACCGAACGGTTGCTTGCCGAAGGGCTCATTGCGGTATCAAACGGGCGCAAATGGTTCATCCCGTGCAATTAATCCCCACTCCCTGCATTTGCAACGGCTTGCGCAGGCACAGTTCCAGCTGGCAGGCCTTTTTGCGCTTGTGTGCCAGTCACCCATTTGCTACATGCCGCAAGCCTTGGCCGTGACGATGCGTTGCGGCCTTCTTGTATCGGCGGTCGTGGCGGAATTGGTAGACGCGCAGCGTTGAGGTCGCTGTGGGGCAACCCGTGGAGGTTCGAGTCCTCTCGACCGCACCATACATGAAAAAACCCCGGTCCAGGCCGGGGTTTTTCTTTTTTGGCAGCACTGCAAATCCGGTCAGTTACCGCGCCTGAATGCGTTTATCAGGCTGTTGCCTGCTGCAGGCTTTGGCGGCTCGACATAGGTGCGTGGCGGCGGCATTGGGGCAGCTGGCCTTTGTTGAGCTGGAGACTGTTCATTGCGCATGGGCGCACTGGTTTGGGGCAACAGCGAATTGGCCGATTGGGACGGATTGCGCAGCCCTGCGCCATAATCGGCGCGCTGGTCGGGTGACGGTTGCGGGCGGCGTAGCTGCGCACCTGTCAATGGCTGTCCAGGTGTTGCCTGCCCAGGTATTGGCTGCCCAGGTGTTGGCGGTACTATCTGGCGCTGTATTCCAGCCGGGAGAACCTTTACGGGCTCAGCCGGTTCACGTGAAGGCAAGGATATCTGTTCGCCAAGATCGGCAATGCTCGGCAGGTCTTCTTCAGGCCTTGCTGCAGGCTCGCTGTTGCGCATGCGCCGAAGAACTGCACCGATATCGATTTCCTTGCCGTTGCGAACCGCTTCCTGCATTTCATAGATGTGGCTGCCCGGCAGCAATTCCTTGGAAATGGTCTCGAAGGTCAGGCGCATTGGCGTTTTCAGTCCTTCACCAAATGCGATGGCTTCGCGGTTGGCGATGGATGCAAGAAAGCCCACGGTGGTTTGTGCGCCGTTCGTCAGTGCACCACCGATGATCTTCTGGTCAGCGGTGTTGGAGAGCCGCATTGCAAAGACGGTATTGCACTGGGAAAAGATCGTCGGGTCGAGTTCGCTCGGGCGCTGCGTGATGATGCCAAGATAGACGCCGTACTTGCGTCCTTCCTTGGCGATGCGGGCAATTGCCTGCCGGGTTGGCCAGAATCCGGCCTTTTCGTCTGCCGGAATGTAACGGTGGGCTTCTTCGCAAACGACGAGTGTCTGGACGCCGCCATCGCTGGACAAGGCAAGGTCAAAGGCCATCCGGCACAATACCGAAACCACTGAACTCACCACTTCCGATGGCAGTCCCGACATTTCGACAACGCTGATCGGCTTGTTGTTGATCGGCAGCCGGAAAATCTCGGTGATGACCTGCTGCAGCTTGTCGCCGCCTGCGTTCGCATTGCCGAACATGAACTCGAAACGCGGATCGCGGTTGATCGAGACAATCCGGTCCTTGAGGGCCTTGAGCAGCGGCTTTTCGTGCTTGCCTTCAAGCAGGCCCAGCCGTTCGTCGATCAGCTTGAGCAGGTCGATGATGCGGTAGGGAACGGGCGAGTCCGCGGTAAAGCCGTTGCGCCCGCTTGTCTTGCGAACCAGCTTGTTTTCCTGGTTTCCGTCTTGTTGGGTGAAGCGCTCCTTGGCATCGGCTATCAGGTCGCGCAGCAATTCAGCTTCCTGTTCCAGTCCTTTTTGACCGCGAAAAATCACTTCGGTGATTTCTTCGAACCGGAACATCCAGAACGGCAATTGCAGCGAGCTTGCATCCTTCACCACTGATTCATTGGCAAAAGCGGCGGTGAACTCTGCATGTGGATCGAGGATGAGAATGCGCAAATCCTTGCGCTCGGCGATGATCTTGCGAAGGATCAGCGAAACAGAAGTGGACTTGCCAACACCGGTGGAGCCAACAACCGCGAAATGGCGGGAAAGCAGCTTCTCAAGGTCGATTTTTGCAGGAATTGATGCTTCCTGCGTCAGGTGGCCAACGGTGATCGTGTTGTACGCACCGGCTTTGTAAATTGCCTGGAGGTCGCCGGAGCGGATGCGGTGGGCTATTGATCCCATCCGTGGATATTGCGCAATGCCGGTGGAAAAGCTTTGCGATCCGTCGTCGCGTTCGGTGATTTCACCGACCAGTTCCAGATAGATCCGCAAGTAGTTGGAACCGCCTTCGATCCAGCCATCGCCGGCGTTTTCAACCTTGTAGGACTGGCCGACCACCCGGTTGCGGCCTTCGAGAATGGTGATGAGCAGGCCGACCGCCCAATAGTTTTCCTTGTAATCGACCGCAGGGTCGACTTCTGCAAGAATGATGGCTCGGGTTCCATCGCAATCAATGACATGGCCCTGGGTGCGGCGGCGATTTGCGTAATCCGCCTCGCTTTCGCCAATTGCCGGCCTTAGTTGTGCGATTTGTGTCATTCATGCCCCCGTTACACTTCGGAAGGTAACACTTCACCGTTAATGTCATGTTTGCAGTGATGGTGAACAAACCCCTGCAATGGCCGCAGTGCCGGACCGGGATTTCAAGGAATGCTCCTTGCCAAACAGGCTTTGTGGCACCATCTGATGAGCACAAAATTCAGCACCAAGAGGGAAGCCAAATGCAGATCAATGTGAACGGCCAGATGACCGAGATTGGCGATGATCCGCAAATGCCGCTGCTTTGGGCCTTGCGCGACATTGCCGGCCTCAAAGGTACCAAATTTGGCTGCGGTGTGGCAGCATGCGGGGCCTGCACGGTGTTGCTGGATGGCCAGCCGGTTCGTTCCTGCCAGACACTGGTTGGCGATGTGACCGGAGCCATCACCACCATCGAAGGCATAGGCAGCCCTGAAAACCTCAACAAGGTGCAGCAGGCTTGGCTTGATGAACAAGTGCCGCAATGTGGGTACTGCCAATCCGGACAAATCCTGGCCGCTGTTGCGCTGCTTGAGCAGACACCCCAGCCCAGCGATGCAGACATCGACGATTTCATGTCAGGCAATCTTTGCCGGTGCGGAACCTACCCGCGCATCAAGGCGGCGATCAAGCGGGCTGCAGGACAGGGAGCGGCATGACCATGGGCATTGCAAAAATAGCAAGACGCACGTTTCTGATTGGCGCGGCTGCCATTGCCGGCGGCATTGCGGTCGGCACTTACTTCGTTCGCAAACCCTGGGACAACCCGCTTGAAAAGGACCTTGCGCAAGGCGAGGCGACCTTCAATCCTTTCATCAAGATTGCCTCGGACGAAACGATCACGGTCATTGTTCCGCGCGCCGAAATGGGGCAGGGCGTGCAGACCACCTTGGCAGCCTTCGTAGCCGAAGAACTTGACGTTCCCCTTGGCAAGCTGACGATTGAGCACGGCCCCGGATCGTTTGCTTACTTCAATTCGGCAATGCTGGAAGATGGCGGGCCGTTTCCGTTTTTCGACGAGAGCTTCATTGCAGAAACAATGCGTTCGGCTTCCGGGCCGCTTTCCAAGATGCTTGGCTTGCAGGTGACGGGAGGGTCGTCGTCAACGCGCGATGCCTTTGAAAAGATGCGTCAGGCCGGTGCTGCTGCGCGCCAGATGCTGATTGCAGCCGCAGCTGCACGATGGAACGTCAACGCACAGTCGCTTTCGACCGCTGACGGATTTGTCGTGGATGCAGCAAGCGGCAACAAGGCAAGTTACGGCTCGCTGGCTGCCGAGGCAGGAAAGCTTCCAGCCCCCGGATCGCTGGTTCTCAAGGACAAGGCGGAGTGGAAAATCCTTGGCAAGTCGCAGCCGCGCACTGACCTCTTGGCGAAAGTGACCGGCACAGCGCAGTTCGGCATCGATGTCGACCTGCCGGATATGCTCTCTGGCACCGTGCGCATGAGCCCGCGTTTCGGCGCCAAGGCCAAAAGCATGAACGATGCAGAAGCCTTGAAGATCAAGGGTGTGCTGAAAGTCGTGCCGATCAATGCGCCGGCCGGTTCAGGTTTCGGAGTTATCGCACAGAACACTTGGGCCGCTTTCCAAGGAGCAGAGGCGCTCGTGATCGAGTGGGAGGATGCAGCCTATCCAGCCTCGAGCCAGGCCCAGACCGATGCGCTGAGAGGGCAATTATCCAAGCCAGCCGATTTCACTTTGCGCAATGATGGCGATGTTACCGTGGCTTTTGCCGATGCGCCGCGCGAGGAAGTGCTTGAAGCTGAATATTCTGTGCCATTCCTTGCCCATGCCTGCATGGAGCCGATGAACGCCACTGCCCGCTGGAAGGACGGCGTTCTCGACATCTGGGCACCAAACCAGGGGCCGGCCATCCTGCAGATGGTTGCAGCCCCGCTGGTCGGAGTCGAAGCCGCTGATGTGCGGGTTCACACGACTTTTCTTGGCGGTGGATTTGGCAGGCGCGCGGAAGCCGATTTCCCGACCTATGCCGTGGAAATGGCGAAGGTTGCGGACGGCATACCGGTCAAGGTGGTCTGGACGCGCGAAGAAGACATGCGCCACGATGCGTATCGCCCGGCAGCAGTTGCAAAGATGAAAGCAAGGGTGCGCAAGGGAGAGGGACCCGTGGCAGTGGACATCGCGGTGGCTGCACCGTCGGTCATTGCCAGCGTGCTCAAACGTACGTTCCCGTCAATTTCGCCGATGGGACCGGACAAGACGCTCACTGAAGGTTCGCATGATCAGCCTTTGACAATCGCCAACTACCGGGTTGCCGGGCACAAGACTGATCTGGGCATCCCAGTCGGTTTCTGGCGTTCGGTCGGAAATTCCTACAACGGTTTTTTCCACGAGTGTTTTCTGGATGAGATTGCAACAGCATCCGGCGTTGACCCGCTCGAAATGCGGCTGAAGCTGATGGCGCAATATCCAGCAGCTACAGGCGCACTGAAGAAAGTGGCTGAGATGTCCGGCTGGGGCCGCGATCCTGGACCGGGCAGGGGCCTAGGCATCGCACACACGCTGTCCTTTGGCGCATGGGTAGCAGAGGTTGCGCAGGTGCATGTTTCACCGGAAGGTCTGCGCATCGAGAACATCTGGTGCGCCATCGAAATCGGCCAGGCCATGGACCCAGGCATCGTCAAGGCACAAACGATGTCCGGCATCGTTTTCGGTCTGTCGTCTGCTCTGGGACAGGAAATCACGTTCGCCAACGGGGAAGTTGAACAATCCAATTTCACTGATTTTGATGCGATGCGGATGAGCCAATGCCCGCGCATCGAGGTCGAAATTCTGGAAACCTTCCACAAGATGGGGGGTGCAGGTGAACCGGGTACGCCGCCTTCAATTCCTGCAGTTGCCAATGCGATTTTCAAGGCAACCGGCAAGCGGCTCCGCTCCATGCCGTTTGGCAAGGAAGTCGATTTCGCCTGATCTTTGAAAAGGTGTCCGACCCTTTCGGGTCGGGCACATTTTGCCTGGAAAAACCCCGGGCAATTTAAATCACGATACCCCGAACTTTATTGGTGGCGCTTTCTGTCTTGTTCCGGCTAAGGATTGGCAACCGCAATCACCTTTGGGGTTGATTTGCCATGAGCGACCCGCACGACACGGCTGAGACCGCCCTCGCGCCTGAATCAGTGCGCGAGGTTCAGGCCGTTTACGACGAAGATGGCTATCTTCGCGAAGACTATGTCGTCGGCATCGAAGAGGTGCTGGAAACGGGCGATGCTGCGGCGGTTCGCGCTTTTGTCGAGCCGTTGCACGAAACCGAACTGGGCGACCTGCTTGAAGCGCTGAATTCAGGCCAGCGCGCACGTCTGGTTCAGCTTGCGGGCGATGCTTTCGACTTGACGGCACTCACCGAGGTCGACGAGGCAATTCGCCTTGAGATCATCGACGCGTTGTCCAACGCACAGATCGCCGAGGCCGTTCAGGAACTCGATTCCGATGATGCGGTCTACATCCTTGAAGACATGGAAACCGAGGACCAGGACGAGGTTCTCGCTGCCCTGCCGTTTGAGGAGCGATTGCGGCTTCGCCGCGCACTGGACTATGGCGAAGAAACTGCCGGTCGGCGCATGCAGTCGGAATTCATCGCGGTGCCGCCTTACTGGTCGATTGGCCAAACCATTGACTACATGCGCGACGACAGGGAACTGCCCGACCGGTTTCACGAAATCTTTGTCGTCAGCCCGCAATATGAACTGATCGGTTCGGTGCCGCTGGATCGCCTTCTGCGCTCGCAGCGCAAGGTCAAGATCGGCGATATAGCCGAGGATGTCCGCTCCATCCCTGCCGACGAGGACCAGGAGCAAGCGGCGCGGCTGTTCGAACAATACGATCTTCTGTCCGCGCCAGTTGTTGATGAAGCGCGCCGGCTGGTTGGCGTCCTGACCATCGATGACGTGGTCGACGTCATCAATCAGGAAGCCGACGAAGACATCAAGCGCATGGGCGGTGTCGGCGACGAAGAGCTTTCCGACAGCGTTCTGGAAATTGCAAAGTCGCGCTTCCTGTGGCTGTTTGTGAACCTGTTCACGGCAATCCTGGCTTCATTGGTTATCGGGCTTTTCGATGCGACCATCGAACAAATGGTGGCACTGGCAATACTGATGCCGATCGTCGCTTCAATGGGTGGCAATGCGGGAACGCAAACAATGACCGTGGCTGTGCGCGCACTGGCAACCCGCGAGATCGATGCACGCAACATGCGCCGCGTGATCTTGCGCGAATTGGCGGTGGGCATGATCAACGGCGTGGTTTTCGCCGCCCTGATTGGGGCGATGGCCGGACTCTGGTTTGCAAGCTTCAGCATTGGCCTGGTCATTGCGGCGGCAATGGTGGTCAACATGATTTCCGCAGCACTCGCCGGCATTCTCATACCCATCCTGCTGGACAGGTTCGAGATTGATCCAGCCGTAGCCTCAAGCGTTTTCGTCACCACGGTTACCGACGTGGTGGGTTTTTTCGCATTTCTGGGGCTTGCAGCGTGGTGGTTTGGCTAGCCGGGCAGTTTGCAACCCGACTACTGCTTGACAGAAGCCGTGTAGGACAGATCAAGGCTCGGTTCTGCAATGTTCAGCGGAAGCGTGGTGATCTGGTGCAGGATGCGCTGGTGAACGTCCTTGTGGTCACCCATGGCAATATGCGTCGTCGAATAATCGAAGGCATTGGCAATGGTGATGTTGTTGCCCTTGGCAAGGCGAACCTTGTCGCGCAGGCAACCAAGTGCGCTGCAGGTGAAATTGTCCACCCGGCGCACATTTGACGTGACATCGGCCAGAGGGAGGCCGTCGATAACGCCCATATAGCTGATCTCGATGCCCTCATTCTTGAGCACACCGCCCATGCGGGTAATCAGGTTTGCACCAAAACTGATGCCAATGAGGTTGATCTCGACTTCCGGGTTGCGTTTGTGCGCCTTACGGATGTCCGCCATGATGGACGACTGGATGACCGTCGATCCTTCCACCGGGCTGATGTAGCTATAAAGCTCGGCACCGGGGATTTTTTTCTGCAAGTTGGTGAAACCATAGCCGATGAACGGCACCGCGCTGGCAAGACCATTGATCAAATAGGTCTTGCTTTCGACGGCCTGCGCCTGCGCCTGTTCCATCGTTCCGGCCTGCAAGCCGAATATTGCAAGTGCTGACAGTAAAAGGGTGCGCTTCATGGTGCTGTGGTATCCCCGCTGCACGGAATTTTCCATGTGCAGTTTCGTTCATCCAGCGTTAACATCCAGTAAAGCGCCGAATTTGTGGCGGTACATGAAATGTAGCCCTTATCCGTACCGGTTGGGTCCTTTTGTCCCCTTGGCAACCAGCCAGTAGCTGAGCGGCAGCAGCGTGATCGCTTTCCAGCCCGGCTCGTCATGGTCGTGCATGCGCCGCACAAGCACCGAAAGTGTTGGCAGGGCAGCGAACAACAGCCATCCATTGGAAAGATATCGGGGCGCACCATCCTCCATTGGCAAAAATCCAAGCCATGGGCCCACCAGGTCGAGGTCCGCCTGCAACAGCAAAAGCCAGACTACAATGGCAAACCCGGTCCAGAACCAGAACTCGCGCCGATTCGACCGTCCGGAAAAATTGAAATAATTCCGGATCGCCGAAACAATCGCCGCAATGAAAGCCATGCCGTGCTCCTGCCTGAACTGTGCCGAATGCACCGGCAACCACTTGATTCCTGACAATGGTATGCGTGGGTCGGGTCAGGCGCAACCTCGCGTGGACAGCGGGTTGATTGACTTTTACGTAAATTCCAGTAACTGCAATTTGATAGCCAGCCAACTTTTGTTGATTTTTTTGCTGCCAACATGGAATTGTGACCGGAAATGTCGGCAAGATCCGAGATCAGTGACTACTTTACAATTACCGAACTCACCCGTGAATTCGGCGTTTCGACCCGGACCATCCGTTTCTATGAGGATGAAGGTCTGATCAATCCGGTTCGCCGTGGCCGCACAAGGCTCTTTCGCCCGTCTGACCGGCGCTTGTTGAGCTTCATTCTTCGCGGCAAACGGCTGGGGTTCTCCATTGCCGAAATCCGCGAAGTTTTGATGATGTACAAGGAACCACCGGGCGAGGAGGGCCAATTGCGCCTGCTCATTCGCCGTGTGTCTGAAAAGCGTTCCGAACTTGAACAAAAGCGCCGTGACATTGAAGAGACGCTTCACGAACTGGAAACGGTTGAGGAAGCCAGCCTGACGCGCCTGGCCGAACTCGGCGTTGGTACCTGATACTTCTCAAATCCAGCGACGTACCCGCTTGGCGTAATCGCGCCACGCCTTCCCAAAATGCGATTCAAGGTGTTTTTCCTCGCGCACAATCGCAAATTGCTGCTCAAGAAGGCCGGTGGCAATTGCAATGGCAAACAGCCACGGCACGCCAGCCGCAAGGCCGATGCCGCATGTCAGCACGATGTTGGCAAGGTAGATCGGATTGCGCGAGACGGCGAAAGGACCGCTGGTGACCAGATGGCTTGAGCGGCCGATCGGATTGACTGTGGTCTTGTGTTTCCACAATTCCCGGATGGCCAGGAAATAGATCAACGCCGCCACCGCAATGGCAACGAACCCCGTCCCTTGCAGCATTTCGCGCGCCGACCCGACAGCCCAGGGCAGCGGCAGCACGGATTGCAGGACAAAGCCTGCCGCAATACCACCCAAAAGGATCATCGGTGGCCAAGGAATTTTGTTGGGTGTGTCGTGGTGCTTGTTCAAGGTGGCCCTCTTGGCATGTGTACGCTTGTTCGCGTAGTTCTTTGGAAAATAGGACGGGAGCGGGTTGATGGCAATCAGGATCAGGGAGTTGAGCCAAAACGACAAGGAAGGCTGGCGCGCAATGTGGCGCGGCTATCAGCATTTTTATGAGGCTGATCTGACCGCAGACGAGGAGCGCCTTTGGTCATCCCTCATGATGCCCGGTGCCGATGGACCCTATGCACTGGTTGCCGAAGGCGACAATGGCGAACTGATCGGGCTTGCCCAGTACCTGTTTCACATCAGCACCTGGTCGGCGGCACAAAGGTGTTATCTCAACGATCTTTTCACAATGCCGCAGGCCCGAGGTCAGGGAGTGGCGCGCAGTCTCGTCGAAGAAGTTTACCGACGGGCGGATGCACGCGGGGTCGGACAGGTCTGGTGGCTGACCCAGGAATTCAACGCAACGGCCCAATTACTGTACGACAAGATTGCCAAGCGGACCCCGTTCATCAAATACGCCCGCTGAGCTTTGCAAATCCATAAAGGAGCGCCAGCATCACAGGCTGGTGCAGCAGATAGTATGCAAGGCTGTTGCGGCCAAGGAACCGCAAAAATCGCACCGGGGCACTTTGCAATTTCAATGCTGCAAGGCGCCGCGTGAGATCGAGTTGAGCAAGTAGCCCTGCAGCGGCAATACCCAGAAGAACCATCCCGAAAAACGGGAAAACCGGCACATAATCATTGCTGATTGGAATGATCTTCGACAGCCCGCTCCACCACCAAATGGGTGCATCCAGCAGCGGCGTTTGCAACCATGGACGTGAAACCAGTACGAAAACTCCGGCAATTGCATTCAGCCACCACGGCAAGCGCAGGAAAAAAAGTCCTGCGATGCTGGCAAATGTTATCGAGTGCAAAATCCCGAAAAAGATGAATGCGTCTGGCGTGGCATAGGCGGTTGCCAGCGAAATGATTGCCGCAGCGCCGCCAACCATTGCAATGCGCCGCACCAGGGCGCGCCAGCGCACGCCATTCGAATGGGCAAGAAAAAGGCTGAAACCGACCAGGAAAAGGAAAGTTCCAGCAATGGACCGTGCTGACCAGACCGGGAAAGGCTCGAACATCACCGACGGGTTGATGAAACCGAACATTCCCAAATCCCACGAGAAATGAAATGCGGTCATGGCAAGCAGGGCAATGCCGCGCACCATGTCCACCAATCCGATTCTCGTTGTCTGTAGTGTCTCGGCCTGAATGTGGTTCATGCCTTTGCTCGCGGCTCGCCATCCAGCGCGGCGAGCCTTGCTGCCGAGAAGAACTGGCGGCGGACAAGGGTGAACATGATGAGGATGGTCGCCAACACGAATGTCGCTGGTCCTGCAAACCACCCCATGAAGCCGATGGAAAGGAAAATGCCCCGCAATCCGGCATTGAAATGCCGTCCTGCCAGAATGTTGAGCTCCGCTGCGCGCCGGGTTCGAATGGTCTGCAAGTGTGACAATTCGGTGTGGATTGGCACCGCTCCGATTGCGATGGAGCAATAGTTGAACAGCCGGTAGGACCAGCCGAATTTGAAAAACGAGTAGGCAAAAATCAATGCAAGCCCGATAAGTTTGGCCTCCCAGGCTGTGCGCGTCATTTCGTTGGCGAAGGGCAGGTCGCTGTAGATGCGCAGCACCACATCTTCCGAGCCAAGCATGGCAAAGCATCCTCCGATCGCGAGAATCGATGTCGATGCAAAAAACGCGGTTCCCTGCTGCAAGCCGGTCAGGATGGATGTATCGACGATCCGCACTTCGCGTGCGGCCATCACTTCCATCCACTCGCGTCGCCTTGCGTTCATCGCATGCGAAAGCGTCATTTCGCGCCACGGGCTGAAATCGACCAACCAGGCGAAGAACAGCCAGCAACTGACGAAGAACACCAATGCCCCTAAGTCGGCAACCGACAACTGGCTGAAAAAGTCCATTCCGACCCCATTGCTATGGCCCACGACGCAATTGTTCATGCAAAGGCTTGCAGCTTTTGACCGCAGCTTGCAATGCTCCGGACTTGCGTACTGCCTTGTACCTCCGTTTGCAGCAGCCTTGGGAGCGTGAAAATGCCGATTGTTCCAGCATCTGAACTGGTTGCCCGTGCGATTGCGCAAGTTCAAACTTGGTCACCCCAGCAGGCGCTGGAATCGATGGCAAACGAACAGGCAATCCTCGTGGATGTCCGCGATATTCGCGAACTGGAGCGCGAAGGCGCGATTGCCGGTGCGGTTCATGCGCCGCGTGGGATGCTGGAATTCTGGTTTGATCCTTCCAGCAAATACCACCGCGAGGTGTTTGCCGATGCCAGCAAGACATATGTCCTGTTTTGTGCGGCCGGCTGGCGTTCTGCTTTGGCGGCCAAAACGCTGGAAGACATGGGATTTGAAAACATCGCCCATGTTGATGGCGGCTTTCCCGCGCTTTCAAATTGCGGCGCCCCGATAAAGCCGCCTGTGGCAAAAAAGGCATGAGCGCCATTCAGGCCTGTGGAAATCATTCATCTCGCTCCCTACAAAACTGGTTTGGTGCCAGCCACCGGACTATGTAAATGGCATGGCACTTCATCTGGTGAAATTGTGCGTGGGTGTGGAGACGGTGGAGGACCTCGCGGGCTGGATCGAAGTCGAAGAGGCATTCAACCGGGCGCGCGGTCGCGAGTTCCGCCAGAAGCACACCACAAGGATGATCCCGCGCCGGGCCGCCGAACTCCTGGATGGCGGCTCTCTGTACTGGGTGATCAAGGGCAATGTTCAGGTGCGCCAACGCCTCCTTGCGATCACGCCGTTTCGCGACCCTGAAGGCATCGAGAGGTGCAATCTGGAACTTGACCGTGAACTGGTGCTGACCAGTTGGCAGCCGCGCCGTGCATTTCAGGGTTGGCGCTATCTTGATGCATCTGATGTGCCACCCGACATGGCCAACGGCGCCGCAATTGCAGACCTTCCGCCCGCCTTGCGGATCGAGCTGTCACAATTGGGTCTACTTTAGATTGAATCGCGGTTGCGAAGCGCACGACATTCGCCTTCCTCAGGGTAACATTTTAACCACTGTTTAATTAAAAACGTTGTGTCCCTCCGTTACTGTTGCGCCGATTGCGCAATTGTATCAATGTGGTTCAGGGGCAGTTTGTTGAAGGCTAAACCAATGAACATGCTTGGAAGCCGCCGTCTCAAGCCGCATCAGGCTTATGTTATCGTTTGCGGGAACGAAAAAGGCGGTTCGGGGAAAACCACAACCGCGATGCACCTTACGGTTGCGTTGCTGAACGGTGGGCACAAGGTCGCCACCGTGGACCTCGATACGCGTCAGTTGAGCTTTTCGCGATACCTCGAAAACCGTGTTGCATGGAACCGCCGCAAAGGTTTGCGTCTCCCGGTATCGGACCATTTTCGTCTTGAGCGCGCCAATGGCGACAGCATCACCGAAAACGAGACCGCGGAACTGGCCCGCTTCCAGGATATTCTGCGCGAGGTCGAGCATTCGCATGACTTCATTCTGATCGACACGCCGGGCCATGACAGCTTTGCAATGCGCCTTGCCCATTCAATGGCTGATACGCTGGTCACTCCGATCAACGATTCCTATGTCGATTTTGACGTGCTTGCCCGCATTGATCCAACAACCGGCGATGTGATCGATATCTCGCATTACGCCACCATGGTGCGTGATGCCCGCCGACACCGCCGCACGGTGGACAATGGCCTGCTTGACTGGGTGGTGGTTCGCAATCGTCTGGCGCCGCTTGCCACGCGTAACCGCCGAAACATGGCCGACAGCCTCAAGGATTTGTCGATGCGCCTTGGTTGCCGTCTGGCAGACGGGATATCGGAACGCGTTGTATTCCGCGAATTGTTCCCGATGGGCCTGACGGCGTTGGATGAAATGAGCGAAGAGACCATGGGGGCAGGGCCCACGCTTTCCCACCTTGCTGCTCGGCAGGAAGTTCGATCGCTCTTGTCTGTCTTGCGTTTGCCAGTTGACGAAATTGGCAGGCGTCGCGCCGAAGCCCGTCAAGTCTGGCTGTCCAATGCTGACAAGCCGATGGAAGACCTGGGAATTTTCGCAGACTGACTATTGCGGCAGGCTTATGCGGACCGCCGGTTTGCCAGTAGGTGTGTAAACGCGAAGCTTGATGTGGACGCGGGGCATAGAAGACCTGCGTGCCCTGGCGCCAATGCCAAGCAACATCGTGATGAGATCGCGTGTCTTTACCGCAGGCCTTGCCCGCAGCAGGTCAGACAGTCGCAAAGGCTGGCGGCCAGTCGGTGCCGGTTTTTCATCAGCGCCTACAACCGGCCAGTTTAAAAGGCCTGGAATCTTGGTCTCAACAATCACGATCCTATCCCTCACACGATACAAACAGGGATTGATGCTTCAGCTTCGCGTTCAGTTTGAAAGCGCGATGCAGGCGAACTTCTTTTTCTTCAACTGGTTGCAGGCAGACCAAGCGTCGTCTTTTGAGGCGAACCCTGCAAATCGGGCGCGGTAAAGCGTGGAATTGCCTTTCTCGACGGTTTCGGTGTGGTCGCGAACCGATGAAAGCGCATTTGGAACTTTGGACCGGGCCGATTCCAGCAACTGGTTTGCACCATCCAGCGAAGGCGCTGCGCCGATCTGGATCTGCCAGCCCTCAGGCACCTGCTGATCGATTGCCTGCTCAGCCGCTGTTTCCGGCTCTGCCAGAAGTGCCAGCTTGCCGACGCGGTCTTCCTTGGACACGGCCGTGACAATCGGGTCAGGCTTTCCTGAGGACGGAGCAGGCGAGGGGATTGGCAGGTTTCGGGCGCTGATCGAGCGAAGCTTTTCTTCAATCGCCGCAATGTCAAAGTTGGAGCCGTTGCGGAACGCCTTTTGCGTGTCAGCCTGCAAAGAGGCCGCCGATACGGTATGTGCCGTCGCAATACGTTCAGCTACAGGATCGGCTGAACTCAATCTGCTGATTTCGGCAGGGCGCTTCTTTGGCAGTGGAGCTGTTGCCTCGGCAACCACGATGGTTTCCGGCGCATCATTGATCTCAGGCGCATTGTTGCGAATGCGGGCCTTTGCAACAACCAGATTGTCGCCGCCACGCGAGGCTTTCGAAATGTAGCGATTGATCAGTGTCGCCATCTGCTCGTTGCGCGATTTGCCGGACTTGCCGCCAAGAACAACCGCAACAATGGACCTGCCGTCGCGTTCAACGGATGAAACCAGATTGAAGCCCGATGCCTTCGTGTAACCGGTCTTGATGCCGTCCATGCCCTTGACCTGGCCCAGCAAACGATTGTGGTTGCCCATCCGCTTCTTGCCATAGGCAAACACGCGTGTGGAAAAATAACCATAATATTGCGGGAAGTGCTCGCGCAGGGCGATCCCCAGAACGGCCATGTCGCGCGCTGTGGTCAACTGGCCAGAATTTGGCAGACCAGAAGCATTGCGGAACGTTGTGGAACTCATGCCGAGCGCGCGCGCCCTGGCTGTCATTTTCTTGGCAAAGCCGCTCTCCGTGCCACCAAGATGTTCACCCACTGCGGCTGCAATGTCATTTGCAGACTTGGTGACCAGTGAAAGGATGGCTTGTTCGGCTGTGACGCTGCCGCCAGCTGGAACACCCAGTTTGGACGGCGGCATGGATGCTGCGTGCTTGGATACCTTGATGCGGGTGGTCTTCTTGACCCTGCCTTCTTCCATCGCTTCGAAAAGCAGATAGAGGGTCATCATCTTTGTAAGGGATGCCGGACCTTGGCGGGCGTCTTCACGATGGCCGTGAAGCACTTTACCGGTCTTGGCATCCATGACGATGCCGGCATAGCTGGCTGCCTTGGCTGCCACGACAGGTGCAAGACCCGTGAAGACCGCTGCTGCAACAATGATGAGACGCGCGCAATGGCGCGCAAAAAAGCGAGGGTGGGTACGCAAAACCAGTTCCCGAACCATGATGCCGCTAGGGCGCTTCTATGGCCGCCGGTGAACAACCGAGCGGTGTTTCATCGAAACTAACCCGGCGTGGTTACTGAAGGGTTTATGGCAAACGCCAACTTGCCAATTTAATGACAATTGCAATGAAACTTCGGCAGCCGCGTCAAAATGGTGCACTGCACAAAAAACACTTGACCTTATTGTGCGCCGCACATAAATGGAGTGCATGCGGTGCGGCTGAAGTGTTTCGAGCCTCGGCGCCAACAGGGAATAAAGTGGGACATCCCCGCCGCTCCCGAAAGTCAACACCGGAAAGGGTACTCCCATGAATCAGAATTTTGACTCCATCCAGAAGCAGGGCCAGGAAAATCTCGAGCTCGCAATGAAGAGCGTCTCGGCAATGACCAAGACCTTCCAGGAAATCGCCAAGGAAGCAGCCGACTATTCGAAGAAGCAGTTCGAAACATCGACCGCAGCAACCGAAAAGTTGATGGCCACCAAGAGCGTCGACAAGATTTTCGAAGTACAGGCTGACTACATGAAGGGCGCGTACGAATCCTTCGTTGCACAGGCAACCCGCATGGGCGAACTCTATGCAGACGCCGCCAAGGAAGCCTACAAGCCGTTCGAAAAAATGACCGCAAAAGCGGCCAAGTAATTCGGCAGCCACTTCGGTTCCATCGTGAACCTGAACAAGCCCGGCGGTTTACCGCCGGGCTTTTTGCATGCCGGCTCCAAACTGGATGACCTGCCCCCCTTTAACTGGCGGGCGCGGGCACCATATTGGTTTGATCGTGCAGAAAAACTCAACCTTGACGGCTCCCACAATGCCAAAAACCTGTTTGCCGACGCCCGCGATGAGGGGCATAGTCAAGCATTGGCCAAAAGCCGCTGAAGGCAGACAGACGGAGCGAATGCAGCAGACAATGATGAATGCGATTGCCATGGAGCAGCCCCTGGAGGGCCGGAAGCATCCTGCGCGCTTGCAGGATGATGACAGGCGCAAGCCTGGCGCTCCGCGCATACCTGGAGGTGGCCAAGGTGGCGGCAAGGGGGATGGGCCCGGCATCGGTGTTGCAACTAAGACCCGCACCAAGACCAAAAAACCCGATCTTTACCGGGTGCTGCTGCTCAATGATGATTTCACGCCCATGGAATTCGTGATCCATGTGCTGGAGCGTTTCTTCAACAAAAGCCGTGAAGCTGCCACGGTCATCATGCTGCATGTTCACAACAATGGTGTGGGAGAGTGCGGAACCTACACCTATGAGGTTGCGGAAACGAAGGTGACGCAAGTCATGGACTTCGCCCGCAAGCACCAGCATCCGCTGCAATGCGTCATGGAAAAGAAATAACGGAGACTGCTTTGCCTTCTTTCACAGACAGTTTGGAAAAGTCACTCCACAAGGCGCTCACCTATGCCAATGAGCGGAACCAGGAATATGCCACGCTGGAGCATTTGCTGCTGTCGTTGATTGACGACGCTGATGCGGCGGCCGTGATGCGTGCCTGCAATGTCGATCTGGAACTTCTGCGCAGGACACTGACAGAATACATCGACACGGAACTTGCAAATCTGGTGGCTGAACTGGACGAGGATGCCAAGCCGACGGCCGGCTTCCAACGTGTCATTCAGCGCGCGGTCATTCATGTGCAGTCTTCGGGCCGCGAGGAAGTCACCGGCGCCAATGTGCTGGTTGCGATCTTTGCAGAGCGCGAAAGCCACGCGGCCTATTTCCTGCAGGAACAGGACATGACCCGCTACGACGCGGTGAATTACATCAGCCATGGCATCGCAAAGCGGCCAGGTGCCTCGGACGCCCGGCCAGTGCGCGGTGTTGACGAGGAACAGTCCAATCCCGGCGAGGAGCCGGCAGCAAAAGGCAAGGGCGATGCGCTCGACGCCTATTGCGTCAACCTGAACAAAAAGGCCCGTTCGGGCAAGATTGATCCGCTGATTGGTCGCGAAACCGAAGTCAACCGCACCATCCAGATCCTTTGCCGCCGCTCCAAGAACAATCCGCTGTATGTGGGTGATCCGGGCGTAGGCAAGACCGCGATTGCCGAAGGCCTTGCAAAGCGCATTGTCGAAGGCACGGTTCCCGATGTGTTGCGCGATGCAACCATTTTCGCGCTCGACATGGGAACGTTGCTGGCAGGCACCCGCTATCGCGGTGATTTTGAAGAACGCCTCAAGCAGGTGATCAAGGAGATCGAGGATTTCCCCGGTGCCATCATGTTCATTGATGAAATCCACACGGTAATTGGCGCTGGCGCAACCTCTGGCGGCGCGATGGATGCGTCCAACCTCTTGAAGCCCGCGCTTTCGTCCGGTACCATCCGCTGCATTGGTTCGACAACCTACAAGGAATACCGCCAGTTCTTTGAAAAGGACCGGGCACTCGTGCGCCGTTTCCAGAAAATCGACGTGAACGAGCCAACAATCGAAGACACGATTGCGATCATGAAGGGCCTCAAGCCGTATTTCGAGGATTTTCACAAGGTGAAGTACACCGCCGAGGCGATCAAGGCGGCGGTGGAGCTTTCCGCCCGCTATATCAACGACCGCAAACTGCCCGACAAGGCAATCGACGTCATTGATGAAACCGGCGCATCGCAGAAACTGCTCCCCGAAGCCAAGCGCAAGAAGACAATCGGCATCAAGGAAATCGAGGCAACCATTGCAACGATTGCCCGCATCCCGCCCAAATCGGTTTCCAAGGACGATGCGGTTGTTCTGAAAAACCTCAACGACCAGCTGAAGCGGGTGGTTTTCGGTCAGGATGCAGCCATCGAAGCGCTTTCTGCCTCGATCAAACTGGCCCGTGCAGGCTTGCGTGAGCCGGACAAGCCAATCGGGTCCTATCTGTTTTCGGGTCCAACCGGCGTTGGCAAGACGGAAGTTGCCCGCCAGCTGGCCTCTGCTCTCGGCGTTAATCTGCTGCGTTTCGACATGTCGGAATACATGGAGCGCCACACCGTTTCACGGTTGATCGGTGCACCTCCGGGCTATGTCGGCTTTGACCAGGGCGGATTGCTGACCGATGGTGTCGACCAGCACCCGCACTGTGTTTTGCTGCTTGATGAAATCGAAAAGGCCCATCCGGATCTTTTCAACATCCTTCTGCAGGTCATGGATCATGGCAAGCTGACCGATCACAACGGCAAGCAGGTCGATTTCCGCAACACCATCATTATCATGACCACCAACGCTGGTGCGTCGGAGATGCAGAAGGCGGCAATCGGCTTTGGTTCGACCAAGCGTACTGGTGATGACGAAGAAGCGATCAACCGGCTGTTCGCGCCGGAATTCAGAAACCGGCTCGATGCAATTGTTCCGTTCTCGACATTGCCGACAGCCGTCATTCATCAGGTCGTCGAAAAGTTCATCATGCAGTTGGAAGCGCAGTTGAGCGAACGCGGCGTGACCTTCGAGTTGACACCCGAAGCCATTGCCTGGCTTGCCACCAAAGGCTTCGACGACCGCATGGGTGCCCGTCCGCTCGGGCGGATCATCCAGGAATACATCAAGAAGCCGCTGGCAGATGAAGTGCTGTTCGGCAAGCTCAAGGATGGCGGCCTGGTGAAGGTTACGGTGGTGAAGAGCAAAGAGGGTGAAGAAACCCTCAAGCTTGTCACCATTGCTGATGCGCCGATCAAGCCTGTGAAGCCGACCAAACCTGAAGCAGTGAAAAAACCGGCAAAGCCAGCCAAGGCGACCGAACCGGCAGTCTCAGCGCCGTCAGGCAAGGGCAAGGGTACGTCAAGGTCAGGTTCAGTGCCCAAGGTGCCGCTCAAGACTTGAGGTCACCAGTCAAGTACAAACAGCAAAGGCGGCGGCAACGCCGCTTTTTTTTGCAAGAATACTGACAAATCAGCGCTTGACAGCAAAAAAGTTAGCAATTCCTTTACGGAAACCAAAAAGCGAATCGCTTTCCGCGCGCAACTGTCATAAAGTTGAGATCACTCATGGGCAGCGTCATGTTGCCGTCGCGGGGGCGACTTTCTGCCTTGGCAGTCAATTGGGTTTATCCGGAATCAGGGGCGTCCTGGGCCGGTTCTTGTGGGCACAAACTTCCCGGGTTTGGCGTAGGAGGCTTTGGTGGAACAGATTGAACAATTGAAGGCAATGCGTGACGCGGCCAAGGCCCGTCTTGAATCCACGCCGGACTACCGGCTGATGAATTCGCTGGGATCGTTAATCGACGATCTCGAAACAGCGTTCGGCTTGACGCCGGCTGCCGAAACACCGGTTGCAGAAGCGGTTTCCGAAGAGCCGGCAGTTGAAGTTGCTGCTGAAACTTCATCGGAAGCATCAATGGAAGCAGCAGAAGAAACCGCTGCAGAAGAAGCACCGGTTGAAGCTGCGGAAGAAATTGTTGCAGAAGAAGCGCCGATGGAAGCTGCGGCTGAAACCGCTTCGGATGAAGTTTCCGAAATGGTGGAAGAAACCACTGAGCAGGTTGACGATTTGCAGCTTGCCGAAGTGTTGGCCGACGAGCCTCTGGTCGAAATCGAAGAGATCTCCGAGGAAATCGAAGTCTCGCTCGAAAGTGACGAACTTGCTGCTGCAATCGAAGAAGAAATGGCCAGCGAGCCGCTCGTGGAAGCTGTAGAAGCCAGCGAAACGGTAGAGATGCTGGAAGAGACAGTTGAAATCCCGGTTGAAGCGGAAGCCGCAGCCGAAATTCCGGCTGAAACCAATGGCCACTCCAACGGAGTTCATGCAGCTGAATCGGAAGAAGATGCAGTTTCACGGGCATTGGACGAACTGAGCGCCGACCTTGCCGATGTTGGCATGGGCCAGGAAAGCCAGCCGAGCGTGCTGACCTTCCCAACCAATTGAAATATCGAAATAAAGCGAAAAAGCCGGGCAAACCTTGCCCGGCTTTTTTGATTCATGTGCTGGCAAGCGCAGCGTGTATCCTGGCAGCGTTAGCGGCGAGCACTTCGGGCTTTTCCATTTCCCCGGTATGACCCTTCAATCCAACGCCAGCATGACGGGGGATCAAGTGGACATGCAGGTGGAAAACCGTCTGGCCAGCTGCCGCCTCATTGTACTGAACCAGCATCACACCATCCGCCGCGAATGCCTTTTTTGCCGCCTGTGCCACTTTTTGGGCCACTGCAATAACCGGTCCCAGAACCTGCGGGTCGGCATCCAGCAAATTGCGTGAGCCCTTTTTGGGGATGACCAAAACATGCCCCGGCGCTTGCGGCATCACGTCCATGAAGGCGAGGGTGTCGGCATCTTCATGCACCTTGTGGCACGGAATTTCGCCGCGAAGGATTTTGGCAAAGATGTTTTGCGGATCATATTCCATCGTGGCTGTACTCCGAAAATTGCAGGGTGGACGAATGGATCGCAGGCTTATTCCGCTTCGGTTTTTCGAAACGGCGCGTGTTCCAGCAGGATTTCGTTCTCAGTCTTCACGTGTTCGCGCTCTTGCACAAGATAGTCGGCAATGGCGCGCCGCAAGCCTGGGTGAACAATGTGGTGCACCGAGCGGGTGATAACCGGAACATACCCGCGAGCCAGCTTGTGTTCTCCCTGCGCTCCCGCTTCCACCCGAGACAAGCCATGTTCGATGGCGTAGTCGATGGCCTGATAGTAGCAGACCTCAAAATGCAGGCAGGCATGGTCTTCCGTGCAGCCCCAGTGTCGCCCGAACAGGCAGTCATCGCCCAGGAAATTGATCGCCCCCGCAATGTACTCGCCATTGCGCCTTGCCATGATTAGCACGATGCGGTCCGCCATTCTTTCGCCGATCAGCGAATAGAACTCCCTGTTGAGGTATGGGCGGCCCCACTTTCGTGAACCGGTATCCATGTAGAAATTGAAAAAACGGTCCCACACAGTCTCGGTAAGGGCGTCGCCGGTCAATCGTTCGATGGTGATCCCATTGCGGGCCAACGCGGTTTCGCGTTCCTTGCGAATGTTTTTGCGCTTGCGTGACGACAGAACGGCAAGGAAATCGTCGAAATTGCCATAATTGTCGTTCTGCCAGTGAAACTGCTGGTCAAGCCGCTGCAGGAAGCCTGCATTGCCGGCAAGTTGCCACTCGTTCTCCGGCAGGAAAGTGATGTGCGCCGACGAGGCGCCATGGTGGACAGCAAGTTCCTTGACGCCCTCCAGCAATGCATGGCGGTCATTATCGGTTGATGCCATCAGCCGTGGCCCTGTTGCCGGCGTGAACGGCACGGAACATTGCAGCTTGGGATAATAGCGCCCGCCCGCACGGGCAAAGGCCTCCGCCCAGCCATGGTCAAACACATATTCGCCCTGGCTGTGGTTTTTGAGATAACAGGGCAGGGCACCTGTTAGCGTGCCGGTGTTTTCCTCAAGCAGCAGATGCTGTGGCAGCCAGCCGGTCTGTCCGCTTGCCGAGCCGCTGTCTTCCAGTGCGGAGAGGAAATCATGGCTGACGAACGGATTGCCGCTGGCAGCGCCTGACTGACCATTTGAAATCTGGTCCCAGTCAGCCTTGCCTACTTCCTTTATCGAGGAGATTACGCGTATGCGTCTGGCTTGCGACATGACCGCCATGATGGATTGGTGAAAACAAGACCGAAACCATCCGGCCTTTGTTCAACCTATTGCCCGTGCTGGTGAAAACAAGGCCTTGGCGGCCTTGTTCATGGGTTTCGCGGGTCAAAACCTTCGAAGGTGATCTGGTCGGCATGCAAGGCGCTCAGCGCCGCCAATTGCGCATTGCGAATGGTCCAGCTGATGACAGGCTTTGCTGACTGGCGAAATTCTTCGACAAACCGGCAAGGCAGGTCCTTGATGCCATAGGAAACGAAGTCGACATCCGCGCTGTGGGCAATGGCCTTGTGCAACGCGTAATGCCGGTCATCGCCCTCTGCGGTCAGCCCGACGGGGCGATCGGAAAAGAATTTGCGGGCATCTTCAACCAGCCAGTGGTTGAAAGACATCAGCGCTGCCTGGCCGCTGTAGTTTTCAAGGTCGCGCGCGACCGCTTCGACAAAACCGTCATCTTCCCCGGCAAGGCCTTTCAGTTCGATCACAAGGCCGACTTTGCCGTCAATCAGCGCAAGCAGTTCGCGCAGGGTGGGGATGTGGTCGGGTGTTTGGCCAACCATGATTTTCTGCAGTTCGGCAGCGGTACGGGCGCGCATGCTTCCGGTTTGCGATGTCAGCCTGTCGAGCGTCAGATCGTGGAAAACCATCGGCACGCCATCAACAGCAGGATGTACGTCGATTTCGATGCTGAACCCTTGCTCAACAGCGGCTTGCGCCGCCGAAAGCGTGTTTTCAAAGCGCCCTTGCAGCTTGTCGTGCAACCCTCGATGGGCAATCGGCGTTTGTGCGATCCATGAACTTTTGGCGGGGAAGGTGCGAACAGTCATTGTGGCTCCAAGAAAAACGCCCGGCCTTCAAGCAGGGCGATAACCATTGCGAATTGCCACACTTGTCTACACCGCCTTTTTGCCACAACAATGAATACGATGCGCACTTTCGGTCAGTTTGTGCCACCGCAACGAATAATGTCAGGAAATTCCATGCCCGCCAGAAATGGCCTGCCGTCTGCAACCCGCCTTGCCGTCCTTTGCGCGCTGCTCGCCCCTGGGTCGGCGCATGCAGTCGGCTTTGAAATTCTTTCCCCGCACCGTGCCGCTTACGAGGTGCGCTTGTTGAAGGCGACCGAGCGTTCCGGCATTGAGGCGATGAGCGGGCGCATTGTCTACGAGATCACCGGCAATGAGTGCGAAGGGCTGACCATTCGCTACCGCTTCGTCACAAACATCACCTCGTCGGATTCGACCTACCAGACCGACCAGCAGATTTCGACATTCGAAAGCCCTGACGGCAAGGAATTCACGTTCCTGACCAAGACATTCGTGGACCAGCGTCCTGAATCAACCGTTCGCGGCAATGCCGTGCGCACACCAGCCGGCCTGAAAGTAGCGCTTGCCGAGCCGGCAGAGCGCAGCCTCGATTTGCCCGATGGCATCTTCATGTCGAGCCATCTGATCGACGTTATCGAGAAAGCCAAAGCTGGCGAAAGCCTTGTTCGGGCCCAGGTTTTCGACGGATCCGAAGGGGCAGACGAAGTCGTGCTCAGTTCCACGTTCGTTGGCGCAGCCAAGCTGACTGAAAAGCCGCTGGAAGGTGAAACACCCGAGGCGCTGGACAAACTGAAAGGCCTCAAAGCATGGCCTGTCACCATCTCTTATTTCGAAGGTGATCCGGGAAAATCTGCAGAGGTAGTGCCAAGCTACGAAGCTTCATTCCTGCTCTACCCCAATGGCGTCTCGCGCCATCTGGTGATGCGGTATCCGGATTATTCGCTGGTTGGCGAGCTGACGAGCCTTGAAATGCTCAATGCTGTCCCCTGCGCTGCCAAGCAATAGGGCTTTGCGGGCATCATCCCTCGTGCGATCCATCGCGCTTGCTGCCTCGCCGCGCCTTGCCAAAAGTCAGGCCGAGTTCAAGGGCATCGTGTCCAAACTTGCCTCGAACACTGTCCATCGCCCGCTCGGCCTTGGCCCGTTTTTCCGCTTCTGCATCCACAAGATCATGCGGGTCGGCCCGGTCGTCTGGGGTCAGCGCACTGACGCCGATACCGAGCAGCCGAAACCGCGTTCCGTCGGTCTCGCGCTGCATCAGTTCCAGCCCGTGTCGAAAAATCCGGTCGGCAAGCTGGGTCGGGTCAGCCAATGAGCGGTTGCGGGTGCGGGCTTTGAAATCACTGGTTTTCATTTTCAAGACAATGGTTTGGCCAGCAATATGCGACTTCTTGAGCCGTGCTGAAACTTTCTCCGCCAGACGGCGCAGGATGGGTTTGAGTTCATCCAGCGCGCCGATGTCGGTGTCGAACGTGGTTTCGGCGCTGACGCTCTTGGCTTCGCTTTCCGGCTCGACAACCCGTTCGTCCAACCCGTACGAAAGGCGTGCCAGCCGCAGCCCCATGCTGCCATAGCGGCGCGCCAGATCGCTCTGGTCCATGTCCTGGACAGTTGAGAGCCCCGTGATGCCGTCGCGGGCCAGCAGCGCCTGTGTTGCCTTGCCAACACCCCAGACAATTGAAACCGGCTGCTTGCGCAGAAACGCAACAGCTTCGTTTCGTCCAATGAGTGAAAAACCGCGCGGCTTTTCAAATTCGGAGGCCACCTTGGCGAGGAATTTGCAATAGGAAAGACCCACGGAAACCGACAGGCCAAGTTCTGTCTCGACCTTTTTGGCGAAGGCGGCGAGCACTTCGACCGGTGGTGCCTTGTGCAGTCTTTGAGTGCCCGAAAGGTCTAAAAATGCCTCGTCGATGGATATCGGTTCGACCAACGGCGTCAATTCGCGCATCATTTCGCGGATTTTACGCCCTTCGCGAATGTATTTCTCCATGTCCGGGCGGATGACGATGGCATCTGGGCAAGCTTCCAAAGCCTTGAACATCGGCATTGCGGAGCGGACCCCGCGCACCCGCGCGACGTAGCAAGCCGTGGAAACAACGCCGCGCCGCCCGCCGCCAATAATCACCGGCTTGTTGAAAAGCGCCGGGTTGTCACGCTTCTCTACAGAAGCATAAAAGGCGTCGCAATCGATGTGGGCGATCGAGAGTTCATTCATTTCGCCGTGGCGAACAAGCCGCGGGCTGCCGCAATGCTGACAGCGACGGCTTTGCAGGGTGGAATGCGCGAGGCAGTCGCGGCAGAATGCCTGCTGGGAGGCGTTTTTTTGATCGTTGCCGCCAGTCCCCAGCGTCACTTCAAAAGCCGCCTGCACTTCTTGAAAGCGTTTCGCGCGCCTTCAGCACATCACGCGGGTCTATCCCGGCCGCTGTGGCAAAAGCCAGCAAAGAGGGCTCATTTCCCAGGAAATGGTCGAGCAAGCCAGACAGGAAGTCCGGGCTTTGCGCAGCCTCGCGCAACTCTTCAAGGCCAAGACCTGTCAACGCCAGAAACCTGCCCAGCTCCTCTTCGTCACCCGCAAGGTGCTGCAATGCCTTGATCGCCAACAATTCCGCTTCATCCTGGGTCATTTGGGCACTCTTTCCATCAAAACGGCGCGCCTTGGCAATGTCGTTTGCCCGCCAGCGTTTGCGTTTCGTCAACACACTTTGATTAAACTTGACGCAAGACCAAATCAAATGCGCCGTGAGGCTGTCACCCCTTTGTGCCAGCCATGCCCCGCACGGGAATGTGGACATGCAGAAATCCGTGATGATTGTTGAGGACAATGAACTCAACATGAAGCTCTTCAATGACCTGCTCGAAGCCAATGGCTATCGCACCATCAAGACGCGTAACGGCCTGGAAGCGCTCGATCTGGCTCGTCTCCACCGCCCCAATCTCATCCTGATGGACATCCAGTTGCCCGAAGTCTCAGGCCTTGAGGTGACCAAATGGCTCAAGGAAGACGATGAATTGCATGCCATTCCGGTAATTGCCGTCACTGCATTCGCCATGAAGGGTGATGAGGAACGCATTCGCCAGGGCGGCTGCGAAGCCTACATTTCGAAACCCATTTCCGTTGCCAAGTTTGTAGAGACTGTGAAGTCCTACATTGGCGATGCGTGAGGAACCGGTAAAACCATGACCGCCCGCATCCTTGTAGTTGATGACATCCATGCAAATGTGAAGCTTCTCGAAGCGCGGCTGATGGCCGAGTATTTCCAGGTGCTTGTAGCCCACAATGGTCGCGACGCTCTGCAAATCTGCGAGAACGGCCACGCCGACATGGTGCTTCTTGATGTCATGATGCCCGAAATGGACGGCTTTGAGGTCTGCACCCGGCTGAAAAACAATCCACGCACCGCGCATCTGCCAATTGTAATGGTAACGGCACTTGACCAGCCCGAAGACCGGGTGAGGGGCCTTGAATGTGGAGCCGACGACTTCCTGACCAAACCGGTCAGCGACCTTGCCTTGATCACCCGCGTCAAAAGCCTTGTCCGGCTTAAAATGCTCACGGACGAACTGCGCTTGCGTGCATCCACCGGGCGCGACCTCGGCGTTGAGACCATGCTTGACCTTGCCGACAAGTCCAATGGCGCGAAGGCGAGGATACTTGTGGTGGACGACCGCCCGTCATCGTATGAGCGCATCGTCAAGTTTCTGGCGGTCGAGCATTCAGTTGTAGTTGTCCCTGATCCTCAGGAAGCACTTTTTCGTGCAGCCGAAGAGGATTTCGACACAGCAGTGATTTCGATGTCGCTGAACAATTTCGATTCGCTTCGCCTTTGCTCGCAACTGCGCTCGCTTGAGCGAACCCGCATGTTGCCATTGCTGGTGATTGCAGAAAACGACCAGGAAGCGGGGGTCATCCGTGCCCTCGACCTTGGCGTAAATGATTATGTTCGCCGCCCCATCGACCGCAATGAAATGCTCGCGCGCGTTCGCACGCAGGTCCGGCGCAAGCGCTACAATGAAAAGCTGCGCAGTTCGGTGCAGGCGACCATCGAAATGGCCGTCACCGACAGCCTGACAGGACTGAACAACCGCCGCTATTTTGACAGCCATTTGCAGGGCATGTTCGAAAAATCTGCTGGTCGCGCCAAGCCGATCTCATTGGTCATGTGCGACATCGACCATTTCAAGGCAGTCAATGACGGTCATGGCCATGATGCGGGCGATGAAGTCATTCGCGAATTTGCCAAGCGCATCCGAAAATGTATCCGCAACATCGATCTTGCATGCCGGTTTGGCGGTGAGGAATTCGTGGTGGTCATGCCCGAATCCGACGTGGCAATGGCCAAGCTGGTTGCCGAGCGCATCCGGGTGGAAGTTGCCTCCCATCCCTTCATCGTTGGCGGAAAGGCAGCCTTGCCGATAACAGTCAGCCTTGGCGTTTCCTGCATCGAAAGCGAAGGCGATACGCCGGAAAAACTGCTCAAACGCGCTGATGTGGCGCTTTACCATGCCAAGCGCAGCGGCAGAAACCGGGTTTACACCGAAGCCGCCTGATTGCCCGGTGGCGCCGCAAACCATTTCCGGTTACCACAAACATGCACCATGCGCGCTAACCATGCCAACGGTTGGGGCGCTGCCATGGTTTCCAAACGATTGATTTCAGACCGATGTTGCGCCAGTTTCCGCCCGTCCGGACGGCAACGGCAAACCACTTGTGGCTGCTTGCACCGTCCTGCAAATACCCTGCAGGTTTCAGGTCCGCCGCATCTCCTGTGCCGCAGGGTTCGTCGGCCGGTGTTTGGCAATCATGGCATCCTCGTTCCATGGCCAAATTGCCGGCCGGCTCTTCAATCCAGCTGGTTTCCCCTGAAAAACAGACCGCTCATGTCATGAAAAAAGCCGCCTGTTTGGCGGCTTTTGTGCTCGTTGCAAACCCATGGCCGGCAAGGCCAGGTACGACGATTACTTGATCTTTGTTTCCTTGAAAGCGACGTGCTTGCGTACGACCGGATCGTATTTGCTCATCGACATTTTTTCGGTCTTGGTGCGGCTGTTCTTCGTGGTCACGTAGAAAAAGCCGGTGCCGGCGGTGCTTTCGAGCTTGATCTTGATGGTGGCTGCCTTGGCCATTTCTTTTTTCCTGCTGCTTGGCCGTCGGTCAAAGCCGAACCTTGCCATTCTTCGTGGATGTCTGGATCAAACGGTGCACTGGCATCGCGGCAACAGTGCAACGGGCTTCGCAAGCGAAACCGGTGATTGGCGCGCAAACTACGCATGCACGCCTGTTTGTCAAGGTGTGTGTCCCAACCCGCGTGAAAACCCTTGCAGGTTCAGTTGCGCGTGCGGTTTCTTCGGGCCAGCACCAGAACAAGATACGCCACAAACATGCCGCTCAAGGCCACCGCAAAACCGTGCGGATCCCAGATGTCCATGCTGATTCCAGCGATTTGCGGGCCGATCACCATTCCGATTGCGTAGCAAAGGATGAAAGCCGCATTGGCCTGCGCCAGGTCCGGGCCTTTCAGCCTGGCACCAAGATGCGCAAGCCCGACAGTGTACATGCCGGTGGTCACGCCGCCCCAAACAAACAGGCCGGCAATCAGCAATGGCGGGTGATTGACCGCGTATGGCAGGATGGCAACTCCCACCGCACCGGTCAGGGCGCATCCAAACAGCAGCCAGCGCCTGTCTTTGAGCCGGTCTGAAATCAGCCCAAGCGGCAATTGCAGTGCGACATTGCCAAATGCCAGGACCATCAAAAGCAGGGCAACCTGCGTTTCGCCATAGCCGGTGCGCGCGCCGTAAACCGGGAACAGTGCAAGCCCGGCCTGTTCCACCGCGCCGAACACGAATGCAGCCCCGGTCGCCAGCGGTACAATCCAGATGTAGCGCGTGACAGAGCGCGATGCGGGCTCCTGTCCGGTATGCGGTTGGCGGTTGCGCGCCAGCAATGCAGGTATTGTCGAGGCAAGGATGATGCACGCGCCGGTGACGAACGGCATGAAGTCTCGCGTTCCCATGCCTGCCAGCAGGGCAGGCCCGGTTGCAAAGCCGAGCGAAAGCACACTGCCGTAGATCCCAAGGGTCAAGCCCCGGCGATTCTCGGGTGCTGAGACATTGATCCAGTATTCACTGAGAATGAAGGAGGCTGTTATGGCACCGTGGAACGAGATGCGCAGGGCAAACCACGCCCAGATTGAGGGAAAGAAGAAAAAGCCCATCAGGCTGGCTGCGCTGACAATGGCTGCAAGTACGAGCGTGTTCACAAGCCCGATGCGCCTTGCCAGCGGATTGACGAACGGTACCGTGATGATCGAGGCGATGCCCGCCATTGCGGTATTTGCGCCAATCAAGGTCGAGGAATAGCCGCGCTGTTCCATCAGGAACGAAAGCAACGGAAAAGACAGGCCGACCGCGACGCCAACAGCCGAAATCGTGGCAATAGCCGCAGCCGCACCCCAATAATCGACCTTGTCAGGCCGCTTTACATCCATTCCAAAGGCGTCTTCGGCAGGCTTCATGCAATTCTCCGCAACCAGTCAGCCTTGTATCGCCAATTTTCCAAGCTCATGCCTTCATGCTTTTGCGAAACTGCCGGTTGATCGACTGATAAAACGGGGCGGGATGCGATGGGTCAAGCTCTGGATCACGCTCCAGTCTTTGCAACAGTTCGACGAGCATGACACGCGTTATTTCCCGTGTGCCTGCCTGAAGCGCATCTTGTGGCCGGATCCATTGTAATTCTTCCAACTCCCCGCTGGGCAGGAAACCCGTTGGCGGGGTGTAGGCGATCCGCTCTTCTGTTGTGACAAAGAACCAGGTGTCGAACCGGCGCGGCGGGCCGGGCGGGGTGATTGCCCTTGCCATGACGCTCAAGCCTGAAAGGCCGGGCAACACGCCATGTTCGCTGAATGCCTCCCAGCCTTGCGGCATGGCGCGCGCCGATGACCTTGTTCCCATCAGCAGACCTGATTCCTCGGCAAGTTCGCGGATCGCGGCCATGGCCAGCGCCCTTGCGCCACGAACGCTTTTGGGCCCACGCATGTGCGCAAAAAGCAGCCGGGCGGTTTGCGGGGCCATTTCATCGAACGAGGGAATGATGCCGTCAGTCTTGTCCACCGATCCGCCAGGAAAGACGAGTGCTCCGGGCATGAATTTGAGCGAGTGGTGGCGCTTGCCCATCAGCACCCGCAAATCCGCGCCTTCCTTGCGAACGATCACCAGCGTCGAGGCGTTGCGCGGGCGGATACCGCCAACGCCCGAACGCGTGGGCGAATCCGTCATTCGCGGTGAAGGCGAGGAAATCATCGCCTCTATGCGCGAAAACTCGTTCGCCAGATCACTTGCAAGGTTTGGCTTTTCAGTCGTCATGCCCGCCAAAGCCATGCATGCGAAGGGCCCATTGCGCGCCGACCACCGCACCCTTGAGGGGGCGCATCAACAAGATTGAGACTGCGACGGCAATTGAGGCGGTCAAAACAGTCAAACCCCACATAGGCAGGAATTCGCTGTCGAGAAACAGCATCATCGAGCCGACTACCACATGGCCTGTAAGGAAGATATTGAGGTAAATCGGCAAGTCATCGGCGCGTTGATGACTGAAATCCTCGCCGCAAGCAGCGCAATTTGCTTCAACGGCCAGAAACTTCGAGAAAATTCGGCCATTGGCGCAATTGGGGCAAGTGCCGAGCGCCCCGCGAAGCATGGCCTGGCCAAGTGGCCGTTTGGGAAGCAGGTCTTGTGCATCGCCAAACTGTCTCACCTGCGCCTGTTCAAACTTTGCATTCATGATGTTTCTCCAAATTCTCAGCGAGGCCGGTGTTTCGCCGAACTGTTGTTGCGTCCGCGCCGTTGGCGCTCGTTTGTCGGCCGGCTGCGCATCGAGCGCTTTCCAGCGCTGCCTTTGCTCAGCATTTCAAATCGCAAGGCTCCCGCCACCGGCGCCGCCTCAACCAGCTTCACCTCGACCTTTTGCCCCATCTGGTAATTGCTCCCGCTGTCCTCGCCGGAAATCAGGTGCTGGCTTTCGTCGTAGCGAAAATACTCGTCACCGATCATCGATATGGGAATGAACCCGTCGGCGCCAGTGTCGTCCAGCGTGACAAACAGCCCCGCCCTGGTGACCCCGTTGATGCGACCTGAAAACGTCTCACCGATCTTTTCGCTCATGAATCCGGCGACAAGACGGTCAATGGTCTCGCGTTCTGCCTGCATTGCCCGGCGCTCGGTTATCGAAATGTCGGTCGCAATCACTTCCAGCATGGCTTCCTGTTCGGGTGTGATTGCGCCAGCACCAAGGCCAAGTGCCCCGATCAGGGCCCGATGCACGATCAAATCTGCATAACGGCGGATCGGTGAGGTAAAGTGCGCATACCGCAGCAGATTGAGGCCGAAATGGCCAATGTTGGCCGGATTGTACTCGGCTTGACTCTGCGAGCGCAGCACCACCTGGTTGACCAATTCCTCCCGGTCCGAGCCTGAAACCTGCGCAAGGATTCCATTGAACTGCGAAGCGCGCATGTTGCCGGAGCGGGCCAGTTGTATGTTGAGCGAGCGCAGGAATTCACGCAACGCTTCCAGCTTGGACAGGTTGGGGGCATCGTGAATCCGGTAGATCAGCCGCTGCTTTTTTTGCTCAAGCGTTTCAGCTGCTGCGACATTGGCCTGGATCATGAATTCTTCGACCAGCTTGTGCGCATCTAGCCGCTCCGGAATGATCACCCGGTCCACGGTTCCGTCTGGTTTTAGCAAGATCTTGCGTTCGGGCAGATCAAGTTCCAGCGGACCACGAGCCTCGCGACCCCGTTTGAGGCAGGCATAGGCCTGCCAAAGCGGCTTGAGGATCGGGTCAAGCGCATCGCGCGCCTTGTCGCTGCCCGCACCATCAATGGCCGCCTGCGCGTCGGCGTAGGCGAGCTTTGCATGGCTGCGCATCAGGATACGGTGAAACTCGTGCCGGCGCTTGCGACCGTCAGCAGCAAACCACATGCGCACGGCAAGGGCAGGGCGGTCTTCATTCTCCTTGAGCGAACACAAATCATTGGAAATGCGCTCGGGCAGCATGGGCACCACGCGGTCGGGGAAATATACCGAATTGCCGCGCTTGAGCGCTTCAAAGTCCAGCGGCGTTCCGGGCCGCACATACCAACCAACATCGGCGATGGCGACCGTGACCACATGGCCGGTCGGATCTTCAGGGTCAGCCATCGCATGGATCGCGTCGTCATGGTCCTTGGCATCGGGCGGATCAATGGTGATCAGCGGCAGCGAGCGCCAATCCTCATGCGGCAGTTTTTGCGATGAATGGACAGGTTTGGCGTCTGCCGCGTCTGCCAACACGGCATCGGGGAATACATGCGGTATCGCGTTGACGTGGATGGCGATCATCGAGACCGCCTTTTCACTCTTCAATGATCCCAGCACCCTGATAACGCTGCCATGCTTGAGGCCGTGCCTGCCGATCGCGCTGACTTGCACCTCAACCAGGTCGCCGTCGACCGCCGTGCCAAGGCCTTGTGCGTCAAGGATGACTTCGTCCTGGCGTTTGCGGACTGGTTCCAGCCGGATTTCATTCCCGGTGCGCCGCACCACACCCAGGACAGCATCCTTGCGCTTGTCCAGAAGTTTGAGTACCCGCGCCATCTGAGGGCCGCCACGCCGCCGCTGGTCGTGGTCACGGTCGGTTTTTGCAAGAACCCGGTCACCAACCCCGGCGATGACGTCATTTCGTCCCTTTGGCTGGCGAATGGCGATGACTGGCACCTTGCCGTCCTCTGCCTCGTTCCAGTTGACCGGTCGCGCCAGAAGTCCACCATCGCGATCACGCGAAACGATGTCGAGCACCAGGGTTGAAGGCAACTCGCCCGGCTGTTCCAGCCGCTTGCCCTTTTTCTTGATCTCACCATCCAGCGCCATTTGCGCAAGCAGCGCCTTCAACGCAATGCGGTCTTCGCCCTTGATGCCGAACGCCCTTGCAATCTCGCGTTTTCCGGCAGTTCCGGGGTTTTCTGACAAATAGGTCAAAATGGCTTCGCGGTCCGGCATCGGGACCACACCACCAGTCCGCTTCATGCTTTTTGGATCGCCGGGCCTTCGTGCCATTTATTTCTTCTTGCCAGCGGTTTTTGCAGGTTTTGCAGGTTTTGCAGCAGCCTTTTTCGCGGGGGCCTTTTTGGGCGCCGGCTTCTTTGCAGCAGCTTTCGCAGACCTGCCTTTGGCCGGGCCGTCCTTGCCAGCCTTGGCGGCGATCAGCGACACTGCTTCTTCGATGTTGATCGATTGCGGGTCGGTGCCCTTGGGCAGCGTCGCGTTGATCTTGCCATGGTTGACATAAGGCCCGTACTTGCCGTCGCGAACCGTGATGGCACCGCCAAGCTGGGGATGTTCGCCAAGGTCCTTGAGGGCCGATGGCGTGCGGGAGCGTCCGCCTTTTTCAGCCTTTTCCGCAAGCGCGGAAACTGCACGGTTGAGACCTACCTCGAATACTTCTTCCACGCTGTCGAGATTGGCATATACGCCGTCATGCAGAACGAACGGCCCGTAGCGCCCGATTCCGGCGCTGATCGGTTTCCCGGTCGCAGGATGGTCGCCCACGCTGCGCGGCAGGCTGAGCAGTCGCAACGCCGTCTCAAGGTCGGTATCTTCAGGCTTCCACCCCTTGGGGATGGAAGAGCGCGCTGGTTCCTTGCCGTCTCCGCGCTGGACATAGGGTCCGAAGCGGCCCGAACGAAGAGTGACTTCCTCGCCGGTTGCCGGGTCCTGGCCCAGCACTTTTGGCCCGTCGCTTGCCGCTTCGCCATTTGCGCCTTCAGCACCAAGCTGCCGTGTGAAACTGCATTCCGGGTAGTTGGAACAGCCCACAAAAGCCCCGAATTTCCCGATCTTGAGGCTTAGCTGCCCGGTTCCGCAGGTGGGACAGACCCGCGGGTTGGAGCCGTCTTCGCGTGCAGGAAAAGCCAGCGGGGCAAGTTCGACATTGAGCATGTCGAGAACCTGCGTCACCCGCAAATCCTTGATTTCCTCTACACTTCCCGAAAACTGTTTCCAGAAATCGCGCAGGACATCCTTCCAGGCCAGTTCACCAGCCGAAATGCGGTCGAGCTTTTCTTCAAGCTCCGCCGTGAAATCATATTCGACATAGGTGCGAAAAAAGCTTTCAAGGAAGCTTGTGACCAGGCGGCCCTTGGATTGGGGAATGAAGCGCCGCTTGTCGAGCGTTACATATTCGCGGTCCTGCAAGGTCGAAAGTGTTGCCGCATAGGTCGATGGCCGTCCAATGCCCAGTTCTTCCATCCGCTTGATCAGTGATGCTTCGGAAAAACGCGGCGGCGGTTCAGTGAAGTGCTGCTTGGCCTCGATTTTCTCGCGGCGCGGATGCTCGCCTTCCGCAAGGTCCGGCAGGCGGCTGCCGTCTTCGTCTTCTTCTTCGAGTTTGACCTCATAGGCAGCAAGGAAGCCGTCAAACTTGATGACCTGCCCATTGGCGCGCAGGCTTGCGCGTTGGCTGCCATTGGCGGCGTCAATGATGGCAACTGTCCGTTCCAGCTCTGCCGATGCCATCTGGCTGGCGATCGTGCGCCGCCAGATCAACTCGTAGAGCTTCTTCTGGTCGTCATCCAAATAGGGTGCCATCTGCTTGGGGGTGCGGGCAATGTCGGTTGGCCGGATCGCTTCGTGCGCTTCCTGCGCGTTCTTTGCCTTCGTGGAATAATGGCGCGGCTTTTCAGGCACATATCGATCGCCAAAACTTGTTGCGATCTGGCTGCGGATCGGGCCGACAGCTTCCGGCGCAATCTGCACGCCGTCGGTCCGCATATAGGTGATCAGTCCGACTGTCTCGCCACCAATGTCGATGCCTTCATAAAGTTTCTGCGCTACCTGCATGATGCGCTTGGCAGAAAAACCCAGTTTGCGGCTGGCGTCCTGCTGAAGGGTCGAGGTGGTGAAAGGCGCAAACGGGTTGCGTTTTGCCGGTTTGGCTTCAACGCTTGCGACTGTGAACTTGGCACCATCCAGCATGGCCTTGATCGCCATGGCTTCCTCCTCGGTAGTCACATCAAGGCGCTGCAGTTTGCGACCTTCAAACTCGGCTATGCGCGCTTCAAATCCCTGACCAACGGCATTCGTCAAATGGGCAATGATGGACCAGTATTCTTGCGCGATGAACGCTTCGATTTCTGCTTCCCTGTCACAGACCAGCCGCAACGCCACCGATTGCACCCGGCCAGCAGAACGAGCGCCCGGCAGCTTGCGCCACAGAACAGGGGATAGCGTGAAGCCAACCAGATAATCGAGTGCCCGGCGTGCGAGATAGGCATCTACCAGCGGAACATCGATCTGGCGCGGATTTGCCATCGCTTCCAGCACCGCCTGCTTGGTGATGGCATTGAACACAACGCGCTCTACCGGTTTGCCCTTCAGCAGTTTGCGGTCGTTGAGAACCTGAAGCACGTGCCACGAAATGGCTTCCCCTTCGCGATCCGGGTCGGTTGCCAGAATGACGCGATCAACATCCTTCACTGCCTTGGCAATGTCGGAAAGGCGGATTTTTGCCTTTGCGTCAACTTCCCACAGCATGGAGAAATCTTCATCCGGCAGTACCGAGCCATCCTTGGCCGGGAGATCGCGCACGTGTCCATAGGACGCCAGCACGTTATAATCCCTGCCGAGATACTTGTTGATGGTTTTGGCTTTGGCGGGTGATTCGACAATCACCAGGTGGGTGGACATGTAATTTACCGGGGCTTGAGGCGGAATGGGATGCCGACGCACGCATAATGGTACGACGGGGCTACCCTGAATTGGCGGCTTGCGCCGGTTGCGTCAAGCCCCGTGCCGGTTCAAGCTGCCAGCCTTGGGGAAAATACAATCAGTGAAATGTATATTTACTTTTATACAACCATAGGTAATGTATGGTCATGCGGGGGCACTCAAACATCTGGGCGGCGGCCAATGTGGCGACATCCACAAACCTTGTTCAAGGCTACAAACATGCCAAATGCCCTGAAATCCGGAAAGCCGGGCAATGATGCCGCAAATATCCAAAACAGCCATGAGGGCGCCTATGACGACAAGGCGGCGCGGCTTGAATATGTTCGCGAAATGCTCGACGAACTGGTGAAGATCGCCCATTCGGCCAACGCGCCCACGCTCGTTTACCTGCTGCGAATGTCAGCCCTCGAAGCTGAAGATTGCTTGCGCGTCCATCAATGGAAGACCGAGATTTTGTCCTGAACCTGGTCAGCGCAGCCCGTTCAGTGCAGAATTGAGACCCGGTTTCCGGTGTGCCGCTCCAGCCGGCCTGCAAGATCAAGCTCCAGGAGGACCAATTGAACTTCACCGGGGCTTGCACCGGTAAACCGTATGATGTCGTCGATTTCACAAGGCGATGGACCCAGCGCCGAGATTATTCGCACGCGCATCGCCTCGCTGGCCTGCGGCACCGGCGGCACTTCTGTTTCGAAATCGTCCCGGTCTTTTTCGCCCGCCTCAAACGAGAGTTGCGGCTCGTTCCCGCCTATGGGTGCAATCGCTTCAAGAATTTCGGCGGTGGAGGTTACCAGCGTCGCCCCCTGCCGGATCAGATGATTGGTGCCTTCTGCGCGCGGATCGAGCGGTGATCCAGGTACTGCAAGCACATGCCTTCCAGCTTCGGTTGCAAGGCGCGCTGTGATCAGCGATCCCGACCGTTTTGCCGCTTCCACCACAAGTATCGCCTGCGACAGACCGGCGATGATCCGGTTGCGCCTTGGAAAGTCTATGGCCCGTGGCTGCCAGCCCACCGGCATTTCGCTGACAAGTGCTCCACCTGCCTCGACGATTACATTGGCAAGGTCCAGATGCTCTGGCGGGTAGGGCAGGTCTATGCCGCCCGCCAGCACAGCAATCGTACCCCCTTCGAGCGCCGCCCGGTGCGCTGCCGCGTCGATGCCGCGCGCAAGACCCGAGACGATGACGTGTCCGCTCTCGCCGAGCTCGCGGGCAAACCGCGCTGTAAGTTTTTGCCCGGAAATTGAGGCATTGCGTGAGCCCACAATGCCGATGCCAAGCTTTTGGCCGCATTTGGCATCGCCGCGAACGCAGATCAGCGGCGGCGGATGGTCCAGTCCGCGCAGCATGGTGGGATAGTCGGGCTCGCCCATGCCGACAAACCGCGCACCATGTTTTCGCGCTGCCTTGATTTCCGCTTCGGCGTCGGCGCGGGTGCCAATCTTGATGCGAGCCGCCACACCGCCACGCTTGGCAAGCTCCGGCAAAGCCTCAAGCGCTGCTGCCGCCGTTCCATAATGGTTGATGAGGTCGCGAAAAGTGGCAGCACCCACATTCTCGCTGCGGATCAGCATCAACCATTGCAGGCGCTGCTCGTCGCCCAGTTGAAAACGGCCTTTTGTTGCAGGTGGCGTTGCTGTCACAAGCGCTCAGCCTTTCGCACCGATCCGGCTTTCAGTTCCCGCAAAAAGGCGGGAAATGTTGGCGCGGTGCTTGAACCAGGAGATCGCGGCGAGGATGGCAAACAACAACGCAGCCATCGGCATGCCGAAATACAAAAGCACCAACGGCGTTGCTGCTGTCGCAAGCAGTGCCGCAAGGGATGAGTAGCGCGAGGTAAATGCTGCAAGGAGCCAGATTGCAGCAAAGGCAATGGCGCCCTGCCAGGCAACTGCCAAAAGGATGCCAAGGAATGTGGCAACACCCTTGCCGCCCTTGAACCCCAGCCATGCCGGGTAGCAATGGCCAAGAAAAGCGCCAAGCCCTGCAACCAGCCCGGCTTGCGGTCCGGCAAACCATTGCACGGCCAGCACCGCAACCGTTCCTTTCAAGGCGTCAAGCAGCAAGGTGGCCGCCGCCAATCCCTTGTTGCCGGTGCGCAAAACATTGGTCGCACCGATGTTTCCCGAGCCTATCTTTCGAACGTCGCCAAGCCCAGCCATCCGGGTGAGGACAAGTCCAAACGGCACCGAACCCAAAATGTAGCCCAATGCCAGCGCCCCAAGCGCTGTAAGATAGGTGATGGACATGCTCCGCCTCTATTTATTAGTGTATACTGTGCGGCCTGCGACCAAGGTTTGCAAGACCTTGCCGCTGAACCGTGCGCCTTCAAAAGGGGTGTTCTTTGAGCGCGAGACAATGGCCCGCTCGTCCATGATGTGCGGCATGTGAATGTCGGCAATGACGATGTCCGCTGGTGCACCGGGCCTGAGCGTGCCACCTGGAACGCCGAAGATCCGTGCCGGCTTCACAGACAGGCATTCCACTAGCCGTGATAGGGTCAGATGTCCGTTGTGGTGAAGACGCAAGGCGGCACAAAACAGTGTTTCCAAACCGACGGCACCAGGCGCAGCTTCGGCAAACGGCAGGCGTTTGGTATCGACATCTTGCGGGTCATGGCTTGAAACGATGATGTCGATGGTCCCATCGGCCAATCCCTCGACCAATGCCAGCCGGTCGGTTTCGCTTCGCAGCGGCGGGGCAAGCCGGAAAAACGTGCGATAGCGGCCAATATCGTTTTCGTTCAGCGACAAATTGTTGATCGAGGCGGCAGCTGTCACGTTGACCCCCGCTGCTTTCGCCGCTGCAATGGCGTCAACCGACTGCCCCGTTGAAACCAGTGCGGCGTGATAATTGCCACCGGTCAGAGCAGCAATGCGCAAATCCCGCTCCAGCGCTACCAGTTCGGCCTCTCGTGCGATGCCAGCAAGTCCAAGATGTGTCGCGACCAGTCCTTCATTCATCACGCCATTGGATGAAAGGGCAGGATCAGCCGGTTCGAGCGCCAGAACCATGCCGAAATCGCGCGCATAGGTCATGGCCCGCCGCAAGGTGAGCGCATTGGAAAGCCAATGCGTGCCTTCAGTCACCATCACGGCACCGGCAGCCTGCAACAGGCCAAACTCCGTAAGTTCATGGCCTTTGAGGCCACGGGTTATCGCCGCCGAAGGATGCACGTTCACCAGCGCGGTGTCGCGCGCTGCGCGGCGCACAAATTCAACCAGCGCCACATCATCGATGACCGGATCGGTCTGCGGCATCATGATGAACGAGGTCACGCCACCAGCCGCTGCGGCCTTGCTGGCAGAGGCTATGGTTTCCCGATGTTCGCCGCCCGGTTCTCCCACATGCACGCGGGCATCGATGAAGCCGGGGAACACATGGAGCCCGCTGGCATTGATGGCCTGTGCACCATCGGGAATTGCAGTTTGCGCAGCGCCTCGATGGATGGCGCTGATCTTTCCATCTTCGACCAGAATTGAAGCGGGGCCGTCGATGCCCTGTGAGGGATCAACCACATGGCCGCCATAAATGAGAATTGGCCGTTCAACCATCTTCTGCCGGTCCTTGCGCTCCGATCAGTGCCTCAATGACGGCCATGCGCACGGCAACGCCCATCTCCACTTGTTCCTCGATCACGCTTTGCGGCCCGTCGGCGACCTCCGAAGCAATTTCCACGCCCCGGTTCATAGGGCCGGGGTGCATCACGAGCGCATCGCGGCTGGCCAGTTTCAGCTTTTCCCCGTCAAGGCCGAAATAGTGGAAGTACTCGCGAACCGAAGGCACCAGTGCGCCTTCCATGCGCTCTCGCTGCAACCGCAGCATCATGACCACATCTGCGCCCTTGAGGCCGTCTTCCATCCGGCGGAACACTTCAACCCCCAGCCGTTCTATTCCCGACGGCAGAAGCGTTGAAGGGGCAATCACCCGGACGGTCGCGCCAAGCGCGTTGAGCAGCAAGATGTTGGAACGGGCCACGCGCGAATGCAGCACATCCCCGCAGATTGCCACGGTCAGCCGGTTCAAATCGCCCTTGTGGCGCTTCATGGTCAGGGCGTCGAGCAGCGCTTGCGTGGGATGTTCATGCGCGCCATCCCCGGCATTGATGACCGAACAGGCGACCTTTCGCGACAAAAGTTCAACGGCCCCGGCACTGGAATGGCGAACGATGAGAAGATCGGGACGCATTGCATTGAGCGTCATCGCAGTGTCGATCAGCGTTTCGCCCTTTTTCACGGAAGACGAGCCGACCGACATGTTCATCACGTCCGCGCCAAGCCGCTTGCCGGCGAGTTCAAACGAAGACTGCGTTCGGGTAGAGGCCTCAAAGAACAGATTGATCTGGGTGCGACCCTTGAGGACAGCCTTTTTCTTGTTCTGTTGGCGCGAAATCGCAACCGCTTCCTCAGCGCGTTCCAGCAGGAAATGAATGTCGGATGGCGAAAGATCGCTGATGCCAAGCAAATGGCGGTGCGCAAAGGTGGCGTTCTTGGCAGCTTGTGTCATCAGGCCAAAGCTATAGTCGCGGGCACTTGCCTTGCCAACCGATCACACCCGCGATTTTCGTGGGATTCACAAGAGAACATCATTATGTTTGCCGCCATGAATCAAAACGCCGGCCAAACCCACGAAGTCTTCAACCAGTCACCGGCCCATGCCGGTTTCAATGCGTTCTCCGGCGATCCGCTGCTTAGGCGTGCTTGCATGCCATTGTCCGACGCTGTGCGTACGGATTTGACAGCGCTTGGCCAGTGGGCTGGTACCGCCGAAAGCCTCGACCTTGGCCGTCTTGCCAACCGCAATTTGCCGCAATTGCGCACCCATGATGCCAAGGGCAACCGGCTCGATATCGTTGAATATCATCCTGCCTACCATGCTTTGATGCGCAAAAGCGCGTCCGCGGGGCTGCATTGCTCGATCTGGGACGACAGCACCGGGGAACGCGGCATTCGCAATCTGGCCCGCGCTGCACGTTTTTATCTGATGTCGCAGGTCGAGACCGGGCATTTATGCCCGATCACCATGACCAACGCTGCTGTTGCTGCGCTTGCGACATCGCCCAATGTTGCCAATCAATGGCTGCCGCGCATCCGCTCGCGCCAATATGATTCGTCCCAGAAGGCGCCAATCCAGAAGTCAGGCCTGACGCTTGGCATGGGCATGACTGAAAAACAGGGCGGCACCGATGTTCGTTCCAATACAACGGTAGCCGAGGCGGCAGGTGAGGGACTTTACCGCGTCACCGGCCACAAATGGTTTATGTCCGCCCCGATGTGCGACGCGTTTTTGGTACTTGCCCAGATGCGCGGCAAAGGCAATGAAACCGGGCTTGGCTGTTTTCTGGTTCCGCGCCTGCTGCCAGACGGAAAGTCGAACGGCTTTCGGTTTCAGCGACTCAAGGACAAACTCGGCAACCGCTCGAACGCTTCCTCCGAGGTCGAATTTCACAATGCCCTGGGGCAACTGGTCGGTGAACCGGGAAGGGGCGTCTCCACCATCATCGAAATGGTGACACTGACCCGGCTGGACTGCGCGATATCTTCGGCCGCCATGATGCGCGCCAGTCTTGCAGAAGCGGTTCACCACACAAGACACCGGCAGGTGTCCGGCAAAACCCTGTACGACCAGCCTTTGATGCAGCGCGTTCTTGCAGACCTTGCGCTGGAAACAGCGGCATCCACAGTGCTGGCAATGCGCCTTGCGGCATCATTCGACCGCGCCGCTGCTGATCCTGCCGAAGCGGCCTATGCCCGGCTGATGACACCGGTCATCAAATATTATGTGTGCAAATCGGCAGCCCCGGTCATTGGCGAAGCCATGGAATGCATGGGCGGCAATGGTTACATCGAAGAAAGCGCCATGGCCCGCCACTACCGCGACGCGCCGGTAAATGCGATCTGGGAAGGTTCAGGCAATGTGATGTGCCTTGATGTGATGCGGGTGCTTTCCAAAGGCGGCAAGCTGCTTGGCGCGGTGCTTGACCGGCTTGAGCAGGATCTTGGCGGCAATGGCGGCTCGAAAACCATCGAGGTCATTCGTACTGCCGCTTCCATGGCGCAAAACGACATCGGCTCTGCCCGCATCCTTACCGAGCAACTGGCTCTGACAGCAGCTGGCGCCGAACTGCGACGCCTCAACACCGGCACCATCGCAGACGCCTACATCGAAAGCCGCCTTGGCGGATTGTGGCGCGCTACCTACGGGATGCTCGACAACCGGCACGACAGCAAGGCGATCCTGGACACGCTTTACCCCGCAGGGTGAGGACGTGCGCAAATGCACTAGGCTACTTCGCCTCTGCCACCATTTGATGTGCAAGTGGACCGTTTTGCCCTGACCAGTCCGCGATATGGGAGAATGCAAACCATGCTGCGAATGTTCGTCATGCTCACCGTGTTGCTCGTCCAATTGTTTGCGATTGGGCAGCCCGCCTTTGCAGCTCGCCTGGCTCTGGTAATCGGCAATGACAATTATGCCGAAGTCACCAAGCTGGAGAAGGCGCAGAACGACGCCTCGGCGATGGCGGACACCCTGATGCAACTCAATTTCACCGTTTCACTGGTGCTGGATGCAAACCGCCGCGAAATGAACAGCGCGATCCAGGAGTTTGTCGCGGCAGTCAATCCTGGCGACACCGCGCTGGTATTCTATGCCGGCCATGGCGTGGAAATTGATGGCGACAATTACCTTTTGCCGATTGATACTCCTGACGCATCGGGCGGGCAGGATGATTTCATCGCCGCCGAAGCCATCGCGCTCGACGATCTTCTCGACCGGTTGCGCGACCGCAAGGCTCAATTGAACATCGTCGTTCTGGACGCTTGCCGCAACAACCCGTTCTCCGGCAAGGGCACGCGCAGCCTTGGCGGTTCGCAAGGTCTCGCCCGCATATCCGCGCCCCAAGGCACTTTCGTGATGTATTCCGCCGATGTTGGCGAGGCAGCTCTCGACCGGCTCGGCAATGATGACGCAAATCCCAATTCCGTCTTCACCCGCACGCTGATCCCGCTTTTGAAAAAGCCCGGAATTGATCTGGTCGATACCGCACGCGAGGTTCGCCGCAAGGTGCGCGATCTGGCATCGACCATCCGCCACGACCAGACACCGGCCTATTATGATGCAGTGTTGGGTGATTTCTTCTTCAGCAGCGCCAAGGAGCCGCCGCCGCCTCAACCGGGGCAAACGGATCAGCCAAAGCCCGAAGAATCATCCAAGTCTGCTGGCAAAACCGAAAGATCAACACCACAGGCGCGCACCTTGATCGTGACTGGGGGCGAAAAGGACACCATTCGCCTTTGGGATGCCGAAAACGCCAGCATGCTTGGCGAACTGGAAGGCGAGAAGATTTCGCTCGCTTCCATCGCGTTCATTGATGGCGGCAGATCGCTAGCGGTGGCCGGAGATGACGGCGCGCTGTTTGCTTATTCGATCCCGCAATTCAAGAAGACAGCGGCGGTTTACCCTGGTTTTCGTGTCACAAGCGTTGCGCAATTGCCCGACGGAACGCTGCTGATCGGCGGCGAAAATGGTTCACTCGCGGCCCTCCGCGCCGGAGATTGGCAGTCCTTGTGGATGATCAGGCCGCATGCAGGAATTGTCTCTCCAATCATCATCCGCGAAGACGGCAGGAAAATCGTCACCGCGTCGGCGGACGGAACGGTGCTGGAACTGGACGTTGGCAATGGTGAGATCCTGCGCCGTGCCACAACCATCGACGCCAAGGAAATCACCGACATCGAAATCGTCTCGCAGAACATTGTTGTTGCCGTCCATGAAGATGGCGATCTGGCCTATCTCAACCTTGCGACCGGCGAAACTGTTTCCTCGTTCAAGGCCAACAAGGGATGGATTTCGTCTGTTGACGCGTCGCTGGATGGTGCGTCCTTTGTGACTGCTGGTGTTGATGGCGAATTGGCATTCTGGGCGCTTGGAACCGATGGCGCATTGGCCAGGATAAAGGGACATACGGACCTCGCGTCAGCGGCAAAGTTCCTGAAACTGAAAGATGGAGAGCATCTGGTTTCCTCAGGTTTCGATGGCGCCGTTCGCATCTGGAACACAGAAGCCAGCAAGCCGTTGGCAATTCTCGATCATGGCTCTGCCATCCTGCATTTCGACATCCATCAGGGTAGCTGACCGAAATGTGCGCTTCTGCACGCCGAAAAAGTCCGATCCGGCCCATGTTTGATTGACGGAAAATCCGGCACCTGCGGCGAAACCGCAAAAGCGAAGGAAAAACATGTCATGAAAACCCGCAGCACAATTCGACTTGCCGGCTTGCTCGCGGCAAGCATTTCGATCCTTGTTCCATTTGCCGGAGCCGCCTCGGCCCAGCAGGTGATGTCCACACAACAGATCGTGCGCAAGCTCAGACTTGACCCTGGAACGGTGGCTGTGGAGCCACCGCAGCGTACACTTCGCGCGCCCGTGGTAAAGCGACGTGTTCCCCAGCAACAGCAAAATGGCGGCGTTGTCGTCATGCGCCGCACTCCGCAGCCACAGGGCCAGCCGGTTCAAACCATGCGAGCACCGGAGCCCGAGATCACCGTGCTTGAGCAGCGTGCGCCGAGCCCCAAAAAGAAGGTGGCAGAGCGCCGCGCGCCTCAGCCTGATGCGAAGCAAAAGACCCAGACTGCCAAGAGCCGCGCGCCACAGCCCGATACCGGCAACTCCGGCAAAGGCAAGCAGGTCGCAAAGCTTGACACGGACACACAAGCCACGGTGCGCGGCATTGATGTTCGCCCACTGGAAGAAACCCGCACCGCCGAGATTTACCCTGACCGTGGCCGGATCGATCTTGAAATCCTGTTCGAATATGATTCGGCGAAAATTGACCCCAAGTCGGTGAAACAACTGATCGCCCTTGGCGAGGCGCTGAACGATCCTGAGCTTGGCTCGGGCCGGTTCATGGTTGCCGGACATACTGATGCTGCTGGCGGCGAAAGCTATAATGCAGACCTTTCGCTGCGCCGGGCGCAAGCTGTTACGCAATTCCTCACCGACTTTGCCGGTGTTGGCGGTGAACGTCTGGCCATTGAAGGCTATGGCGAGGAATTGCTGAAATATCCCGATGCACCTGAATCGGGCCAGAACCGGCGGGTCGAGATCATCAATCTGGGCGAGGCTGGCTAACGCTGGCAAAGCTCGCAATGGCACGATACCATTCCCCCAGGATGTTTCTTGGGGGAAGACAATGCGCAAGGCTCGTTTGGCAGAAATTCGCCTGCCCGAATTTGGCGTGCCAATTCATTTGCCGCAAATCGCCTCAGCCATTTATTCCGGGCGTCTTGAACGGTTGCGGCAAGGAATGCGCAACGCCGGGCTGGGTGCGCTGGTAATTTACGCAGATCGCGAGCATTGCGCCAACATGGCCTGGCTCACCGGCTTTGACCCGCGGTTTGAAGAGGCATTGCTGGTGCTTTTGCCAAAGGGCGATCCGGTCCTGCTGACTGGTCTTGAAAACCAGGGCATGGCAAAGGCCGCGCCGCTGCCGCTGGATGTGCGGCTTTACCCACCTTTCGGCCTGATGGGTCAGGACCGGTCCAAGACTGTGCCGCTTGCTGATTTGTTGGACGGTTGCGGCCTATCAAGGGGCATGGCCATCGGTGCGGCTGGATGGAAGTACTACACGGCTCTTGAGAGCAGTGATGCAGCCCATTGGCTGGAACTGCCCTCGTTCATTGCTGACACGCTGCGCCAATTGACCGGCGATCCCCGCAAGGTTGTCAATGCCGGGGCCTTGTTCATGGACCCGGAAACCGGACTTCGTGCAACAATTGAAATTGACGAACTGGCGCAGTTTGAATTTGCTGCATGTCATTCTTCTGAGGCGGTGAAGCGGGTTTTCCTGGGCACGCGTCCAGGCATGCGTGAATTTGAGGTTGCCGCCTTGATGCAGCCAATCGGCTTGCCGCTTTCCTGCCATACGATGTTTTCCTCCGGCGAACGCGCTTGGCGCGGCCTGCCAAGCCCAACTTCTAAAACCGTTGAGCGCGGCGATGCCGTCACAACGGCGCTGGGCTATGTCGGTGCATTGACATGCCGCAATGGCTGGCTGGTGGAAAGCGTGGAAGAATTGCCGCAAGCCATCCGCGATTACCCCCAGAAGCTGGTTTTTCCGTATTTTGAAGCCGTCTCAGACTGGCTGGAAAACATCGGCATCGGCGTTGAAGGCGGCGATCTGTATGCCCGCATCATGGCGCGCCTCGGCGACCCTTTTTTCGGGGTCGGGCTCAATCCGGGGCATTTGCTGCACATAGATGAATGGATGCATTCGCCGATTGCACAAGGATCCAAACAGAAGCTCAAATCCGGCATGGCAGTCCAGGTCGATGTGATCCCGGCCACAGGCGGGCCATGGTTTACCACCAACATGGAGGACGGCATCGCCTTGCTGGATGAACAGGGCAGGGCGCAGTTTGCCGAACGCTATCCGCAAGCTTGGGAAAGGGTGAGCATGCGCCGTGAGTTCATGGCGCAAAGCCTTGGCATTCATCTCAAGCCGGAAGTTTTGCCATTCTCCAATCTGGCGTCATTTCTGCCGCCATTCTGGCTTTCGCCCGGCACGGCCGTCACGCGTGCCTAAGGCTTGTTAACCTTAACAGAAAGTAAACGTTGCGCCTTTCCGGTTGCGCAAGCACACTCGCTTCAACACAGTGGGGTGTCATGCGAGTTCTCCTGGTCTTGTGGGCGGTGCCCCTGGTCTTTTTCTGGTCTTGGTATGCTTTAAGCGCCAATGATCTGTCGTTCGGGACCATTTTCCTCTCGCGGCAATTGCATGATGTGGTTTTTGACCTGTACGGCCGCACACTGGGCGTTCCGGCTTCCGCAGTCCCGCCGATGATGGCCTGGGCTTGTGCCTTCGATACCTGCCTCATCCTTGCCATCGCCGCATTTCGCTGGCGCGCCCGCTGGTTGCCCGGCGCCAAAGAGCTTGCAGCGCGCTGGTCCTTGAAACTGCGCACTCAGGTGTCGCGCGGCCAGCAGCAAGTGCTCACCCCTGCTTCGGCAGCCGATCCAGCGCTCCCTGCAGAATGATTGATGCAGCAACCGCATCAATGTGAAGAGCGCGTTTTTCGCGCCGCATCCCAGCCCCGATCATCAAGTCTTCCGCTGCTGCGCTTGAGAGCCGCTCATCCCAAAAGGTCAGTGGCATGTCGAGTTTTCCCGCCATGTTGCGCACAAAGGCGCGGGTGGATTGCGCCCTTGGCCCTTCGCTGCCATCCATGTTGAGTGGCAAGCCCAGCACCAGTCCTGCAATTTTCTCGGCTTTCACCAGCTTTGCAAGTTCGGCCAGATCGGCAGTGAATTTTGTCCGCCTGATGGTGTGGTAGGGCGTTGCGATCGACCAGCCACCATCGCAAACCGCAATGCCGATCGTCTTGCTGCCAAGATCGAGGCCAAAAAGGCGCGCGCCCTTGCCAATTGTCCTTCCCAACTCTTCCAGTTCCATCACATTGGCCATCGGATCATTGCCCTTGTTGCGCAGGGCACTAATATCGTGTGACAGCGTTCAGTCAAAACTTGCCTGGTGCGGGCATTGGAAAATTGGAGAATGAAATGAATATCATCTGGTTCGGCCATTCGACCTTTCGCATCGAAGACGGCAACAACGTCATCCTCATCGACCCGTTTTTCAACGGCAATCCTTCGTTCAACGGCGATTTTGCGCAAGCCACCGCTGGTGTAACCCATGTGTTGGTCACCCATGGCCATGACGACCACATCGGCGATGCGGTTGCCATCGCCAAGGCCAGCGGCGCGATGCTGGTTGCCAATTTCGAGATATGCATGCACCTTGTCGGGCAGGGCGTCGACAACACCAGGATCAATACTGGCAACATTGGTGGCACGGTTGATTGCGGCGGCTTCACCACGACATTTGTGCCCGCGCTGCATTCCTCATCGTCAAAAGGGGTGTATCTGGGCAATCCGGGCGGACTTGTCCTGCATTTTCCAGAGGCGCCCAGCATCTACCACATGGGCGATACCGACATTTTCAGCGACATGGCCCTCATCAATGAATTGCATGCGCCCGACATTGGCTTGGTGCCCATTGGTGACCGCTTCACGTTTGGCGGTGCAGTGGCCGCGCTGGCGTGCCGCCGCTACTTCAATTTCAAGTCCGTTTTTCCATGCCACTATGGCAGCTTCCCGATGGTTGATGCCGACGCGTCAAAATTTGTCGCCGCCATGGAAGGTGGACCAACCAAGGTGATGTTGCCAAAGCCCGGTCAGTCAGTTGCCGTTTGAGGCATGGCATTCATCGTTGAATCCCCTCCAGCGTGCGGCTATAGCGGTATCTCAAACCTAGCTTCCCCGGGAAACAGCCATGTCCGTTGACCTTGCCACTGTAAAGCGCGTTGCGCGCCTTGCCCGTCTCGCCGTGACGCCCGAAGAGGCCGAGCGAATGCGCGACCAGTTGAATGCGATTCTCGGTTTCGTGGCTCAATTGGACGAGGTCGATGTCACCGGCATCGAACCGATGACTTCGGTTGTCGAAATGGAAATGAAGAAGCGCACCGACATCGTCACCGATGGCGGAATAGCAGCAGACATCGTCGCCAACGCGCCGCTGTCGGAAGACGGGTTCTTCATGGTTCCCAAGGTGGTCGAATGATTTCCCCGGCAATCGCGGTCGAGACCCCGTTGCAGGAAGATGTCCGCGCCATGGTCGCGGAACTGAACGCGCATTTGAACCCGCTTTCTCCGCGCGAATACCAGTTCCAGATGACGGCGGAGCAGATGGCTGAGCCGCACACCACCGTTTTCGTTGCCCGCGATGCTGCGGGCAGGGCGGTCGGCATGGGCTCGATTAAAATGCATGGCGACGGCCTTGCCGAAGTGAAGCGGTTCTGGAGCCGTCCCGCGGTGCGTGGCACGGGTGTTGGACGGGCGCTGCTCGAAAAGGTGATCACCCTTGCCCGCGAAAGCGGCATTGCCCGGCTGGCGCTGGAAACCGGCGGCACTGAGCCGTTTGCCGCCACCTGGCGGTTTTACGAGGCTGGCGGCTTTGTCCGTTGCGCCGCGTTCCTTGACTACCCCGACACCCAATATTCCCGCTTTTATGACATGCACTTCAAACCGGAAAAATCCGTCTGATGTCGAACCTCACCAGCCTCACCATTGCCCAGGCCCGCACCAAGCTGAAGGCACGCGAAATCACTGCAAACGAGCTGACGGAAGCTTATCTTTCCGCCATCGACGCGGCCAATGGCGAGTTCAACGCCTACATCACCGTCACCCATGACAAGGCGCGCGAGATGGCGAAGGCTTCCGACGCGCGCCTTGCCAAGGGCGAAGGCGGGGCGCTCGAAGGCATTCCGCTCGGCATCAAAGACCTGTTTGCCACC
>JBGSNX010000019.1:0-34085 GCA_041739465.1 Salaquimonas sp.
GCCTGCCTGCGTGTTGCCTCATCTGCCTCGGCCTGTGCCTGTGCGGCTGCATCGGCTGCCGCCTTGTCAGCTTCGGCCTGTGCCTGGGCTGCTGCATCTGCCTCGGCCTGCTGGCGGGCCGCCGCTTCTGCCTCGGCTTGGGCGCGGGCAGCTTCTTCTTCTGCCTTCTTGCGCAGAACTTCTTCTTCATTCGCCGCAGCGTCGGTTTGCGCCATGATCATGGGGGCATCGTTAGATTGCGCCAGAAGCGGAGCGGGAACCGAGAGGAGAGCGAGCAGCGAAATCGCGCTTACGCCAATTGTGAGCCGTTTGTTCATGAGCAATACCTGTCTGGTTTGAGCGAATGCATTGATCGTTCAATGCACGTGAAATCGAGCAGAAATGAGAATGCACCCCTGCCCATGAACCTCGCATGAACCGCTCGTTATGCTCTATTCAGAGCATTGCCGGGGTTTTGCCGTGCCATCGCCACCCCATTGCCTCAATTGCATGGAAGCTACTTCCGAAGAGAGATCAGACTTTTGAAAAGTGCGGAAATTGACAATTGATTTCTGGCAGCTTATCCCCGTTTTGCGATCAGGGTTTATAAACCGCATGCCATTACCCTTCTGCGGGTAAAGTGGTACAGAAAACAGGAAATCAGCCCGGCGGGAGCGCATGAAGTCGAACAATGCAACCTCAGCAATTCGAGACCTTCGCGCCATCGGCCTTGCCGTGACAGCTGCGATCGCGCTTGCCGGTTGCGTTTCTGACGGGGCTTCCTCCTTCAGCAATGTTCTTGATGTGAGGACCGACGCACAAAAACAGACGCAATCTGCCCAACCCCTGCCACTTGATGTTGCCGGTACCGGCGTGATCGACGCAACTGGTCAACCCATCGCGCAATCGACACCCATTCCCGGCCCGACCACGTCACCGACCCTGCCACCTGCAAACAGCATTGCCGAAAGATCGCTTGTTGCAGAACAGGCCCGGCAATTGGCATCGCTTGAGCCAACCCCACCAGCAGCCCTTTCCACAACCCAGCCCGAGCCGGCATCTGCAATTGCGCTGCTTCCGGCAAACGAAACTGCGATTCCGGCCATGAGCCTGCCCGCATCACCGCAAATGACCGACCCGCTTGAAATAGAAGCCGCCGCCCGCGCTGAAGCGCAATATGCTGCGATGAAACATGGCGAGTGCAAGGGCGGCTGGGGCCCGAAGCCAAAGATGATCAACGCCAAGCGCATTGATCCTGCCCATCAATATTACATGGAAATGCGGCTTCGCCACACGCCGCCACTGCCTGTTGGCCATGTTTACATCGCCTATGGGCGAATCGGTCCAGACGGGGAACCCCTGGACGAGAAGCTGGTGATGCTGGCTCCCATTGGCGGCTATGCAGGGGCGACGGTAGCGGCAGCTGCTCCCGTAACCGGTGTTTTGACCCCGTATGGCGATTATTGCATCCTGCGCCCGATCGCCGCCTACCGCATTTCTCTGTCAGCGCAGAACTATGAAAAGCTGTTGCAACGCATCGTTCAGGCACAAGGGGACAAGCCGCGCTATGCGCTGTGGACCTACAATTGCAATCACTTCATGTCCGATGTCGCTGCCAGCGTTGGCATCCTGCCACCGGAAAACAAGTACAAGCCATCGCTTGAGTATTTCTACCAGATGATGGACCGCAACGAGGGCCGCAAGGTTGCGCGCAGCCCCGCCGCCGAAGAAGCCGAACTGGCAGACGCCAAATTTGGTAGCAGCAACCAGAACTGAAGCATTGCTTCAGATCAGCTGAATTTCCACGAATCAAACGCGAAAAACCCAAACTGCCGTGATGCGTGAACGCGCTCGGCTTTCGGGCTTTCGCCGCCTGCGCCGAAGGCAAAGAACAGCGGCATCAAATGCTCATCCGTGGGATGGTTTTCAGCAACATGCGGAGCCTGTTCACGCCAGTTCAGGATCGCTTCGCGTTCACCAGTGGCGAATTTGTCGGCGAACCATTGGGTGAATTCCTCGACTTTTGCGGTCATTGCAGCGTCTGGTCGCAAGCCACCACGCATAGCGCCGAATACCGCGCGAAGATTGTGGGTGATGTGGCCAGATCCAACCAGCATCACACCTTTCTGCCGCAAGGGTGCAAGCGCTTTGCCAAGGGCATAATGGTAAGCTGCATCCTCATTGGGATCGATCGAAAGCTGAACAATGGGAATGTCTGCCTGCGGGAAGGCCAGCATCATTGACGTCCACGCGCCGTGGTCATAGCCGCGCTGCGGCGCAACCCGGACATCCATGCCGGCATCGCTCAGCAAGTGGGCAACGCGCATGCCAAGCTCCGGATCACCTGGCGCTGCATACACCATCTGGCTCAGCTCGGGCGAAAACCCGCCAAAATCATAGATCATTCCCGGCGCAGGATCGGTCACCACCACCGGTCCATCGGTTTCGAAATGAGCCGAAACAAGCACGATGGCTTTTGGCCTGCCGGTCACGGCCTCCAAATTCATCAGATATGTTCGTGCTTCTGAAGGCTCGATGACAATGTTCGGGCCGCCATGCGAAATGAAAATGCTGGGTGCGATCATGCTCAAATCTCCTGTAACCAAGAGATAGGCTTCATTTGCCGGGCATACGAGCGGGCATTTGCGCTATTGAGCGTTCACCCAAACTGAACAGTAAAAAGCGGCACCGGCAATTTCGCCAGTGCCGCCTCAATATAGCGGAAGCTTACTGCTTCATTGACGCCTTGCTGGCGGCATCAAGGTGCTTGGAGCAATCTTCGGCCATGCCGCCTGCCATCTTTTCCTTGGCCATGGTCAGTTCGGCCATCGCCATTTCCTTCTTGTCTGCTGGCGCGCCTTCAACTTCCTTCATGACCATCGAAACGGCCGCGTCATCACACTTCTTCATTTCTTGGGCGCTTGCTGCACCGGCGAATGCGACTGTTGCAATGGCCGCCGCGAATACGACCTTCAACATTTGAACTCTCCCTGATTTTCACCCTTGATCGGGCAGGAGAGATTTACCCTGCGGAATTGATCACGCGTGAATGACAAACATGTCATTCAAGCCAATGTGAGAAGACGTTACCGGCACGGAATTTCATTCGGGTAATGAGGTGAAAAGTTGTGGGCAAGGCCGATAGAGCAGCGCAATTTCAACGATGGTGTGGGGTACGTCGCGTTTGGGCGGCATCACCCAGCCTTTGCATCATACCAATCAGTTTGCTGGCGCTGCCATCTTCAATGAATGCAACCTACCCAAACTGTCGAGAGTCTCTTTTCGACTGCTGCCTTCACAGAATCTGAGCAGCCATCCGACACGACCACGCCAAAAGAATTCAATATAGGCACCGGTTGGTCGTACTCGTCGCATTCTCCGACCGAAGTTCTCCCTGCGAGAGCGTAACGTATGGTTGCCCAGAGGGTCCAAGCCAGTTCGATTTCTCCCTCCTGATCTTGATAGACGGTATTCGCTGGAACGGTCTTTGAAAAGAGACCTAGTTCGTCCAGAAGAATAGTGGAAATCAAATGCGCAGCACAGTCCGCTAGCTGAATGCCTGCCACCAACTTTGAATCGCAGTTGAACCTTATGTTCGCTTTAGCTGGCATTTGAGCGCTAGTACGCTTCATACCCTCGTCGAAATGAATTGTCTTAAACTGTGTGCCAGGCGAGACATCGAGGTTTGAAAGAAGCTCGGCGACGTGGGTCACGAGATTTGCACGTTCGGACGTTGGGCAAACAGCCACCCCGATTTTACACCGGCTCAGGATGTTTTGGAGATACTGGCGTAAATCCTGTGCCTCCGCGTTTCCATTCATTCTCATGCTGCTCTTAAACTCGTCGCGGGCGGGATCGAAACCGCAATCCGATAAGGCCTGAATGACTTCTTGATGAACGTCAGCATGCGAGCACACCGCCGCTGCAACGATGAAATCTCCGCGATCGTGAATGCTTTCATCAACAAAGACATCGAAGAAGTTACTCATCGTGCGATCTGCGCCCAACATACCTACTAAGCCGGGGCGGCTACGCGGCACAAGGTGTCCGGTGAATTGTGCATGTCTGGCAGACTAATTTCGGCCTACCCCGTAACTGCTTCATTCTATCCTCCCCCATTCGCTTATCCCCACGCCACACCACAAACCCCGCCATCCTCACCCGTTGACAGCTGACTTTTGCACGGTTCCCCGCTCGTCTTGCAGCAATTCGCTGACGAGGAACGCCAGCTCCAGCGACTGGCTGGCATTGAGGCGCGGGTCACAATGGGTGTGGTAGCGGTCGGCAAGACCTTCGTCCGAAACTGCCAGCGCCCCGCCGGTGCACTCGGTGACGTCCTTGCCGGTCATCTCGAAATGAACGCCGCCCGGATAGGTTCCCTCGGCGCGATGAACGGCGAAGAATTCCTGGACTTCGCGCAGCACCTTGTCGAATGGGCGGGTCTTGTAGCCCGATGCCGACGTGATGGTGTTGCCATGCATCGGGTCGCAGGTCCAAACGACTTCTCTTCCTTCGCGTTTCACTGCCCGCACCAGCCGCGGCAAATGCTCGCCGACCTTTCCTGCACCAAAACGGGCAATCAGTGTCAAACGGCCCGGCTCGTTTTCCGGGTTCAAAATGTCGATAAGGTTCAGGAGGCCTTCATCGGTAAGCGATGGTCCGCATTTAAGGCCAATCGGGTTTTTAACGCCCCGGCAATATTCAACATGCGCGTGGTCCGGCTGGCGGGTACGGTCACCAATCCAGAGCATGTGGCCAGATGTGGCATACCAGTCGCCGGAAGTAGAATCGACGCGGGTCATTGCCTGTTCAAAGCCAAGCAGAAGGGCTTCGTGGCTGGTGTAGAATTCGGTTTCACGCAGTTTTGGATGGTCATCAGCCTTGAAGCCAATGGCATTCATGAAGCGCAAGGTCTCGGTCAACCGGTCTGCAAGCTGCTTGTAGCGCTCTGATTGCGGCGAGTTCTCCACAAACCCAAGCATCCACTGATGCACATGCTCCAGATTGGCATAACCACCTTGCGAAAACGCGCGCAACAAGTTGAGAGTGGCTGCCGACTGGCGATAGGCCATGATCTGGCGTTCAGGATCAGGCAGGCGCGACTTCTCGTTGAACTCGATGCCATTGACGATGTCGCCGCGATAGGAGGGCAAAGTCACATCGCCCTGCTTCTCAAAATCCGAAGAGCGTGGCTTGGCGAACTGGCCTGCAATGCGACCGATCTTCACCACCGGCTTAGCGGCAGCAAAGGTCAGCACCACGGCCATTTGCAGGAACACGCGGAAAAAATCGCGGATATTGTCGGCGCCGTGTTCAGCAAAGCTTTCGGCGCAATCGCCGCCCTGCATGATGAAGGCCTCGCCGCGTGAAACCGCTGCAAGCGACTTCTTCAAAGCCCGCGCTTCACCTGCAAACACCAGCGGCGGGTAGCTTGCCAATTGCTTTTCGACATCGGCAAGCGCGCCTGCATCAGCATAATGCGGCACTTGCTGGATTGGCTTGCTGCGCCACGTGTCGGGCGTCCATTTTGCGGCCATTGTCATGTTCCTTGCATTTTTCACACATTGCCTTTTGCGGCAAAATCGCGGGCGTTATAGCCCCGGCAGCGTTGAAGACCAACAAAAAAGCGTCATGCGAGGAAGCGCACACCATGCTTTGTTAGAAGCATGTCGAATTTTTCGGCAGTTGCAGGCGCCAGAACAACCGACCTTGGATAGATCGGGCGATGGCGGTCGCAGATCATGTCCTTGTCGAACCCATCCGTGGTTTGGAGAAAACTGTTGAGCCCCTCCTCGCCGTGCTCGCCAAGAAAACCTGCCATGACTGCATCGAGATAGCTTTGCAGCAAGCGCAATGCGCCTCCCGTTGTCGCCTGCCGTGCCACGTAGACGTAAGCCTCGTCCACCGGGACTGCCTGCGCAGAAAGGTCAATGTGGTGCGCCTCTAGCGCAACGCGGTCGTAATGCGCCTCCCGGGCGTCGACCAATGGCAAGTGCGCTCCCTTGTCGATGATCATCAGCCCATCGATGGTCGTTTCAAGGTCACGGTGTACGGACAACAATGCAATGCGGCCGCCATCAGGAGCAATGTCGCCAGGGCGAGCCTGCCAATGCCTCCGCCAGCCCGAAAGCCGCGCCTTGTGCGCTTCCACATAGTTGGTGCGAAGGGTTTGCCTGTTGACCAGTGAGCCATAGCCAAAATATCCGGCGAGTTTACTGTCGTTTGCCAAAGCATGAATCCTTTCAGAAGCTTGACCAAAGGGCAGTGTCCGTTATCGTGCCTGCATGGAAGATGTGATCGTTAAAACCCGCGACGGCTGGGAATTGCAAGGAACGCTTTTCACCGGCACCAACGCAAGGGGGCCGGTGATTGTCATTTCCAGCGCTACGGGCGTCCCACGCCGCTTTTACCGTCACTTCGCACGCTATCTTGCCGATGACGGCGCAAGAGCCGTAATTACCTATGATTATCGCGGAATGAGCGGCCCGATACCCCGAAGCAAGGCCTACTCGATGCGCATGGCGCAATGGGCAACAATCGACCTGCCAGCGGTAGTCGAACACATGCGCGAACGCTTTGCAGATTGCGATCTGCGCGGCATTGGCCACTCCTTTGGCGGCCAGGCGCTTGGCCTTAGCGGCGTGTCACACCTGTTCAGCAGATACATGACGATTGCCGCAGGTTCGGGATACCTTGGCCACACGAACGAAGCTGAAAAACTGTCCCGTGCAATGAACACCGTCGGTTGGCCATTGGCGATGGCGCTGGGCAAATTGCCCCGCTGGGCCGGTTTTGGCGAACCCATCCCCTATGGTGCCTTCAACCAATGGCGCAAATGGTGCAACAGCCCAAACTATTTCATGGATGATCGCGACGTCCCGGAAACAAGCCGCTTTGCGCTGGTGAAACTTCCAATCCTTGCCGTCGGCTTTGACGACGATCCATGGGCAACGCGCAAAAGCGTTGCAGCGCTGGTATCATGGTATCCCAATGCCCAGATCCGGCTGCACTGGTTTGGACCAGGCGATTTGCAAAAGCCGGTCGGCCACATGGGCTTCTTCCGCTCGGAACACCGCGAAACGCTATGGCCGCAACTTGCCGACTGGCTGCTACAGCCTTGAAGTTATCAGACCCGGTCCCCGCCCTTCAGCCGGTAGGTCGGATTGTACATCGTCACCAGCTCCTCTGCTGCTGAAGGGTGCAGCGCCATCGTGCGGTCAAAATCGGCTTTTTTGGCACCCATCTTGATGGCAATGGCCAGCGACTGGATCATCTCGCCCGCATCATCACCAAGGATATGCACACCCAGCACCCGGTCGGTGATGCAATCAACGATGATCTTCATGACCATCTTTTCCTCGCTGCCCGAGAGCGTTGCCTTCATCGGGCGAAAGCGCGCCAGAAACACTGAAACTTTGTCATACGAGCGGGCTGCCTGCGCTTCGTTCAGGCCAATGGTGCCGATTTCCGGCTGCGAGAAAACGGCAGTCGGGATCAGGTCGTGGTCGGGACTTGTCGGGTTGCCACGAAACTCCGTTTCGATGAGGCACATGGCCTCGTGAATCGCCACCGGCGTTAGCTGAACCCGGTTGGTGACATCGCCGACTGCCAGGATGTGTGGCACGTTGGTGCGTGAAAATTCGTCCACCATCACGGTCCCGTCCAAGCCCAGTGCAACGCCTGCTTTTTCAAGGCCAAGTCCCTTGGTGTTGGGTTCGCGGCCTACTGCCTGCATAACGTGGTTGGCTGTAATCGTGCGACCATCTGAAAGCAGCGCGCTACGCTTGTCACCGTCTATAGCAACCACACTGCGGATCTGGGTGTGCGTGAGGATTTCGATCCCGCGCCTGCGCATGTCGGCGGAAAGCGTAGTGCGAATATCGTCATCAAACCCGCGCAGGATTTCCTCGCCCCGCACCACCATGGTCACCTTGGTGCCAAGGCCCGCCAGGATGCAGGCAAACTCGACGCCGATATATCCGGCACCATCGATGATGATGCTTTCAGGCTGCCGTTCCAGATGAAAAATCTCGTTGGAAGTGATGCACAATTCACCGCCTGAGATATGCGCGGCATGGCGCGGCGTGCCACCTGTGGCGATCAGGATGCGGTGCGCGCTCACTACCTTGTCCAGTTTCAGGAGCCGAATGCTGTTGGGTCCTTCAACAACCGCCCTTGTGTCAAACATCGTGGCGCCGTTTGTATCAAGGCCCTTGCGGTAGAGGCCCTCAAGGCGGGCAATTTCAATGTCCTTGGCGGCAATGAACCGGCTCCAGTCGAAACTGCGGTCCCCGACCTGCCAGCCAAAGCCTGCGGCTTCCTCAAAATGGCGGGTGTAGGACGACGCATAAACGAAGAGCTTTTTGGGCACGCATCCGCGAATGACGCATGTTCCGCCAAAACGGTACTCCTCGGCGATCCCCACGCGCTTGCCCATGGAAGCAGCGACCCGCCCTGCCCGCACTCCGCCCGAACCGCCGCCAATGACAAAGAGATCAAAATCAAAAGCGGCCATTTTCCGGGGTATCCTTGCTGCGTTCAGTCACAATTCCATTCGCAGGCATAGCGCCTGCGAGCTTCACAAAAAAGCCCGGCTTTTGCCGGGCTCTTTCAAACAGCCGTGATATCGCGAAACTAGAGGCCGCCAGCCTCAATTTTCTTTTGGATTTCCTGTTGCAAGTCGCGCTGAACGCCAGCGGACCACACGCGGGCTGCTTCCTCGATCGATCGTGCGATCACTGGTGTTTCGCGGATGAGCTTTGCGCCAGCCTCGGTCTGGTAGAAAGTTGTGACCTGCTTCAGTTCTTCAATGGTGAAGATGCGGGCGTAAATTCGGGCCACTTCGTCTTCCAGACTGCCGCGCCGCGATGCCAGCGCAATGGTCGCCTCGTCGACAATGGTGTTCAGCTTGTCGGCCGCATCGGGTCGGTTCGCAATCAACTGGCCCTTGGCCTGTTCCCCAAGATTGGGAAGGATCGCATCCAGCGACGCTGTCGACTGGGACGCCGATACCGCTTCTCGGGCGGCAGCCAAATGCTCTGGCGTTGCTTCCTGCGACCAGGAAGGCATCGAGAAGCCCATCATTGCAGCTACAAAAATCGTTGAAAGGGATGCAAAACGCTGCCCGTGACGTGTCATTGGATACAGTCTCCATTTTCTTCAACCAGCCGCCGGAAACGGCGGCAATTCTTCAGCCCCGAATTTCCCTTGTACCATTTCGACCAGCCAAAACAGCCATTGTTGCCAAGCCAATGAAAAGGCCGTGCTCGACTACTCCAGGAACGGCATACAGGGAATTTGACAGGGCTCTTGCATCCCGAATGAGGCCAAATGATGCATCCAGGATGCAATGCCCGCCATCGGTCATGAAAGGCTTTTCACCAGCCATGCGCAAGCGGATTTCTCCCGAAAGCCCCATTTTCGAGACTTCCGCCTCGATGCGCATGGTGGTCGAGCGAAGCCCGAAAATGTTCACTTCGATCGGCAGCGGGAACTTGCCCAAATGCTCGACCAGTTTGCTGTCATCTGCAATCACCAGCATGGCTTTGCTCGCAGCCGCCACGATCTTCTCACGTAGAAGCGCGCCGCCGCCGCCCTTCACAAGACAAAGGTCCGGGGAGATTTCATCCGCGCCATCAATGGTGAGGTCAAGCTGTGGCAATTCATCAAGCGAAGTGACCGGTACGCCCAGTCGGCGACACATGGCATCCGAACGCTCGGATGTGGCAACACAATTGACCTTCAGTCCACTTGCGACCCGTTCGGCCAGCAAGGTTATGAACTCTTCGGCGGTTGATCCGGTTCCGATGCCAAGCCGCATGCCGTCGCGAACATGCGCCAGCGCCGCACTTGCAGCCTCGATCTTGTATTCCCGGCTCATGGTGTCCCTTGGAAGATGCAGGCTTGGCCCGCTTGGATTTCGCGTTCGCTACCACGGCACAGGCTGCATTTCCAGCCCGGCGGGAAAACTGCCGCAAAGCGGAACAAATGCCACCCTGACCGTTGCTATTTTGCCTCCCTTCGGCAAGACAGGCCCTGCAAAGGGAATTCGTTCATGCAAAATCCGGTTTTGGTATTCGATCTTGATGGCACACTGGCCGATACTGCGCGCGATCTCATTCCCGTGCTCAACCGTGTGACGGCAACCCGAGGGTTGCCACCGGTGCCTGCCTCAAAGATCGGCAACATGGTTGGACACGGCGCAAAGGCGATGCTCGAGCGCGCCTTTGCCGTGAACGGAGTTGGGTTGGCGGCGAGCGATCTTGATGAATTGTTTGACCTGTACATTGCCGACTACACACAGAATCTGGCGCAAAACACGGTGCTTTTCGATGGTGCGTTGCTGGCAATGGACCGCCTTGCCGCTTCCGGTTTTACCTTGAGCGTATGCACCAACAAGACCGAGAGGCTGGCGATCAAACTGCTGGCATCGCTGGGCGTGCTCGAGCGGTTTGCCGCCCTTACCGGCGGCGACACGTTTGAATGGCGCAAACCCGATCCGCGCCACCTTCAAGACACCGTGAAAATGGCAGGCGGCATGCCACAAAACGCAATCATGATCGGCGATTCACGAACGGACATCGATACGGCGAAAGCTGCTCGCATCCCGGTTATTGCCGTCGATTTCGGCTACACGGATGTGCCTGTTCACGAGCTTGGGCCCGACCTCGTCATCTCGCATTTCGATGAACTCGAAGCGGCGATCCACCAGATCATGCGCCAACGCAGCTAGTGTACGGGCTTCAACCAGCCTTCAGGCGGCCTTCTTGCGACCAGTCCTTGCAGGCGCACGTTTGGGAGCCTTTGCCACACGTTCCTTGATCCAGCGGATGATATCGGCAGATGGCATCGGCCTTGCGAACAGATAGCCTTGGCTAAGAGTGCACCCCATGTCGGCCAAAATTGTCTGCTGCTCCTGCGTTTCCACCCCTTCAGCGACGGTCTCATAGCCAAGGCTTTGTGCCATCGCCAAAATCGTCCGCACAATTGCATGGCCGTGATTGTCATCCGGGTCCGAAAGCGCTTCGACAAAAGACCGGTCGATCTTGAACACGTCGAAGGGCAGCCGGCTCAACTGTGACAGATTGGAATGGCCGGTGCCAAAATCGTCGATTGCAAAGCGGATACCGGACCGCTTCAGTTTGCGGATATGGTCAAGCGCCCGCTTGGGATCGCTCATCGCCATGCTTTCTGTGATCTCAAGTTCGAGCTTGCGCGGGCTGATGCCTTCGCCAGCGACAATTTCCAGCACGCGCTGCGAAAATTCAGGCTGCTCGAATTGTTGCGCGGAAATATTGACTGCTATCGGCATCTGGATGCCAAGCGTTTCAAAAGTCGCGATCTGTGCACATGCGGTTTTCAGAACCCAGTCACCCAATGGCAAGATCAGGCCGCATTCCTCGGCAATCTTGATGAATTCGCCTGGCTGCACCATGCCGCGCTGCGGATGGTTCCAGCGAACCAGCGCTTCCATGGAAACTGGAAGCCCGGTGTGGCAATCCACCTTGGGCTGATAGAACAATTCCAGCTGTCCCAGGGACAGCGCCTTGCGCAGGTCGTTCTCCACCTCCATCCGCTTGGAAGCGCGCTGGTTCAATTCCTCGGAGAAGAACCGGAACGTGTTTTTACCCTCTTCCTTGGCAAGATACATCGCCATGTCGGCGCTCTTGAGGACCTGTTGATAGGTATGCCCATCCCGCGGATAGGTGGCGATGCCGACGGATGCGCCAATGCGCACTTCGGTACCACCAATTTCGAACGGCTCGTTCATCGCCCGAATGATGCGCCTTGCCACGGTGGCTGCATCGGTTTCCTCGCGGATTTCACCCAGCAGTACCGTGAACTCGTCACCACCAAGCCGCGCCAGAACCTGTTTTTCCTTGGCTTTCTCTTCTGTTCCTTCTGCGCCAATGCTCTGCTGGTTCCAGCTGATCGTGTCGTCGGTGCGCACGATTGCCTGCATGCGCTCGGCAAAACTGGCCAGAAGCTTGTCCCCAAGGTCATGGCCCAGGGTATCGTTGACCCGCTTGAAGCCATCCAGATCAACAAACAGCAATGCGCCGGATGTCCCGTTGCGCTGCGCCCGGTTGAGCGCCCGCGTCAATTCCATGCGGAAATACTCCCGGTTCGGCAGTTGGGTGATCCGGTCGACATAGGCAAGTTCGTAAATCTGGTCGATATTGCCCTTGAGCGTCGAAATCATCGAATTGAACGTTTCGCCCAATTGGCGGATTTCAATGGCACCCTCCACGTCGACGGTCTGGTCAAGGCTGCCCTCAGAAACGGCTCGTGCAGTTGCCGACAATTTGCGCAACGGCGCGGTGATCTGGGTAACGAGGCCCATGGCAAACAACATGCCGGTGATCAGGATCGGCAAGACTGTCGTCAGTTTTGAACGGATGATGGGAATAAGCGTTTCGTGGACGTCCGGATTGCGAAACTCGACCATCACCGAGCCAATTGCATTGCCATCGGACAACAGCGGTTCGCCGACCTTGATGCGTTCGTCTGTTACTTCGTGGGTGGTGCGGCCGGTCCGGAGCGAGGCCAGTTGCACTTCGGAGAAATTGAAGCTGACAACGGGCGAAGTCTTGGGATCACCATCAAGGAAAAATGTCAGATCGCGGTCAACAACCGTCAACTGCTTGACATCCGGACGCGCCCGTACCTTTGAGAGAATGTCCTCGATGTCGTCGAGTTCGATGAGATCAAATTGTTTTTCAAGGCTGCGGGCGATGACGCTGGTCATGGCCAGCGCGTCGGCAATGCGTGCTTCGCGAAGTCTGCGCACTTCATTGACCGTGTCGGTCACCAATTGCGCGGCCAGCGAGGCCACCGCAAGGCCAAGTACCAGCATCAAAAACCGGAAATGCAATCCGGATGCGAACGCCTTCACGCGGTTCAGCATGTTTTCCACCCAATACCGGCTTGTTGATTTTTTTGATTGCCGGATCCCTGCTGTGTCGGTTTCTACACAACAAAAGCCACCATCTGGTAAACTGGCCTTGCGCCTTTGTGCCAGATTGCCGCCACGGTTAAAAAAGCGTGATCTGCCAGAACCGGTAAAATCGATTAGACTTGGGCGCACGGCCTTTATGCGTGTCGGCCTTCGCGATAAGGATCGACCGGCCCTATGAGCACGCCGCCCGCTTTGAAAATGCAAGGATGACAGCCATGAATGCACCGCACCTTGACCCCGCCGAACATGGCCAGACGCCATACAAGCAATTGACGGACAAGCATGTTTCGACCGACAGCTTCCGCGGCGAGGAAGTACTGGTTGTGGAACCTGAAGCCCTGCGACTGATTTCAGAGCAAGCCTTTATCGACATCAACCATTTGCTTCGCCCGGCCCACCTCAAGCAATTGGCTGCGATCCTTGATGACCCGGAAGCCACCGACAATGATCGGTTTGTGGCCTATGACCTGCTGAAAAACGCCAACATTGCCGCCGGCGGCGTCTTGCCGATGTGCCAGGACACCGGAACCGCCATCATCATGGCCAAAAAGGGCCGCCAGGTCTGGACCACAGGCGGTGACGAGACAGCGCTCGGCCAAGGCGTGCTGGACGCCTATGAAAAGAAGAATTTGCGCTATTCGCAGCTTGCTCCGCTTTCGATGTTCGAAGAGGTCAACACCAGAAACAATCTGCCGGCCCAGATTGACATCTACGAGGATGGCAACAGCGAATACAATTTCCTGTTCATCGCCAAGGGCGGTGGCTCGGCCAACAAGACCTTCCTTTATCAGGGAACGCCGTCGTTGCTGACCCACGACCGGCTGGTGGCATTCCTTAAAGAAAAGATCCTCACGCTCGGCACGTCCGCATGCCCGCCCTATCACCTTGCCATCGTGATTGGCGGCACCTCTGCCGAGCAGACGCTGAAAACCGTCAAGCTTGCCTCAACCAAATACCTCGACAATCTGCCATTGTCGGGATCGCAGGACGGCAGGGCTTTCCGCGATGTCGAAATGGAAGCGGAAATCTTCAAACTGACCCAGATGTTGGGCGTTGGCGCGCAATTCGGCGGCAAGTATTTCTGCCACGATGTGCGCGTCATCCGCCTGCCCCGGCACGGCGCATCGCTGCCGATCGGGCTCGGTGTTTCCTGTTCGGCAGACCGCCAGGCCAAGGGCAAGATCACCCGCGACGGCGTGTTTCTGGAGGCACTGGAACTCGAACCCTCGCGCCACATGCCCGATGTCGACGAGGCCAAACTCTCCGGCCATGTCGTGGAAATCGACCTCTCGCGGCCCATGCGCGAAATCCGCGCCGAACTGTCAAAACACCCGGTCAAGACCCGGCTGTCGCTCACCGGCACGATCATCGTGGCAAGGGATCTTGCCCATTCGAAAATCCGCGAGCGGCTGGACGCGGGCGAACCGATGCCACAATACATGATCGACCATCCGGTCTACTACGCCGGGCCGGCCAAGACCCCCAAGGGCATGGCCTCAGGTTCGTTCGGGCCGACAACCGCCGGGCGCATGGACGGCTTTGTCGAGCAGTTCCAGGCCGCAGGCGGCTCGCTGGTGATGCTGGCGAAGGGCAACCGTTCCAAGGAAGTGCGCGACGCCTGTGCCCGCCATGGCGGCTTCTACCTCGGCTCCATCGGCGGCCCGGCAGCGCGCCTCGCCCAGGACTGCATCCGCAAGGTTGAGGTGCTCGAATATGCCGAACTCGGCATGGAAGCTGTATGGAAAATCGAAGTTGAAAACTTCCCTGCCTTCATCGTCATCGACGACAAAGGCAATGACTTCTTCAAGGAGTTGAATTTGGGGTAAGTGAAGGTAATCGCCAAATTTGGACTCGCGTGCCCGGCCCTTTCCCTCTTGCAGCGAGGGGCCGAAGGACAGGGAGCGGCGTATGACGCGAACCCTTCACTGCAACTTCAGGCATAAGGGGGAACTCTGTGCCAAGACGCCCTTTCCGGCTTACTTTGCTCGCTACCTCCACTGCGGAGAGGAAAACTGCGGATGCGGCGCCCCGGTTTCAATAGCCAAACACTATCAACTGACCGCAGGCCCCCATTGACGCCCAGCCCCCACGTGCCTAGCTTCTGTGCATGAACACAATTGCAAAGCCCGCTCCGGCACTTATCGACCCGTTTGCGCGGCCAATCACCTATTTGCGGGTGTCGGTCACGGATCGCTGCGATTTCCGCTGCACCTATTGCATGGCCGAGGACATGACCTTCCTGCCCAAGCAGGATCTGCTCACGCTTGAGGAACTGGAAAGGCTGTGCAACGCCTTCATCGCCCGCGGTGTGCGCAAACTGCGTCTGACCGGCGGTGAGCCGCTGGTGCGGCGCAATGTCATGCATCTGGTTCGCGGCCTCGGCAAACATCTGGAAACCGGCGCGCTGGAAGAATTGACCCTGACCACCAATGGCTCGCAGCTTGCCAAATACGCGCAGGAACTCAAGGATGCCGGCGTGCGGCGCATCAACGTGTCGCTCGACACGCTGGATGAGGCGAAGTTTGCACAAATTACCCGCTGGGGACGGCTTTCGCAGGTCATGCAGGGACTTGAAGCCGCCAAAAAGGCCGGCCTTAAGGTCAAGATCAACGCGGTGGCGCTGAAAGACCAGAACGAGCATGAAATACCCGAAATGCTGCAATGGGCGCATGGCAATGGCCATGATTTGACCCTGATCGAGACGATGCCGCTAGGCGAGATGGGCGAAGATCGCACCGACCAATATCTGCCGCTGTCCACGGTTCGCGAGCGGCTGGAGCAGCAATACACGCTCAACGACATCCCCTACAAGACTGGCGGTCCTGCGCGCTATGTCGAAGTCAAGGAAACCGGCGGGCGGCTTGGCTTCATCACACCGATGACCCACAATTTTTGCGAAAGCTGCAACCGCGTGCGCCTCACCTGCACCGGCACGCTTTACATGTGCTTAGGCCAGGACGACGCAGCGGATTTGCGAGCACCGCTGCGGGCGTCGGAAAGCGACGAACTTCTTGGCCAGGCAATCGAAAGCGCCATTTTGCGCAAGCCAAAAGGCCATGATTTCATCATTGGCCGCAACCTTGCACCATCCGTTTCTCGCCACATGAGCCTGACCGGCGGCTGACGCTGCAATTCAGCGCAAACGCAAACGACGGCACAAATGTAATTGACGGGCCCGTCAATTATTCTGATCCGTGTTCGATCTCCATTTCCAACCGGCGCCACAACAGTCAGTATCGCACCCTTGCGGGAACACCGGCTTTTCTGAGTTTCCCGGCAAGACATCGCTTTTCAAGGTTTCCCGTGCCCCTTTCCAGCAATTTTCAGGCTGCATTGTTGATGAGCCTTTCGACCGGTGCGTTCGTGCTCAACGATGCGATGACCAAGCTTGCCTCGCAAACGCTCAACATGGGCGAAGTCATGCTTGTACGCGGGGTGTTTGCAACGACCATGCTCTGGCTGCTGTGCTGGAAAATGGGTGTGCTGCGCCTGTCGGCATCGCTGCTTTCGCCGACGGTGCTGTTGCGCACCGCGATGGATGCTGCGGCAACCGTGACCTATCTGCTGGCACTCCAGCAAATGCCGCTCAACAATGTCGTGGCGATTTTCCAGACCTTGCCGCTGGTCATCACCATGGGGGCTGCGCTCTTTTTCGGCGAGGAAGTCGGCTGGCGCCGCTGGCTGGCAATCGCTGTTGGATTTTGCGGCGTCCTGCTGATCATTCGTCCCGGCTTTGAAGGCTTCAATGCCTATGCCTTGCTGGTGCTGGCATCGGTCGGGTTCTGCGCGGTGCGCGATTCGGCGACCCGCTATTTGCCCAAGGACATTTCAACCCTGGAGGTTTCGGCCCTCACGGCAACGGCAAACCTGTTGCTGGGCATGTTGCTGGTGGTGCCGCTTGGTGGCTGGCAGCCGGTCGACCTGCGCGAAGTGACAATCCTGTTTTTCGCGGCGCTGACCGTCATCGCCGCCTATCTCATGATCATCCCGGCCATGCGCATGGCTGAAATTTCGTTTGTAGCGTCGTTTCGCTATGTCGCCCTGCTGTGGAGCGGAATAGCCGCCTGGTACATTTTTTCCGAAGTACCTGATGCGGCAACCCTTGCCGGGTCATTGCTGATTGCAGGTTCTGGCGTCTATACGCTGTACCGCGAACGAATCCGGGGCCGCCAACGCGCAGCACTCGCCAGCACGCCACAAGGATGAACACATGAACGACAATTTGCGTGGCGCACTTTTCATGACCCTGGGCATGGCCGGATTTGCCGGCAATGACGTCATCATGAAAGCCTTTGCAGGCGAGTTGAACATCGGCCAGCTGGTGCTGCTGCGCGGCCTGTTCGCGGTTGCCCTGACACTGATGCTAGCCTGGCCGCTGGGCCAGATGCGCCCGCTTTCCCATGCATTCCAGCCGCCGGTTTTCCTGCGGGCAGTGGGCGAAGTGATTGGCACCTTCAGCTTCATCATTGCAATTTTCAACATGCCCATTGCCACCGTTTCAGCCATCATGCAGGCACTGCCGCTTTCGGTGACGCTGGGTGCCGCAATCTTTCTGGGTGAGCCGGTGGGCTGGCGGCGGCTTTCGGCCATTCTCGTCGGCTTTGCCGCAGTGCTGTGGATTGTCCGGCCGGGTGTTGAGGGTTTTTCTGTGTTTTCCCTCTTTGCGCTGATTACCGTCGCTGGCTGCACCTTGCGCGACCTTGCCGCGCGCGGCATCGCTATTTCGACCCCCTCCCTGTTTGCCACATTGGTTACAGCGGTTCTGGTCACACTCAGCGGCGGAGCACTTGCGCTGTTTGAAGAATGGAAACCAGTAACAAACAACCATTGGATGCTGATGGCACTTGCGTCGGTTTTCCTGATCGGCGGGTATTATTATTCGATCGCCGCCATGCGGGTTGGCGAAATCGCGTTTGTTTCGCCTTACCGCTACTTCGTGCTGATCTTCTCCGTCATCGGCGGAATGGTCGTGTTTTCCGAGTTCCCGGACACCATCACGTATGCTGGCAGCGCCATCATCATCGCCACCGGCATCTACACGCTGTATCGCGAGCGGCTGGCAAACTCCCAGGCCTCAGCCAAAACCGCAAGGGTTGCGCCGTGAACGCGATTGCCCCTGCCCGCTTCCTCGACCGCAAGTCACCACCCCATATTGCTACGCTGGCGCTCGCCACCGCCTTCGGTGCGCTGGCGATGAACATCTTCCTGCCATCGCTGCCAAGAATCGCAAAGCATTTCGGGACTTCCTATGCCGTCGTACAGTTGGCGGTGACCGTCTATCTCATTGCCAATGCGGTAATGCAGCTTTTCATCGGGCCGCTATCAGACCGTTTCGGACGCCGTCCGGTGATGTTGTTTTTCATTTCGGTCGCACTGCTCGCTACGGTGCTGGCGATCTTTGCGCCGAACATCGAGACTTTTCTGATTGCAAGGTTCCTGCAGGGAACCGCGATTTCAGGCATGGTCATCGGTCGGGCGGTTGTGCGCGACATGGTCGGGCCTGCCAAGGCCGCCAGCATGATCGGCTACGTCACGATGGCGATGACATTGGCACCCATGATCGGGCCGATGGTTGGCGGCTATCTCGATGAATGGTTCGGCTGGCAATCCACCTTCATGCTGCTGCTGGCGTTCGGAGTGGCAGCATGGCTGCTTGTATGGAGCGATCTGGGCGAGACAAACCACAACCGGGCAACTTCCATCAGCGCGCAGATTGCAACCATGCCGCAGTTGTTCGGTTCCAAACGCTTCTGGGGATATTGCACCGCCGCCGCCTTCTCTTCGGGCGCGTTCTTCGCCTTTGTGGGTGGCGGCCCTTATCTGGCGAGCGAGTTCTTCAAGATGACGCCCTCGCAATATGGCTTCTATTTCGCCTTTGCCGGGATAGGATACATTACCGGCAACTTCATCTCCGGCCGCTTTGCTGCGCGTTTGGGTGTCAATCGCATGATGATCGCTGGTGGAATGGTGGTGATGGCCGGGATGCTCGTTTCGATAGCCATGTTGATGTCCGGTGTGAGCCATCCGCTTGCCGTGTTCGGCCCGGTCGTCTTTGTCGGCCTTGGCAATGGCATCACCTTGCCAAGCGCCAATGCAGGAATCGTCAGCGTTCGCCCCAAACTTGCGGGCGCTGCATCCGGTCTTAGCGGCTTCCTGCAAATTGGCGGCGGCGCTATGCTGTCGATTGCCGCCGGCCTGGTGCTGGGTCCGCAGACCGGTCCTTTGCCATTGATCATGCTGATGCTTTTTTCAGCCACGCTGTCAGTGTTCGCAACGTTGTTCGTGATTTCGGCGGATCGCGACGACGCAAGGAATGGCCAAGGTGAAAACGCCTGAACCCCATCAGGTACTTGGCCTCATTCTGGCAGGCGGCCTTTCGCGCCGTATGGGCGGTGTCGACAAGGCGATGGTCCTGCTGGATGGAAAGCCTCTGGTTCGCCATGTAACCGAGCGCCTCGCAAACCAGTTGGGCACCATCGCCATCAATGCCAACGGTAACCCAGGACGTTTCGAAAGCCTGGGAGCGCGCGTGGTTGCAGACACGATTGAAGGCTGGCAAGGCCCGCTTGCCGGCATCCTTGCCGGAATGGAACATGCCAGCGCCAGCCTGCTGGAAGTTTCACATGTTCTGAGTGTTCCGGTCGATACGCCGTTTTTCCCGCATGATCTTGCAAGCCGAATGTGTGAAAGCGCGCTTGGCAAGATCGCGATTGCTGCGCACAAGGGTGAAACCCACCAGGCAGTTGCATTGTGGCCAGTGGCGCTTGCCAAAGAGCTGCGCCTGTTTCTGGAAAGCTCTGCCGAGCGCAAGGTCATGGCCTTTGCCAATGCCATGGGCTGGAACAGCGTCGAGTTTGAAGATGACTCCGGCGGCGACCCGTTTTTCAACATCAACACCCCCAAGGACCTTGCCATTGCACAGTATCGCACAAGGGCAGCATCCTGAGTGCAAGTTTGCCGCGAATTAACTTGAGGCTCCAGTACCCGATAGTACAAGTGCTGCAAATTCAACCGAGAAACACCGGAGCCAAGCCATGAAATCCGCCACCAACCCGCAAGGTTATTCAGCCCTTTCCATAGCCCTGCACTGGTTCACCGCGATCAGCGTTGTAGCGTTGTTTCTCACGCATGAAGGCGCACGCGACAGCGCCATGCGCGCCTTCCACGTCGGCGGTGGCGCAATCATCGGCTTGTTCCTGGTGTGGCGGGTTTGGCGCCGCATTGCCAACGGTATGACAGCAAAACCTGAACAGCCACCGGTTCTGAACCTCTTAGCAAACATTGTTTTGTGGGGCCTGCTGGCATGCATCATCGTGGTTGTGCTCACCGGCTACCTGCTGCCGTGGAGCCTTGGACGGCCGCTCGACATTTACGGTCTTGCCATCCCCTCACCTTTCCCGGCGATGCCTTGGCTCCATGAAGCATCGGAAGAAATCCATGACATTTCCGGCCACTTGTTCATCCCGCTGGTTGCACTGCACATAGCTGGCGCGATCAAACATGTCCTTCTCGACAAGGACAGTTCAGTGGTGCGGCGCATGACCTCGCCAATTGCCAGTGGAAAGTAGGATTTCCGCTATCCCTGGTTCGAAAACTGGCCAATGGCAATTGACAAATCAGGGCGAACGCCATCCGCTCGCCATTATCGTCAACGCAGGATGTTTGCGATTTTTCGGGGAGGAATTGTCATGCGCCTTTCAGGCTCGCATTTGGTTTTCGCGGTGTTGTTCCAGGTATTTGCCTTGTTGGGGCTGGCGGCTCCGGCCAGTTCCCAGATAGTCCAGCTCGGCGGCTCGGACGGCGAAATCAAGGCAATGCTGACCGCGCAAGGCTATGACCGGATAGATGTCGTTGAACGCGGCCTTTCCGGTGCAACCTACAACGCCTGCCTTGGCAGGGACCGCATGCAGTTCAAGGTCTATTGGGACGGGCGAATAAGCTCGCCTCAGCGCATCGGCGGCTGCCGTGTGCAGGTCAATCCGCAGGAAGCCGTGCGCCTGCTCGAAGCACGTGGATACGACCGCATCAGCATTGAAGACCGAGGCGGCACGTATTTGGCAATTGCGTGCAACCGCGGCCAGAGGGTGCGCGTTGAAGTTACCCCATTTGGCGGCATTGGCCCCGAACGCGTGTTGGGCCGTTGCGAAGCCGAACTGGAACCGGCCGATCTGGTTGCCATGCTGGAAGCAGCCGGGTACGACCGGGTAGAATTCAAGACCCGCCAGGGACCTCGCCTGATTGCTTTGGCTTGCCAGCGCGGCGCCCGGCTTGAGCTGACGATTAACCGTCGGGGCGAAGTTCTGGAGCAGCGAAATGTCGGCGAATGCGAGCGGGTGCTCGGCACTGCTGACCTGCCTGCCTTCCTCGAAAAGAAAGGCTATGACCGGGTTGTCGTGACCGATCCGCGCCTGCCGCGCTATCGCGTCGAAGCCTGCCGCAAATTGGTTCGGGTTGAACTCACAATAACCAGGTTTGGCGAAATCCGCGATGAAGTACGCATCGGCAACTGCCAGCAACCTGTCGGACCGGCGGACATTACCGCAGGATTGCAGACCGAAGGGTTCAAGCAGATCAAGGTGATTGACAATGGTCAGACGGGGTTTGTCGCGACTGCCTGCCGCGAGAACCGCCGCTCGGAATTCCTGTTCAACCGCTTTGGGGAAGTCCTCAAGGAACGCGACCTTGGCAGATGCAGTGCACTGACCATGACCGAAGTCCTCAAGGGCGCAGCTGATGCTGGTTTGGACCGGGTTCAGGTCTATGTCGAAGGGTGTAGGGGTGGTCGCAAAACCCGCCTCCTGCTCAACGAGTTTGGCGAGGAAATCTCGCGCGAACGCATTGGCTCTTGCTAACCAGCAAAACCGGCTCCGGATTGCAATGCGCGATCCGGAGCCAGTTGCTCACACGAAAAGATCGACCTTCTCGAACTTGCGCACGTCGACCAGCCCCATGTCGGAAATGCGCAATTCGGGTATCACTACCAGCGCCAGCAATGAGTGCTGCATGTAGGCGTTGTTGAGCGAGCAGCCCATGGCCCGCATCGCTTCAACCATCCTGTCCGCCTTGGCTGCTACACTTTCTGCCGGCTGGTCGGACATCAATCCGGCAATTGGCAATTCAACAAGCGCAAGTTCCTCGCCCTTGTGAATGACCACCACACCACCGCCAATCTCGCGCAGCCGGTTGGCGGCCTTGGCCATGTCTTTGCGGCTGGTGCCCACCACGATCATGTGATGGCTGTCATGGGCAACGGTCGCGGCAATTGCGCACTTCTTTCGGTAGCCAAACCCGGTCACAAATCCGTTGACCACGCCGCCCGTGGCGCGGTGCCGCTCCACCAGTGCAATCTGGCAAACATCGCGCTTGCGGTCCATTTGCACAATGCCGTCGCGCACTTCCAACTCGCGGGTCAGCGCCTTTGTGGGTGCCTGGTTCTCGATGACACCGATAACCCGGGCCTTTGCCTTGTTGGCACCGCCCGGTGCAGCAATCTCGAAATCTGAAGCCTCAAGATCGCGTTTCATGTTGACGGTATTCTTGGCGCTTGCCGGATAGTCGAACACAGGCATTTTCGCCATGAGCTTGCCGCTCTCCGCCATGGCCATGCCGCGCGCATAAACCGTGTCGATCTTCAATTCCGGCAAGTTGGAAACAATCAGGAAATCGGCGCGCCTGCCCGGTGCAATTGACCCCAGTTCCCGCGCCAGGCCAAAATGCTCTGCCGTGTTGAGTGTCGCCATCTGGATGGCGGTGATGGGCTTCAACCCTTGTGCAATGGCATGGCGCACAACGCGATTCATGTGGCCTTCATGTACCAGCGTGCCGGAGTGGCAATCATCGGTGCACAGAATAAAATTGCGCGGATCAAGCCCCATCTCCGTGACTGCGCGGATCTGTTCAGCCACATCATACCAGGCAGAACCAAGCCGCAGCATCGCCTTCATGCCTTGGCGCACCCGGGCAATCGCGTCGATCATCCGCGTGCCTTCATGATCATCAGCCGGTCCACCGGCCACATAGGCGTGAAAATCGGGACCAAGGTCGGGCGATGCATAATGGCCGCCGATCACCTTGCCGGCCGCCATTGCAACGGAGATTTCACCCATCATCTTGGCATCGCCTGCCGCAACACCGGGGAAATTCATCACCTCGCCAAGGCCGATCATGTTTGGCCACTGCAGGGCAATCTCAACATCTTTCGGGCCAAGTTCGGCGCCGGCATTTTCTAGTCCCGGCGCGGAGGGAACGCAGGATGGCATCTGCACGAAAACATTGATTGGCAACCCCGCCGCCTCGTCATGCATCAGCTTGACGCCATCAAGGCCCAGCACATTGGCGATTTCATGCGGGTCGATGAACATCGAAGTGGTGCCGTGCGGAATGACCGCGCGAGCGAATTCGGTGACCGTCAACATCCCGCTTTCGACATGCATGTGCGCATCGCAAAGGCCGGGGACCAGATACCGCCCGCCCGCATCCACCACCTTGGTGTTTTCCCCGATGGTGTGGCGCGCATCTGGCCCGCAATAGGCAAATCGCCCGTGGGCGATTGCAATGTCAGTTGCCGGGACGATCTCGCCCGAATGCACATTGACCCATCGCCCGCGCCGGATAACCAGATCAGCAGGTTTGCGTCCAGCTGCAACATCCACCAGATGCGGTGCCGATTCACGCCATGTCTTCAATTCGCTCATTGCATCTCCTGTCAGTTTGCCGGGCGTAAAATCCACTCGCCTGCGGCATCCTTCATGTAATCATCACGGTTCGTTGTCATCGGCAGATACTCCATGCGCGTCCAGCGATCTGCAAGGTCGTCGTAGTGCTTCGACAAGAAATGTCCGCTTTGGCCGGTCGAGGTAATGAACCTTGAAGCATCCGGACTGCCCAGATCATACCAGCCCCTGTAGGCGGACGCATGAACATTGCGATACGGCTTGTCTTCACCAAAATCGGTTCGTCCGCGCAGCAGGGTATAGGACCCGCCAGCACTTGGCCGGCTTACTGTGAACAGCTTGGCCAAAGGCTCCACCGACGAAAACGGCCTGTGTTCGCCATAGGCGACATGCGCCTCGCCCCAGTTCCATTTGCGCCAGTCATTGCCCTGCATCGCGCGCAACTCTTCCAGCGCCGCATTGAAGGAACGCGCCAGGATGATGCCGCAAGTCTCGCTCTGCTCGCTGTTTCGGTCATCACACCAGTCGCGGGCACCGGCAGTAGTGAGTGCGCTCAGCACAGGCTGCATGTGGCCTTTTGAGAACCTTCGGAAATCCTCGCCCAGATCGTCGCCAAACATGGCAATTTCCGTGTGCCGCCACCATGAATTGAGAATGAGCGGCTCTGGCTTGTCGATTGCCATGATGCCGTCCCATGCTTTGAGCGCGTCGAGCATGGCGCTGTCCTGCCCCGCACCCGCCGCTAGCTGGGCAAGGGCACTTTTTGCAAACTCTGCAAGCGCTGGATCAAAATTGTCGCCTTGTATCTGCTCCATGCTTTGCGGTGAGTGTTTCTCATTGCGCGCAATCACGAGTTCCTCCACCCGGGATTGCCGCCATTGCTCATCCCAGTCGTGGGTGATGTGTCCGCCATATCCCGGCGGCATCCAGTTGCCATTGGCGGTGGCCAGTGCGCCATTTGCCGGGTTGTCGATGCGCGGCAATTGCTCAAACGTCATCCAGCCTTTCCAGTCATATTCGGCAAGCCAGCCAGGCACCGGCGCACGCCCCGAAACAAGGTTGGCCGGATCACGCAATGGCACCCTTCCCGGTGCGATCAGGCCGATATTGCCCTGGTCGTCGGCCATCACGATCGACTGCATGGGAGCAACCATGAGGCGTGCCGCTTCCATGGCTTCCGGCACCGTTTTGGCAAGGTTGAGGCCAATTGCGGCATCGACGGTAGTGTCGTCTTTTGCCAGCGAGACCCACGAAAGCGCAGCAACATGGTTTCCGGGCAAAATGTTTGGCAGGCTGCGGTAAGTGTCGGGCAACACCGGACCATGCCGGGTTACACGCCTTTCGATTTCAACGTTTTTCCCGCCTGAAACCTCTATCGTGACCTTCTGCGTTTCGAAAACCTTCCACCCGTCGGGTGCCAGATATTTGGTCCTGTCTTCAGGGTTGAGCCGCTCGACGAAAATGTCCTGCCCGTCAAGGTTGGTGGTGGTCAGCCCCCAAGCGGCATGATCGGTTCTGCCTGCCAGAATCAGCGGCGTGCCAGGAAGGCTGGCGCCAATCACATGCCGTTTCTCGCCATTGTGGTCGAATGACAGATGCGCCAGATAAAATATCGTCGGCGTTGTCAGCCCGAGATGCGGATCGTTTGCCAGAAGCGGTTTGCCCGAAGTGGTTCGCGAACCTGCCACTGCCCAATTGTTTGATGCGGTGATGTTGATCGGCCAAGCAAGGCCCTGGGCATATTCCAGCTCATTTTTGCCATCTTCAAGCGAAGCTCTGGGTTTGCCCAGCGGGCCATACGAATAGAGAGGCCGCAAATCGGGCAATGGCGGCGGGTTGTCGCGCGGCGTGTAGGGCAGCAGATCGTCAATCTCACGTGGGGAAAAGCCGCGCGCAGCAAGCGCCAGGCGCTGGATTTCGTTGTCCATGTTCGAATCCAGCGTCAGCGCCATAACCTTGACCATCGCCACGCTTTGCCATGGCTCCCATGGCTCGGCATCCTTGCCAAGGATCAGGAATTCGGGCGGCAGCCTTGTTTCCATCAAGCCGCGCTTGCGCGAAAGCCATGCGTTGACGCCTTCGGCATAAGCTGAGAGCAATCCCTTCGCCTGCGGGCTGAGCGTTTCCAGCGATGCCTGAGCGGAACCGGCCAGATCAACCGTACGAAGGAAAATATCGGTGGGCACTGTCGCTTCGCCGAACAGTTCAGACAGCCTGCCAGCAGCAACCCGCCGCAAGACATGCATCTGCCAGAAACGATCCTGCGCATGCGAGTAACCCAGCGCGCGGGCTGCATCTTCGTGGCTTGCTGCTTCGATGTGCGGCACGCCATATGCATCGCGGACGACCTTCGTTTCCGCTGAAAGGCCGGCAATTTGCGACGTGCCTGAGGTGGAAGGCACAGTCGAATTGAATGCCGCATAGATGCCGGCACCTGCAAAAAGCACCAACGCCACCAACAGCAATGCGGCCCTGCCCAGCCATTTCAAAAATGTTCGCATTGCTGTATCCCCTCACCCTGGAATTGCCCGGGAGAATCCGGGCCATAATCTGCCTGAAGGGAATTTTTGCATGGCTAACGCAGCTTTCATAGGCCTAGGCGTGATGGGTTATCCTATGGCGGGACATCTGGCGCGAAATGGCCATGAATTGACCGTTTACAACCGCACATCCCAAAAGGCTGACCAGTGGGTGGCCGAGCATGGAGGCCATGCAGCAGCCACGCCTGCTCTAGCTGCAAAGGACTGCGATTTTGTATTTGCCTGCGTCGGCAATGACGACGACTTGCGCGCCGTCACCACCGGGCCGGATGGTGCATTTTTCACAATGAAGAAAGGCGCGATCTTCATCGACAATACCACTGCATCAGCGACCGTGGCACGCGAACTGGATACCGCCGCACGCGCCAGTGGGTTTCATTTTCTGGATGCGCCGGTTTCGGGCGGCCAGGCAGGCGCGCAGAACGGCAAGCTGACAGTCATGGTCGGCGGCGATGGCGAAGCATTTGAACGCGCAAAACCCGTGATCGACAGCTTTTCGCGTATGGTGGGGTTGATGGGCCCCTCAGGCGCAGGCCAGCTTACCAAGATGGTCAACCAGATCTGCATTGCCGGTCTGGTTCAAGGCCTTGCTGAAGGCATCCATTTTGCAGGGCAAGCCGGGCTCGATGTCGAGAAGGTCATCGACGTGATTTCCAAAGGCGCGGCAGGTTCATGGCAAATGGAAAACCGCTGGAAAACCATGAGCGAAGGCAAATACGACCACGGTTTTGCAGTGGATTGGATGCGCAAGGACCTCGATATTGTTCTGGCACAGGCGCGGCAAACCGGTGCGCGGCTGCCTGTGACAGCATTGGTTGATCAATTCTACGCCGAAATACAGGCGATGGGCGGCAAGCGCTGGGACACTTCCTCCCTGCTTGCGCGGCTTGAACGCAAGTAACCATAATGGCACGCCGCCCGTTTTCAATCGATGAAGCGTTGGCGGCACTGAAGGACCATGGCTCGGAGAAAAACCGGGAAGGCATGGCGCGCTTTGGCATAAGTGTGCACCACGCCTTGGGTGTTTCCGTGCCCAATATCCGAGCAGTGGCAGCCGGCATTGAGCATGACCACGCCCTGGCGCAGGCACTTTGGGTCAGCGCAATTCACGAGGCCCGCATTCTGGCCTCGCTCGTGGACAAGCCTCAATGGGTGACAACCGCCCAGATGGACGCTTGGACAGCGGATTTCGACAGTTGGGACGTCTGCGACCAGGTCTGTGGCAACCTTTGGGACCGCACCCCTTATGCGGTGGAGAAAATCCGGCTATGGGCGGGCGACGAGCGCGAGTTTGTGCGCAGAGCGGCTTTTGCGACAATCGCGTGGATGGCCGTTCACGACAAGAAGGCGGATGATGCCCTGTTTCTTGACTTGTTGGGTTTGATCCGCGATGCCGCAAGCGATCAACGCAATTTCGTTCGCAAGGCGGTCAATTGGGCGCTGCGCCAAACCGGCAAGCGGTCCGCGACGTTGCTTGGTCCCTGCCTTGCCCTTGCCGCAGAACTTGCCGCCAGCCCCGACAAGACCGCCCGCTGGATCGGCAGTGACGCTGTCAGGGAACTGGAAGCGAAAAGGCAAAGGTAAGACTTGGGCTGGGTTGAGCCCTCGTCAGTCCTTGACCTTCGCTGGCTTTTCCAGCGCGATATAGTTGAGTGGCAATTGCGTCGTATCCTTGATGCGTTCCATCGCGAAAGCCGAGGAAACGTCCTCGATGTCGATTTCGCTGACGAGCTTTTTGTAAAACGCGTCATAGGCCGTGATGTCGGGAACGACGACTTTCAGCAGGTAATCCACCTGGCCGCTCATCCGGTAAAAACCGACGACCTCGGGAAACCGGATGATCACTTCGGCAAAACGTTTGAGCCATTCATGGTTGTGCTTGGCAGTGATGATCGACACGAACACCGTCACGCCAACATTGACCTTCTCGGGATTGAGAACTGCGACCCGCCGCTGAATGACGCGGTCTTCTTCCATTTTTTGGATACGTCGCCAGCAAGGTGTCGTTGAAAGTCCCACCCGCTTGGCAATGTCTGCCACCGGCAGCGTGGCATCCTCTTGAATGAGACTGAGGATCATCTTGTCGACACGGTCCATGGCACTCCGATCCCCGTTCTATTGGAAATTCATTCCTGAAAATCCTAATATGTGAAACAGCATTTCACAAGACTGCGGTGTGGATAGCTGTCAGGCCGCAGGCAACTTCACCGATGGCCGTTCCGAAACTTCGCCAAACCATCGCTGCAGGTTTGCAAGGTCCAAAGGATAGTCGATGCGCCCCGGACGCAGGAACTGGTAGGCGATCACCGCCGTAATGTCGGCAATGGAAAAAGCATCGCCTGCAATGTACCGGCGGTTTGCCAACTCGCCGTCAAGGTATTCCATGAACTCGCGCGCGCGGGTCTGGTTTACGGTGCCCCATTCTCCGATCTGCGGCTGCTCAAGGTGCACCGCACCCCGGTGAAGGTGGCGGAAAGCAAACCCGACAGGCAGCAGGAACTGCAATTCCACCCGGCGTTGCCACATTTCAACGAGGGCCCGGTCCTTTGCATCAACACCCATCAATGGCGGTTCGGGTTGGATTTCCTCAAGATAGCGGCAGATTGCCACCGTTTCGCAAATGGCAGTACCGTCCTCCAGAACAAGAACCGGAACTCGCTGCAACGGGTTGATTTTGCTGAACCATTCGCTCTTTTGCTCGAGCTTGTTGATGTCGATTTCCCGGCGGGGAATTTCGATTCCCTTCTCTGCCATGAACACTTGCACCCGTCTTGGGTTTGGTGCGCGACCTCCATCATACAGCATCATTTCTTCAAATACCGGCATTGCTTTTCCTCACCATTTTGCAAACCAATCACCAATCCGCCGCCCTGTCTTGGCGATCAGATCGCCCAGAGTCACCTGATGCCCGCTGTCACCGGCAACTTCACCGGCATGCTCCCGCCTCCAGTCCTGCGGCTGGATAAAGTCGCCATTCCAAATGCCGCGCGCCGCCTTGCTGGCTTGCGCTTCCTCCAGTTCGAAATCCCCGAACGAAACAGCCCAGCCGTCCCGGACCATCGCAGCGTTGAGGTCCATGTCGCCAACCATGCAGCGGACCAGAGGCCGGTCGTATTTGTCGACCTGCCAGCCGGAACATTCGACATGTCGTCCGGCAATCAGGCTGCGCAAATGGTTGCGGGCGAGCCTGCCACATTCGGCCAGCTGGCCAGCAATGGTGCAGGTCTGGGTGAATTCGGGGGCATCAATGCCTTCAAGGCGAACTTTCTGGTCTGCGAACTGAAGGGAATCCCCGTCAACGACAATGGCCTTTCCTGAAAGGGAATCGGTCGAAACCAGCGCCAGCGCAGCCGCCAAAACCGCAATTGCGACGAGGAACGCGGCAGCCACCGCATATTCAAGCAGACGCGAAGGTCTGCTCTGGCGGTGGCCCCCTTGTCTTGCATTGAATTGATACGCCAAAGCGGCCTCCAGAAACTGCTTCATAATACGATGTTAACCAAAAAGGCATAGGTATTTAGCTTGTCCTTTGCATGGGTAGACGGCGACGGCCGATGAGTATCAAAACGTCCAATTCCTCCGACAAGAACATTGTCGATCGTCGGCGAAAACGCAGCGCTACGTCGCGTGTCGTGAAGGATTTGCGCGAACGCGTCACGTCGAACAACAGCGCACCGATCGCCTTCGAATTGGAGCTCATGCAAAGCTTTGCGGAAAACCACCGCAACGCCTTTGTGGCAATGCCGTTGTTCATTGCCATTGTCGCACTGATTTCAGCCGGATTTGCCGGATGGGTCGTCGCGCTGTGGTGGTTCTTGAGCACTTCCCTTTCCTATGGCCTCATGGCGGTGCTTTCGAACCGCTACCTGAGGGAGGCAGAGACCGAAAACGTGCTTTCGCACTGGCGGCTCACCTTCTCGCTTGCAATCGGCCTGATCGCGATTTGCTGGAGCAGCTTTGCCCTGTACGGCTGCTATGATTGCGGCGTTGGCAACTGGTCGATCATCCAGTTCTCGACCATTCTGGTGTTTCAGGCGATCACCATGATCCTTGCCTATGGTTTTGGCTCCTGCCTGCTGCAGACGAGCGCGCCGCCGACCCTTGCGCTGGCAATCCGGTTCATGATCACGCTCGACCCCGCCCACATGCTGATGGGCGGCATCCTGCTCGGCTCGCAAACCTTTTTTTACCTCATTGCCGACCGGTTCAAACTGTCGGTGCTCTCGATCCTTGAACACAAGGCCGAGAAGGAAACGCTGATTGCCGAACTTGAAATCGCCAAATCGATTTCCGAAGAAGCCCGCCGCCGCGCCGAGGAGGCAAATCTTGCCAAGTCGCGGTTTCTCGCCACCATGAGCCATGAATTGCGCACGCCGCTCAATGCAATCCTTGGGTTTTCCGAAGTGATGCAGGCCGAAGTGCTGGGGCCGGTCGGCAACCCATCCTACAAGGAATATGTCACCGACATCCACAATTCCGGCCAGCACTTGTTGAACGTCATCAACGAGATCCTTGACCTTTCGCGCATCGAGGCCGGTAGGCAGGAATTGCAGGAAGAATCCATCCGCCTTGCCTATGTGGTCGAAGAAGCCTGCCATATGGTCCAGCTGCGGGCCAAGAACAAGGGCATTAACATTGTCCAGCAATTCGAAGACAATTTGCCCCTGATCTGGGCGGATGAGCGGGCGGTGCGCCAAATCACCTTGAACCTCTTGTCCAACGCCCTCAAATTCACCCCGACCGCCGGAACTATCTGGCTGAAAGTGGGCTGGACCAGCTCGGGTGGCCAGTATCTTTCGGTCAAGGACACCGGCCCCGGAATTCCCGAAGAAGAAATCCCCATCGTGCTTTCATCCTTCGGCCAAGGCTCCATTGCCATCAAGAGCGCCGAACAGGGCACCGGGCTGGGCTTACCGATCGTGCAGGCACTGATGCACATGCACGAAGGCAAATTCGAATTGCGCTCCAAGCTGCGCGAAGGCACCGAGGTCATCGCGACATTCCCGCGCGCCCGCGTTTTGGAAGTCATGCCGCAGGTGAAAGACCCGACCAGGCGCAAGGACAATGCCCGCGCCATTCTGGGCCAACGCCGGCCTGCCTGAACTTTCAATCCGCTACAGCCATGCATGCGCCAATTTTTGCCGCAGGCAAGCCCTTGTCTTGTCGCGGACAATTGTTACCTACTGTGGACAACCCAAAGCAATGGTTCGCAAAAGTTTGGTAACATCGCCCTGCACCCTGGTTTGCACCCTCGACACCGCCACCGGCTATTGCTTCGGTTGCGGACGCACGCGCGATGAAATCGCCGGGTGGATGAACATGGGCGAGCGCGAGCGCATAGCCATCATGGCGCTGCTGGCCCCGCGCATGGAAACCATCGAACGCAAGCCGCGGCGCGAAACCCGCCGCCGACGCTTGATGCGCGAGGCAAGCGAAGGCGACAGCGGCCTATGAACCTGTTGTGGTTCCTGCTTGCGGCCATAGGCGCGGTGGCGCTGATCCTCATCCTCAACCACGATGCCGGGACCGTATTCGGCATGGCCAATGGCGATTTTGCCAGCCTATCCTTCTACGGGCTGTGGGGTCTGCTGGTGGCCGCAGCCATTATTCCCGCACGCCACCAGTGGCGCGAAGCCGCGCGCAACCTCGTTTTGTGGCTGGCAATCATCCTGATGCTGATGGCTGGCTATCTCTACCGCTATGAACTGCAGGATGTCGCCTCGCGCATGACTGCCGGCCTGATACCGGGCAGCCCGATTTCCAGCACCGCTGGCGATGGACGCGAGACCGTAACGCTGCTGCGGATCGATGACCGGCACTTTGCTGCCAACGTTGAGGCCAATGGCACCAGTGTCCAGATGCTGGTCGACACCGGCGCAAGCATCGTGGTGCTGAGCGAAGCTGACGCAAAAGCTGCTGGTTTCGACCCGCAATCCCTCAACTATGATACTCCGGTATCTACCGCAAACGGGGTTACGACAGCCGCAAGGATCAGGCTCGACAGCCTTTCAATCGGCAACATCGAACGGCGCAATGTGCCGGCGATGGTGGCAAGGGCTGATGCGCTGGACACCAGCCTGCTGGGCATGAACTTCCTGTCACAGCTTACCAGCTTCGAATTTCGCGGCGACAGGCTGATCCTGACGGATTAGGTGGGGCCTACCCAAAAATACTGAACAAAAAGCGGATCGCCACAAACACCATGAACAGGCCGAAGCCGATTTCAAGCTGGCGCTTTGGCAGCCTGTGCGCCAGCGAAACCCCAAGCGGCGCCACCAGCAGGGTCATGGGGATGACTACCGCCATCATCAACAAATTGACAAAGCCCAACGAAAACGGCGGCAAGCCTTGCGCGCCCCACCCGGCCCAGATGTAGCCAAGCGCCCCCGGCACCGCGATCAATACCCCAACGCCCGACGAGGTGGCGACGGCCTGCAACATCTGGCGGCCATACAGCGACATGAATGTGTTGTTGAAGATGCCGCCGCCAATTCCCATGAAGGCTGAAAACAACCCGATGAGAAACCCGATGACCGGGCGCAGCGGATTTCCCGGTATGTCGTCTCCCAGCCGCCAGTGCGCCTTGCCGAACAGCAGCTTGAGGGCCAGCAACACCGCAACGCCGGCAAAGATGATCCGCAGCCCCTCGCCCGACATGAAGGTGGCCAGCAGCGACGCCATGACGACGCCGGCCGGCACCGGCAGCAGGAACGACCACAGCAATTCCTTGTCTACCACACCGCGCTTCCAGTGCCCCTGAAACGAGCGCAGTGAAGTTGGCACGATGATGGCAAGCGAAGTTCCAACGCAGATGTGGGTGCGCACTGCATCATCGACATTGAGTGCCGTCAGCATCTGGTAAAACACCGGCACCAGAACCGCACCGCCACCGATACCGAACAGCCCTGCCAGAACACCGGCAACCACACCGGCCACCAGCAGGCCGATGAAAAACGGCAGCAGCTCCTGCAAGGGCGGCAAGAATTCCATGGAAAGGTTCCGGAAAAACCAACGGGCGAAATGCCCCTTGCGATTGGTGCGCTCTAGGCTGCTGCAGCGCGCGCGTCAAGCCGCAGTTCGGCAAACGCTTCGGCAATGATCTGCGGTCCCGCGCCGGGCAAAGGTGCCTGCGTTGAGAGCACCTGCCGCCAGCGCCTGGCGCCGGGCATGCCATGAAACAGCCCGACCATGTGCCGGGTGACGTGCCCTACCCGCCCGCCGGCCGCGATGTGGCGGGCGCAATATTCCTGCATAGCCGCCATTACTTGCGGCCAGGAGGTGGGCTCGCGCAAGTCGCCATAAAACAACCTGTCGACCTCGCGCAACACATCGGGCCGGTGGTAGGCAGCGCGCCCCAGCATCGCGCCATCCAGCGCCTCGCCCGCCTGAATCAAGTTCTGAGCACCGTGATTCAACACCTCAAGCGCTTGAATCGGATGCTCAAGCCCGCCATTCAAGCCAATGAAACGTTGGGGAAATTTGCGCTTCAATTGCCGCACGAGGTCATAATCCAGCGGCGGGATATCGCGGTTTTCCTTGGGGCTGAGACCCTCCAGCCATGCCTTGCGCGCATGCACCCACAGCCCTTCCGCACCTGCCTGCCAGACCGCCAGCGCCAGTTCTTCAAGCGCCTGCGGCCCTTGTTCATCAACGCCGATGCGGCATTTGACCGTGACCGGAATGCTGACCGCAGCCTTCATGGCCGCCACGCATTCTCCCACCAGCAGCGGTGTGCGCATCAGGCACGCGCCGAAAGTACCGGACTGCACCCGGTCAGAGGGACACCCGACATTGAGGTTGATCTCGTCGTAGCCGAATTGCTCACCGATCCGCGCCGCCAATGCCAATTTTTGCGGATCGCTGCCACCCAGCTGGAGCGCCAGCGGATGTTCTGCCGCGTCAAAGCCCAGCAGCCTATGTCGCTCGCCATGGATC
>JBGSNX010000022.1:0-18863 GCA_041739465.1 Salaquimonas sp.
GCCGGGCGCACCTTTGGCAAACACCCAATCTGCTGCAACTCCGCCGACCCGTGCGCCAATGGCGGCAGCGCCAGCGGCAGCTCCAAATTTGCAGCCCGCAACAAAGCCTGTCATGCCCAATTTGCGGGCAGCACCGCGCAACGCACCGCAGCCAAAGCAGGATCCTTCGGTGCGCCAGCCGCGCGAAGAACCCGATTTTGCCCTGGAAGCACCGCAGGACGACCAGTATCTGCCGGAAGTGGGTTTTGACATTGAATCAGATGATCGCCCGGTTTACCGACGCCAGTCGGGATCGCTGCGACGGCTGTTGCCCATAGCGCTTGTGCTCGTTGTGCTGGCTCTGGGTGGTTGGCTGGTCTACACGGCTGTCACAGTGGTAATCGGAGCAATCACCACGGCGCAGGCTCCCCAGCCGGCAGGAACTGGCGATGTTGGTGAAGCTCCAGCTGACGCCAATTCGGAATTCATCACCGTACTTTCCCCGACCGATACCGCATCGCTCCAGACAGATGGCCGTGGCATCGCTGAAATCGTCAACCAGTCCAACATTGACATGATCCGCCTGACCTCGGTTCGCCCGGATGACAAGAAAAACGACCCCGCTGAACCAATCCTGCTGGAAATCGGCGAAGGCACCATTTCGCGCATCGCCGGAAAACGGGTCACCGTCGAGATACAGGCAAAATCAGGATCTTCCAGCCCGGCGACGTTTGCCATTGGTTGCGATTTTGCCGGGGAAGACGCCTGCGGGCGCAAGCGTTTCCGTGTCGGGCTTCAGCCGGAAGCCATCGTGTTCACCGTGACCATGCCGCAGTCATTGGCGCAGGGCGGCAAGGCCTATCTGACGCTCAGCACCGATGTGACAAGCACGGCCAGCCTTTCTGCAAAAGGCGATCCGGTTGACATTGGCTATGCCAAACTGCGCTTTGCCAAGGAATAAAGCCTTGCCCTTTTTGCGTAATCACAAAAGGGGCAAGAAATCGTGAAAAAACAATATGTTAAGCCAAGTCAGCCGCGCAAATCCCTGGCGCTGACCACGATCTTTGGATCAATCGCGCCAACCCTTTCCGGCGATTTGTCGGCATAGTCGAGGCCGTTCAGCACTGAGCGGATGATGTTGAGCCGGGCACGACGCTTGTCATTGCCAAGAACAATCGTCCACGGGGCATGTTTGGTGCTGGTGTGCTCGAGCATCTCGTCGCGGGCTTTTGTGTAGTCATCCCATTTCGACAAGGCTTTGATGTCGATGGGAGACAACTTCCAAACCTTCAGCTTGCTGTGCCGCCGGTCGTGGAAACGGCGAAGCTGCATTTCCCGGCCGATGTCGATCCAGATCTTGAAGTAGTGAATCCCGTCATTCACCAACATTTCTTCAAATTTCGGCACCTGCTTCAAAAATGTCGCGTGTTCCTGCGGAGTGCAAAAGCCCATGACCGGCTCAACACCGGCCCGGTTGTACCAGGACCTGTCAAACAGAACCATTTCACCTGTGGTTGGCAGATGCGGAATGTAGCGCTGGAAATACCATTGGCCGCGCTCCACATCGGAGGGCTTTGACAGAGCGACACTTTTGACCTGGCGCGGATTGAGGTTTTCGGTGAATGCACCGATTGCCCCGCCTTTGCCGGCAGCGTCGCGCCCTTCGAAGATCACCAGCACCCGCTTTTTTGCCTCCTGCAGCCAGTATTGCGCTTTCACCAGCTCTTCCTGCAAGGCTTCCAGTTCGCTGGCGTACAGGTCCTCGTCCATCTTCTTTTCATAGGGGAATCCAATGCTGGAAAACGCCTTCTTGCGAATTGAATCCGGCAATTGCGGCTCATCAAGATCGAAAGTCAGGGTTTTGCCGCCAAGGGTAATTTCAACAGGAGGGGCGTCGGCTATGATCATGATCGTGTTCCAGTCTGATAGAAATTCGGGTTCTTCGCAGCGTCATGCGACCTGTGCTAACAAGACCCTATCGGAACCCTGAACCGCGCGAAAGATTGCCGCGGCAAAACGGTGCGCCATGCCGCAAGATGAACAACTCTCCCAAAGAAACGAGAACGCCGCAGACAGACTCTGGCGTTCGCGCTGGCTTTTGGCGGTGGCGTCCGCTTCTGCGGCGGCGCTTGCCTATGTCGAGCCGGATCGCTTGGGTGTCATCATTGCCGTTGCATGCGCTTTCTGGCTGGTCGCAGCTTTCCTGCCACGCCCGTCGGGGCTCACCATAAACCTTGCAGACCGCAATCCACGGCGCGCTGTGTGGCCCGATTCCTCGTTGAAGGCGTTGACAGAGGCCTTGTATTTCCCGGCATACATTCTCGATTCGGCCGGCAGCTTGCGGTACGCAAACGCGGCAGCGGAGCCAGCTTTTGGAACCCCGGTTGTCGGCGATCCGGTCAGTGTCACCTTCAGGCGTCCCGATGTCGCCCGGATGATTGCTTCTGCCGTTGCCAGCAATACGAGCCTGAGCATCGAATATGACGACCATGTGCCGCGTGACAGATGGTTCAACTTGCGGGTTGATCCGGTACCCAGGCCCGGCGGCGGCCAGCCCGAGTTTTTCCTGTTGTCGTTTCTGGACCTCACGGAGACCAGGCGTGCAGAACAGATGCGCTCCGATTTCATTGCCAATGCAAGCCATGAACTGCGCACCCCACTGGCCTCGCTGCGCGGGTTTATCGAGACAATCAAGGGACCGGCGGCAGAAGACCCCAAGGCGCAGGCTCGATTTTTGGACATCATGCTCGACCAGTCCGAGCGCATGTCGCGCCTCATCGACGACTTGCTTTCATTAAGCCGCATCGAGATGAAAGCCCATGTCCGGCCCCAGGGTGAGGTATCGCTGCACGATGTGATCGGCAACGTCGCAAACGCCCTGCAGCCGCTGGGGCAAAAACTTGGTGTGAAGATCGAGAAAAAATTGCCCGATGCCACGATGATTGTGCGCGGCGAAAGGGACGAGTTGATCCAGGTTTTTGAAAATCTTGTCGAAAACGCCTGCAAGTACGGCGCCTCTGGCGGCAAGGTTGAGATCTCGGCCAGCATTGTTCCTGCAGCCAAGGCTGGAACGCCGGCACGGGCTGAAATCACCGTCCGCGATTGGGGGCCGGGCATACCCGAGGAGCATCTTTCGCGCCTTACAGAGCGTTTCTACCGGGTGGACATCAGCTCCAGCCGCGACAAGCAGGGCACCGGCCTTGGCCTTGCAATTGTCAAGCACATCCTCAATCGCCACGGTTCCAGGCTGATCGTAAACTCCAAAGTGGGGCAGGGCGCCACCTTCAGCGTCTCGCTGCCCTTGGCGGAAGAAACCGCGACTGTGAGCACTTAAAAATAGTTGTTATATTTCAGTATGATAAACTGTCACTCAATTGTCAGGTCAACGTCATAAAAGGTCTACACGAAAGCTTTAGCGTTCGTCACGTCGGCCCCTTTGCCCCGGTCTCAACGGCTGGCTGGACCGATGGAACCCTACTCACCTAACTGGGAGAAAACCCGTGAAATTCACAAACCTCGCAGGCGTAGCCTTTGGCGCGCTGATGATTGCTGCTGCTGGTCAAGCAGCGGCCCGTGACCAGGTCCAGATTGCTGGCTCGTCGACAGTTCTGCCTTACGCAACCATCGTAGCCGAAGCATTCGGCGAAAACACCGACTTCCCGTCGCCAGTCGTTGAATCCGGCGGTTCGGGCGCAGGCCGCAAGAAGCTTTGCGAAGGCGTTGGCGAAAACACCATCGACATTGCAAACTCTTCAAGCCGCATTGCCAAGAGCGACATCGAGCTTTGCGCCAAGAACGGCGTTGCAGACATCATGGAAGTCCGCATTGGTTATGACGGCATCGTTTTCGCCTCGGACATCAAGGGCGCAGAATTCAAGTTCACACCGGCTGACTGGTACAACGCGCTCGGCGCGATGGTCGTCAAGGACGGCAAGCTTGTTGAAAACGCCAACAAGACATGGGCTGACGCCAACAAGGATCTCCCAGCGCAGCCAATCCTCGCCTTCATTCCAGGCACCAAGCACGGCACCCGTGAAGTGTTCGACGTGAAGGTCATCGAAGAAGGCTGCAAGGCCTCCGGCGCAATGGACCTTTACCTTGCAACAGCCGAAGGCAAGGACGACAAGGAAAAGAAAGCAGCAGCGGTCAAGTCTTGCTTGAAGCTGCGCACCGATGGTGCCTCCATCGACATCGACGGTGACTACACCGAAACCCTCGCACGCATCGATGCCGACAAGAACGGCGTTGGCGTATTCGGTCTGTCTTTCTACCAGAACAACACCGACAAGCTTCGTGTAGCCACCATGGGCGGCATTGTTCCATCCACCGAAACAATCGCCAAGGGCGAATACCCGGTATCGCGCCCGCTCTACTTCTACGTCAAGAAGGCGCACATCGGCGTCATTCCTGGCCTGAAGGAATACATCGAGTTCTTCGTGTCTGACGAAATGGCTGGCCCGGACGGCCCGCTCGCCGCATATGGCCTCGTGTCTGACCCAGAACTGAAGAAGACCCAGGAAATGGTTGCAGCTCAGACCCCGATGGGCCCGCTGAACTAATCATTGACATTGCCGGGGCGGCGACAGCGTCGCCCCGGTTCAATTTCGACAAAAGTCTTTGCCGTAGAATTCAGGGCGGGTGGGTAAAATGTCCGTAACCATTGTTATAGCCTTGGTGCTGCTGATTGCCGTTGCGGCGTATCTTGCGGCCAGATACCGGGCAACTGCGGCTGTCAAAGGCGAAGTCAAAAGCCTGCATTCATTGCCATCCTATTATGGCTGGCACGGCTTCATCATGTCCTTTGTGCCTGCCATTTTGGTGCTGACATTGTGGCTGATTGTTCAGCCGATGGTCATCGAATCCCAGATTAAAGGCTTCTTTCCACCTGAAAAGATTGCCGATGGCAGCTCTCTTGCCTTGGTGATGTCAGATGTGCGGCGCGTTGCCGGCGGCCTTGATGCAGCAGTGGCTGCAGGGGCGATGACCGATCGCGAAGCATCAATGGTTCGCACAGAATTTACCGACGTACGTGACAAGCTGGCAGCCGTTGGAGTTGCGCTCGGCTCCGACGTCACAAAGGAAGTTCTGGCTGCAGCACAAAAGTACCGCGAGCTGTTCAGCTGGGGTGTTTCAGGGCGAATGATCCTTACGATTCTGGCCGCCCTCCTGGGCGCTGCGTATGCCTTCATGGTCACAACGCCGCAATTTCGTGCCCGCAACCGGGTCGAGGTGGTGGTACTTGGCCTCCTGATGGTTTCATCCTCAATCGCAATTCTCACCACAGTTGGCATCGTCTATTCGATGTTCTCTGAAAGTCTGGATTTCTTCAGTCAGTATCCGGCAAGCGACTTCTTCTTTGGCCTGACATGGTCTCCAAATTTCAGGGGTGATTCAGAACTGGGCATCCTGCCGTTGTTGTGGGGCACCTTGTACATCAGTTTCATTTCGATGCTGGTGTCGGTTCCAATCGGTCTGTTCACAGCAATCTACCTGGCAGAATATGCCGATGCCCGGACCCGCGCTTTCGTCAAGCCGGCAATCGAGATCATCGCCGGCATTCCCTCGGTAGTTTTCGGTCTGTTTGCACTCGTGACTGTCGGGCCTTTCCTGCGCGACTGGTTCGCCGAACCGATGGGTCTTGGCAACAGTGGTTCTTCGGTGATGACAGCGGGTATCGTAATCGGGATCATGAACATTCCGTTCATTTCGTCCCTGTCCGACGACATCATCAACGCAGTGCCGCAATCCCTTCGTGACGGGTCCTATGGACTCGGTGCCACACGCTCCGAAACGATCAAGCAGGTGGTTCTTCCAGCCGCGCTTCCCGGCATTGTCGGTGCGGTACTGATGGCAGCGTCTCGCGCTATCGGTGAAACGATGATTGTAACCATGGGTGCAGGCGCGGCGGCCAAGCTTGACTTGAACCCGTTCGAGGCGATGACAGCGATCACCGTGAAGATCGTCGGTCAGCTTACCGGGGACACCGACTTCGCGGCACCTGAGACATTGGTGGCGTTTGCGCTCGGTCTGACCCTTTTCGTAATCACGCTTGGTCTCAACGTTCTGGCTCTTCAGGTCGTTCGCAGATATCGGGAGCAGTATGAATGAGCAGCATTGCACAAAATCTTTCCGGCTTGTCTAAGCCAGTGGCTTCGCTGTTCGTGGAAGATGCCCACACAAAAGCCCGCAACAATGCCGAGTGGCGTTTTCGGGTATATGGCATCGTCGCAATTGTGATCAGCCTGCTGACGCTGGCGATCATGCTCTGGTCGATTTTCTCGGATGGCATCTCGGCATTTCGCCAGGCTACGTTGAAATTTCCCGTTGAAATAACCGCCGATGTGATTGACCCCAAGGGCAATCGAAATCGCGATGAAATGGCAAAGACCACGACCGTCAGCTACGCAAAGCTTCTGGAAACCGGGTTTGCGGCCGAGTTGGTGAAACGTGGAATTTCCGTTGAAGGTCTTTCAGCGAAAGACATATCGGCGTTTGTCTCGAAGGACGCTCCGGCGGAATTGCGAAACGCAACGCTTGCTGACCCGGCAAACATGGTCGGCACCACAGTTGAACTTTCGGTACTGGCTTCGGGTCGCATTGACGGCTACCTCAAAGGCCGCGTCACCAAGGAATCCGCTGTAAATGACAGCAATATCAGCCCTGCCCAGTTGGAACTGGCTGACAGGCTGAAGCAGGCCGGAGTCTTGTCGGTGGCATGGAACCCGGATTTCATCTCCAACCCGGATGCGTCGGACCAACGCCCCGAGGCAGCCGGTCTGGGGGTCGCCATCCTCGGCTCTGCCTACATGATGCTTCTTGTCCTGGTGATGTGCCTGCCCGTGGGCATTGCTGCATCGATCTATCTGGAAGAGTTCGCGCCAAAGAATTTCTGGACCGACATGATTGAGGTAAACATCGCAAACCTCGCGGCGGTTCCCTCCATCGTTTACGGTATTTTGGGTCTCGCGATCTTCATCAACTTCGCCGGATTTCCGCAATCTTCATCCCTGGTAGGCGCCCTGGTTCTGTCGCTGATGACTTTGCCAACCGTCATCATTGCAACGCGCGCCAGCATACGAGCCGTACCTCCTTCAATCCGCGACGCCGCTCTCGGCATTGGTGCATCAAAGATGCAGAGCGTCTTCCATCACGTCCTGCCTCTCGCAATGCCCGGCATTTTGACCGGCACCATTCTTGGCCTTGCCACTGCGCTTGGCGAGACGGCTCCACTTCTTCTCATCGGCATGGTAGCTTTCGTCGACAACTATCCTGCCGCGCCAGTTACGGGATTTCTTGATCCGGCGACTGCACTCCCCGTCCAGATTTTTGGTTGGGCGCAGCGCGCAGATCCTGCATTCATCGAGCGGTCAGCGGGTGCCATCATCGTGCTGCTGTTCTTCCTGTTGATCATGAACGTCGTGGCAATTGTACTACGGCGGCAGTTTGAACGCAGATGGTAAGTCGTGGCGAATAGTTTCGCATTCGGTTTCTCCGGCTTGCTGGGAGTATAAAGGAAATGAACATGATGTCAGAGTCCGCTACAGAACAGCTGCTGAACCCCTCTACATCAGCGCCAATCGTAAAGATGCGCGGGGAAAAGGTCGAACTTTTCTACGGCCAGAAGCAGGCGCTGCATGCTGTTGATCTGGATATTTACAAGAACCAGGTCACCGCTCTGATCGGTCCGTCGGGTTGCGGCAAGTCGACTTTTCTGCGCTGCTTGAACCGCATGAACGACACGATTGCCATCGCCAAGGTCAAAGGCAAAATTACCCTCGACGGCGAAGACATCTACGATCCGAAGGTTGACGTTGTACAGTTGCGTGCACGCGTCGGCATGGTTTTCCAGAAGCCCAATCCGTTTCCCAAGTCCATCTTCGAGAACGTGGCTTACGGTCCGCGCATCCATGGCCTCGCCAAGAGCAAGGCAGATCTGGATGAAGTGGTGGTAAGCAGCCTGCAGAAGGCAGGTCTGTTCGAGGAAGTGAAAGACCGTCTGCTGGAGCCGGGAACCGGCCTTTCGGGAGGTCAGCAACAGCGCCTTTGCATCGCGCGCGCCATTGCCGTCAGTCCGGAAGTGATCCTTATGGATGAGCCGTGCTCCGCGCTTGATCCGATTGCCACCGCCAAGGTCGAAGAACTGATCAGCGAGTTGCGCAAGAACTTCACCATCGTGATCGTAACCCACTCGATGCAGCAGGCGGCGCGTGTTTCGCAGCGCACCGCAATGTTCCACCTCGGCAATCTTGTCGAAGTCGATGAGACAAACACGATTTTCACCAATCCGACACAGACCAAGACCCACGACTATATCACTGGCCGTTACGGCTGATCGATTTCCGGTCGCCCATCCTCAAACTCAAGGGAAAGGCCGTTCCATGACGGACCATACAGTTACAGCATTTGACGATGATTTGCGCCTTGTCACCCGGAAGGTCACCGAAATGGGTGGCTATGCCGAGAGCATTGTTTCCCAGTCGGTTTCTGCCCTGATGCGTGGGGACAAGAGCATGGCCGATGCAATCATCGCCCAGGACCTGATCCTCGACAATCTGCAGCACGAACTCGACGAGCACGCGGTGCTGTTGATCGCCAAGCGCCAGCCGATGGCGGTCGACTTGCGCGAAATCATTGGTGCGCTTCGCATGGCCGGCGACCTGGAGCGGGTCGGTGACATGGGCAAGAACATTGCCCGCCGCACCAAGGAAATTGCCGACGTGGCATTCCCCAAGAAGCTGCTGCACGGGCTTGACCATCTCAACCTGCTTGCCCTTGAGCAGCTCAAGAACGTGCTGGATTCGTATGTTCACAAGGATGTTGAAAAGGCACGTGAGGTCATCAGCCGCGACGATGAAATCGACCAGGTCTACACGTCCCTGTTTCGCGAACTGCTGACCTACATGATGGAAGATCCGCGCAACATCACCTATTGCACGCACCTTCTTTTCGTGGCGAAAAACATCGAGCGCATTGGCGACCACTGCACCAATCTTGCCGAAACAATCGATTTCATTGTTACGGGCAAATCTGCCTTGTCGTCACATGGCAGCAGGCCATTGAGCAGCTAGGCCGGACAAATGGCAGTCAATCCAAGGGTAATGGTGGTTGAGGACGAAGAGCCGCTGGCCCTTCTCCTGCGATACAACCTTGAAGCCGAAGGCTATGAGGTTGAAACGATTGACAGGGGCGATGAGGCGGAGATCCGTCTCTACGAACATGTCCCCGATCTGCTTTTGCTGGACTGGATGCTTCCTGGCCTTTCAGGCATCGAACTGTGCCGCCGGCTTCGGCTGCGGCGCGAGACCGAGAAGCTGCCGGTGATCATGCTGACAGCGCGCGGCGAGGAATCCGAGCGGGTTCGCGGCCTCACTACCGGCGCGGACGACTATGTCGTCAAGCCGTTTTCGGTGCCCGAGCTCATGGCCCGGGTCAAGTCGATGTTGCGCCGTGCCAATCCGGAATCCTTGTCGACGCACCTGAACGCAGGTGACATTGAGCTCGACCGCGAGTCCCACCGTGCCTACCGGAACAGCCGCGAACTGAAACTTGGCCCGACCGAGTTTCGCTTGCTGGAGTTTTTCCTGGCCGCCCCCGGCCGCGTTTTCTCGCGTGAGCAATTGCTGGACGGGGTCTGGGGCAGGGATGTCTACGTGGATGAACGCACGGTAGATGTGCATGTCGGAAGACTGCGCAAGGCCATCAACCGGGGCAGGGAGCGCGATCCCATTCGCACCGTCCGCGGTGCTGGTTACGCGCTGGATGACAAGTTCGCAAATTGATCAGGCCCTGACTGGTATCAGTGTGCGTGGCGAGCGAAGTCGCCACGCAAGGCTATGTCAATAGCTTGGTTCCTGCTTGCGACGACGGTCAGCAACCGGCTGGTAGGCAATGCTGCTGTGGAATGCGCAATAGGGCGTTCCATCCGAGGCATCGTGACCGCAGAAGCTGAAATCATCGTGCTGCGGATCACCAACCGGCCATTTGCAGGTACGTTCGGTCAGGTCCGTCAGGCACAGCATCAGGGATGTTGGTGCCGTCAGTGATACCTGAAGCGCAGTGGATCCGCGCTCGGCGTATCCCGAAACTTTCAGCTGTCCGTTTGACAACGGTTTTTGGGTACTGCGCTGCGGTTTCTGGTTGAAACTGCTGCGCGCCGGCCGCTTCTGCCGGGATATTGCCGCATGGGATGCGGTCTTTGCCCTGCCGGACAATCCCAGTCTGTGTACTTTGCCGATAACAGCATTACGGGTTACGCCGCCAAGTTCTTGTGCAATCTGACTAGCACTAAGTCCGTCGAGCCAAAGCTTTTTCAACTGGTCGACGCGTTCATCTGTCCATGACATTGTATAATTGCCTCGCCGCAACTTCTATTGGACAGCAAAACTCAGCCTTCGGCCAAGACAGAGTCTGTCCGTTTCAAAGAATATCGTTGTTATGGTTTCCGGGCAGTCCGCCGCCGAAGCCGCCTTAACAATTTGGAAACTATCCAGCGTCAGAATCCATGGCAAGGGACACTGGTGAAGTATGAATCGATTTTCCTGATTGTCCCCAACTTGCGGAATCGAATTTCAATAAGCTGTGGAAAGCTGAATCGCTTTTCCGCTAGCCACACGTCCGCCAGGGTTTCCAAATCGCTGCAATGGCCGGTTTGACATTTCCCGGCTGCGGCATGATATAAACAAATTGCCGCCGAAGGGCGGTTTTTTCATTGAGGCCGCCAGTTTGGCGGCTTTTCGGCTTTGTGGAGCAAAGATCGATGGCAACCGAACAGCATGTTTTTTCCACCTACGCGCAACCATCAATCGAGTTGGTCCGCGGCGAGGGTGTGCGACTGTTCGATGCCGAGGGCCGCGACTATATCGACCTCACTGCCGGCATCGCCGTCAACGCGCTGGGACATGGCCATCCGCATCTGGTGGCGGCCCTGAAGGCGCAGGCCGACGGACTTTGGCACCTCTCCAATGTGTTCAGGATTCCGGGGCAGGAAACCGTCGCAACGCGCCTGTGCCAAGCCAGTTTTGCCGACAGAGTGTTTTTCGCCAATTCCGGCGCAGAAGCGATGGAATGCGCGGTCAAGACTGCCCGTCGGTATCACCATGCCAAAGGTCAACCCGAACGCGTTAACATCATCACCTTTGAAGGGGCTTTCCACGGACGGACCCTGGCCATGATTGCCGCCGGCGGCCAAGCCAAGTACCTTGAAGGTTTCGGCCCGAAGGCGCCGGGCTTCGTGCAATTGCCGTTTGGGGACCACGAAGCACTCAAGGCCTCCATTGATGAAAACACGGCCGCAATTCTGGTCGAGCCGATCCAGGGTGAGGGCGGTATTCGGCCAGTTCCCCCGCAGTGCCTGCGTGGCTTGCGTGAACTGTGCGACGCCAATGGCATCTTGCTGATCTATGATGAGATCCAGACCGGCATGGGCCGCACCGGCAAATTGTTTGCCCATGAGTGGAGTGATGCAACGCCAGACATCATGGCACTGGCCAAAGGCCTTGGTGGCGGCTTCCCGGTCGGGGCTTGCCTCGCGACAGAAGCTGCAGCAAGCGGCATGGTCGCTGGCAGCCATGGCAGCACGTTTGGCGGCAATCCGCTTGCAATGGCAGTTGCCAATGCGGTCCTCGACATCATGCTGGAACCCGGCTTCATTGAACATGTCCAGGAAATGGGCAAGGTCTTCCGCCAACATCTGGCCGAACTGGTGGACAGTCATCCAACCGTGGTGTCAGGTGTACGTGGCAGCGGCCTGCTTCAAGGCCTCAAGGCGGTTTTGCCCAACACCGAAGTCATTGCTGCCTTGCGCAATGCTGGCGTTTTGGCCGTGGGTGCGGGCGACAACGTCGTGCGTTTTGCGCCGCCTCTGACGATCACCGCTTCCGAGTTGCGTGAAGCCCGCCAGCGGATCGAAACCGCTTTTGGTGAGCTTTCGTCAAAGTCTGCGGGAGCCAATTGACATGCGTGGAATTGGTGGAGCGCAGGCGCGTCATTTTCTCGATCTTTCAGCCGTGGAACCGGCTGAGCTGAGGTCAATACTTGACAGTGCTGCCAGCATGAAAGAGCGCCTGAAACGCGAAGGGCGCGATCCTGCCCGCCCGTTGGCAGGCAAGGTGCTGGCGATGATATTCGACAAGCCTTCTACCCGAACCCGTATTTCGTTTGATGTCGGCATGCGCCAACTTGGCGGAGAGACGATTTTTCTCTCAGGCACCGAAATGCAGCTTGGGAGATCAGAGACGCTTGCTGACACCGCGCGCGTGGTTTCACGCTATGTTGACGCCATCATGATGCGTACCACGGACCATTCGCGTCTGTTGGAAATGGCGCAACACGCGACCGTGCCTGTGATCAACGGTCTGACCGACGACACCCATCCGTGCCAGATCATGACTGATATCATGACCTTTGAGGAAAAGAAGGGGCCGATCACCGGTCGCAAGATCGCCTGGAGTGGTGATGGCAACAACGTGCTGCATTCATGGATCGAGGCTTCTTCGCGCTTTGGCATAAACCTTGCCATTGCAACGCCGGAAGGCTCCGAGCCGCAGCAGCGCTTTGTGGATTGGGCTAGGTCCCGTGGCGGCAGCTTGACACTTGGCAACGATCCCGTAGCGGCTGTCACCGGCGCCGACTGCGTCTACACCGACACCTGGGTATCAATGAACCAGGAGCACCGCGCGCGCGGCCACAATGTCTTCTTGCCATTCCAGGTCAATCCCGAGCTGATGAGCCATGCCAAACCTGACGCGATCTTCATGCACGATTTGCCCGCCCATCGCGGTGAGGAAGTGACCGACGAAGTCATGGACGGCCCGCAATCGGTGGTCTTTGATGAGGCTGAAAACCGGCTTCACGCGCAGAAGGGCATACTGGCGTGGTGTTTCGGCGTCAAAGTCTGAGGGCAGGAATGAAATTCTTCAGGTACGAAAAAACCAGATGACGCAAACACCTGTTTCACCACTTGCAGGGATCACGCTGGCAGGCGACGACAAGGTCGTGCCGTTTCACGTAGCACCGCTCGACACGCGCGGCCGTGCCGTACAGCTTGGCGACATGCTCAACACGATCCTCGACCGGCACCAATATCCGCCGGCAGTGGCCGCCTTGCTGGGCGAAGCCATTGTTTTGACCGTTCTGCTTGGGACCTCCCTCAAGTTCGAGGGCAAGTTCATTTTCCAGACACAGAGCAACGGGCCGGTGAGCCTGCTGGTCGTTGATTTCAGGTTTCCCGGCTACATCAGGGCATATGCACGTCACGATGCTGAAGCTGTCGCCGAGGCGGTCAAAGCAGGGCGGGCTGCCCCGCACGAATTGCTCGGGCAGGGCTTTGTTGCCATGACCATCGATCAGGGCCCGCATACCCAGCGCTACCAAGGCATAGTCGAACTCAACGGCATATCGCTCGAAGAGGCCGCGATGCAGTATTTCCGCCAATCAGAGCAGATACCCACCGTGGTTCGGCTGGCCGCTGCGGAAATTATGACACCTGCGCCAGGTGGTGGGTTCCAGCATCGCTGGCGGGCTGGCGGCCTTTTGGCGCAGTTTCTGCCCGTGGCTCCTGGGCGCATGCGTACGCCTGATCTCCCCGGTGGCGATCTGCCGTTTGGTGCGCAAGAGCCCGATTTTGGTGAGCCGGATGACGCCTGGGTCGAAGCGCAAGCATTGGTGGAAACGATCAGCGACGACGAATTGACCGACCCGCAGATTGGTGCCGAGCGATTGTTGTACCGCTTGTTCCACGAACATGGAGTGCACGTCTTTGGTGGTGCTCAGGTGGAGGACAAATGTTCCTGCAGCCAGGAAAAGATCGTTGATGTCATTCGCAGCCTGCCCGAACCAGATCGGGCCGAAGCAATGGCAGACGGTGAAATCATCACGACCTGCGAATTTTGTGGCACGACCTACCGCTTGACAGAGACTGACCTCGCCTGAAGGCGGCAGCCATTTTCATGTCACTAGTTCATCACCGGTTTGCTGTCCGGCAGGTCAAGCGGAAACGCCGGTATCGCGACATCGAACTTGACGCCGTCCTCGTCCACCATCGAATAGTGGCCGCGCATGAATCCTGACGGCGCATTGAGCGGGCAACCGCTGGTGTATTCGAAAGTATCGCCCGGCCGCAGGATCGGCTGTTCACCGACGACACCTTTGCCCCGCACTTCCTCGATCTGGCCTTTGGCATCGGTAATGTGCCAATAGCGCGAAACCAGTTGCACCGTGGATTTGCCTTCATTGGCGACGACCACGCGATACGCCCAGAAGTGCTTGCCTTCAGCAGGGTTGGAGCGTTCGTCGATGTAGACGGGCATCACCGTCACCCGGATGCTTTTTGTCGTTGCGTGGTACATGATCTTGAATTGCCTCCTGCCCTCACACTTCATGATAGCGCGAAGCATGTGTGCCGCAATCCACTGCGCCGGGTAGTTTTCAATTCAAATCGCCGCGAAGTGATCAGCCCCCGGTTTGCTGCAAGCTTTGCTCGCGTGTATCACCGCGCAGAAACGGAGAGGTTTGATGATTGACAATCCGGCCAAGCAAATACTGGACCCATATCTCGACCTGATTGGTGCTGCGCTGGCCCGTAAAGGCATTTCTGCCAATCAGGTTACGTTTGCCGGTTTTGCAATTGGTGTGCTGGCAGCGATTGCCATTGCCAACGCATACATGTTGACGGGTCTGCTACTCATTGTGATCAGCCGGCTGTGCGACGGCCTTGACGGTGCAGTTGCGCGGGCCAGCCAGAAGACCGACCTCGGCGGCTACCTGGACATCGTGCTGGATTTTGGTTTTTACGGAATGATCCCGCTCGCATTCGCCTTTGCCGATCCGCAGGCAAATGCATTGATGGCGGCGGTGCTGCTTTTGTCGTTCTACTTCAACGGGGGCAGCTTTCTGGCTTTTGCAGTCATCGCCGAAAAACGCGGCGTTTCCAGCGAAGCGCGGGCAAAGAAATCTTTCCTGTTCACCACGGGCCTTGCGGAAGCATCCGAAACATTGGCAGTTTTTCTGACAATGTGCCTGTTCCCGGCATTCTTTCCCTGGATCGCCGGGATTTTTTCGGTGGTTGTTTTCTACACCGCAATCAGCCGCATTGTGCAGGCCATGCGGATGTTTGACTAAACCTTGGCGGCTGCCGCCAACGCCCGGTCAAGGTCCTCGATGAGGTCCTGTGGGTCTTCAAGGCCAACAGAAAGCCGAACCAGCCCCTCACCAATGCCAAGTTCCTCGCGTGCTTCAACCGACAAGTTCTTGTGCGTGGTTGTTGCTGGATGGGTAATCAGGCTTTTGGCATCGCCCAGATTGTTGGAAATCCTGATGATCTCCAACGCATTTTCAAAAGCGAATGCTGCCGCCTTGCCGCCTGCAAGATCAAACGCCACAAGCGTTGATCCCGCCCCCATCTGGCGACGGGCAAGTTCGGCTTGCGGGTGATCTGCGCGGCCTGGATACAGGACTTTTGAGATGCCCGGTGCCTTTGCCAGATGGTCGGCAATCATGGCGCAATTGGCCGTTTGCTCTTTTACCCGCAACGGCAGCGTTTCCAGCCCCTTGAGCATCACCCATGCATTGAACGGGCTCATGCCGGGACCCGTGTGCCGGAAATAATCATGCAGGTGCTTGTCGATCCACTCCTTGTCGGCAAGCACGATCCCGCCAAGGCACCGGCCCTGCCCGTCAATGTGCTTTGTGGTCGAATAGATGACAATGTCCGCACCCAGCTTCAGCGGGCTTTGCCACAAGGGCGTTGCAAATACGTTGTCCACCACCAGCTTTGCTCCAACCGAATGGGCAATGTCGGCAATGGCTGCAATGTCGCAAAGCTCCAGTGTGGGGTTGGTCGGGCTTTCAAGGAAGAAGACCTTGGTTTCCTTGCGAGCCGCCCGCTGCCATGCGTCAAGGTCGCGACCGTCCACCAGCGTGCATTCGACGCCATAACGCGGCATCAGCGTTTCCACGACCCAGCGACACGAACCGAAAAGCGCCCTTGCTGCAACAATGTGGTCGCCTGCGCGCACCTGGCATCCGATTGCGGCGGCGACGGCTGCCATGCCCGAAGCGGTGGCGCGGGCATCTTCTGCCCCTTCCAGTGCGCACATGCGTTTTTCAAACATGTCCACTGTCGGGTTGGCGTAGCGCGAATAGATGAAGCCTTCCGCCTCGCCCTTGAAGCGCGCCTCGGCTGCTTCAGCGCTTTCGTAGACGAAGCCCTGGGTGAGGAACAATGCCTCTGAGGTTTCGCCGAACTGCGATCGCAAGGTCCCCGAATGCACCAGCCGGGTCGCCGTGCGCCAATTTTCTGAGGTGTTTTTCGATGTCATGACGCAGTGCTCCCGTAAAAAGGTGCCGCAAAACAAGGGTTCGGGAGTTGGTGTCCGGGTAAAAACCTTACCAGACTGCTCACGGCCCTTTTAGCGACTTGTTTAACGTGGCTGCAAGCCGGCCGGCCCAAAACACCACGGAATTAGGTGTGGTTTACCTTCCGCCGACGGTTGCGTCAATCTGCTCTTGGGCTATTGCTTGGTCGCCCTGATAGCGGATTGGTCCAGCTTGACAAACGAACCTTCAAAAAACGGCATTCTGGCCGATAGCGCCATCCGCGACTTGTTTGCCAGTGGCGCAATTTCGGCGCCCCGGCCGCTGGATGAAGATCAGGTGCAGCCCGCCAGCCTTGATCTGCGCCTTGGACGCCGGGCCTGGCGCGTTCGGGCCTCATTCCTTCCAGGTAGCGCACACACCGTTGCACAGAAGCTGGAACGGTTTTCCCTGCACGCCATCGATCTGGAAGGCGGTGCGGTGCTGGAAACCGGCTGCGTCTATTTCGTCGAATTGCTGGAAGCGCTGCATCTGCCGCCCAACATCGAGGCTTCCGCCAATCCGAAAAGCTCAACCGGACGGCTCGATATCTTCACCCGTGTCATTGCCGACCGAAGCCAGGGTTTCGACAAGATCGAGGCAGGATATTCAGGCCCGCTCTATCTTGAAATAAGCCCGAGCACATTTCCAATTGTCGTGCGCACCGGGTCGCGCCTTTCGCAGATACGTTTTCGCCAGGGTCAATCCCGGCTGGACGACGCGCAACTACTGGCGCTGCACAACACAGAAACGCTGGTCGCGTCCGCCATTCCAAACATCCACAATGGTGGCATTGGCCTGTCGATTGACCTCACCGGCGACCGAAATGGTGTGATCGGCTATCGCGGCAAGCGCCATACCGGCGTGATTGATGTCGACCGCAAGGCCGCCCATGACATGCTCGACTTCTGGGAGCCGATTGGAGATCGTGGAACCCGCGACATCGTGCTCGACCCGGACGAGTTCTACATTCTCGTATCGCAAGAAGCGGTGCACGTCCCTCCGCTGTTTGCAGCCGAAATGGTGCCTTTCGACCCGCTGGTCGGGGAGTTTCGGGTTCATTATGCAGGGTTCTTCGACCCAGGATTTGGTCACAGCTCTGCGGGTGGCGAAGGCTCACGCGCGGTGCTGGAAGTGCGAAGCCACGAAGTGCCGTTCATACTGGAACATGGCCAACTTGTTGGCAGGCTGGTTTATGAGCGCATGATGCAGCGCCCATTGCAGCTGTACGGGACCGATCTGGGCTCGAATTATCAAGCCCAGGGCCTCAAGCTTTCAAAGCATTTTCGCGCTGTTTGAAATTATTCTTCCGCGCAAGGCCAACCAGCCGGAACAGCAACTCCTGCCGGCAATTTTGTAGCACTGTCGCCGCAAGAAAGGTCGACCTGCCATTGCACCAGGCCGGTTACCATCGAAAAATCAACGCCTTCCAACCGTGTGCGATAAAGATACGCACTGGTGAAATCGATGGGCGTGTTGAACTTTGCACCCCGAAAATCAGCGCGCGCAAGGTTTGCAAAACTGAAGTTTGTTCCGTTGATTTCGGCGCCGGTAAACACAACCCGGCCCAATTCCGATTTTTCAAAATCCGCGCCCGTCAGGATTGCATCGGTGAAATCGGCGCGCTGCATTTCCGATTTTGCAAATTTTGCTCCGGCAAGATCGGTTCTGACAAACGAGGTGCGATACCCGAGCGCCTTTTCGAAATTGGCCCCTGCCGCCTTTGAATCATCCATCATGGCGCGCGCTAGCGCCGCCTTGCCAAAATCGGTTGCTGCAAGATTCGATTTGCGCAGATCGCTCGAACTGAAATCGGCATCCACAAGGCTGGCACCCGACAGATCGCTGCCATCAAGCATCAGATTGCGTTTGCGGCATTCGCTCCAGTCAATTCCGGCAGCGGGCGCAGCATCGCAATCAGCGGCGATTCCGGGTGTGGCAAACGTGCAAAGCACTGCAAGAATTGAAACGGACAGGTAAATTCTCGGCATCATTCCTCCGGAAAACTGCAAATGCGCGAACGTCACCGCGAGTGAACTTTAGGAAATGATAATGGCATTTGTGGCGCGCTTTGCCAGCCCGTGCCGGGTTTTTTCCCACTGGAACGGTTTCACGATTAAGTGCCACACGGCGCGCCATGCAGCCAGTGAAACCAGCAGCCAGTAGAGCGGGAGCGACGCCAGCAGCCACGGATTTGCCGCCTGTGCGCACCGGCGCGCAACCTGCACGGTCATTGCAGCATGAATGAAGTAACCGGCCGTCAGGTTGAACAGGGCAACTGCCAGAAAAACCAGTTCACTTTCGCTGGCAATTGCGCCGCTGGCCAGCTTGGCAATGCCAAACGCCAGCGCAACCAGAAAAACGGGGTGTATCAGTGCAGACAACACGATTGTGTGTTATTTTCCACTCAGAACTGAGCCGGGTTTTTCACTGAGAAGTGAGCCACCTTTAGGTTATGTTTCCTGGTTCATGCTGGCGTCAAGACATTGTTGACCTCCTTCCTTTTCCTTGCGGCTGCAGCTGAGCTTGCCTTG
>JBGSNX010000071.1:0-23056 GCA_041739465.1 Salaquimonas sp.
GCCAAGCCGATTTCCATGGCATTCATCACGCGCAATTTGCCGCCGACCGACATTCTGTCCGCCGAAGCGGTGGAGATCATCGAGTACAACGCCGACATTCTCATGGAAGAGGTGGGGGTTGAGTTTCGCGAAGATGCAGAAGCGCTGCAAATGTGGAGACAAGCGGGCGCGGATGTACGTGGCGAGCGGGTTCACCTGCCAAAGGGCCTGTGCCGCGAGTTGATGAAGACCGCGCCGCGCCAATTCACGCAGCATGCCCGCAACCCGGCCCGCAATGTGGAGATCGGCGGCCCGCACACGGTGTTTGCGCCTGTCTATGGCCCGCCCTTTGTGCGTGATCTTGAAGGCAACCGCCGCTATGCGACCATCGCCGATTTCCGCGACTTCGTGAAGCTCGCCTACATGGCACCGGCGATGCACCATTCTGGTGGCACGGTTTGTGAACCGGTCGATGTGCCGGTCAACAAACGCCATCTCGACATGATCTATACGCATGCGCGCTATTCCGACAAACCGTTCATGGGGTCGGTGACAGCGCCGGAACGCGCTGAAGACACTGTCAAAATGGCGCAGATCCTGTTCGGCGAGGAGTTTGTTGACCGAAATTGCGTGCTGACAAGCCTTATCAATTGCAACTCGCCAATGGTGATGGATGCAACCATGCTGGGCGCACTCAAGGTCTATGCCAAGGCAAACCAGGCAACCATCATCTCGCCGTTCATTGTTGGCGGCGCGATGAGCCCGGTAACCGTAGCTGGAACGCTGACACAGGTGCTTTGCGAGGCAACCAGCGCGATCGCCTTCACCCAGCTTTGCCGTAAAGGTGCTCCGGTCATTTTCGGAACGTTCGCCACTGCAATTTCGATGCAGTCTGGTGCGCCGTCCTTCGGTACGCCTGAACCAGCAATGGTACTGCTTGGCGCCGCGCAATTTGCCCGTCGCTACAATTTGCCGTTCCGCTCCGGCGGGGCGCTGACTGGCGCAAAGTTGCCGGATGCCCAGGCAGCCTACGAAAGCGCCAACACGCTGTGGCCAGCCATGATGGGCGGGGTCAATTTCATGTTGCACGCAGCAGGCTGGCTGGAAGGGGGCCTTGTTTCTTCGTTTGAAAAATTCGTCATGGACTGCGACCAGCTTGCCGCCCACCAGAAAATGGCAGCCGGTATCGACATGAGCGAAAACGGCCAGGCAATGAGCGCCATCCGCGAAGTAGGTCCAGGCAGCCATTATCTGGGCGCAACGCACACGCGTGAAAACTTCCAGACTGCGTTTCACGTTTCAAACGTTGCCGACAACAATTCGTTCGAGCAGTGGGAAATTGAAGGCGGCAAACGCACGGAAGAGCGCGCCAACACGATTGCCCGGCAATGGCTGGAACAGTATGAACCGCCGGTGCTGGATGACGGCATAGATGAAGCATTGCGTGACTTCGTGCGGCAGAAAAAAGATTCGATGCCCGACGCTTTCACTTGAAAGGGTCAAGACGCGCCAGAGGCCCACACCCGGACGATCGTGGGCAATAAACTGCATCGCCAGGTTTGGGACGGGGTCTTTCGTGTGATCGAATGACGGGCGCGCAAGCACTGACCACGCGATTGCTGGAACACGGCCTGCATGCGATTGGCTGGTTCAATATTCGTTCGGAAGACACAAGCTTCGACACCGGTTTTGCTGCCAATGCCCCGGCCTTGTTGTTTGGCAGCAACGCCTTGATGTGGGACATTTTTACCGACAGTCCTGAACATAGCGATGGCCAGGATAATCCTATGGATCGCTTTACCCGGCGCGTGGTGACGCAGGCGGTCAGCGAGATTGCACCTAGTGGCACGGCCATTTTTCCGTTCGGCACTCCCGTCTATCCATTCCAGCGGTTTGCCAAGCGTGCGGCCGGATTGCAGTCGTCGCCAATCGGGATCCTCATGCATCCGCGTTTCGGGCTTTGGCATGCCTTGCGTGCGGCCGTGGTTTTCAGCAATGCTGACCAAGTGGTTTCCCCACCTCATAAACTGAATCATCCCTGTGATGATTGCGTTGGAAAACCATGCCTAACTGCTTGTCCTGTTGATGCATTTTCGTCCGCCGGCTTTGCAGTAAAGAGCTGCCGCTCATATCTTGAATCAACGTCGGGAACGAAGTTGATGGCATCAAGCTCCAGTGGAGATTCAACCCTGCCGGACTGTAATTCAGACGGTTGCCATGCACGCAATGCATGTCCTGTCGGGACGCAATGGCGATACAGCCAGGCGCAGTTGCGGTTTCACATGGCTGCCTTCAAAAAATAAACTGCGTCTGCCCAAGGATTGCCGTTTGCCGGTCGTCCAATGAACGGATGAACATGTCGCTGAAAGCTGCAGATCCGGGGGAAGGCAAACCGTTGGACGACTCGGGTCGGCTGGCTGTGGCTGCACGCTCCGGTGACGCTTTGGCATTCGCGCAATTGCTGGAGCTGAAATACGATCTCATTTTCCGCATGGCATGGCGTTGGTCCGGCAACCGCGAGGACGGGGAGGACATAGCCCAGGATGTTTGTATCCGGCTTGGAAAGGTTATCGGAAGCTGGCGCGCTGACAGCGCATTTGACACCTGGCTGCACCAGCTCGTTCTCAACGCGGCGCGCGATCATCTGCGCAGGCGAAGCCGCCAGACGAGGCTTTCAGAAGCAGTGAAAGTTCATTTGCTGATGGAAGAGGCAGAAACAATGCCGAACGACAACCCCACCGAAGCATTGTGGGACGCCGTGCGTCAACTGCCACCAAAACAGTGCGACGCGGTGCTGCTGGTGCATGGGGAAGGTCTTTCGCATGCGTTGGCGGCAGCGGCAATGCAATGCAGCGAAAGCACTGTTTCATGGCACATTCACGAGGCGCGAAAGCGGCTGAAGGACATCTTGAAGGCTGGAGGCAGCCATGACTGACAAAGACCCGCTCGATCTTTTGCGCGACACGACGCCGCCTACGGCCAGCCCCGATGCAAAGCGCGAGGCGCTGACAGCGGCAATGACGCAATTCGACCTTGTGCAAAAAAAGCAGGGCGACACCCAAGGATCAGCCATGGGTCGGCGTCTCATCTCCAGGGGCCTTCAAACCTGGAGAAATGCAATGACAACCAAAATTTTATCAAAGTCGTGGACGGGACCGGCCTTTGCCACGCTTCTGGTCCTGCCTGTTGCGGGACTGGTTACCTGGTCCACAATTGGGAATCTTCCAGGTCTGGAAGGTCTGGAACCGGTTGCAGAAAGTTTGCCGATCCCTCTGCAAAAAGCCAAGCAAAACGAAACCAGCGCGCTTGAAGCCGATCAGCGCAAACCGATTGATGACGCGCAAGGGCGCGTTGATTCCGAGAACGCGGCGGTCGCACAAGATACCAGCAAGCTTGAAGGCCAGGTATCCGTGCTTGCCGCTCCGCCCGCATCAGAACCCGTCGCCGGACTGACGGCGCAGCGCTCAACCACGCGTGGATTGGCGGGCCAGATTGCCGACCTTGCACCTTCACCGAGAGACATTCCCGTTTTTTCACCGGAAAAGCGCGACAGGGTGCAGGGATTTGACAGCAGTTCAGTCAAGCGTGTCGGCGACGAACCGGTTTCAACCTTTTCAATCGACACGGACACCGCTTCATACGCATGGGTGCGCCGGTCACTGCGAGAAGGGGGGCTGCCAGATGCTGACACGGTTCGCGTCGAGGAAATGATCAATTACTTCCCCTATTCGTGGTCGCCACCCCAAAGCGCCGAAACGCCTTTTGTTACAACTGTCACCGTGATGCCGACGCCATGGAATGCAAATACGAAGCTGATGCATGTGGCAATCAAGGGTTACGAGATTGCGCAGGCACAAAAGCCCAAAGCCAATCTGGTTTTCCTCATCGACACTTCCGGCTCGATGCAGGATGCCGACAAGCTCCCTTTGGTGAAGGCGTCGCTGCGCCTGTTGCTTGACCGGCTGGGACCGGACGACAGTGTGGCCATTGTCTCCTATGCAGGCGAGGCTGGCGTGGTTTTGGAGCCAACAAAGGCTTCAAGCAAGGCTGCAATCCTTGCTGCAATCGACAGGCTGGGGGCAGGCGGGTCCACGGCTGGCGCAGCAGGTATCGAGGAAGCCTACCGGCTGGCGCAGTCTTCATTCGTGGACGGCGGGATCAACCGGGTCATGCTGGCAACCGATGGCGACTTCAACATCGGGCCTGCTGACGACGAGGCGTTGAAACAACTGGTCGAAGCCAAACGGAAAAGCGGTGTCTTCTTGTCTGTGCTTGGCTTTGGGCAAGGCAATTACAATGATCAATTGATGCAGGTGATCGCCCAGAACGGCAATGGCACAGCTGCCTACATCGATACCTTGTCCGAAGCTGAAAAAACGCTGGTTCAGGAAGCTGGTTCCACCTTGTTTCCAATTGCCAAGGACGTGAAGATTCAGGTCGAGTTCAATCCGGCGGCGATCGCTGAATATCGGCTGATCGGCTATGAAACACGGGCCTTGAACCGGGAAGATTTCAACAATGACAAGGTTGATGCCGGCGAAATCGGATCGGGCCATTCGGTGACTGCAATCTATGAAATGACGCCAGTCGGCAGTCCGGCATTGAGTGTGGATGCACTGCGCTATGGCAAGGCCGAGAAGGCGGTGCCGACTGGCGATGCCAGCGAGTATGGTTTTGTGAAGATCCGCTACAAGGCGCCGGAAAGCGAGACAAGCAAGTTGATCAGCCAGCCGGTCACCGTGGAGAACTTGATCGAGTTGCCGCAAGCGCCACAGGATGTGCGCTTCTCGGTTGCAGTTGCTGCATTTGGCCAGAAATTGCGCAAGCAGGACCAGGTTTCAAGCTTCAGCTTTGATGCCATCGGAGAACTGGCAAACGGTGCCAAGGGCGATGATGCCTTTGGCTATCGCACAGAATTCCTGACTTTGGTGCGGTTGGCGAAAGGCCTGGCCGGGGAGTGAGTCTGGTAGGCTGCATTACGGCTGGCCGTTTGTGCCAGCCGTATTCCTCGAGAATCAGCTACTTTGACTTTCTGTATTAGAGATCGCGATTTCATCCAGCGAACCCTTCGACAAGCATGCTTTTTGCTTCAATGAAGCCTTTGCCAAGCGTTTCACAGAATTGAAGCAGGTGGCCAAAACGGCCTCCGCCGCCTAGCCCCGTCTTTTGCCGCTGCGCTCGCGTTTGGGCTGTTCGTCATTTGCAGCGGAAGTCTTGTTCACCAAGGGTCCGATATCGGCAATGATGCGTTCAAGCGCTGGTCGCTCCGCTTTGACGTGCGTGTCGATAGCCGCACGCATTGCGGCGAGATGCTCGCAAGCGGTGCCGCAGCAGCCGCCGATGATGCGTGCGCCTGCATCCATGGCGAGGCACGCATAATTCGACATGGTTTGCGGTGTGCCCGTGTAAACAACCGCATCACCCTTGATGACCGGTATTCCGCAATTGGCTTTGGCGACAAGGATTGCGTCCGGGTTGGCTTGGCTCATGTCGAGGATTGAAGCCAGCAAGTCAGAAGCGCCAACCCCGCAATTGGCCCCCACGGCAAGCGGTTGGCCGGAAAGATCAGCGGTTACCGAGTGGATGTCTTTGGGTGCCAATCCCATCATGGTTTTGCCTGCCGTATCAAACGAGGCAGTGAAGACATAGGGCAGGCCGGTTGCAATCGCCGCCTGCGCTGCCGCCTGGATCTCTTCGGGCGAAGACATGGTTTCAATCCACAGCACGTCGACGCCGCCATCCTTCAGGCCGGCCATCTGCTCGGCAAAGGATGCCACGGCTTCGTCATAGGTCATCACTCCCAGCGGAACCAGAAGCTCCCCGGTTGGACCAACCGAGCCGGCAATGACCACAGGCCTGCCTGCTTCGCTTGCAGCTTCACGGGCCAGTTGCGCTGCCAATTTGTTGAGCTCATGGACCCGGTCCTGTGCGTTGTGCAATTTCATGCGATGGCGGGTGCCGCCAAAGGAATTTGTGAGAATGATGTCTGCGCCTGCGTCCACAAACTGCTTGTGAAGCAGTGTGATTTTTTCCGGGGCCGTTTCATTCCACAACTCGGGAGCGTCGCCGGACGTCAGGCCCATTTCAAACAAATTGGTTCCCGTTGCGCCGTCGGCGAGCAAAACGCCTTTTTCTGCAAGCAGGCGGGATAGAAGATTTTCAGACTGGATCATGGTTGCACCTGCAGGTTAGCAAATCAGGATATAAACATTTCTTTATATAAGCTGCTATTCCTTTTCCAACAACCGGTCAAGCCGACATGCCCGACGTTGATCCATGATTTTCGCGAATGCCGGAATGTGGCGAGAAAATGTGCGGCCTTAATGACTGAGTAACGCTCTCATAATCCCCTGTTTACGATACCACGATAAAACCTTGGACGTGGCGGGAACAAAACCGCTGCTTCCCCGGATCAGGTACTGCGTACCGGGGGTCCCTTTCGGGTAAAAAGGGAATGCGTCTCAAAAACCGGTTTCCTGTTGGCAATTTGCCTAAAGGAAGCCGGTTTTCACACATATGGACGCAATCAGATTGTCATTTCCATATTTGTGTGTTTCCACCGCGAGCGCTGCCGAGATTGCTCTGCGGCGCCAGGGGCACGCAATGTTTTCAGTCGCAAAACGCATTCTCGAAAACATAGATGCGTGCGGGGCGCAATCCATCAAGATTGAAACCCCAGATGAGCGCGCGGTGCTGGCCATTCTGCTTTACAAATTGATCTTGGTCGATGGGCGCATTCGCGACAGTGAGCTTTGGCTGTTCCGTGACATGGTGCAGTCGAAGCTTGGCGTCCTTGAGGACGAACTCGAACATTTCGAAGAATTTGTCGTAGGCCATGTTTCCCAAAGCAGGGAAGTGATTCCGTTCCGCGATCAGGTTCAGCGCATGTCCATGACCAAGCGCATGGCGCTGCTATCGATGATGCGCGAGATATCCATTTGTGACCATGAATTTCATGAGCTTGAAATCAATCTTGTGATGCAAACGGCGGAGTTGCTCGGTGTTCGGCTGACTGGCTGAGACGCCAGCATTGATCCTCCCGGCCTCTGGCAGACGATCCCAACAGGCGATAAGAGTCACGTCAGATCGGAGGATTCATCGATGAGTGCAAGCATTCCCGTGTTGCCGCCAAGTCCAGCTGACGTGCGCGCCCGAAAGGGCGGCGCCCCGCTTGTTTGCCTCACCGCTTACACAACGCCGGTAGCACGACTGGTTGATCCGCATTGCGATGTGGTCCTTGTAGGCGACAGCGTCGGCATGGTCCTTCACGGACTTGCGTCCACAATCGGTGTCACGCTCGAGATGATGATCATGCACGGCAAGGCAGTGGTGCGCGGTGCGTTGCGGTCCACCGTTGTCGTCGACATGCCGTTTGGAAGTTATGAAAGCGGGCCTGAGCATGCTTTCAAAAATGCGGCGCTGTTGATGTCCGAGACTGGTGCTGCGGCTGTAAAGTTGGAGGGCGGCGTGCACATGGCACCGACAATCCGGTTTCTGGTTGAAAGGTCCATACCGGTAATGGCCCATGTCGGGCTGACGCCGCAGGCGGTGCATGTTCTTGGTGGCTACAAGGTACAAGGGCGGGCAGGGGACGCAAAACGGGTCATGGCTGATGCCAAGGCTGTTGCCGATGCAGGCGCTTTTGCGGTCGTTCTTGAGAAAATCCCGGCAAGTCTTGCCGACAAGATTACGGCAGCAGTTCCCATCCCGACCATCGGCATAGGCGCTTCTGCAGCCTGTGATGGCCAGATTCTGGTCATTGACGACATGCTGGGGCTTTTTACCGCGTTCAAGCCGAAATTTGTCAAACGCTATGCTGATCTTGGCGCCGCCGCCGATCTTGCGATCGCGCAATATGCCTCTGAAGTGCGTGCGCGCAGCTTTCCTGGCCCCGAACATGTGTTTCCTGATGTTGCCCCGGAACCAAAAGGCGGGAAATGAAGACAACAATCATTCGCGGCCTTCCTGCGTTGCGGGAGCAGCTTTCGAAATGGCGGCGTGGGGGAAGCGGTATCGCGGTCGTGCCAACGATGGGGGCATTGCATGCGGGGCATTTGAGCCTGGCTGAAGCGGCGAAGGCTGGCGGCGACCGGGTTATTGTGACGATTTTTGTCAATCCCAAGCAATTCAACAATCCTGAAGATCTGGCCAAATACCCAAGAACCGAAGAAGCGGACGCAAGACTGCTGGCGCCCTTGGGCGTTGATGCGATTTTTGTACCATCGGTTGACGAGGTCTATCCACCCGGCTTTTCAACGAATGTCTCGGTTGGCGGTGTCAGCGACGTGCTTGAAGGCAAATTCAGGCCTGGCCATTTTGATGGCGTGGCGACCATTGTCGCAAAGCTCTTCCTCATGACAGATGCCGACCGGGCGTATTTTGGCGAGAAGGACTACCAGCAACTCATGGTGGTGCGCAAAATGGCGCGCGATCTCAACATGAACATCGAGGTGGTTGGCTGCCCGACGCTGCGCGACCCGGATGGCCTGGCAATGTCGTCCAGAAATACCCGGCTCTCGGATTTGGAGCGGGCAATCGCACCGCAACTGCATCGTCAGCTTCAGTCCGCTGCTTTGGCGATCAAAGGCGGCGAGGCGGTTCCTGCCGCATTGGAAACCGCAAGACTGCAACTTGTTGATGCCGGTTTTGGCCCGGTCGAATACATCGAGTTGCGTTCTGCTGTTGCCTTGGAATCAATGAACCTTCTTGATCGCCCAGCCCGTCTTGTCGCCGCAGCATGGCTGGGCAAAGTCAGGTTGATCGACAACATTGCAGTCAATCCGGCCTGATCTCACTTGTCATGATTGCCGTTTTGACGTTGCATCATGTGTGCAATTGCACTGACACGCACATTCATTCCGGCCAAAGCTGGGCCAGTTGACGGCTGCATGTTGACGATTTCGTGAAGCAAACAGCTGTTCAATGGAATGGAAACAGATTGCCGTGTATCTTTTGACACAGGGCACAAAATTCAAACGGAAGTCTGCCCGGCTGTACCCTGTGACAGCTGGAAAAAGTGGAGAGAGCAATGAAAAAAATGCTGGCTATTGCCGCAGTACTGTTTTCCGCAATGACAGCGCCAGCGCTTTCTGCAGCGGTTGAAGTTCGCATCGACATTTCGGAGCAGCGCATGTCGGTTTACCAAAATGGCTTTCCGCGTCATACTTGGGCAGTCTCGACAGGGCGTCGCGGTTACATCACGCCCACTGGCAATTATCGGCCAACGCGCATGACGAAGATGCATTATTCACGCAAATACGACAATTCGCCGATGCCGCATTCGATCTTTTTCCGTGGTGGATATGCCATCCATGGCACCGGTGATCTCAAACGTCTTGGTTCACCCGCGAGCCATGGCTGCATCCGGCTGCATCCGGACAACGCGCGCGCGCTCTACAATCTGGTAACCAGCGTCGGTGCAAAGAACGCACGGATTTCAATCACGCAGTGAAGCCTCGCATGGCTTTTGCTGGCATTGGAAGATCAGGCCTTCGGGCCTGATCCCCTGCGGGTTTCACGCATAGAAAGATCGCTGCGCCAGCGCTTGTGCAGCCATAGCCACTGGCCGGGATACTCGCGCACCCAATTTTCAACAACATCGTTGATTTTCTGCGTCAGAGCCTGAACATCGGGCTTGCCAGCAGCATCGCGCGGCACATCAAGCCGCGGCTGCATTTCAATGCGAAACCTGCCACCGGGTAGCCGAATGCAACGGGCGGGATATACCGGGCAGTCGTATCGGCGAACCAGTTTTGCAAGCAGGTGATTGCCCTTGGTCGGTCTGCCGAAAAAGGTGATCGGCAAGCCCTGCTTGTAAAACTGGTCAACCAGCAGGCCCACCTTGCCGCCGGCTTCAAGAATGTCTGACAATGCCCATGATGCCCCGGCTTTCGAGGGGACAAGATGCCCCATCGCTGTCTTGCGCGCTGCCAGAACGCGCTTGGCGATGTACGGGTTTTCAGGTGGCCGAAACAGTGCAGTTACATTGACGCCATAGGCAGCCGATGCCACCGGCAACAATTCCCAATTTCCAGTGTGCGCGGTGAAACAGATGGCTGGCCCGCCCAGCGCCTTGAGTTCGGCAAAGTTCTCGATACCGCCAATTTCGAACCTGCCGGAGCCTGGATTTGCATCATCAAAGTCGAATATCTGGTCGAGATAGGCGTACTCGGCGGCTGTGCGCGAAAGATTGCCCCACATGTCGGACAGGATCGTTTCAATTTCCGCTTCACTTTTTTGCGGAAAGGCGAGTTCAAGGCTTTTGCGCGCCTGCCGGGTTCGCGGGTAGCGCATGCCGAGAAACCGGCCCATTTTCTCGATGGTATTGATCGCCGCATCGGCGGGAAACAGCTGCAAAAAACCGACAAATCCGAAAAACAGGTTTGCAATCGTCCAGTTTGCCGAATTTCGCGCCAGCACGTACCAGCGCGGGTATTGCTTGGGAGTTTTGTGCAGCGTTGACATTGCGCGGTCAGCTTAGCTGTTGACGCGCATGATGATCTTGCCAAAAACCTTGCGGCTTTCCATTCGTTCAAGTGCGGTTGCAAGATCGCCAAACCCGATCTCGGTATCGACCACCGGCTTGACATAGCCTTTTGCCATTTTTTCCATGGCGTCGGCGATGTTGCGCATGTTGCAACCAAACGAGCCGATCAGGCGCAATTGCTGCTGGAAAAGCATCATCAAATTGGTTTCGGCAGAAACGCCGCTGGTCGAGCCGCAAGTAACGAGACGGCCGCCCCGGCGCAATGAGAACATGGAACCCGTCCATGTGTCCTTGCCGACGTGTTCAAAAACCACGTCAACACCGCGCTTTTTGGTGATCTTGCGAACTTCACCTTCGAAACGGTCCTTTCGGTAGTTGATCACGTGATCTGCGCCGAGTGCCAGGCATTGCTCAATCTTGTCATCGGAACCAACGGTGGTGATGACCTTGCAGCCGATGTGCTTGGCCAGCTGAATGGCCGCTGAGCCGATGCCTGAACCGCCTGCATGCACGAGGACTGTTTCACCGGACTCAAGTTTGGCGTTGTCAAACAGCATGTGCTCGCAAGTGCCGAACGTCACCGGGGCAAGCGCTGCGCCAATGTCGCTCACGCCTTCGGGTGCCGGAATGCAGTTTCGGGCAGGCATGTTCGCATATTCGCGCGCATATCCATCCAGGTGGAAACCATGAACGCCCTTTGGGTGTTCGCAATGATTGTCGCGGCCTTCGCGGCATGGGCGGCAGCGCCCGCAGGTTGGGGCGCCATAGATGGAAACAAGGTCCCCAGTCTTCAGCCCGGATACGCCGGGGCCAATGGCGCAAACTTCGCCCGAGGCTTCCGCTCCTACGACCATGGGCAATTTGCGCTTTGCAAATGCCATGCCGCGCCAGCCCCACACGTCGATGTGGTTGAGCGCAACAATGCGGATTTTCAACTGCTCTTCGCCTTCGCCGGGAGGCGGGGGCAGTGGCATGTCGGTGATTTTCACTTCACGGTCGGAAACAAGCTGAAGCGCGCGCAAGGGAATGCCTCTCATTTACAAGGATAATGTGCCGCTGGTGGCGGCAGGTTTTCAGCGGACGTCGACGCCCAGCACCAGGCAGGCGTTCTGGCCGCCAAAGCCGAAGGAGTTGGAAAGCACGGTGGAGACCTGTGCTTCCCGCTTCTTGTTGGGCACTACGTCGAGCGGAATGTCCGGATCGGGATTGTCGTAGTTGATCGTTGGTGGAATGACGCCTTCGCGCATCGTCAGGAATGAGAACACCGCTTCCACAGCGCCGCCGGCAGTGAGGGTATGGCCGATCATCGACTTGTTGGAAGAGATCGGGATCGAATGGATTGCATCGCCGAAAACATGGTGCAGGGCATTGTATTCCATGCGGTCGTTTTCAGGTGTGGAGGTGCCGTGGGCGTTGATATAGCCAATATCGCCTGCTTCAACGCCGGCATCTTCAAGGCCAAGGCGGATAGCTGTTATGACCGGCTTGCCATCTGGGCTCGAGCGGGTGCGGTGGAACGAGTCTGCCTTTTCGCCAACACCGCGCACAACCCCAAGAATTTTTGCGCCGCGCGCGGTGGCGTGTTCCAGCGATTCAAGCACCAATGCGGCTGAACCCTCTGACATCACGAAACCGTCACGGTCCTTGGAAAACGGCTTGGATGCCTTTTCCGGCTTGTCGTTCTGGGCCGTCAACGCTGAAAGCAGCGAAAACCGGATGAGGCCTTCAGCGGTTACTGAACCATCTGAGGCGACGCAAAGCGCTGCATCGGTTTCACCGCGGCGGATGGCTTCCACGCCCTGTTGCAATGCCGTTGCGCCGGAAGCACAGGCAGTAGACAGCGAGATCGGCAGGCCCTTGGTGCCATATTTTTCCGCGATCCTGTAAGCAATCGTGCCAAGCTGGATGAGTTCGTGCATGCGCTCATGCTTGTTGGCTCGGGCTGCCGCCTGCAATTGCTGATAGCCCGGTTCGCCCAGTGCGTTTTCGCCCATCAATGAGAAGCGGTGCATCCATTCAAGTTCGACCGGGGGCGCAGCGAAATACAACGGGCCCGGGAATCCGGAACGGCCAAAGCCAGCTTCGGCCAGCGCTTCCTCGGCGGTGGCATCGGCCATTGCGTAGGAAATGGCGGGCGCCGAGATTTCCTCGGTCTCCATGAAATCCACAGTGCCAGCGATTGTTGTGTTCAGGCGGTCAGTGGGAAAGCGCTTGATGTGGTGAATACCGGACTTGCCTGCGGTCAGCGCTGCCCAGTTGTCCTTTTTGCCCAGACCGAGCGAAGTAACCGCGCCCATGCCCGTCACGACGACGACCGGACGCCCCATGTGGTCCTTGTGCTTGCTGGACATTGCAATTCTCCGTTGCTTCTAGACCTGCAATTGCGCGGGTCAGATTCGTTCCAAAAGGCCGAAACCTTCGCCGCGGTAGTGACCAATCGAACTTACGAGGATCGAAGTCGGTACAGCTGCTGCGCGCTTTTCCGCAGTCTCGAAGTTCGGATAAAAAGAGTTGTTGGCGATGGCGAGGGCAGCCAGTGCAATGCCGGCCGGGAAATTTGCCTCAACCGGATTGCCGATCATGGTCGAAAATGCCCGGATGGCCACGTCCTTACCAAGGCGCTGCGCCAACACATCAAATTCAATGGCGGTAACCGGCGCACAACCCGTCGCGCCAGACACAACCGCGGTACCTGGTTTGGGTGCCAGTTTGTCCAGCATCCGGTTCAGGCGTTCCTTTGTGGCCGCTTCATCGCGCTTTCCAAGGTCGGAAACGACCCCGGACAGCCGGGCATAGGGCTTTGCGCCACGGGCACGGGCGTGTTCAGCTTCCTAAAGCACCACAAATGCCCCGGCGCTGCCGGTAATCATGCCGCCGCCAGATGATTGGCGATCAGCTATCGCTTTGGGAGTGCCATGCCATGCATAGTGGCCAAGTTCGGTTGAGAGCAGCAGATCCGGGCGCTCTGCATTGAAGGCACCACCAACCAGCACATGCGTGCTTTGTCCCGCCTGAATGCGGCGCATGGCATTTTCAATCGAGGTAATGCCAGCGGATTCTTCGCCCATATAGGTGCGGGACGATCCGGTCACCTTGTGAACGATGGAAATGTTGCCAGCCATCAGGTTTGAAAGCTGGGCAAGAAACAAGGTTGGCCGCAAATCCGAAGGCAGGCGCTCATTGAGCAGCATTTCGCGGTCGTTGCGCGAAACCGCATCGCGCATGATCGAATCATCCACGGAAATGTCGCGCTCACCGCCGCCTGCGGCAACCACGAGGTCCATGGTCGAGACCATTTCCTCGTTGTCCTTCAGGCCGGCATTGTCCAGCGCCAGTCCTGCAGTGTAGGTGCCACGGCGCTGCCAATGTTCCATCTGGCGCTGATCGCCGCGACGGGGGATCTGTTTGCCCCAATCCATTTCCGGCAACGGATGGACGCTGTAGGGGGCAAAACGCGCGCTGTCGATGATCGGGGCAGGTGCCGTTTCACCGCCCAGAACGTGCCAATGGTGTTCAGCGCCTTCGCCGAAACAGGAAACAAGCCCTATTCCTGTGATCCAGACTTCGCGTTTTTCCATTGTCAGACTTTCAGTTGCCGAGCTTTTGCCGGAGCAATCCGGGAATGCATTCGAGAATTCTCAATCAGACTTCTTCATGTCAGCGACTTGCGCCCTGATCAAGTCCTGCAATTGCGGGGAGGGGAAGGGCATTACCGTGTAGGTCAGTTGCGCATTTGCGATCCGCTTGGTTCCGGAGCGGATTTCGGCGCGGGTCACGGCGTAGCCAGACCCTTCATGCTCGATTTCCGCCTTGATTTCCAACTCGGAGCCTGGTCCGACAAAATCACGCAATTTACCTTCCTTGACCCCGGCCAGAAGCGGAATGCGCGCGAAATCTATCGTGTGCATGATCATGATTCCGGAAGCCTGTGCCATCGTCTCGATCAGCAAAACGCCGGGAACCAGCGGATGACCGGGAAAATGCCCCTCAAATACCGTGCTTTGCTGTGGCACCGTCGAGCGGGCAATCAGCACTTTTGCCTCCATGTCGACAGAGACAATTCGATCAATCATCTGAAAGTATTCTAGACGCATGGTTTGGTGATCTGCCTGTCTGAAACGACAAGGCCCCGGAGAACGGGGCCTTGATGCAATCTGTTTCCCGTGGCGCAGGATTGCAGCGGGGTGTTCTTCAGGCCGTTTTGGCCTTGTAGAGTTCGTCGATCTTGGCGCAGAGGTTTTTCATGACGAAATATTCCTCGGTCGAGGCTTTTCCGTCGTTCACTTCCTGCGTCCAGGTTTCCAGCGGGATCTTGATGCCGAATTCCTTGTCGATCGCAAACACGATGTCGAGAAAATCGAGGCTGTCGATGCCGAGATCGTCGATCGTGTGGCTTTCCGGGGTTATTTCCTCGCGGGGAATCTCGCTGGTTTCCGAGATGATGTCCGCTACCTTGTCGAAAGTGCTTGTCACTGTATCATGCCTCTTCAATCGTGTGAGCAGCAAACCGTGTCTTGGAAACGGACCTTGCCAGCAAACTTGCGCAGGGAATGTTCCCTTCGGGTTTCAACCCGCCCTCGCGGACCAAGGCCCGTTTTCAGGGCTTTTGCGCGGGCGTCAAGCCCAAAAAAGACTCGGGCGCTTTTATCCGTCCGGCAAGCGATTGTCCAGCGGTGCACTCCATATGTCTTGTTGGAAGCGTTGATGGCATTTTCAAACACGCGCAAACCGGTACCAATCCGGTTTGGGATGCTCATTTCATTGCGGCGTCCAGCGTCGGGCCGGTGCGTTTGGCGCAACCAGATAAAAGCCGTTTGTCGCCAGTTCCTGCCATGTACCTTGGGTTCCATCCGGCCAGATCACCCGTATTTTCGCTGCCGTGGCATCGGCAAGGCCAAAATGCCACCAGCCAAGCTGACCACCCGCATGGCCACCGCCTATGGTGATTTCCTTGCGTGCAATCCGCCCGTTGGCTTCCACTTCAATCCATGAACCGATGGCATCCCGGTTCGTGCCGTCCTGCATCAAGCGTATCGACAGGAAATTGCTGCCATTCGCGCCCTGCGCCATGCCCGAATTGCGCCAAAGCTGCGCGCCTTCCTTGCGGTTGACGACCACCAGATCGACAAGCCCGTCCATATTGAAGTCAGCCAGCGCCGCACCGCGTGAAATCCTTGTGCTGTCCACGCCAGCCAGGGCTGCACCTTCCACAAATTTCCCGTCAGCGGCCTGTATCAGCAGATTGTTGGGGTCTGCCATGGCAAAATCGGGCATCTTTTCGACATTGCCCTTGGCAATGAAAATGTCAGCCAGGCCATCATTGTTCACGTCTTCGAACTGGGTGTGCCAAGCGGTGCTGGGGCGCAAATCCTCGCCCTGAAATGGCCGGTGGGCGGTAACCCCGCTTTTGTAGGCAATGTCATCATATTGCGGTTTGGGCGCTCCGTCTGGCTGGACCTTCAGCTTCTGCAACTTGTTGTCGGCCATGCTGGTCAGGAAGTATTCCGGGTAGCCATCAAAATCGATGTCGTGGCTGGCGATGCCCATGCCCCAGATCCGCAGGCGCTGCCAGCCGTCAGCTGGGCCGAACAATTGCGGCTCTTTCCCGGCCTCGAGGCGCCACATCTGCTCTTCGCCGCCTTCATAATATTCGCGGTCGTTCGAAACGCGCAACGACGGCGTACCGGAGCGGTTCCAGTCGGTGAACAACATTGAAAGTGCACAATGACTGGGCTTCAGCGCCAACGGCGCGGCAAAGCTGCCCGGTTTTTTGGTGTTGGGGCGATGCAGCCAGTTGTCGGTGCATGAGCCCCAGGGCGAGAATTCCTCTTCCCGGTTGATGTAATTGCCAATTGCCACGCTTGGCCAATCGGAGCCGCGCTCGAACGTTGCGGCCATTGCCGTTGACCATGCATCGCCGCCCTCAAATCCCCAGGATTCGTTGGCCCGTTCGAACCGGCATTCACCCTTGCCGCGCATCACGATGTTTTCGCCGACGCGCAGCACAACCAGATCAATGAGGCCGTCGCTGTCAATGTCGATCGGATAAGCGCCCGTCACGCCTTCAAGTTCCAACCCGCTTTGGGATTCCTCGAATTTCAGTGGCGAACCAGCTTTTGACCGGTTGACAAACAGCTTTGATTTCGAAGTCCCGCCCGCCAGCATCATATCCGGGAATTCGTCACCATTGCAGTCAAACGCAGCAGCGCCGCCACCAACGATGAATTCCCACTCGCCGGTATAGACGCTGTTGATGCCAGCGCTCGCCGTTTCCTCGGCAAAACGCGGCATGGATGGTTCGCCAGCGGCCGTGCCCGTAAGGGTAAGGCCAACGATCAGTGCTGTTGTCAGCGTTTGAAAGAGGGCCCGCATTCACTGCTTCCTTGTCTTCAGGGCAACGGCATAGGCGCCGATGCAACGTCCGTGCTCAAGCCCAAGAACAATGGCTGAGCGGAAGTGAATGCCGCCATACAGCCGGGAAATGCCAGCCTCTTCGGCTGCCGCATGAAAACTTGGAAATTGCCTTGGGTTCAACCCGTCGCGGGTGCTTGTGAGGTCGTCAAAAGCAAAGTTCTCGCCAAACAATTCAGTGAGAATGACCTCCGCTGCACCTGACTGCGTGCTGTGGCCGCTGGGATATTCCGGGAATGGCGGCGTGATGAGCAACGGCTCCCATTTGGGGTCGATGTGGCGGCGGATATACGTCACAGGCCGAACGAGGTCGTATTGGAATTTGGCGTCCCAGCAGCCGATGAAGGCATCGGCAAGGCCGATGCCAAGCTTGGCCATCACTTCGACCTGCCGCTCGAGCGGGACATTGTCACGTTCGATGATCTGGCGGGCAATTGACACCCAATGACCGGGAGGAGTGGTGGAAAGCATCGGATCATCCGACCACGAGCGCGCAATCTGGATTTGTTCGGGGGTCAGGACGGCTTTGGCCTCGTAGACCTCCAAAGCTTCCTTGTAGAAATCGCTGGCCGGGTCTTCGCTGTATTGCGGATGGGGCGGCAGCGGACAGGTCTTGCCATCGGGCGTGGCGAAAGTCCGGTTGTTGCCCCAATCGGGCAGCAATGGCGCCTGCTGCAAGCCGATGGCGCTGGTGGGCACCCATTGCGAGGGACTTTGTGCCGGCTTCCAGCTTGCGGGGAATCCGAGGTTTTCGATCACGGCGCCACCGTCAGTGGCAGACCAAGCCAGTATGTGTTCGCCGACTGCTCTGCCATAAGCGATGCTGCGTTCGACAACATCGGCAGGCACACCTTCTGCCACTTTGGCGGAAAGTATCCGGTCGATTGCCGCCAGTGCGCGCTGACCGGTGGGGCCAGTGTTTGAAAAGAAGGAGCCAACAGCAAAGGTCATCGACGCCTGGATAATGACTGCGTCGTCATAGACGCCTTGCGAACGCGGCGGGACTGGCTCCAAGCCTTTCAATTGGCCGGCAAGGGTGAGCAACTGCGACGAATCGGAGGCAATTGCTTCGTGGTTGGTGATGCCCAGATACGCAAAAGACCGGCTGGCCACTGGCGGCGAATAGGTTGCCGTGTGGCGGACCAGTTCCAGAACCAGTTTGTACCATGCAGCCATGACTTCTTCGGCTTGCATTGCGGCGCTGGCTGGCGTGGCTGCCAATGCAGACGTCAGGCAAAGCAATCCGCCGATGAAAATTGCTCGCAATGATTTTGCAATAGCCTGGAAAAGGTGAATGGATTTTCTCATCCTAAATCGCATGGCGAAGCTCCTTTTCGGGAACATCGGTTGAACCGAAAACCCGGTTGTCGACATGGGTGAGGGCACTTTGCAGTGCGCCGGTTTCGATCAGGCTGAATTCATCGGGATAGCAGTGCATCGGAATGTTCCAATGGGAAATGCCCGCTGCGCCCGTGCCGATTGCTTCGCGTATCGCCGGTTCGATGAGTTCGAAAGCCAGGACGCCTGACCCGGCGAACGCGACCGGAACCGGGTCCAGCAGTGAAAACAAGCTGCGCAATCCGGCACCAATTGCATGACCCGCAGCACGATAGGCGGCGCGCTCCGGTCCGTTATGCGCGGTTGCCTTTGCTGCGAGCTCGCGCATCGTTTCTGTATCAAGATCGATTTTCGGAACTGATTGCAAGTCGCCGCCAGATGCAGCCCGCCAGATTGCATAATCGCCAGCATAGGCTTCGATGCAGCCATCGCGCCCGCAACGGCATTTTGCGCCGTTCAACTCAAAACACATATGGCCAAATTCTGCTGCGGAAGACATCAAACCGGTGAACATCCCGCCTTTGAGATAAAGTCCCATGCCGATCCCGTGAGACAGCAGGATGGCCGCAAAGCTGTCACCAAACCGCTCCGGCTCGGTCGAGCGAAGCGCGTTGGCAATCATGTTGCAATCATTGTCGACCCTGACGTCAGTCTGGAATGCTTGCGAGAACCAGCTCGCCAACGGCAAGTCTGTAAGCGGGGTCACGGGCGACCACAGCATTTGTGTGCCGTCCGCATCGGTGACGCCCTGTACTACCAAAGAGATGTGGCTCAAACGATGTTCGTGCAATGTGCTGGCTTCCAAAGCCTGCGCCAGCGAATTTTCCATGGTTTTTCGCAGCCACGCGGCAGAAATTTCATTGCTGTCGATGCGAGCCGAGCCACTGCCAAGTTTTTTACCCGCATAGTCAAAAATTGAAGCGGAAACCTTGTTCAATGTGAGCGCAACAACGCCTACGGCCGCAGCACTTCCATCAAGTGCAAGCGCCACCTTCGGGCGGCCTCGCCGCACTCCGGGCAGTGTCGCAACAGGTGCCGGTAAAACAGACGTTTCTTCGCGAAGCGCGCCGCGCTCCATCAAATACGCGGTTATGAGCGTTATTGTGGATGCGCTGAGGCCGGTTGATGCACTGAGCTCGGAACGCGACATCGAGCCGGCTTTGCGCAAGGCAGCCAGAATCCGACGCAAATTCTGCCGACGCAAATCGTCGGATCGGGCAATCATCGACATGATCCGGCCGGTCCTCCTCCCAGAAAAAACGGCGGCTTGCTAAAATCAGGCTCGAGCCGGGAATTTTGCAGCGCAACAATTTTCTTTTGCATTGCAATAACTTAGCTTGACTGAAATTGATGTTGACACAGGCGAGTGACTGAGTCACTACTTTTTTCGATCCTCGAATTAAAGGGGTTCGCAATTGATGCGTGAGCTGGAAGCAGGGGGAGGCCCGGCAATCTGGTGTCACGCTTTGTCATCACATGGTGCGTCCGCACCGGGAGGAAAACCTATGAAGAAGTTTGTACTCGCGCTCGCGGGAGCAGCGCTTGCAATGACCGTATCCAGCCAGGCGCTGGCCGCGGGCAAGACCATTGCCGTATCCTGGAAGACATTCCAGGAAGAGCGTTGGAAGACAGACGAAGCGGCCATCAAGAAGGTCGTTGAAGCAGCAGGCAACAAGTACATCTCGACCGACGCACAGGGTTCTGCCCAGAAGCAGGCGGCCGACATTGAAAGCCTGATTGCACAGAAGCCTGACGTTGTTCTGGTTGTTGCTTTCGACTCCGACGCAATCCTGCCGTCGATCAAGGCGCTGAGCGATGCCGGCATCAAGTCGATCGCATATGACGTCCAGTTCGAAGACCCGAACGCGCTTTACATCACCTTCGACAACATCGGCGTTGGCCGGATCATTGCCGAAGAAATCAAGAAGGTGAAGCCGGAAGGCAATTACGCGATCATCAAAGGCGACAAGGGCGACCCGAATGCGGCGTTCCTCCTTCAGGGCATGATGAGCGTTATCCAGGCTGATGTTGATGCCAAGAAAATCACCATTGCCTGCGAAACCTTCACCGACGGCTGGAAGCCAGACAATGCCCAGAAGAACATGGAGCAGTGCCTGACATCGACCGGCAACAAAATTGATGCCGTTCTTGCAGAAAATGACGGCATGGCATCGGGTGTTGTTGCAGCGCTGACCGCACAGGGCATGACCGGCATTCCGGTCGGTGGCCAGGACGGTGACCTTGCAGCGATCAACCGCGTTGCACTTGGCTCGCAGACTGTTTCTGTCTGGAAGAACTCGATCGACCTGGGCACCACTGCAGGCAACATGGCGAACGCCCTTGCCGACGGTACAGACATGAAGACCCTTCCAGGCGTCGCGATGTTTGACGGTGGCAAGAACAAGGTTGCGATGAACGCAATCCTGCTCAACCCAACGCCAATCACCAAGGCCAATGTGAACGTTGCGATTGACGCGGGTCACATCACCAAGGATCAGGCATGCGCTGGTGTAGCAGCTGGTGCGGTTCCAGGTTGCTGAATTTTGGCAACTGATTGAGTAGCAAGCCGCGCCATTTGAAAGAATGGTGCGGCTTTTCGTTTGATGGAACCCGGATATCCGTGGAGACAATCCATGTCTGACGCCCCAAATACCAGCCATTCCCCGGCCTTGCAAAAAGAAGGGCCTTTGACACGGTTTCTCCGTGCCACTGAAATAGACGCGCGAATTCTCGGCATGATTGCGGCGCTGCTGTTGATCTGGATTTCCTTCGATGTTGCCAGTGGTCTGTTGCGGGGCAATTTTGGCGGCTTGCTCGGCGGCTCGTTCCTTACACCGCGCAATTTGTGGACATTGTTGGTCCAGACATCGTCTATCGCCATCATGTCGACAGGCATGGTTTTGCTGATTGTCATGCGGCAACTTGATCTTTCCGTGGGCTCCATGTTGAGCCTTGTGGCGGTCGCAGGTGCGGCTTTGCAGGTCTTTGAGCTTGTTCCCATACTGGGTGTCGGTCACCCGGCCATTTGGATGATTGCAGTTGTTTTCTGCATTTCGTTCGGTGCGCTGGTTGGTGCATTCAACGGCATCATCACCGCATACGCACAAATTCCGGCCTTCATTGTCACGCTCGGCGGACTTTTGGCATATAGCGGTCTAGCCTTCTTTATCGGCAGGGGCGAAACCATCGCGCCGATGGACAAAACCTTCGAGGTTTTCGGTGGCGGCATACCTATCAGCTGGATTGGGCCGTTCTGGAGTTGGGCACTGGCTGGTGTTGCCTGTGCAGGCATTGTCTTTGGCATTTTCAACGGTCGCCGCCAGCGTCATCGTTTCAAATTCCCGCTCCGCCCGATGTGGGCGGAATACTTCCTTGTTTTCCTTGGATGCTCGACAGTCCTGGGCGTGACCAATGTGATGAATTCCTATCCATGGCCGTTCAAGCTGATCGAGAATTTTGCCAAGGCCAATGGTGTGACCATTCCTGCCGGTGTCGAAAACAAGGACGGCGAAGCTGTGTGCATGGCCGGTGAACAGGCTGTGCGCTGCCTGGACGGGCTCATCTACTACACCGGCTATTCTGTTCCGGTAATCATCGCGCTGGTGGTTGGCCTGGTCATGACATTCCTTGCGACGCGCACAGCGTTTGGCCGGTATGTTTATGCCATAGGCGGCAACCCTGAGGCTGCCGAGCTTGCCGGCATCAATACCAAATGGATGATTGTCAAGGCATTTGCCCTGATGGGTGCGCTGGTCGGTATCTCGGCGATTGTTTCGTCGGCACGCCTGAATGCAGCCACCAATGCGCTTGGCGGATTGAACGAGCTTTATGTCATCGCAGCCACCGTCATTGGCGGCACTTCGCTGGCGGGCGGGGTCGGTACGATCTACGGCGCAATGCTGGGCGCGCTGATGATGCAATCGATCATTTCAGGCATGTCATTGCTGAACCTGCCTGCAGCGTTCCAGAACGTTGTGGTCGGCGTTGTTCTGGTACTGGCTGTCTGGCTTGACCAGCTCTATTCCCGCCGCGTGAAGTGAGGACTGAAAATGGCAACTCCACTCATTGAAATGCGCGACATCTCAATCGCTTTCGGCGGCATCAAGGCCGTGGACCACGCAAGCATTGATTTGTATCCGGGCGAGGTGGTCGGATTGCTCGGCCACAATGGCGCGGGCAAATCCACGCTGATCAAGGTTGTTTCAGGCGCTTACAAACGCGATTCAGGGCAAATCTTCATCGAAGGCAATGAAGTTTCGATCAGCAATCCGCGCGATGCAAAGGCGCTTGGCATCGAGACGATCTACCAGACGCTGGCGCTGGCCGACAATGTTGATGCCGCCGCCAATCTTTACCTTGGGCGCGAGTTGAAAACACCCCTCGGCACGTTGGATGATGTGGCGATGGAGGCGGAAACACGCAAGGTCATGCACCGGCTGAACCCGAACTTCAAACGCTTCAAGGAGCCGGTCAGCAAGCTTTCTGGCGGACAACGGCAATCGGTGGCAATTGCGCGGGCCATCCACTTCAATGCCCGCATCCTGATCATGGATGAGCCGACAGCAGCACTGGGTCCGCAGGAAACGGCGCAAGTTGGTGAACTCATCATGCAACTGAAGCAGGAAGGCATCGGAATTTTCCTGATCAGCCACGATTTGCACGATGTATTCGATCTGGCAGACCGCATTTGCGTGATGAAAAACGGCAAAGTGGTTGGTACGGCCAAGACATCCGATGTTGATCATGATGAGGTGCTGGGCATGATCATCGCGGGCAAATGCCCTGCGAATGCAATTCCCGGTCCGGGAGCCATGTGACCCGTGTATCTTGGAATTGATCTTG
>JBGSNX010000090.1:0-50524 GCA_041739465.1 Salaquimonas sp.
ATGCGGGTCATGGCGGTAGTCCTTTGGGTTAGCCGGTCCTCCCGGCTGGTTTGTCGCAAGAGCGTTTTGCCCTTGCCGATGATCAACAGATAGCCCACCCGATCCGCGCTGGATGTGCATTCGCACACAGGGCGATGCACATGGCTAAACGCAGAGAGAATAGCAAAAATGACTTATTTTCACAGAAAAGCAGACGAATACTGTCTTTGAATTGTCATTTCCGGTTGCGCACGCACGCGACTCACACCAGCGTTTTGTGGTTCGCCGGCTTAATCACCGGCGAGGCGGAGGAGGAAGCGGCGGTGCCGCAAGTGATTTCCCGCAAGGCGTAGCAGTCGCGTACCACCTGCAGACCATTTCGCAAGGAAAACCAAAATGGCGAAAGCAACAACACCGAAGGCACCCGCTAAGGCGGCAGCCAAGCCGGCGGCGAAACCCGCAGCAAAACCAGCGGCGAAGACCACAGCCAAACCCGCAGCAAAGGCTCCGGCAAAGACAGCAGTCAAGGCAGCCGCCAAACCGGCAGCAAAGACCGCCGCCAAGCCAGCCGTCAAAGCTGCTGCAAAACCGGCAGCCAAGCCTGCGGGAAAACCAGCTGCAAAGGCCCCGGCCAAAACTGCAGCCAAGGCGCCTGCGAAAGCTGCGGCCAAGCCAGCGGCAAAGCCGGCTGCCAAGACTGCAGCAAAGCCAGCCGCAAAAACTGCAGCCAAGCCAGCTGCAAAGACAGCAGCAGCAAAGGCTCCAGCGGCCAAGACAACCGCAAAGCCGGCAGCAGCCAAGAAACCTGCGGCAAAGCCGAAGGCGAAGTAATCTTCCTTTTCAGGCATTGCGCCAATTGGCATTGCCTGGGACGGGAATTGCCCCAAAGCCTTCTGGCGCACCAGATCGGGCACAGGCGGATGTCGATGACAGCCGCCTGCCCTTTTTGATTGCTGTAGCAATGACTAGTCCGGGCGGTAGGCTGCCCCGGTAAATTTGCGCTGGCTGACCGGCTTTCGACTATCTGCCCGCATGGCAGCTTCAAATGCCCCTTGCGCCCAGAGCCTGAATTCATCGGGCTCGTCAAACAGGCGTTCGGGCATGTACCAATAGCCCATCGATGCTTGTCCGCCGCCCCTGTGCGGATAGGTCCACTCGCTCATGCCCTCGGCGCGAAAAGCGGGTATTGTCTCCATGTCGGCCTTCAGTGCGATCCGCCCGTCGTCGAGCGAGAGCGCATACATCAGGCCATCGCGGAATACGCCGGCGCCGCCAAACATGCGCCGCACCGAACTGCCGGACAGGGCTGAAAACAGGTCCTCCAGATGCAGCGCAGCTTCCTTTGATATTCCCATCCGCGCGCTACCCCAAAATAAGCTGGCCCGATTTCGTTCCTAGTTTGTTCTTGTTCGCACAAGGAAGTCAAGCCCGGTTTTCAGGGCAATGGAAGCGAATCGTCGAAAGCCTTGAGCACCCGCTTGGGTGCCATGGCGCGCCAGCTGCGCAGCAACATGCCCTTGGCCCAGTCGCGATCGACCAGATGCGGTCTCACCAGCACCATGGGGCTGTTGCGGTAATGGGGGGTGAAGAAAAATTGCTGTGGATCGGCTTCGCACAGCATGTCGCGTTCTTCAAATGGCAGTTTGAAAACCGGGGCGTCTTCGGTGGGGCTCCACCATGCCCACATCTTGCCATGGGCCTTCAGGTTTGGGTGACCCCAGGAAATCTCTTCGGTGACGTGAGGAAGACCGAGCGATAGTGCCAGTTCGCGATGTTGCGGCCAGTCGTAAACCGCACCCATTTCACACGGCCGGGCCGGAGCGTGATTGCAGCATTTCAGGCGACATTTGTGCCGGGGCCAGTTCAACGCTTTCCCCGCAACCGCATGCCGATTTCTGGTTCGGGTTGTTGAACACAAAACCGCTGCGCAGCTGCGTGACTTCGTAGTCGAGCTCGGTTCCAAGCAGGAACAATACAGCTGCCGGCGTTACGAAAACAGCGCCACCCGGCGTTTCGATCCGGTCTTCGCCCGGCTTGGTCTCCGTTGCGATTTCGACCGTGTATTCCATGCCGGCACAGCCGCCATTCTTGACGCCGAGGCGAATGCCTGCCGCCTGCGGGCTGCGCTCCAGAATTTCTGCAACACGCCCAGCTGCCGCTGCAGTAACCGTCATGATGTCAAATCTGGCCATGATTACTCCTGCTGTTCAAATGAGGCTTGCCGGACAGATGGGCATTGCACGCCATCAATACCAGCCTACGGCAATTTGCGCTTCTTCCGACATGCGGTTGTGGCTCCATGGCGGGTCGAATGTCATGGCGACCTCCACATCCATCACCCCTTCAACGGAGCCGACGGCGTTTTGCACCCAGCCGGGCATTTCACCCGCAACCGGGCACCCGGGCGCTGTCAGCGTCATCTCGATCTTGACTGTGCGATCGTCTTCGATGTCGATCCGGTAAATGAGACCCAGCTCGTAAATGTCGGACGGGATTTCCGGATCGTAGACAGTTTTCAACGCGGCAATGATGTCTGTTGTCAGCCGCTCAAGTTCAGCGGGCGGCAGGGCCGACGCCGTGTTGGTGTTGAGCGCAGGCGTGTTTGGCCCGGCGTCCAGCATGGGTGAGAGTGTAGCGTCGCTCATGGCCGGTTTCTCCGTCATGCGAAAAAGCTCCGTGCTTTTTCAAGTGCCTGTGCCAGAACATCGATCTCGGCGCGGGTATTATACATCGCAAACGACGCGCGGCATGTCGAGGTCACGCCAAACCGCGCCATCAATGGCTGTGCGCAATGGGTGCCTGCCCGCACCGCAACACCGGAACGGTCAATCACCATCGAAACATCATGGGCATGAATGTCGCCGAGCGCAAATGACAGGATCGCGCCCTTGCCTTTTGCCGTGCCGATGATGCGCAACTGGTTGATGCGTGAAAGCTTGTCGGTGGCATAGCGGATCAAGTCGGCCTCATGCGCCGCCACATCCGCGTGTGCAAAGCTGGTCACGTAGTCGATAGCTGCGCCAAGCCCGATCGCCTCGATGATCGGCGGGGTTCCCGCTTCAAAACGATGTGGCGGATCGGCGTAGGTGACGCCCTCTTCCAGCACATCGAGAATCATTTCGCCGCCGCCCTCAAACGGGCGCATGGCTTTGAGCAGCTCATACCGCCCCCAAAGCACACCGATGCCGGTCGGGCCGTACAGCTTGTGGCCGGTGAAGGAATAAAAATCGGCACCCAGTGCCTGCACATCCACGGGCAGATGAACTGCGCCCTGGCTGCCATCAACGCTGACAAGTGCGCCGTGGGCATGGGCCATGCGGCTGATCTCGGCAATCGGCACCACGGTTCCCAGCACGTTTGACATGTGGGTTATAGCAACCAGCCTGGTGCGAGGCCCCAAAGCTGCCTCGAATCTTCCAAGGTCGAGCGAGCCGTCATCTTCAACCGGAACCCAGACCAGCTTGACGCCCATCCGCTCGCGCAGGAAATGCCAGGGAACAATGTTGGAATGGTGCTCCATCTGGGAGAGCACGATTTCATCGCCCGCCTTCAGGTTTGCCATGGCCCAGCCATAGGCAACGGTGTTTAGCGCCTGGGTCGCGCCCTTGGTGAAAACCACCTCTTCAACCCGCGGCGCATTGATGAAAGCGCGAACTTTTTCACGCGCCTTTTCAAAGGCATCGGTGGCAGCGTTGGACAGAAAATGCAGGCCGCGATGGACATTGGCGTATTCATTTTCCATCACGTAAGTCATGGCATCAATTACGGCACGCGGCTTCTGCGCCGATGCGCCATTGTCAAGATACACCAGCGGCTTGCCATGCACCTGCCGGGCCTGGATCGGGAAATCCGCCCGCACAGCTTCAACGTCGAACTTGCGCAGCGTGTCAGCCATGCTTCACCAGCCAGTCTTCGATGCGGCTGTTGAATGCCAATTTTTCTGCCTCGTCTTCAACAGCATCGAACACTTCTTCAACAAAGGCCTGGACCAGCATGGAACGCGCCAGCTTTGGCGGGATGCCCCGTGCGCGCAGGTAAAACAGATGTTCGTCGCGTATGTCGGTAACGGTTGCGCCATGGCCGCAGGCGACATCGTCGGCAAAGATTTCCAGTTCCGGCTTGGTTGAAAACTCGGCTTCGTCAGACAAAAGCAGCGTGTTGCAGGCCATTTTGGCATCGGTTTTCTGGGCAATTTGCGCCACCCGTATCTGGCCTTGGAAAACGCCCCTGCCCTCGCTGGTAACGACATTGCGGAACAGTTCCTGGGCGCTGACGCCCGGTGCCTCGTGCAGAAGTGCTGTCGTCACATCCACATGGGAGGTGCCGCCAATCAGATTCACGCCGTTGATGGCGATCTGCGAGCCTTCGCCCCGCGCTGAAATGTTGATCTCACGGCGAACCAGTGATCCGCCGCAATTTATCGAAAGGATCGACAGCTTGGCCTTTGCACCCAGTTTGATGTTCAACTGTGACAGGTGCGTGGCTTCGTTGCCCTCTTCCTGGAATATCAGCCACCGAACATCTGCACCGTCGGCAATTTCAAGATTGGTCATGGTGACCGAAAGTGATGCAATGGCGTCGCTGCCAGAATGGTGTTCGAGGAAGGTGGCACTGGCCCCTTCCCCGACGCTGACATGGTGGCGCAGCGAAACGGTATTGGCGCCTGTAATGCTGTGGCCAATCTCCAGCGGGGCGGCAAGTGCGCCAGCTTCAACCTTGATTGCAATGCCTGAAATTGCGGTAAGCGCGGCCAGTGCGCCAATCGCGTCAGCCGGTCCGCTCATTGGCGAGGCCGGGACGCTGTGCACCACTGTCACACCGGCGGACAGGTTTGCCGGCACATGGCGCTTGCCATCCACAAACGAAACACGCGAGCCAGCAACTACGGGCTTTTCCTGATGTCTTGATTCACCTAGGTGCGAAACTGATTCAAGTTGCTGCAGAACTGATTCTGCAAGCGGCGGGAAAGCTTTGATCTTGTTACGCAAATCCGTGTAGTGCCATGCTTCGACACGGCGGGTCGGAAGGCCATTGTCGCGCAGCGAAGCGAAAGCTCCATGCTTTTCGTTGCTTTGCGCAAAGCGCTCGGAAGCTTCCAGGATTGCTTCTTCCGCTGCGGTCAGGGTTTCAACCAACTTGAGCATTGCCATCGGTTCCTTGCCTGTTCCCCAACTTATGCCGCATCGGCGATGATGTCGGCATAGCCATTGGCTTCAAGGTGCATGGCCAGTTCCGGGCCACCGGATTGGATGATGCGCCCCTTGTAGAGCACGTGCACACTGTCGGGCACGATGTGCTCCAGCAGGCGCTGGTAATGTGTGATGACGATGAACGAGCGGTCGGCACCGCGCAGCGCGTTGACGCCATCGGAAACGACTTTCAAGGCGTCGATGTCGAGGCCGGAATCGGTCTCGTCCATGATGCACAGCTTCGGCTCAAGCAGAGCCATCTGCAGAATTTCGGCGCGCTTCTTTTCGCCGCCGGAAAACCCGACATTGAGCGGGCGCTTGAGCATGTCCATGGAAATGCCAAGGCGGGCGGATGCTTCCTTGACCTTGCGGATGAAGTCGGGTGTTGAATATTCGGTTTCGCCGCGCGCCTTGCGTTGCGAATTCATCGCGGCCTTCAGGAAGTTCATTGTGGCAACACCGGGGATTTCCACCGGATACTGGAAAGCAAGGAAAACACCGGTCGCTGCGCGCTCGTCGGCTTCCATTTCAAGAATGTTGATGCCGTTGAACAGCACTTCCCCACTGGTGACTTCATACCCATCGCGGCCGGCCAACGCATAAGACAGCGTTGATTTGCCGGAGCCGTTCGGCCCCATGATGGCGGCGACTTCGCCCGACTTTACAGTCAGATTGAGGCCGCGGATGATTTCCGTGCCTTCCGCCTCGATGCGGACGTGGAGATCTTTGATTTCAAGCATGGTCTTTTTCTCTGAGTGTCCTGGTTAGGCTGCGCGTTGGCTCAAGCTTTTGCCTTGGCCTTGGCTTTTGACTGGCTCAGCCTGAGTTTAAGCGTTGCCAGTTGCCGGTTGAGCGCCAGCAATTTGGCGGAACTGCCAGATGGCATTGCCTTGCCCGGAAGTCTTGACTGTTTGGGTTGAGCCGAAGCTATTTCGCCCATCAAGCGGTTCAATTCGGCCTCAAGGGCCTCAACTTCGTTTGCTTCAGTCATCAACCCACACTCCCCTCAAGGCTGATCCCGATCAGCTTTTGTGCCTCGACGGCAAATTCCATCGGCAGTTCCTGAATGACTTCCTTGACGAAGCCGTTGACGATCAGGGCAATCGCCTCTTCCTGCGGAATGCCGCGGGCCAGGCAATAAAACAGCTGGTCGTCGGAAATCTTCGACGTTGTTGCCTCGTGCTCGAACTGCGCTGTGGAGTTCTTTGCCTCGATGTAGGGAACCGTGTGCGCACCGCATCGGTCGCCGATCAGCAAGCTGTCGCACTGCGTAAAGTTGCGGGCATTTGAAGCCTTGCGATGGGCTGAAACCTGGCCGCGATAGGTGTTGTTGGAGCGACCGGCCGAGATGCCCTTGGAGATGATCCGGCTGGAAGTGTTCTTGCCCAGATGGATCATCTTGGTACCGCTGTCGACCTGCTGTGCACCATTGGAAACGGCGATGGAATAAAATTCACCACGTGAATCATCGCCGCGAAGGATGCAGGAAGGATACTTCCAGGTGATCGCAGAGCCGGTTTCGACCTGTGTCCAGGAAATCCTTGACCGGTCGCCCCGGCAGTCGCCGCGCTTGGTCACGAAATTGTAGATGCCGCCCTTGCCGTCCTTGTCGCCGGGATACCAGTTCTGGACCGTCGAATACTTGATCTGAGCGTCATCCAGCGCCACCAATTCAACCACCGCTGCGTGAAGCTGGTTCTCGTCGCGCTGTGGCGCGGTGCAGCCTTCCAGATAGGAAACGTAAGCGCCCTTTTCGGCAATGATCAGCGTGCGCTCGAACTGGCCGGTGTTCTTCTCGTTGATACGGAAATAGGTCGACAACTCCATCGGGCATCGAACACCTTCGGGGATGTAGACAAACGAGCCGTCGCTGAAGACCGCTGAATTGAGCGTCGCGTAGAAATTGTCCGACACCGGAACGACCGTGCCCAGATACTTCTTCACAAGCTCAGGATGTTCGCGCACAGCTTCGGACATCGAGCAGAAGATGACACCCGCCTTGGCGAGTTCCTTCTTGAAGGTTGTTACAACCGAAACGCTGTCGAAAACGGCATCTACCGCGACGCGTCCGGTTTTGTAGACATTGTCGGCGCCATTGGGTTCGCCCTCGGCGTCGATCGGTGAGGCTTCGCCGGGCTTGCGCACGCCGGCAAGGATTTCCTGTTCCTTGAGCGGAATGCCAAGCTTTGCATAGGTCTTTAAGAGCTCGGGATCGACTTCATCGAGCGACTTGGGTCCGTCGCCAAAATTCTTTGGCGCGGCGTAGTAATACAGGTCCTGAAAATCAATGCGCGGATAGTCAACGCGCGCCCAGGTCGGCTCGTCCATTGTGAGCCAACGGCGATAGGCAGCAAGGCGCCATTCCAGCATCCACGCCGGTTCGTCCTTCTTGGCTGAAATGAAACGCACTGTCTCTTCGGAAAGGCCCTTTGGGGCCATGTCCGACTCAATATCGCTGGTAAAGCCGTATTTGTACTTGTCGACGTCAAGCAGACGAACAGCGTCGATCGTTTCCTGCACTGCAGGCATTGTGTTTCTCCACTTCCTGCAGGTTCAAGGCCCGCCGATTGGTCTCACACCTGTCAGGCGGCGTGAGGCTTTTGTGCCATTCGCCTGACTATGGCTTCCCACGCGGTCAAGTACCGCGAAACTTCTACAGAACCCGTATCGCTACCGAAACTGATACGCAAGGCGCAAGCGGCCAGATCATCACTCACCGACATCGCCTGAAGCACATGCGACTTCTTCACTTTGCCCGATGAACAGGCGGAACCTGAAGAAACTGCAATGCCGGCAAGATCCAGCGAGATCAGCGCCGTCTCTGCCTTGATGCCTGAGACAGCAAAGCAAACGGTGTTGGCAAGGCGCAATGCAGTTGTGCCGAACACGACAGGTGGCGCAACGCCTTGAGCCTTGGATATGGTGCGCAGACCACCTTCAAGCAAGTCCCTTGCTTCAAGAGCGCTGCCCCATTCAGTAACTTTCGGCATGGCTGCAACTGCTGCGCCAAAGCCCGCAATGGCAATCGTGTTTTCTGTCCCGGCGCGGTGATGGTTTTCCTGCCCGCCGCCAGCAATCAATGAAAACGGAACCAATCCGGCATTGCCAAGGACAATTGCACCTATGCCCTTTGGGCCGCCTGCCTTGTGAGCAGAAAGAAAGACAAAATCTGCGCCAAGCATCGCCGGTGAAACATCAATCCGCCCAAGCCCCTGCACGGCGTCAACGACCAGAATGCCGCCATGCGAGTGAACCATCTCACTTGCAGCAGCAACCGGCTGGATGACGCCCGTTTCGTTGTTGGCCAGCATCAGGGCCACCATTGGCGCCCCAACTGAATGATCATGGGCGGCAAGCTGGGCAGCCAATGCATCGAGATCAACTTCGCCGTTCGCGGTGGCCGGGACCCGTGACACGTCAGAAGCAGCAAACCTGCCGCCAGCCAGCACGCAGGGATGTTCCATCGCACTGACATAGAGATGGCCACAGGAAATTCCGCCCGTGCCTTTGCGCAAGTTTGGTGAGAGGACAGTAGCGGCCGCTTCGCTTGCCCCGGAAGTGAACACCACCTGTTTGGGGTCAACGCCCGCGCAATTGGCAATTGCGGACCGCGAAGCCTCGATCACGCTGCGCTGCTTGCGCCCTTCGGCATGCACAGAAGAAGGATTGCCGCAAAACTCCATGGCAGACAGCATCGCCTCGCGCGCCGCGGCATTCAAAGGCGCAGAGGCGTTGTAGTCGAAATAAAGCCGGTCAGCCGATGCCATAGTTTTGTTCAACCCCTGGCCTTCGAAACAGCAATCATCACACTCATCCCGATGTTATGCGCAATTTTCTTGAAATCGCACCTGCCGATTGTCTATCTAGGCGCTCGCACATGCGGTTGCCAGCGGTGGACAGCTGTCTGTGGATGACAAACCAGTTTAGAACCCTTCCAAACTGGAAAGCAAGGGCTCCCCGCCCTCGCGATGCATCAGGCATTGCGCACCAGGAGAATTTGATGCCCGAAGTGATTTTCAACGGACCGGCAGGCAGGCTTGAAGGCCGCTATCAGCCTTCAAAGGACCGCAATGCGCCAATCGCCATGGTATTGCACCCGCATCCGCACCCGAAGTTTGGCGGGACCATGAACAACAAGATCGTCTATGATCTATTTTACATGTTCGTCGAGCGCGGATTCACGACCTTGCGATTCAACTTTCGCGGCGTCGGGCGCAGCCAGGGTGAATTCGATCATGGCATGGGCGAATTGTCCGATGCTGCCGCAGCACTCGACTGGGTGCAGACCCTGCACCCCGACGCTCGTGGTTGCTGGGTTGCCGGTTTTTCATTCGGGTCGTGGATCGGAATGCAGTTGTTGATGCGCAGGCCGGAAATCGAAGGGTTCATCTCGATTGCCCCACAGCCCAATGTTTATGACTTCTCGTTTCTTGCGCCCTGCCCTTCATCGGGGCTGATCATCAATGGTGATGGCGACCGGGTCGCTCCTGCAAACGACGTCAAAGGCCTTGTCGACAAGCTGAAAGCGCAAAAAGGCATCGTCATCACCCATCATGTGATCAAGGGTGCCAACCATTTCTTCACCGAGACGCACGACGAATTGCTTGAGGAATGCGGCACCTATTTGGACAAGCGGCTTGGGCGGATTTCCGGCGGCCAGGAAGAAACCATGCTTCTGAGGTAAAGATGTACGAGCCACCGCATTTCATCGAGACCCGCGACAGCGTTCTGCATTCCCTCATCACCAGCGAGCCGCTCGGGCTTCTTGTCAGCAACGGCCCCGACGGGCCGGTAGCAGACCCGATACCTTTCACCCTTCATGAAAATGAAGGGGAGCACGGCATTTTGCGGGCGCATTTGGCGCGTTCAAATCCGCATTGGCAGTTGATGGCGAGCCAGCCGGATTTGCCGGTGCTGGTGGTGTTTCAAGGGCCGCAGGCGTATGTGACGCCTTCCTGGTATCCGACAAAGGCCGAAACCGGAAAGGTTGTTCCGACCTGGAATTATGTGACCGTACAGGTGAGCGGCCTTGCTACCATTCACCCCGATCCGCAATGGCTGCTGGCACAGGTTAACAGACTGACCGAAAGCCATGAGCAGGCAATGCCCAAACCCTGGGCCGTGAATGATGCACCCGATGATTTCGTCTCACAGCAATTGCGGGCAATCATCGGCATTGAAATCGTGATTGCGCAAATCAGTGGCAAATGGAAAGCCAGCCAGAACCGTTCAGCAGCCGACAAGGCGGGTGTTGCGCAAGGCATGATCTTGCAGCCTAAAGAACAGCAAAAGCAGATGGCAGCACTGGTGCAGCAGCGGGTTGGCGCCAAAGACCAGTGACAGATCGCTGATACAGGTCAATCAAGTCCGCGCTGCATGCCGGTTGCCATCACCCGGTTTGGATCAAGTTCCCTCGCCAGCGCCTTGAGCACCTGAATTCCAATGGTTCCTTTTTCGCGGGCAGCGAACGGCGCGTGGTCGGCTCCAAGGCCATGATGATGACTGACCGACGCCCCCGCTTCCAGCATCGCGAAGCTGGCAGCGTGCTTGATGGCCTGCCATTGTGCCAACGGGTCTGGTGCCCTTGGGAAAACTGCGGTGAAATACAAACACGCAGCATCGCTGTAAGAATGGCTCAAATGGCACATCACAATGCCAGGATGGCCGTTCGCGGAAGATGCGGCGATTGCCTTGGCAAGGGCTGAATTCACGGCGGCATGCACCGCACCGATGGCGGACCAAGACGCCACCGTTTCAAAGGTATCGACACCCAGACCACGTGCCATCAGTGCTTCGCGCAAGTGCGGTGCTTCAAACCGGTTCTTTCGCCACGATATTCCCGGCCGCTGGCCCAGCGAAATGCCGCCAAATCGGCGCACAACCCGGCTGAGTGCAAGCATCACCTCGGCCGCATGGCTGTTGGAGCCCTCGACGCCGGCAATCATCAGTGCCGGAGTTGCAGGTGCACGTTTGAGTGCCAGAACCATGCGCTCGCTCCACGCGGGTCGATCAAGACCAGCCCTTGCGAGGCGAAAGCTTGCCAAAAACCCGGTTTCAGCTTCGTCCGAAATGCGAACCATTGAAGCGCCGATTCCGGCCTGCGCTATGGCACGGGCCGCTTCAACAGCTGCACCGAAAGACGGGAACAGCCAGCCTGAATCGCTGATGCGCTCAGGCAGGGGCGAAAGTGCCATGGTGGCTTCGGTTATCAGGCCAAACAGCCCCTCTGACCCCGCAACAAGCCCCCCAAGCCAAGGACCGGCGGCAGAGTGGCGCGCAGCCTCGGTTCGCCATTCACCGGAAGGTGTAGCAAGGCGGGCTTGCAATACCCGTTCGGCGATGCGGCCATAGCCATCGGAACGTTGCCCAGCTCCATGTGCTGCAATTGAGCCGCCAAGCGTTGCGCCATGAAAACTTTGGGGAAAATGGCCCAGCGTCAGGCCTTTCTCTGCCATTCGCGCTTCAAGGTCGGAAAGCTGGATGCCTGCCTCCACGCTCACCCTTTGGTCCCGGGCAGACAACGAAATCACCTGGTTGAGCTTCGAGAGATTTGCGGCAATCACCGGACGGCTATCTTGCGGAACGTCTAGGCCGCCGACAACCGAGGTTGCTCCGCCCACCGGCATGACACGCAGTCCATGCTTTTGCGCGCAATCAATCAATGCCTGTGCGTCGGCGTGGCTTTGCGGGAACACCACGCCATCCACCGCCGTGGCGCAACTGCCGGCGCGCCGCGCGAGTTGGTCACGGTAAGACTGGCCCAAAGATGCTGCTGCCCTGGCGGCCGGGTCAAGCCCCGGCTTTGTGCCTGCAAGCGCCTTTTCAAGGGCCGTGACCTGCGCCTTGGTCAAGCGGCTCTTCGGCAAGCTTGAAAGATCCAGTTCGCGCGGCGGCGTGGATGTCAGGGAATGAAGACCAAGCGCCTTGGCAATCATCTCCTGCGCCAATGGTGCATTGGCCAGCGGGTCGGGGTAGTCCGGCGAAAGCCAGCCCCAAAGTTTGACGCCGCTCAAAGCCGCACCGTCAGTGCCAGTGGCAGGACTTCAAATGTTGCGGGAATTGCGCCGGGCGATTCTCCGTCAAGGTCTAGCAAAGCGGCATTTTCGACGCGGTTGCCTGCTGGCTCGACCAATATTCGCTTGCCTCGCAGCATGGTAACGCCCGGACGACCGACATGGGCGCCGGTGTAAATCTTGTTCATTTCGCTGAGCAGCTTCAACTTGTTGGCACCCCGGAACACCACCACTTCCAACATTCCGTTGTCAGGTTCGGCATTGGGCGCAATCATCATGCCGCCGCCGAAGAACCGGCCATTGGCGATGGCGACAACCGCAATTCGCGCACTTAGTGGTGCATCGTCGTCGACAATCACCACCACGTCCTGAAACCGGTAGCGCAACAATTCGCGGATCGTGTGGAACAGGAACACCAGCTTGCCCGCAACTTTCGACGACCGCTTGGCATCATTGACGGCACGATCGGTCGGGCCGGAAAGGCCGAGGCTGGCAATGTTGATGAAATGGCGGATTTCAGCACTTCCATCGTCGGCAACATAGGTCACCTTGCCAGCATCGATGCGACGTTGCCTGCCGGACAAAACAGCGTCAAAGGCTTTCCTCGGGTCGGTAGAAAGGTGAAGGGTTTTTGCGAGGTCTGAGCCGGTGCCGGCCGGAACAATGCCAAGGCCCACATCCACACCGGTTTCGGATTTGTGGATCAATATGCCGGAAGCAGTCTCGCTGATTGTGCCATCCCCGCCGACCGTGACGATCAACTGCGCGCCTTCACGGCACAAATCCAATGCCATTGCTTGGGCTTGCGAAGGCCCGCTTGTGAAGCGCGTTTCAACCTTTTCGGCCAGGCTTTGCACCAGCGGCGCAATGGCATCCCATGCCATGCGTCCCCTGCCTGCTCCGGATACGGGATTGACGATGATGGCCGCCTTTTTCACCACGAAACTCCCCCTGCGCAAACGCCGGTTTGCGCCCTCACACTGACCATACGCCGCTTTCCAGCATGGACAAGCGGGAGCGACGGCGGGCGCGGTCTTGTTCGGTTACAGCCATCATTTCCCGCAATTGTGTTGGCTGCAGCGGTGGAATCAGGGCGGTTTGCGTGTCGCATTGCCGGAAGTTGCCGCCAAGCGCAGTGGCAAACCGGTCAACTGCCTTGCGGGCAACCAGCCGCGCTGTGGTCCACTTGCCGCCATGTACGGAATAGAGCCTCGCGCAACCATCAGCGGAGTGGTCACAAATCGAAAAGTCACGTGAGGCCGAATAGGTGTCGCCTGCCGCACCGGGCAGAGCCCGCACCCCGGCAAATGCACCGACCGGGGCTTGGAGAAATGGTTTTGTCGAAGGCAGCAGCCGACCAACCCGCTCAACCAGTTCGTCTATCTCGGCTGGCGTGGGCTGCACGTCTGCCAGATCGCCCGTGTAGGGTTCATCGCTCGTCCCAACGAGTGAATGGGAGCCGAACGGCACAATGAATGCGTGCTCACCCTTGCCGGACAAGGCAATTGCATGGCTTTTGGTGATCTGATGGGTAAGGATGTGAATGCCCTTGGACGCGACGAGTTTGGCCGCGCCTTGTCCCGCAAGCAGGCGGGAAGCCAATTGCGCGGTCCATGGGCCGGTGACATTGGCAACCATTGCAGCGGTGATTTCGACAACTTCCCCGGTGATCGTGTCCCTTGCTGTGAGTTTGAGGCCATCGGAGGTTTGGCGCAGGCCGTTTGCCTCCAAATGATTGGCGACCACCGCCCCATGGCCAGCTGCATCCGCAAGCATTGCCATCACGAGATGTTCAGGGCGCTCAAGGCGGTAATCCGAATAGGTAACCGCGCCTTGCAGCGCGGGGTGATCCAGCACCGGCTCGGCTGATATGGCCTCACTGGCGGTCAGACGCCGACCAATGCCCTTGCCGCCGAGCAATTCGAACAGACCTGCCCCGATGGCGAGGGTGGCGCGCGCCAAGGCGCCCTTCCCGTAAAGCGGCATGAGAAATGTCTGGGGAATGACATGATCCGGCGCAATCTTTTGCCAGATCGCCCTTTCTTCAAGGGATTGAAAAACCTGCTTTAGATGGCCCTGCGCCAGATAGCGAATACCGCCATGGATGAGGTGCGACATGGCCTCGCTAGCTGCGCAGGCAAAATCATCGCGCTCCACAAGAGCGACCTTCATACCCCGCCGCGCTGCGTCACGGGCAACTGAAACGCCGATCACGCCGCCGCCAATCACAGCCAGATCGAAAGGCGCAGCTGATAGCCGGTCGAGATCACGCTGCATCGAAATCACTCAACCCCGGCCGCCTGCGGCATGAACAGCTGCCCACCGCTTGCCGGAGTTGGTATGCCGGTGGTTCCAGGCCAGGTAATCTTCAATCCTCGCAACGAGCGTACCGCCAGATAGCCCCAAGCCTCCGCCTCCATTGCATCGCCGTCAAAACCTGCCTCTTCTGCTGACAACAATTGCACCATTCCGGACGGCTGCTCAGGCAGTTGCAAAACCAATTCGCCAAGTTCGCGCATGATGGCGCGGTTCTTGCGACCACCGCCACACAAAACTAGAACCGCAGGCACTTGCGGCAAGTGATCGAACGCCTTGATGATCGAAGCCGCCGTGACATGTGCCAAAGTTCGTGCGCCATCTGAAAGGTCGGCAGCATCGCTCGCCGGTGGCAAAAAGTCGTTGCGATCCAAGGACTTTGGAGCGGGTTTTTCAAAAAATGATTCAGCCAGATACCGGGCTGCGAGCGCAGGTAAAACCGCGCCTTCAGAGGCTATGGCACCTTCGGCATCATATGGAATGCCCGCCTTGCCGCTTACCCATTGGTCGATGAGCGCATTGCCTGGTCCGGTGTCAAAGGCGATCATGCGGCCATGCTGTGAAATCCAGCTGATGTTGGCGATGCCGCCAATGTTGACAAAAGCAACCGGCCACACCCCTTCCAGCGGTGCAGGCAGATTGCCAGCAAGCGCACGGTGATACACCGGAACCAGAGGCGCGCCTTGCCCGCCAAGCTGCATGTCGTTGGCGCGCAAATCGCAAACCACCGGCAGGCCTGTTTCATTTGCCAACAACTGTCCGTCGCCCAGTTGCACCGTTACCCCGGCTGCCGGACGATGCAGCACCGTCTGGCCGTGGAAGCCGATCACATCGATGTCTGACAGACGCAAATTGTTGTTCTCAAGAAACTGACGAACGACGAGGGCATGGCGAAGGGCGATCTCGCGTTCGAGTGCTGCCAGATTGCCGGGACGGTCACCGCGCTTTTCGATGGACTTTGCCGTCTCCAGCGCATCGCCGAGCATCTGGCGGAACCCCGGATCATATGGAAACGTCGCTCCGGGGCCGCGTTCAACCTTGTATTTGCCATTGGTAACGAGCAGTGCGGCATCAATGCCGTCCATGCTGGTCCCGCTCATGAGGCCCAGCGCACACCATCGTTTTTTTTCGTGGTCCTTGCGGGCCATGGGAGGGTGAATTCCGTTGCAAAAACTGTTAGTGCCTTGCCGCCTTGGCTGTCGCAAATCACGCGGCTGTCTGCAAACTACAATGAAAGCCACAAAATGTCCGGTTACAAATCAGATTTCCTCAACGTCCTTGATGAACGCGGCCTCATTCACCAGGTGTCGGACGCTGCAGCCCTCGACAAGGCCTGCATCGACGGGCGTATCGCCGGATATGTGGGGTATGATGCAACCGCCACCAGCCTGCACATCGGCAATCTCATTTCAATTACAATGCTTTACTGGCTGCAGGAAACCGGGCACCAGCCAATCACGCTGATGGGCGGGGGAACCTCAATGGTTGGCGACCCTTCATTTCGAGATGACCAGCGCTCGCTTCTGACCGCTGAAAAGATCGATGAGAACATCGGCGGCATCAAGAAAATATTCGGTCGGATGCTGCGTTACGATGAAAGCCCGACGGGCGCCATCATGGTCAACAATGCCGACTGGCTGCTGGAACTCAAATATGTGGATTTTCTGCGAGAAGTTGGCCGGCATTTCTCGGTGAACCGGATGTTGTCCTATGATTCAGTGAAGTTGCGGCTGGACCGTGAGCAGTCGCTCTCGTTTCTGGAATTCAACTACATGATCATGCAGGGTTATGACTTCGTCGAACTGAGCCGCAGATATGGCTGCGTGCTGCAAATGGGCGGATCGGACCAATGGGGCAACATCGTCAACGGGCTTGATCTGTCACACCGGATGGGCGGACCGCAACTTTACGCCCTGACTACACCGCTATTGACGACTTCATCCGGCGCAAAGATGGGCAAGACGGCATCGGGCGCGGTCTGGCTGAATGGCGACCTCTTCAGCCCCTACGATTTCTGGCAATATTTCCGGAACACCGAAGATGCCGATGTCGGGCGCTTCCTCAAGATTTTCACCCGCCTGCCGCTAAACGAGATTGCAAAGCTGGTGGCGCTGGGCGGCGCCGAGATCAATGAGGCCAAGAAGATACTGGCAACGCATGCAACGGCCATTGTCCACGGCCTTGAGGCAGCTGAGCAGGCTGCCGAAACCGCGCGCCAGACATTCGAGGAAGGGATTGCCGCTGACACCCTGCCCAGCATTGACGTTGCGGCGGGCGATCTTGCCAACGGCATTGGCCTGCTGACCCTTCTTGTGCAGGCAGGATTTGCCAATACCAACAGCGAAGCGCGCAGGCACATCCAGGGCGGCGCGGTGCGGATCAACGATGCCTCGGTTTCCGACGAGCGCCTCGTTGTAAGTTCTACATCATTGTCCCCCGATGGGAGCATCAAGCTGTCCCTGGGTCGCAAGAAGCATGTGCTGGTCCGACCCAAATAATGCCTGATCAGCCGGGCTGGTTGCCAGGAGTAACGCTACTGGGCAGCGGAGCCCCGCCTTCTTTTTCGAACTCGAAGATCTTGCGGAAAATGCCCGGTGCGACAACCGAGACCGGGTTGATTTCGATGGTTGGATTCTTCGCGGGGCCGCTGAGCCGGTAGGTTACGCCTATCAGGCCGGAATCACGGCCATTTCCGAGGATTTCGCCAACCAGCGGGATGTATCCAATGACGCGGCTGAGGCCGACAGCCGGCAGGAAAGTGCCTGACAGTTCCATCCGGTTTTTCTGGTCGAAGACCAGTCCGTCAAAAGTGAAGCCGATCTGTGCATTGTTGATGATGCCGTCATTGACCCGGAAATACCCCTCGCCCTTCTCGATCAGGCCGCGCGCTTCCGAAAAGCGCACCCGCTTGGTGTCGATGCGCTGGAGTTCGGCTTGAACTTCCGGGGAGGCGCGTCCCTCGCTGTTTACGCTCGGCTCGGAGACAAGACTGCGGATGCGCGGCTCGTCGACAACATAAAAATCAGTTGCACTGACCTGACCAAGGAATGGCCCGCCACCGATCCGGGTCAACCTTGCCCGCATGGCTCCACCAGTCATGCGCGGGTAGACTGCGGTATAGGCCAGCGCGGTGCCAGCATCGGTGGCGTCGATTTCAAAGGTGGTCTTGCCTTCCTCTGTCACGGCATGAACGTTGAGGTAGGTGGTGTCGGAGAATGCGCCACGAAGGCTGATGTGGTCGAGCCAGCTTCCCTTGGAGCCATAGGACAATTCAACATTGGAGAGCGTGCGGCCGTTGAAACCACGCACTTCGCCAAGGTTTGCGGTCAAGAGCATGGTGGAATCGCCCTGATCTTCGCCAAAACCTTTTTCGTGAAACAGCCGGTTGATCAGGCTGCGCGCATCGTAGCGCTGGCCCGAGACGTTGATCTTGTACCCGGCCTTGCCGACGCGTTCCAGCTTGAGCGAAAATGAGTCGCCATCATTGAGCGAGATATCAACGAAATCCGCCTGTTTGAGGCCGCTCTTGTCGAGCACAAGGCTGCCCGACGCCGAGAACCCGGTTCCTTCGATGTAAAAATCATCGAGCCGGGTGATCCCCTTGTCGGTTTTCATGGCGAATGTGGCTTTCGCCGGGATGCCCTTGCCCTTGCTCCAGCCCACCCAGGGCAGGCTCAATTGCGCTTCATCAAGCACGACTGTCTGTTTTTCAGCGCCACCATCAAGCTGTTTCAAATCCACCTTGATTGAGCCCGAAAGCACCGGATCAAGCACCAGCCCCATTTTCTTGCGGGCGGCGTCGTCAAGTTCGGCTGATATCGAGCGCTCGCGCGAAACATCCGAACCGCCAATCGGCTCGACCATTGCAAGCTTGGTCCGGTTGCCGTCCACCGTGGCGTCGCCATTGACTCGCACCTGGCGCGGCGTAGCTTCTACAAGCAGATCGGCGTCCTTGATCATGCGGCCCAGCACCTTGGCGCTGCTTGACGCTTTCTTGAGTTCGATAATCGCGTTCCATTTGACATCGTCGTAGGCAATTGCCCGCTGGAGCGGGAAATTTGCGGCCAGATCGAAGTGGGCTTTGCCAGAGACCGTTTGCGGCTTCATTTCGATCCGGGTCAAAACCGTAAGTGGCTTGGACTCGGCAATTGCCGCGACATCTTTCGCAGCGCCTGACGCAGTGATTTGAAGTTCTGCCAGATTGGGCCGGATACCAATGTCTGCAATACGGAACGACCCTGCCTCGACCGCGACCGGACCGAACCCTTCGACCTGCGTGCGGCCCTTGGCGAGCGCAGCGCGCACCTCCATGCCGTTCATCGTGTATTGGCCCGAGGCCTCTTCAAGAACTGGCAATTCACCGAAGGACTTTATCGCAACTCCGTCAAACCGGGCAGAAAGCAGATACTCTTCCGGCTGCATGCGTGCGCCTTTGCGAAACCGGCCGACGACGCCAGTTGGCAGGTCCGACTTCAGTTTGATTTCGCTTACCCTGCCACCCGAGACGTTCAGAAACGTCCATTTGCGTGCGGCAGGTGCAACAAACATCGGCCAAAACTGCTTTACTGCAGCAATCTCCATGCCGCTCGAGCTAAACTCGGACTTGATCGACGGTGTGAGGCCGGAAAAGCCCAAGGTTGCGGTGCCGGTAACGACGTCATTGCCGACCTGGAACCCGGCATCGGTCAACGAGAGTATTTTTGTGGCAGGTTCCCAAGTTCCTGAAAGCTTCAGATTTCCCGAAGCCGGTGGCTCGCCTGACTTGATTGGAGTGCGCGCCATATCGGCGGTTTCAACCTCGAAAACGAGGGCTCCTTCAAGCCAGTTGCTGCCTTCGCTCGGGCGAAAGGCGCCGGAAAAGCCGGTACGGAACTCCCCGGCGGCAAACTGGGATGGGGTGATGCGGATTTCATCGTTGACCGGGTCGAGCACTGCGTTCAGTGACAACTCGTGGAAATCGGTGATCGCCTCTTCACCGATGCGCAGCAAGGCGTCTCCGGTGGTCAGCTTGAGTGTCGCGGCCTGCGGTGTGCCGGCAACCGATACCGGCAGGTCGATCACGACGGAAAGGTCTGCGTCTGTCCCGATCTGGCCAGCGCTTTCAAGCGGCGCCATCGCCCATTCGGACGCGTTGAGGCCTTCGAGGGAAACCGCCAGGTTTCTTCCGCCATCTGGCGAACGGGTCCAGCCAGCCAGTGTCTTGATGTCCGACAGCGCAGTGACAATGCTCGCGTCGATGGACAACAACTCACCCGGCTTCCTGCGAAGATCGAGCGATTTGACAATCAGGTCCGAACTTTCCCGGCGCCCGAGTCTGGCATTGGTCAATCGTACATTGGAAAGTTTGAGCCGGGTGAACCGCCCTGTTTCGATTTCACCACTGAGTGCGTCAAGCCTGCTGGCCACCATGCCAAGCAGGCCTTCAAGATCGGGAGGGGTTACATTGCCTGCGGCGACCGGCAAAAGCAGCGCATCCAGCGACGCATTTTCGATCCGGATTTCGTTGAAGGATGGAACGGCAGAGAAAAGCGAGAATGGCCTGATACCAACAGTCACTGTGCCAAGATTGGCAATTTCAACATGATCACTTGTGCGTGTCAGCCGGACATCATTGCTGACCAGGGATAGCAGGCCGCCTGAAACGAACCCCAGCGATGTTTTGCCGAGTTCCACATCGATCTTTGAGCCCATAGCATTCTGAATTGCAGATTCCACTTTCGCCGTCAGTGCCGAATTTTCCACTGCCTCGCCCCGAAGCAGGAAAAACAGGCCGATTGCGGCCATCGAAAGCCCGAGAACGATGACAAACAGCGTAGCTGTGAGCAAACGCAACCCGCGCGCCAACCGGTTTGGCGCGGGGACGACGACGGTTTCGTCAGCCCAAACGTCAATGCCGTTGCGGTTGTGCAATTCACTCAAAACGTCAGGCTCCGAAAACTTTGGCGGCGAAGAACTGGACGCCATCCGATTCATTCAGCGTTATCGCACCGATTGCCCGATACTGCCACCACAAGAGGCCCCGCGACCGGGAAGTTGCCAATACGGGGCAGACAATGTAGCTGCAGCTGTGGACAAATTGCGGGCTTTGATAAAAACCTGCAACCTCTTTGTACGCAGACTTCCATTTGCAACTGCACGCGCCAGATCCGGGGTCCGGGCAGTTTTTCACGCCACGGAAGACAGCAGCAAATTGTTGAAAGGATGGCAGAGCATGTCAGTAATTGCAGAGGGTTCCAAAGCACCCGAATTTGAACTGCCCACAGATGGCGGCAGCACGTTCTCGATGGCAGCACAAAAGGGCAAACCCGTTGTCCTGTTCTTCTATCCCAAGGACGACACATCGGGTTGCACGGCAGAAGCAGTGGCGTTCTCGGCAGCTAAGGATGATTTTGATGCCCTGGGCATTCTGGTCGCCGGAATGTCGCCCGATCCGGTCAAGAGCCATGACAAGTTCGTTGCCAAGCATTCCTTGCTGGTGCCACTGATTTCAGACGAGGAAAAGAAGGCGCTTGATGCCTATGGCGTGTGGAAAGAAAAGAGCATGTACGGCAAGAAGTACATGGGGGTTGAGCGCTCGACATTCCTGATCGGCAAGGATGGAAAGGTTCTCAAGGCCTGGCGCAAGGTTTCCGTTCCGGGCCATGTCGAAGAAGTGCTGGCTGCGGCACGGGAAATGCTTTGAGCGCAATCCAGTCACAAGCCTTTCCGGCGCGCCCGCAATCATTGCAAGGCGGCGCGCTGGCTGCCTTGTCGTGCGCCGACCTGTCGCGCAAGGTTGAACTCACCTTGCAACTGGAAAATTTGTGGAAGGGCCATTTCCTTTCGCTGCGCCAGCCTGGTCGGGTACTGATGCCGGATCGACCGGGCCGTCCTGCAAAGCCAGAACTGTTGCCACCCAGCAAGGTGCCGCGGCGCGGCATCGGTTCGATCAAAGGGCGCATTGCGCTCATTCATTCGCTTTGCCACATCGAACTTAACGCAATTGATCTGGCGCTGGATATCGTGGCGCGGTTTGCTGCAGTTCCAATGCCGCGTTCTTTTTTCGATGGCTGGATGCTGGTCGCAGCAGAAGAGGCCAAGCATTTTTCCTTGCTGCGCGCCCGGATCCAATCGCTTGGCGCAGATTATGGCGACCTCCCGGCACATGACGGCCTGTGGGAGGCGGCGCAGGAAACGGACCATGATCTGACAGCACGCCTGGCGCTGGTTCCGCTGGTGCTGGAAGCGCGCGGGCTGGATGTCACCCCTTCCCTGTGCGAGGCGCTTGACAGGGCGGGAGATGCTGAAACAGCGGCAATCCTGCGGATCATTTATGAAGACGAAAAAGGCCATGTGGCGGTTGGTGCCAAATGGTTCCGCTTCCTTTGCAGGCGCAACGGGGTCAGTCCGTCGGCAAGTTTTCAGGAACTGGTGCGCAAACATTTCCGCGCGCCGCTCAAGCCACCATTCAATGACCGGGCCCGCGCTGCCAGCGGCCTGACGCCCGGATTTTACCGGGCAATCTCATCTTTGGGCAACTGAACGAAGCGGCAATCATTTCGTGTCTGGATTGCACTCGAAAAGCTTTGTTAACCATGAAGGGATTTAATCGGCACCAGTCAGTGACAGGTAGTTCGATGTCCCAATCCGCCGTGCGTCAGCCTACATCCGCAGCAAATGTCCGCGAGCCAAAGAACTTTGGCAAGCGACGCGAAGCGACCTTGATCACAATTACCCGCAATGGCCACGAACGGCACTTTCCGGTGAGCCCACTCGCCACCGGTATGATTGTCGGTATTCTGGCAATGTTTGCTGTCGGCTATTTCAGCGCCACCGCCTATTTGATGTTGCGTGACGATCTGATCGGCATGACACAGGCCCGAAATGCGCGGTTGCTGCACGAGTATGAAGACCGGATTGCTTCCCTGCGCTCCAATCTTGACCGGGTCACCAGCCGCCAATTGCTGGACCAACAGGCGATTGAAGCCGAGGTTGCGCAATTGATGGAACGGCAAGAGGCACTTGGCGGGCGCGACGGGCGAATTGGCAAGCTGATTGAAAACGCGCAGAAACGCGGGCTTCAGACAAAAACGCCAGACATTTCCTCAGTCGACCCTGTTGCAACGGGCTCGGTTGTCACACCGGCTGACGACAAGCCTGCGCTGGAGCGGCGGGCCGGGCTGTCGGGTTTCGACCTGCGCGGATCATCGGGAGCGCTGGGCGAGCCATCGCAGCCGGTTCTCGTTGTTGCTGCAAACATGCCGGACATTTCCAATTACAATGAAACCCGCGATTTGTTCCAGTCTGTGAAAAACCGCATCGAGCAAGTGGACCGCAGTCAGCGCGACATGCTCGACACATTGCGCAAGCAGGCAGTCGAACGCTCGTACAAGATTGCCACAGTGCTCGATCAGCTTGGCGCCAAGTCGGCCAAAGATGGCAGCGGCGTTGGTGGGCCTTACATTGCGCTTGACCCGGGAACGGCATTTGAGGCGCATGTGGAAGCGCTGGACCAGTCGCTCAAGTCACTCGACAAGGCCAACACTTTGCTGAGCCGTCTGCCGGTCGGCAATCCCGCCAAGGGCGCACCGCTTTCCAGCCCATTCGGCGCAAGAACGGATCCGTTCCTTGGCCATGCCGCAATGCATTCTGGCCTGGATTTCAAGGCGTCTACTGGAACCGAAGTTCGCGCCGCAGCCGATGGCAAGGTTATTGATGCCGGCCGCAATGGTGGCTATGGCAACATGGTCGAGATCGACCATGGCAATGGCATTGCAACCCGGTATGCGCATCTGAGCAAGATCAAGGTTTCCACTGGCGACAAGATCACGCGTGGAACCGTTATCGGCGAAGTCGGCAGCACCGGTCGCAGCACCGGCCCTCACCTCCACTACGAAGTGCGCAAGCATGGCAAGGCCGTGGACCCGATACGCTATCTCAAGGCTGGCCGGTCAATCTCGAACCTGCTTTAAAGTAATCCTGTCTAATCGATGTCAGTGACGTCGCCCTTGCCCATGACATTGTGGGCTAGCGCGGCTTCCATGAAGCGGTTCAGATCACCGCCCAGCACCAGATCTGGCGACGTGCTTTCCACGCCGGTGCGCAAATCCTTGACCAATTGGTATGGCTGCAGAACGTAAGAGCGGATCTGGTGTCCCCAGCCGATCTCCGACTTCGATTCGTGTTCGGCCTGGATCGATTCCTGACGCTTCTTCATTTCCATGTCGTAAAGGCGCGCACGCAACGCCTTCATCGCGTTGGCGCGGTTCTGGTGCTGCGACTTTTCAGATGAAGTCACCACGATGCCGGTTGGCATGTGGGTGATGCGAACTGCAGAATCCGTGGTGTTGACGTGCTGCCCGCCTGCGCCTGACGAGCGGTAGGTGTCGATACGTATGTCCTTGTCCTGAATGTCGATGTCGACATTGTCGTCAATCACCGGATAGACCCATACCGACGAAAACGAGGTGTGCCGGCGTGCCTGCCCATCAAACGGGGAAATGCGCACAAGGCGGTGAACACCCGATTCGGTCTTCATCCAGCCAAAGGCATTTTCGCCTTTCACCAGAATTGAGGCGGCCTTGATGCCGGCTTCTTCGCCGGGGCTCTCATACTGAACTTCAACCTTGTAGCCATTTTGCTCGGCCCAGCGGATGTACATCCGCAAAAGCATCGATGCCCAGTCCTGGCTTTCGGTCCCGCCTGCTCCTGCATGCACTTCAAGGAAGCAGTCGCTGCCATCGGCCTCGCCCGACAACATGGCCTCAACCTGGCGGCGGCCCAATTCGCTGTGAAGGCGCTTGAGTGCGGTTTCCGCTTCCCCAATGATGCCGGTATCGCCCTCCTCCTCACCAAGCTCGATCAAGCCCAGCTGGTCGGTCAGGTCGGTTTCAATCGCCTTGATGGCCGAAATGCTTTTTTCCAGATGCTGACGCTCGCGCATCAGCTTCTGCGCCTGTTGCGGGTCGTTCCAGAGGGATGGATCTTCAGCCTTTTGGTTCAGTTCGCCAAGGCGCCGGTTTGACTTGTCCCAGTCAAAGATGCCTCCTCAGCAGGGTAACGGCCTGCTTGATGTCACTTACAATTTCCTGCGTTTCCGCGCGCATGCCATTTTATCCTGGGGTTTTGCTTCCATGCCGGTGCCAACGCACCTGACGGGACGGCGCGGAACATAGGCACGCCAAGCGCTGATGTAAACTGCGCAAAACGACCGTGTGGGAATTCATGCAGTGAAATCAGTAAAGCCCACCGGTGCCTGAAAGAACCGCGCGATTGGCATCAGGCGAAACCGTCAAATTGCCCGAAGCCATGTCGTCGGCAAAGCCGATGACGGAATAAACGCTTGGCGGTGCAGTTCCCGGCTTGAATGCTTCCATGATGACGCCCGGTTGCCCGGCATCGGCTTCAAGCCCGGTCTTGCGATCGATTGCAACAAGCTTGAGGCCGCGGGGTACGCGGAAATCGACCGGCTTGCGGCCCTCCAAAGCATTCTTCATGAATTCCAGGAAAATCGGGGCTGCAAGCCCGCCGCCGGTGTTGCCCTTGCCCATCGGTTGCGGATTGTCGTAGCCAATGTAGACCCCGGCCACCATGTCCGGCGTGTAGCCGATGAACCAGGCATCTTTTTCCTCATTGGTGGTGCCGGTTTTTCCAGCAACCGGAACGCCAAGTTCCTTGACGACGACCGCCGTGCCATTCTGGACAACTCCTTCAAGCATCGAAGTCATCTGGTAGGCAGTCATCGGATCAAGCACCTGATCGCGCTCGTCGACAAGTTCCGGCTCGCTCTGGCTGGACCACTGGGCAATATTGCAGGTTTCGCAAATGCGTTCGTCATGGCGGAAGATTGTCTTGCCATAGCGGTCCTGGATGCGGTCGATGAACGAAGGCGTGATCTTGCGACCGCCATTGGCCAGTACCGCATAGGCCGAAACCATGCGAAGCGCCGTTGTTTCACCCGAGCCCAGCGACATTGAAAGTACCGGCAACATGTTGTCGTAGATGCCGAACCGCTTGGCATATTCGGCGACGATCGGCATGCCCATGTCCTTGGCGAGGCGAACGGTCATCAGATTTCGTGACTTTTCGATGCCCACCCGCAAGGTCGAAGGACCAGCATAGCCGCCGCCGTAATTCTTGGGTTCCCAAATTCCGAGCCCGCCGCCCTGGTCGAGGCTGAATGGTGCGTCGAGCACCACTGATGAAGGGGTGTATCCATTGTCGAGCGCGGCAGCATAAACGAAAGGCTTGAACGAGGAACCGGGCTGGCGATAGGCCTGTGTCGCGCGGTTGAACTGGGATTCAGAAAACGAGAAGCCGCCCACCATGGCAAGGACGCGGCCGGTGTGCGGGTCCATCACCACCATCGCACCCTGCACTTCCGGCGGCTGCTGCAGGCGGTAGTCTCCCGGCGTCTCGAGCGGCAACACGTAAACCACGTCGCCGACTTTCAAGATGCCTTCAGCCGTTTTTGCTGTGCGCGGCTCTTCCTTCTTGATGCGGACGCGGGCCGCCCATTTCATGTTTTCAAAGCGGATAACGCCGGTTTCCCGATTTTTCGACAGTTCACCGGAAACCTCGTTTTCGGGCCGAATGCCGATTGATGCGCCTTCCTTGTCGACGGCAAGAACGACTGCAAGTTCCCATTCGGGAACGTCAGCGAACTTCTCGATCTTGGAAAGCTGCGCACCCCAATCCTGTTCCACGGCTTCAAAGCGGTTCCACGGCCCGCGCCAGCCCTGTTCCTCATCATATTCGATAAGGCCCTTTTGCAGGGCGTGGCGCGCCATCACCTGCAATTGCGGATTGAGAGCGGTGCGAATGGAGAGGCCGCCTTCATAGAGTGCATCTTCGCCATAACGCTCGATGATCTCACGGCGCACTTCCTCTGAGAAATACTCGGAGGCGAAAAGGTAATTGGTCTTGCGGCGCGGATTGACGCCAAGAGGTTCCTTCTTTGCGGCCTCGGCCTCATCGAAGTTCACGTAGCCATTCTCGACCATCTGGTCGATGACCCAGTTGCGGCGCTCGATGGCCGCTTCAGTCTTGGTGAACGGATGATAGTTGTTGGGTGCCTTGGGAAGCGCAGCGAGGTAAGCCGCCTCGTGCAATTTCAGCTCATGCACCTGCTTGTCGAAATAGGTCAACGAAGCACCGGCGACGCCATAGGCACCAAGGCCGAGGAAAATCTCGTTGAGATACAACTCAAGAATGCGGTTCTTGGAGTTGGCCTGTTCGATGCGGAACGAAAGTATGGCTTCCTTGATCTTGCGGTCGAAGGAACGTTCATTGGTCAAAAGGAAGTTCTTGGCGACCTGCTGGGTAATGGTCGAAGCGCCGATCTGGCGACGGTCCGTCCCTGCATTTTTCAAATTGGTGAGGATCGCGTTGCCAAGTGCGAGGAAATCAACACCAGGATGCTTGTAGAAATTTTTGTCTTCGGCAGAAATGTAAGCGCCTTTGACTAGATTTGGCACTGCCTGGATCGGCAGGTACAGCCGCCGCTGCCGCGCGTATTCGGACATCAGCGACCCATCGGCAGAGTGAATGCGCGACGTTACCGGCGGCTCATACGCATTGAGCACTTCCTCTGAAGGGAGGCTTTTCGACAAATCGTTGACATACCAGGCAGCGCCGCCAATCGCCAAAATCGCGATCAGCATGCCCATGCCAAAAATGTATCCGATAAAGCGCATAATCATTCGAAAGACCCCGGGCAGCATTTGCAAGCTGCCTGTTTGGATGAATACCGATCCGGTCCACCCCGGCTGCGTTGCTGTTGCGGGCGATCCCGAATCCCGCACAGCACAGATTGATCATATCACATGCGGAAAAAACCGCGATCCTGACATGGTTTCCGTTTGGTAACCTGTTGAACCAATTCGTACAAGTGGAACAGTTTCAATGCGGGTAAATTATGTTCTTGAAATGTCCGGACCTGCCATTCAGCCGCCCCTGGATGCAAAAAAAGCGACAACTGACTTGGCAACCAGACGGGCCACCGACTCTTGCCAGGCCGGATCAAGGAGTGATTTTTCGTCCTCGGCATTGGACAAATAACCCAGTTCCAGCAAGACGCCGGGCACTTCAGGTGCGCGCAACACAGCAAATGCCGCTGATCTTTGCGGATTCTTGATCAATTGAATGCTGCCGCCGAGCGTCGTTACCAGCGTTGCAGAGAAGGTCTTGGAAAACACGCCGGTCTCGCGGGCTGTCAAATCTGCCAGGATGTCGGTCACGACATCCTCGTCTTCGATGGCTTCAAGGCCAGCGGCGATGTCGGCCATGTTTTCAGATTGTGCCAGTTCGTGGGCCAGTTCGTCAGAGGCTTTTCGCGAAAGCGTGTAGACCGATGCGCCGCGCACATCGCGCTGGCGAAGCGAATCAGCGTGGATGGAAATGGAGAGGTCGGCCTTGTTGCGGCGAACAAATGCGACACGCTCGCGCAGCGACATGAACACATCTTCATCACGCGTCAAAAGCACGTCGAAATCGCCAGCTTCGGTGATGTCCTTGGCAATTCGACGGGCCATGGCGAGGGTAAGGTCTTTCTCCAGCGTTCCCCCCTTGCCTGTTGCGCCGCCATCAATGCCGCCATGGCCTGGATCAATCACAATCAGAAAACGGCCTTCCTTGCGTTCTTCGCCGCGCACCCGGTCGCCCTTGGTGACCACTTCGCCCGAGGCTCCCACCAGTTCACGCTGGGCAAGCGCTGCCTGGATGAATTTGTCGTTGCTGACCGCCGAGAGTTCAAATGTGAGCCGATGGCTTTTTCCGCCTTCAAGTTCCTCGTGCCTGAAAGCCGAGATTTCAGCCGGTGCGGCAAGCGTGAGAACAATGCGCGAGCGTTCCCTGGCAATTGCACCGTAGCGCATGTTGGCGACCAACCCTTTTGGTGCAAGTGATGCTGCATCTTCAAAACGGAACAGTACCGCTGGCGCGTCAATCACGATGCGGTCGGGGCTGCGCATGTAGAATGTAGAAACTTCAAACTTGCGGTCGGTTTCAATATTTAGAGTGGTCGCTTTTTCATCACCGGCAATGGCCCCTGAGCGGACAACCGGCAAGGGCGCTGCAACTTCGGCTGTCTGGCTGAAAGAGGGTCCGGCCACAGCCAACACCGCCAAAAAGAAGGCGGTTATCGTTGCAATCCGGGCCGGTTTTTTGATCATCAGAGCGAGTTTCCTGGCAATTTAGGCCGGTAGAGCAGTACACGGCGACACGCATTGGCTGGGTTTCTGCATCGCTGGATTTTACGCTTCCCCCCCCACCTATCTGATTTTGCTTGTAACCGACAAGACTCATCCCTATTACTTGTTGCGCTTGGACATGGTCCGGGAAATGCTCTTTCGTGCGGCCATGACCGCCTGAAAACAGGGGCCACAAGCGAAGACGGTCATGCGTGGCAACGTCGTCGCTGTTGTAGTTTTCCGCCCGTCCGGCAAGATGATTTCGCGCAATATCCTTCGCAGGACGAGGGTTTGCTCCGATGACGCGCTGATTTCGACCCGGAGGTAAGGCGAAACGCGCAGACAAACCGGCCGGATTCCTGAAAGAAATCCCGGCCTATTTTTAACGCATGCTGACGGACGCGGATTTTGTGATCGGAAATTTGCAACAGGAAACAGGGCATTTCGCCCGGAACAGCGCACCCAAAGGTGCGCATTTCCGCATTCCTGTAGCAATCCGGCTTGTCCCGCGCACTCGAACGCTCAACATTGCAGACGCCTTCCGGACGCCGGTTTGGCCGCGCGGCAATAGCCGCATGGCAAGAACAGGACTGTCCCTTCCAGGAATTTCTTACTGCTTGAAACTCCATCCCAAAGGGACACAGTCCGGATCCGCAGCTGCGGAGACTGGAAACAATGGCTATCAACAAAATGCTCATAGACGCCTCGCATCCGGAAGAAACCCGGGTTGCGGTCGTTCGCGGAAGCCGCATCGAGGAATTTGATTTCGAATCCCAAGCGAAAAAGCAAATTCGCGGAAACATCTATCTCGCCAAGGTCACACGGGTAGAACCCTCACTGCAAGCCGCCTTCATTGACTATGGTGGCAATCGGCATGGGTTTCTGGCGTTCAGCGAAATCCACCCCGACTACTACCAGATACCGGTCGCCGACAGGCTGGCACTGCTTGAAGAAGAAGCGCGTGAAGCCTCGGAAATGGACGACGACGACGATGGTCGTTCGCAGCGCCGCAACCGCGACCGAGGCCGCAAGCGGCATTCGGGCGGACATGAAACGCGCGCTGGCCAGGGCTCGGGAAGCGCTCACGCCCATTCCAATGCTGATTTTGACGATCCGGAAGAAACCGCGTCTGTCGTTTCCATCGACGAAGACGATGACGGATTTGTCGAACAGGCAGAAGAAGTGACCGAAATCGTCCATGGCCGCGAACTTCCCGAAGGAAGCAGCGAAGAGGATGACGACAACGGCAATGGCCGCTCAATGGCTGCCATGGTTGAAACCGACAGCATTTCCGAACCTGCGCCCGACGCAGAAGACGAACCTGAAGGCGATACGCCGGAAGGCGACGCGCCTGCGGAAGAAAAAAAGGCAAAGCCCAAGCGCAAGCCTGCTGCAAAGAAGCCAACCACCCGCAAGACCAAGGCGCAAAAGGCTGCCGAGGAAGCTGAGGCGGCGCAGGCTGCATTGCAATCGGCAGCTGAACTGTCAGCTTCTGACGAGGCCGAAAGCGACGCGAGCGCGCCAGCAATGGACGCAGCGCAAATCGGGGACGACGAGGCAGACGGCTTTGAGGGTTTGCCTGCAGCAGCAACCGAACACTCGCCGCGTCATGAAAGCAGGCGCGAAAGCGTGGAGCGGCAGGACGAAGAGGAACACATTGATTCTGTCGGTCAGGAAGACGCGATGGAAGAAGTTCCCTATCGCCGCAAATCGCGCCGTCAGTACAAGATCCAGGAAGTGATCAAACGCCGGCAGATCATGCTGGTGCAGGTCGTCAAGGAAGAGCGCGGCAACAAGGGCGCTGCGCTTACCACTTATCTGTCGCTGGCGGGACGCTATTCCGTGCTGATGCCGAACACCGCCAGGGGCGGCGGCATCTCGCGCAAGATCACCAATGTCAACGACCGCAAGCGGCTGAAGGAAATCGCCCAGGATCTCGAAGTGCCAAAGGGCATGGGGGTCATCCTGCGCACCGCAGGTGCAATGCGCACCAAGCAGGAAATCAACCGCGATTTTGAATATCTGATGCGGCTGTGGGAGAACGTGCGCACATTGACGCTTTCCTCAACTGCCCCTTGCCTCGTTTATGAAGAAGGCAGCCTGATCAAGCGCTCCATCCGTGACCTTTACGACAAGGACACGGGGGAAATCATCGTTCAAGGTGAAGCTGGCTACAAGGAAGCCAAGGACTTCATGCGCATGCTGATGCCCAGCCATGCAAAGAACGTGAAGCCATACCTCGACGAGCAATCGCTGTTTTCCCGCTTTGGCGTGGAAAACCAGCTCGACCGGTTGTTGACCCCTCAAGTCACCCTGAAATCGGGCGGTTACATCGTCATCAACCAGACAGAAGCTTTGGTTGCCATCGACGTCAACTCCGGCCGTTCGACGCGCGAACATTCCATCGAGGATACCGCGCTTCAAACCAACCTTGAAGCTGCCGACGAAGTGGCCCGCCAGTTGCGCCTGCGTGACCTTGCCGGCTTGATCGTCATCGACTTCATCGACATGGAAGAAAACCGCAACAACCGTTCGGTTGAAAAGCGGCTCAAGGACGCCCTGAAAAACGACCGGGCCCGCATCCAGGTCGGCCGAATTTCGCACTTCGGCCTGATGGAAATGTCGCGCCAGCGCATTCGTGCATCTGTCATGGAAAGCACCATGGAAGTTTGCCCGCATTGCCTCGGGCTTGGCCATGTTCGCTCGCATTCGTCGATTTCGCTGCATGTGTTCCGCGGCATCGAAGACTATCTCACCAAGCATCCGCGCAATGATGCCATCGTGCGCTGCCCGCTGGGGATTGCGCTGGATTTGCTGAACAACAAACGCGCCAGCCTTACCGACATGGAAGAGCGTTTTGGCCTTCGCATCATCGTGCAGGCCGATCCGGCGCTGCCGGGCCAGAGCTTTGTAGTTGAAAAGGGCGAGCCAGCCACCGGGATTCCCCGCAAGCCGGCCAATTACGCAGCAATCCCGGTTGATGAAGACGATCTTGTCGAAGACGACATTGTCGATGAAGCTGACGAAGCAACCGAAATTGTGGCGCGCGAACCGGGCCGCAACCGCGATGGTCGCAACCGTGAAGAGCGGGGACCGCGCGAAGAACAGGCGCTGCGTGAAGACGGCGATGGCCAGCGGCGCAAGCGTCGGCGTCGGCGCGGTCGCCGCAACGGCAATGGCGTGGAAACAGGCAGCGAGACTGCCGAATTCGTGGCCAAGCCGGGCGGCAGTTTCGACATTGATGATGAAGGCGTTGAAGCTGATGTCGAGGAAACAAATGCCTATGTGGCAGGTGTTCCTGGGCAGGCCGAAAACGGCGTTGATGCAGATGGCATGCGTCGCAAGCGCAGGCGCGGCAAGCGTGGTGGCAAGCGCAACCGGCGCGATGGCGAATCAGGTGCATTGATCCTTGGCGACAACGAGCTTTCCTCTGGCGATGAAGCCGAGGACGGTGAGATTTTCGATACGGGTGATGAATCGGGAGATTTCGTGGGTGAAACGGGCGAAACCGCCACTACCCCGCGTCCTGCGGGTCATGAAGAACCCTTGGTCGAGACTGTCGAGATTGAATTGAAGCCTGCGAAAAATGAGCTTTCACCGGCACCAATGGCCGAAGAAAGCATCGCGCAGTCTGCCGCCGAGCTGAAACGCGGGCGCAACACTCGCCGACCGAAAGCTGCAAGCGAGCCGCTGGCGAGCGCAGATGCGGTCGTTGAAGCAGCTCCAACTGTGGCTGAGGCCAAGGCTGAAGAGCCCGCCGATGCCCCGCGCAAGAGCGGTTGGTGGCGTGGTCGAGGCTTTTTCTGAGCCCTGACCAAATATTGAATGTGACATCAAAGCCGCGGGGTAACCCGCGGCTTTCGTTTTGTTGCCGCAAACTGATACTATTGAAGCGCTGAGGCGCTTGTTGCATGGATTGTAATTGTCGAACCCGTGGAAACGAAACGGATGAAAATGCGTTCCCTTCTGCCATTGAAACGGGAATCGAGGCTGCGCAACCTGGTGCAGGCGGCAGTCCTTTTTGGCTGCTTCGCATTTGCGGCATTGCAGCCGGTTGAACATGCGCTGGCCCAGAAGGGCAAACTGCCGCTGATACGCGACTCTGAAGTCGAGGCGTTGCTGAAGGATTATACCGCTCCGCTGTTCAAGGCAGCCGGCCTTGGCAAAGGTGCGGTCGATGTCTACATCGTCAACGACCAGCGCTTCAATGCATTCGTCACGGACCGGCGAATGTTCATCAACACCGGCGCGTTGAAAAAGGCCGAAACCCCAGGCGAAATCATCGGCGTGCTTGCGCATGAGACCGGCCATATCACCGGTGGCCACATGCTGCGGTTTCGCGACCGGCTGAACCAGGCGAACGTGGCTGCGGCGATTTCCATGCTGGTTGGTGCAGGTGCAATCCTGGCTGGTGGCGAAGCGGGCGGAGACGTTGGCAAGGCGATTGCACTGGGTGGCCAGTCAGCCATCATGCGCGACCTGCTTGCCTATCGGCGCTCTGAAGAAATAGCCGCCGACAGCGCAGCGGTGAACCTTCTGACGAAAACCGGCCAATCCGCGCGCGGCATGCTCAAAACATTCGAACGGTTCAACCAGGAACTGTTGTTTTCCGGTGCAAGGGTCGATCCCTACCTCCAAAGCCATCCGATGCCGCGCGATCGGATTGAATTGCTTGAGGAGATCGCCCGCAAAAGCCCGCATTTCGACAAGGCCGATTCAGCCGAACTGCAACTGCGCCATGACATGGCCCGCGCCAAGATCGTTGCCTATGAAGGCAATGGCGGGGAATTGCAGACGATTTTCCGCAACAATCCGCGGGGGCCTGCAGCACGCTATGGCCTTGCGATTGCCCTGTTCCTTGGTGGCTCGAACGACGAGGCTATTCCGATCATCGAGGGATTGTTGAAGGAACAGCCCAAAAACGCCTATCTGCATGAAGCCATGGGCGATCTGCTGTTGCGGGCCGGTGAGGCACGCGGCGCCGTTGCAGCTTACGGCAAGGCCATTTCTCTGGACAAGTACAAGTCAGGCCTGTTGCGGGCGCAACTTGGCCACGCGCTGCTGGAAACACGTGATCCGGCGCTGGTTGACAAAGCCATTGTGGAGATCAAGGCTGGATTGTCCCGCGATCCTACCAATTCGGCAGGCTACGCATTGCTGGCCCGGGGTTACGGAGCGCAAGGCGAGCCTGATCTTGCGCGTTCAGCCGCCGCGCAGGAAGCGTGGCACCAGTCGCGTTTCAAGGATGCCAAGCAACTGGCCAAAATGTCTCAACCAAAATTGAAGCCCGGGTCACCGGAATGGCTTCGAATGCAAGACATAATCGACTACAAGCCTCCCAAGAAATAATTTTGAACCGGAGCTTTCAAAAATGACACAGACTATCGGGCGCATTCGCGCTGCAATGATCGCCTTGTTTGCGGCGACTTCGCTTTTTGCCGCAACCGGCGTTGCAGCTGCTTTTGAACCGGCAGAACGCGCCGAGATCGAGACAATCATTCGCGAATACCTGATTGCCAATCCCGAAGTGATGGTGGAAGTGCAAAAGTCGCTGGAGAGCAAGCGCGCTGCCCAACAGGTTGCCGCGCAAGCCAAGACCTTGTCTGACATGAAGGATGTGATCTTCAATTCGAAGAACCAGATTGAGATTGGTGCCAAGGATGCGCCAATCACCGTTGTCGAGTTCTTCGACTACAATTGCGGCTATTGCCAGCGTGCACTTGCCGACATGACTGCAATGATGGAGGCCGACAAGGGCATTCGCTTCATTCTCAAGGAGTTTCCGGTGCTGGGCGAGCCTTCGCTTGAAGCCCACAAGGTAACCCTCGCCTTCAACCGCCTGATGCCGGAGAAGGCAGGTGAATTGCACACCAAACTGTTGAGCGCAGAAGGTCGCAAGGATGGCAATGTTGCGCTGGCCATGGCGCTTTCGATGGGAGCGGATGAAGCTGCACTGAAAGCGGAGATGGAAAAGCCGGAAATTCTGGAGGCCATCAAGGAAGTCTATGCAATGGCCGATGGCCTCGGCATCAGCGGCACGCCTTCCTATGTCATCGGCGATGAAGTTGTGTTTGGCGCAGTCGGTCTTGAACAGCTGAACCAACGCGTTGCCAACATCCGCCAGTGCGGCAAGGCTGTTTGCTGAACGCCAATTTATCGTAAAACGCCCGCCCGCCGGCCACAACCGGCGGGTTTTGCATTGAAAGCATTTACGCTTTCTGTGGAAAACAGGGCTGTTTTTGCAAGTATTTAACCCAAGTGATCCACTTCAAACGTCCATACTCGTTCAAGGCTTTTCAGTGTTGATGCGAGCCGATATAAGGGCGCCAATCTTGGCGAGCTTGCCGGGCCGTTACCAAACGTGCCTACGAATGTTCGCAACAACAAACTTGAAAGCAGGGCTGAACCTATGGCTTCCAGAAAATCCTCGATAGATCAGGACCTTATCCGCGATCTTGCATCGTTGCTCAAGGAAACCGACCTGACCGAAATCGAGGTTGAGCAGGATTCATTGCGCATTCGCGTGGCGCGCGTTTCCAGCATGCAGTCGATCAGCGTTGCAGCGCCAATGCACCATGCATCTGCCGCCCCTGCCATCATTGCCCCGCTCGAAACCAAGAATGTCGAGCCATCCAAGCATCCAGGAATGGTTCCATCGCCGATGGTTGGCACTGCCTATTTGTCGCCCGCGCCCGGATCGAACGTATTCGTCTCGATTGGCGACAGCGTAAAGGTTGGCCAGACCTTGATGATCGTTGAAGCCATGAAGACGATGAACCAGATCTCCTCGCCGCGCGCAGGTACGATCACAGCGATTTTCGCCGAAGATGGCAAGCCCGTCGAATACGGCGAGCCGCTGATGATCATCGAGTGAGCGGCATGTTCAACAAGGTACTCATTGCCAACCGGGGTGAAATTGCCCTTCGCATCCTGCGGGCCTGCAAGGAGCTTGGCATCGCAACGGTCGCCATCCATTCGACGGCGGACAGCGAAGCCATGCATGTGCGCCTTGCAGACGAAAGCGTTTGCATCGGGCCGCCGCCATCGCGTGACAGTTACCTCAACATGCACGAAATTCTTGCCGCCTGTGAGATCACTGGCGCGGACGCCATTCACCCAGGCTACGGATTTTTGTCGGAGAATGCCAAGTTCGCCGAAATCCTGGAAGCGCACGGGATAACCTTCATCGGACCCAGCGCTGAGCATATCCGCATCATGGGCGACAAGATCGAGGCCAAGAACACGGCGCGTCGGCTTGGCATCCCGTGTGTTCCGGGCTCAGCTGGCGCCGTTACCGACGAAATTCAGGCCAAGCGGATTGCTGCGGAAATCGGCTATCCTGTCCTGATCAAGGCCGCCTCTGGCGGCGGCGGTCGCGGCATGAAGGTTGCGCGCGACGAGGACAGCCTCGGCGAGGCATTGGCCACGGCACGCTCTGAAGCTGGTGCCGCCTTTGGCGATGATTCCGTTTACATTGAAAAATACCTCAGCCGCCCGCGCCACATTGAAGTGCAGGTAATGGGCGACGGCATGGGTGCTGGCGTACACCTTGGCGAGCGTGATTGCTCCTTGCAGCGCCGTCACCAGAAGGTCTGGGAAGAAGCAAACTCTCCTGCCCTCAACGCTTCGGAGCGCAACAAGATCGGCGACATCTGCGCCAAGGCCATCCAGGGCCTTGGATATTCAGGCGCCGGCACTGTCGAATTTCTTTATGAAGACGGCGAGTTCTTTTTCATCGAAATGAACACCCGCCTGCAGGTCGAGCACCCGGTAATGGAAATGATCACCGGCATTGACCTTGTGAATGAGCAGATACGGGTAGCCTCTGGCGGCGGCCTTTCGATGAAGCAGGACGAAATCGTCTTCAACGGCCACGCCATCGAATGCCGCATCAATGCGGAGCATCCCAAAACATTCGTCCCCTCGCCAGGGCGCATTTCCTATTATCATCCGCCGGGCGGACTTGGCGTTCGTGTCGATTCAGGTGTTTATCAGGGCTATTCAATTCCGCCCTATTACGACAGCCTCATCGGCAAGTTGATCGTGCATGGCCGCAACCGGGTGGAATGCCTGATGCGACTTCGGCGGGCGCTGGATGAATTCGTGGTGGATGGCATCGAGACCACATTGCCGTTGTTTCGTGACCTTGTGTCCAATGCGGACATTCAGGACGGAAACTACAACATTCATTGGCTGGAAAAGTATCTGGCAAAGGACGCCTGAGCGCGTCACAATGGGCAATGCGTTCCAAGGATGAAGCATTCGAGATCACTCCTCAGGTTTTGCTGAAGGCCTATGCCTGCGGCATCTTCCCCATGGCTGATTCAGCTGATGACCCCGGCCTGTTCTGGGTTGAACCTGAGCTTCGCGGCATCCTGCCGCTCGACGGTTTTCACGTTCCCAGATCGTTGAAAAAGACTTTCCGCCGGGAGCCCTTCGAAGTGCGCATCGACCATGATTTCGAAGCAGTGATTGCAGCTTGCGCTGAAGCCACCGATGACCGGCCAAAAACATGGATCAACCGGCGCATTCACCGTCTCTACTGCCAGTTGCATGCAATGGGACACGCCCACAGCGTCGAATGCTGGGCCGACGGGCAACTTGCCGGCGGACTTTACGGCGTAAAACTTGGCGCAGTGTTTTTCGGCGAAAGCATGTTCTCGCGGCAGACGGACGCGTCAAAGATTGCGCTGATCCATCTGGTTTACCGGTTGCGGGCTGGAGGTTTCCAACTGCTCGACACCCAGTTCACCACGAAGCATCTGGTCAATTTCGGCGCAATTGACGTGCCAAGGCGGCGGTATTCCAAAATGCTTGAAAAGGCGGTCAAGGGTGAAGCCGACTTCTTCCCTTATGTGGGCGGAGCGACTTCGGATTCCATTTTGCAGTCCTTCAGCCAGACATCATAGACCGGATGCTCGATGGCGTTGAGCCCGGGCGAATCTGCAAACATCCAGCCGGTAAAAATGCGCCGGATATTTTTGTCGAGGGTGATCTCGTCTACCTCGATGAAGGATGACGTTTTCGGCGTTTCCGTTACCGGGCGGCTGTAGCAAACGCGCGGCGTTACCTGCAACGTTCCAAACTGCACCGTCTCATCGATGTAAACGTCAAACGTGATGGTGCGTCCGGTGATTTTGTCGAGGCCGGAGAACTCGGCAACGCGGTTCTTGATGTGCTCAACGGGCGCAGGCGTCTCTTGCGCAACTGCCAGCGAAAAACTGAGCGCAGCAGCAAGGGCCAACAATGGGGGAACCAGCAGGGTCTTTTTCATCAAACGGGATTACCTGAAGACATGATCACGACCTGTAGTATGTGATTCGGGCGGTGCAAAGGCGCATTCAGAAGATCGCCGTCTGGATCAGGCGGCTTTGTGAGCCTTCAAGCACCAGACATGTCAGAATTCCGGTATCGTAGGCCCTTGTATCGATGTTGATGCGATTGGGGCGGAAGTCGACGCTGTCCTGAGGCGTGTGACCGTGCACGACGACTTTGCCGAAACTGCCCTTGTGGGCGTGAAATTCGCCCCTGATCCACATTAGATCATGCGGGTCTTGATACTCCAGCGGTATGGATGGCCGTACGCCTGCATGGCAGAAGAAAAAATCGCCCTCCACGTGCCAGTGTTTCAACCGGCCAAGAAAACGGCGATGGTCCGGCGGAACGAGCCTTGCCAGTTCGCGCGACAGCTCCGCATTGCTTCGGTGGTCACCGCTTATGTCGACCCCATAGGAATCGAGCGTCTGCATTCCACCCCAATGCAGAAACCCATCGCCTTCGTCGGGATCGCTGAGGAATTTGAAGAACCACTCGTCGTGATTGCCGCGCAGGCAAACAAAATTTGAATCGCCTGAACGGGAAACCAGCGTTTCGATTACCCTGCGAGAGGCGGGCCCCCGGTCGGTGTAGTCTCCCAGCAGGATGATGCGGGCTTTTTCAACGGGATTTTCTGCCTGATCGGCATCAATTGCAGAAAGCAACTCGCTCAGGCAGTCAGCCCGGCCATGGACATCGCCGATGGCATAGACCCTCAGGCCGTCCGGCAAACTGGCTTCGCCCAGAAACACAGCCGTTTCAGGGACGCCAGGCTTCGTAGTCGCCTGTTACCTTGGGGCGCTCTTGCGGATTGGCAAGCGAGCCTTTGGGAACATAGGCATTTGCCGTACCGGTCTGGTTTGGCAGATGCGGCTTTTCCCATTCATGTGGCTTGTAATCTTCCTGCGAGGGGGCAGAGTCGGTGCGCTTGTGCATCCAGCCATGCCAACCTGAAGGGATCGATGTCGCGTCGGCTTCACCTGCGTACTGCACCCAGCGCCGCCCGCCATCACCTTCATAATAGGTGTTGCCGAACAGGTCTTCACCGACCTTGCGGCCAAAGCGCCACGTGTAGAGCCTTGTGCCCCAAGTGGAGCCGTTCCACCACGAAAAGAACTGGACCAGAAGCTTCATCGAATGCGCCCGCTTTGGATTGGGTTTATGCCCCTGCTTATGCCGTGCGCGCACGCGGAAGTCCATAAGCTGCGCGCAAGCGAATGCTGCATTCAACAAAGCTGGTTTGCGCTGTCAACCGAACCGCAATAGCGTGCGGCTTGCCTGATTCAAGTTTCCCGGAAAATCGCCGTGCAAAACCCAGCTATCGACAGCCCATATTCGTGGTTGCGCCTTATCATCTCCATGGCAGCGGGCACGGTTGCGTGCGTTGGCCAATGGGTGATCGTGCTGGTGCTGCCGCAAATACAGGCCGAGTTCGGGCTGGACCGCGGATCAGCGTCCATTGCCTATACCTTCATGATGATCGGCTTTGGCGCGGGGAATTTCCTGCTGGGGCCGCTGGTCGACCGCAGGGGCATTGCGCCTGTGCTGATGGGCGCAGGCGTGACGTTGGCGATCGGGTTTGGTCTCAGCACCATCGCCACGGCCTTCTGGCAGGTCTGTTTGTTGCAAATGGTGGTGGGCATTGCCACCGCAGCAGGTTTTGGTCCGCTGATCGCCGATCTTTCGCACTGGTTCCTCAAGCGGCGTGGCATTGCCGTGGCATCTGCTGCCTGCGGCAACTACGTTGCGGGCGCGCTGTGGCCACAGGTGCTCAAGGACATGATTGTCAATGACGGCTGGCGCGACACGTTTCAGTTCGTGGCAATCGCTGCCGTGGTGCTGATGGCGCCGCTGGCGTTCAGCCTTCGCCGCCGGATGGTGCATGACGCCGCGCACCTTGCAGGTGCGGTTGCTGCCGCCCCGCGCGCAGCCCATGGCAATCTGCATATGTCGCCGGCAACACTGCAATGGTTGCTGGCGACAGCCGGGCTCGCCTGTTGCATGGCGATGGCCATGCCACAGGTACAAATGGTCTCCTATTGCATGGACCTTGGCTACGGCATCGTTGCCGGAGCGGAAATGGTGTCGATCATGCTGGCGGGCGGCATCATCAGCCGCCTCATTTCCGGTTTTGCCTCGGACTATATCGGCGGGGTCCGCACGTTGCTGATTGGCTCGGTCATGCAGTGCCTTGCCCTATTCCTCTACCTGCCATTCGACGGCCTGGCATCGCTTTACATGGTCTCAGCGATTTTCGGATTGGCACAGGGGGGCATCGTGCCCTGCTACGCGCTGATCGTTCGCGAATACCTGCCAGCGCGCGAAGCAGGACGGCGCGTGGGGATCGTCATCACGGCAACCGTTGTCGGCATGGCACTTGGCGGCTGGATGAGCGGCTGGATTTACGACATGACAGGTTCATACCAGGTTGCGTTTCTGAACGGCATCGCCTGGAACCTTTTGAACATCGCCATCATGGCGATGCTGCTCTACAGAAGCAGGCCGCAGCTGGCTTTGGCCTGAAGTCCGATCAAAGCCCCAGCGACTTGTAGCTGTCAGCAACGCGGCCAATCGCCAACACATACGCAGCCATTCGCAAGTCGAAATCCGGCTGTGTGGCGCGCCTTGTGTGCCACAGTTCGCGCATCTGGCCGTATGCGGTGCGCATGACATCATCAAGTCCGGAGCGAACCAGCGTCAGTTCGTCGGCACCTGCAACATAGCGCGCCTTGAACTGTTCGGTGACCGTGATCCCGGCAACGGTTTCCAGTTCCTCGATGAGCATGCGGTTGCGTGCTTCCTCCTCGCGCCGCTGCATGCGGCCAAAGCGGATGTGCGACAGGTTCTTGACCCATTCGAAGTAGGAAACCGTGACACCGCCCGCATTGGCATAAAGGTCGGGGATGATGACCACGCCCTTCTCGCGCAGGATCGCGTCGCCACCCGAAGTAATCGGCCCGTTGGCCGCTTCCACGATCAAAGGTGCCTTGATCCGCGCGGCATTGGACAGGTTGATGACGCTTTCGAGTGCCGCAGGAATGAGAATGTCGCATTCTTCTTCAAGCAGTGGCGTGCCGTCCTTGTGGAACGTTCCACCTGAAAAGCCCTCGAACGAGCCGTGCTTGTTCATCCAAGCCTTGGCTTCCTCAATGTTGATGCCGGAGGGGTTGGTGAGTGCACCATTGTATTCGATGATTGCGATGACCTTCGCGCCATCTTCCTCAGTCAGGAATTTGGAGGCGTAAAAGCCGACATTGCCCAGCCCCTGGACGATGACCCGCTTGCCGGAAAGTCCGCCGGAAAGTTTGGCGACCGCCAGGTCTTCAGGGTGACGGAAAAATTCACGCAGCACGAACTGGATGCCCCTGCCCGTTGCTTCGGTGCGGCCGCGGATACCGCCCGCATTCAGCGGTTTGCCGGTTACGCAAGCGCGCGCATTGATGTCGGTGGTGTTCATGCGGTGATACTGGTCGGCGATCCAGGCCATTTCGCGCTCGCCCGTTCCCATGTCCGGCGCTGGTACGTTCTGCGAAGGGTTGATAAGGTCGCGCTTGATCAGCTCGAATGCGAAGCGGCGCGTGATGCGCTCCATTTCGTCGGCATCCCAGTCGCGCGGATTGATGCACAGCCCGCCCTTGGAGCCGCCAAACGGCACCTCCACCAGCGCGCATTTGTAGGTCATCAACGCGGCAAGCGCTTCAACCTCGTCCTGGTTGACCGAAAGCGCATAGCGAATGCCACCCTTGACCGGTTCGGCATGTTCCGAATGCACGGAGCGATAGCCGGTGAAAGTGACAATGTCGCCGCGCAGCTTGACGCCGAAGCGGACGGTGTAGGTCGAATTGACAACCCTTATTTTTTCGATCAGCCCCGGCGAAAGGTCCATGTGATGGACTGCCCGGTTGAACAAGGTATCGACGCTGTCGCGAAATCCGGCTTCTATGACGTGCTGGTTCATGGTTCTTCCCCCCTAGGCTGCCACAAGGTGCGACACTTTTGCACCCGCAATGTGACAAGCGCACGTAGTTTCGCAAGATCCTTGCAAAAATCGACGTGATCGGGAATTTTTCTGCAGAAACCGCGCAGTTTCGGCCCTATTGGAGAAAAAATGTACAAAAAACACTTGGTTTTCGCGGCAATTGCACATCTCGTTCTTGCAGGCCTTGCCACAGCCGCTGCCGCGCAGGAGCAGAAAGGCATCGCCTTTGCCTACGCGCCGGAGCAAGGCCAGGGCGTTTGCACCGGCTCGGACGCGGCTTCAACGATTGAATGCGCCAAGAAGCAGTGCATGGAATCGGGCGCCTTGGCGGAAGATTGCGCGCCAGTCGCCTGGTGCTTCCCTTCAGGTTGGACGGCGGCGGTTGGCATCATGCACAAGGAAGGCTTTCACTGGACGGAATATTCCTGCGGCTGGGAAACCAGAGATGCAGCGGCAGCGGCGGCGAAAGTCCGCTGCGATCCGGCCAGCAGGCCCTACTTACAGGAATGTTCGGCCAGCCTGTTCTACGACCCGGATGGCAATGAGGTGATGGAGTAGGTTTGCGTCAATCGAGGTTTTTCTCGAAGATCAGCGCGGGAATGCCTGACTGGTTCTGCCCGCAATTCTCGGTGCGGCCAGTCTCGACAAATCCGCGCTTGGCATAAAACGCAATGGCCTTCGCATTGCCGGGATCGACTTTCAGCTTAATGGATTGCGCTTCATCAAAACAAGTGAGCATTTCGTCAAGCAGTGCGCCACCTACGCCGCGCCGCTGACCTGCCGACGCTACATAAATCTGGTGCAAAGCGATCGTTTCCTCGGCAAAAGTGGCAAATGCCATGCCAAGAATTGTCTTGCCGTCATCAGCGACAAGAAACTCCGAATTGGGCAGGTCCAGTCGCTGCCGCAATGCCTCAGCCGAGTGCCATTTGCCGGTTATCTCGTTGACATTTTCAATTCCGTAGAGCCGGTCATACGTGTCATGCCACGTGTTGACCAGGAGTTCACGGACTGCGGGCAAATCCGCCTTGCCGGCAGTCCGGATATAAAACGGAACTGAGTGTGAACTCATTCCAACCCCAGCTTCTTCTTGACCAGATCGTTGACCGCGGCAGGCGCCGCCTTGCCGCCGGTTGCTTTCATCACCTGGCCGACGAACCAGCCGGCGAGCGGCGGCTTTTCGCGGGCCTGCGCTGCTATTTCCGGATTGGCAGCGATCACCTCATCCACCGCCTTTTCGATGGCGCCAGTGTCGGTGACCTGTTTCATGCCACGCGCTTCAACGATTGATGCCGGGTCGCCGCCTTCGTTCCAGACGATCTCGAACAATTCCTTGGCGATGGTGCCGGAGATCTCGCCAGCCTTGATCAGGTCGACAATGGAGCCAAGCTGCGTGGGGGAAACCGGAGTCGTTTCAATGTCCTTGCCGGTTTCGTTCAACTTGCCCAGGAGGTTGTTGATGACCCAGTTTGCCGCAAGCTTTCCGTCGCGGCCGGCAGCGGTTGCCTCGAAATAATCGGCAATCGCCTTTTCGGAAACCAGGATCGTCGCGTCATAGGCTGAAAGCCCCAGTTCGCGCACCAGCCGGTCTTTCTTCTCGTCCGGCAGTTCGGGCAGTTCAGCCTTCAACGCCGCCACATACGCATCGTCAAACTCGAGCGGCAAAAGGTCGGGATCGGGGAAATAGCGATAGTCGTGCGCATCTTCTTTCGAGCGCATCGAGCGGGTCTCGCCCTTGACCGGATCAAACAGCCGGGTTTCCTGGTCGATGGTGCCGCCATCTTCAAGGATAGCGATCTGGCGGCGTGCTTCGGTCTCGATGGACTGGCCGACAAAGCGGATCGAATTGACGTTCTTGATCTCGCAGCGCGTGCCGAATTCACCGCCAGGTTTGCGCACCGAGACATTGACGTCAGCGCGCATCGATCCCTCATCCATGTTGCCATCGCAGGTGCCAAGATAGCGCAGGATGATCCGCAGCTTGGTGAGATAGGCCTTGGCTTCGTCTGACGAACGCAGGTCCGGCTTGGACACAATCTCCATCAGCGCAACGCCGGTGCGGTTGAGATCGACAAAGCTCATGGTCGGATGCTGGTCGTGGATGGATTTGCCGGCGTCCTGTTCAAGGTGCAGCCGTTCGATGCCGATTTCGATATCTTCAAAACCGCCCTTCTTGTCCGGGCCCACGGAAATGACGATCTTGCCCTCGCCGACAATCGGGTCCTTGAACTGGCTGATCTGGTAGCCCTGCGGCAGGTCGGGATAGAAATAATTCTTGCGGTCAAAAACCGAGCGGTTGTTGATCTGCGCCTTGAGGCCAAGGCCGGTGCGCACGGCCTGCGCCACGCATTCCTCGTTTATCACTGGCAACATGCCGGGCATCGCCGCGTCAACCAGACTCACATTGGCATTCGGTTCGGCACCAAATGTGGTCGAAGCGCCGGAAAACAGTTTGGCGTTGGACTGCACCTGCGCATGGACTTCCATGCCGATGACGACCTCCCAATCGCCTGTCGCGCCGGGAATGAACCGTTTTGGGTCGGGTGTACGGGTATCAACAAGGGCCATGAAATTTCCATCCTGCTTTTGCGAAGATATGCAATCGCGCACAAGCCGGGTCAAGGGCGCGACAGGAGATCAATCCATACATGCCAGGCCTGCTTGAGAATTTTCACAGAACCCGGTCGAGGTCGCGCATGAGGTCGCTCGCATCTTCAAGCCCGACAGACAACCGGAATATCCCGTCACCGGCATATTGGCGGTAGCTTTCTTCCTGTTCTGCGGTCAGGCGGAATGAGGATTGCATCAGGCCAGCGGTTTCCATCCAGAAGCAAAGCGAGCGGTGGTGGCCCAGCGACACGGCATAGTGGATCACCTCAAAACGCTTCATCATGGTTTCGGCAAGCGCCTCGCCCCGCGCCTTGCCGCCAACCTGGAACGCGACCATGCCGGAAAAAGTCTTCATCTGGCGCTTCGCCAGTTCGTGCTGCGGATGGCTTTGAAGGCCCGGATAGATGACCCTCGTCACACCGGAATGGTTTTCAAGAAATTGCGCCACCGACATGGCATTTTCGCCGTGGGCGCGCATGCGCAGCGGCAAAGTCGAAGCGCCCCTGGCGATCAACCAGGCATTGAACGGGGATAGCACCCCGCCATGGTGAATGGCAGCTTCGGCGTTCAATCTGGAAATCAGTTCTGAGGTGCCGCTGACAGATCCGCCCAGCGCATCGCCGTGCCCGCCGATGTATTTGGTGAGGGCGTGAATGACGAGGTCAACGCCAAAGTCTGCCGGCCTTGTGGCAATTGGAGAGGCGAAGGTTGCATCGCAGGAATGCAGCGCGCCGGCGCGCCGGGCAATGGCGCTTACAGCGGCAAGATCGGTGAGGCGCACCAGCGGGTTCACCGGCGTTTCGCTGTGTATGAGCCTTGTGTTGGGGCGGATCGCGGCCTCGACCGCGGCAAGGTCGCTCATGTTGACTGGAGTGACCTCGATGCCGAAGCGCGGCAACGTATCGCGCGCCAGTTCAGCAACCCCGGCGTAGGTGACATCGGAAATGATGAGGTGATCGCCCGCCGACAGGAACGAGAAGAACACCGCCGCCGACGCCGCCATGCCCGAGGCAAAGCAGATTGTAGCCTCAACGCCCTCGAGCGCCGAGAGCTTGCGCTGCAGGCCGTCGACCGTCGGATTGCCCCAGCGGGTGTAAATGAACGGCGTGTTGTCGCCGAGGTCATGCGCGGAAAACCCGGCCTTTTCCTTCACCACTTAGGTCGAGGACATCACCATGTCGGCAACCGAACCGGTGGCCGGATTGGGTTCGTCGCCGGCATGTATGGCGAGGGTGGATATGCCGTTGGCGTTGGCGGATTTCTTCATGGGGTGCGACCTTGATGATGTCATTGGCCAGGGCTCTGGTCCTGCAATTTGTCCGCCAGCGCATACAGCCCTGAGTGCAAAAGCGCTATCCCGTCGCCAAAACGGATTGCGACCGCGTTTTTCTCCGGAAGGAAATAGACAATCTGGCCGTTCTGCCCGAGGAAGTAGTGGAAGGGGCCTTGTACTTTTTCGCCCTCGCGATCGAGTATGTCGTAACGGGCAAAGCTGCGATAGACGCCCTTGTGACGTTGCTGGACACTGAGGTCCGAACCCATCCAGTAGGCATGCATTGCCACACTCAACAGAGGCGCATCGCGGTTGCCATTGCGCAGGAGAAATTGCGCCACCCGCCGCCAGTCGGGCGCCGTTGCGTAAAGACAGCAATAGGCGCTCACCGTATTCGTGCCGGGATAAACCCGCCAATCCGCATTCGCCGCACCGGACGGCTTCCAGACGAGCCTCGACAGCGTTTGCGGCAGCGGCTCGGCAAATGCTGTCTCAAGCAGGTGTCCCACCAGGGCAGTGTTCGCATTCTGGTACTCGAATTTGCCGCGCCTGTGCGCTGACACCCGGAAATCGCGCACGGTCTTTTCAATGCCCATCACATGCAGGCGGGCAAGCGGCCCGAAAGGATTATAGGGAACAGCCTCAACCGGCTTCTCACCGGCTTCGTCGGTTCCGCTTGCGGCCTTCATGCCATATGGCTCAAAGCTTATGCCTGAACGCATGTCGAGCAATTCGCGCAGAGTGACGCCCGCCACCGCGCCTTGCGAAAGTCCTGGCGAGATTTCTGCGACAGTCGAGTCCAGCGAATGTATCCGCCCTTCATCCACGGCCCGCAAGGCAAGGAAGCCGACAAGACCCTTGACGAGCGAAAAGGAATTGAAACGGGTCTGCTCATTGGTCCGCTTCAGGAACAGGTGGTAAGTGTCGCGGTTCCCCGCTCCTACAAGAATTGCGCTAGCTGTGATGTCCGATGTCAGCTTGACCATCGAAAAATCCCCCTGAATGCGCGGATTGGCCAAGCCGGTTTCATCACCGGCGATTTTGGCGAACTCGCCGCCGGATGGCCAGGTTTTCGCCGGATAGCCCTCGCCCAGCAGGACGAAAACATGCGGGGAAAACAGTGCAATGCCTGCAATCCCGGCGATGCCCGTTACTAGCAAAGCCAGCAGGGATTTCTTGAACCAGCTCATTGCCACCATCTGACGCTTTCAACTTCAGACAGGCGCAACTGCGCCAACCGCCAAGCGGCCAACAATGACATTGCCTACTCCACCTTGATCTCGGTACGCTCGGCTGCGCCCACTGTCGCAGTGGAGCTTTTGCGCACGCCGTTGAGATCGGCGCCGATCACCGCCTCGATCACATAATCACCTGGCGCAACCGTGATCTGGAATTCCTGGGCGTAATTGCTTGCGATGGACCGGCGATTGCCCTGGATGTCTTTCTTGGCATCAAAAACTTCAATCCAGTACGCGCCAGGTGCAGCTATGGCCAGAACCCCGGCATTGAGGTTGATCGTCACCTCGGTGCGATCACCGACCTTGACGCTGACCGGCACTTCGGCCCGTGCTTCCGAAAGGCGCATGAATGCCACATAGTCACCCGCAGGCACGGTCAACTGCGCGGTCTTGCCATAGGTTGAGGCGATGGATTTACGACTTCCATCAAGCGCCTGTTTTGCTTCAAGGATTTCCCAAAAAGCGTCATCGGCTTCTACAGCCGGGCCACCCTGTGCATAGACGCCCTTTATGAGGACCACGCCAGCGCCGGCGATCAGCTTCACCGCCCTGACCTCACCGGCGGCAAGGGTGATTTGCTGCGAAACATTCGCCTCTCCGATGCGTCCTGCCATTCTGGCTTCGCCCGCTGGCACTACAAAGCTCTTGGGTCCGTAGGACAACAATTGCCCGTCGCCCGCGTTGATTTCAACATAACCTTCCGGGTCGTCAGGTGACTGTTCGTCTGTGGCCACGGAGAGATTGACCACCGCCGCGTTGAGGATGACGGGCCGCTCGAATACTTCGTCGGCTTTGGTTTCAAAGCTGAATTGCGAAACTGCAAGACCGGCGGTCACTTTTGCCCGCCATTGGCCGGGGGCAAGATTTGTCTTGATCGTGTTCCCATAAGTGATCGAACTTTCGCCCGACGCCGGGGAGAACTCCCAGAGCGTGTCGCCTGTTTCGAGCGGTACGCCTTCAGCAAGCATCACAGAGAAAACGGCGTTGTTTTCAACTTCGGCATTCTTGGGCGCCGGCTCCACCTTCGGTGCAGCAATCGCGGGAGCCGCAACAGTCTTGCGCAATGCATCCAGAAGCGATGCTGCATCCTTTGCCGGGACATAGATGCCGCCGGTGTTTTCGGCGAGGCATGAAACCTGCCTGCCCTCTTCTTCGGTCAAGCCAAAGCCGACAACATGGGCGGTGAAATCGATGCCCGCACTTTCCAGTTCCCTGCCCATCGCGCAAGGGTCGGCATTGCAAGTCTCAAGACCATCGGTCACCAGGATAACGGTTGCCTTGTCTTCGGTGAAATTCAGCTTTTTGGCAGCAAACCGCACCGCTTCGCTGATCGGGGTTTTGCCCTTGGGATTGAGCTTGTCGGCCGCTGCCGTGATGGCGCTGGCGGTGCCGGGCCCTGAAGGCACGATTTCTTCGATGTCGTCGCAGGCGCCCTTTTGCCGGTGGCCATAGGCAACCAGCCCCAACTCAAGCTCTGGCGGGAAAGTGCCCATCACATTTTTCAGTGTCTCGCGCGCCACCTCTATCCGGGTCTTGCCGCCTGCATCGGCCCACATCGAACCGGAGGCGTCCAGCACGATCATCGCCCGGTCGGCGGCAAGGACAGGCTGGCAAAACAGAATTGCTCCGGCAAGAATTGCCAGAATGCGAATAAAAGCCTGCATGGTTCATCTCCGTTCAGCGCCCCTGAACGGAAACTACCCTAGGGGAGTCGGGCGCTGGCTGGAAGTGGTGTATTGCCCGAATGCCATCGGGATCACGCTTCCCCCCGCCCTCAGGCCACCCGCCCGTAGAAGGTGCGCATCGAGTTTTCCGAAAGCGACATGCCCGGTTTCGTGTTGTAGGCAAGCACGGCCAGCACCCGCGTCGTTTCACCTTCGGTCGGCGTCACGCGGTGAAGTGAATTGCGCCCGCGAAACAGCACCAGCGTTCCCGGTTCGATTTCCAGCACTTCCGGCTTGATCTTCCCGTCGAGCAATTGCTGCACGCCCTCGAAGTTCATTTCACCGGCATCCGCGTCCCGCAGGTCACGCACATATTCGAACTTGCCACCGCCTTCCGGCTTTTGGAAAAGCAGGGTGATCGCGAAGGAAGAATTGTCGAAATGCCAGCCGAGTTCCTGACCGGTCTTGGCAAAATGCAGGTTCACCGACGACATCGGATCGCCATAAGGGTGGATTTCGCGCTCGCCAACCACGTGGCGGATGAAGGCCTGGAAATCGGCGTCGCGGTAAAGCTGCTTGAGCGGCGAATTCTCATCAATCTGGTCGTCGGCTATCAGGCCTTTCGAAGAGATCACCTGCCGGTTGAGCGCATGATCTGCAGGCAGTTCCGCGTTCTTCGGCGTCACATAGACATTGTGGTGGTTGACGCAGAAATAGGCCTCGCCAATCTTCGCCAGCCCGTCGCGCGTCACCTTCTCAACCGCCTCGCGGGTCAGGAAACCCGGCAGGGACAGCGCGCCATCGCGGTCGAGGGTCGCCTTGCAGCGGTCAAGGAAAGCAGGATCGGTTATCGGCATTGAGGAAGAGATTTGAGGGGTCATGCAATCACCACCACTTCTCCGGCGTGAATTTTCCAGCTGCCTGCTCGATGACATTGGCGGCCTGGAACAATTCTTCCTCGGCAAACGGCTTGCCGATGAGCTGCAGGCCGAGCGGCAGCCCATTGTGGTCGAGCCCGGCAGGAACCGCAATGCCCGGCAGGCCGGCCATGTTCACCGTCACGGTGAAGACGTCGTTGAGGTACATTTTCACCGGGTCGGCGGCCATTTCCTTGTCGCCGATCTCGAAGGCCGAGGACGGCGTTGCCGGTGTCAGGATCGCGTCCACCCCGGCTGCGAAGGCCCGTTCGAAATCGCGCTTGATCAGCGTGCGCACCTTCTGGGCCTGCAAATAATAGGCGTCGTAATAGCCGGCTGACAGCACATAAGTGCCGATCATGATGCGGCGCTTCACTTCTGCACCAAACCCTGCCGCGCGGGACTTTTCGTACATGTCGACGATGTCCCTGCCCTCGACGCGCAGTCCGTAGCGAACGCCATCATAGCGGGCAAGGTTTGACGAGGCTTCCGCCGGCGCCACGATGTAGTAGGCCGGCAGCGCGTATTTTGTGTGCGGCAGCGATATGTCGACGATCTTCGCACCGGCATCGCGGTACATTTCGATGCCTTTTTGCCAGAGCGCTTCGATCTCATCCGGCATGCCGTCAACCCGGTATTCCCTTGGAATGCCGATGGTCATGCCCTTGACCGATTTGCCAATGGCGGCTTCGTAATCGGGAACCGGGCGGTCGACTGATGTCGTGTCCTTGGAGTCCACGCTTGCCATCGAGCGCAGCATGATCGCGGCATCGCGCACGTCGCGGGCAATCGGTCCTGCCTGGTCGAGCGAGGAAGCAAAGGCGACAATGCCCCAGCGCGAGCAGCGGCCATAGGTTGGCTTG
>JBGSNX010000007.1:0-54516 GCA_041739465.1 Salaquimonas sp.
AGGGTGAATTTCATGTCTTGATTGCCTTGGCTTGTCTTGCGGTGAAACTGTTTTGGCGGAAGCCCTCGATTCAGGCGGCGGCGTTCCTCGGCGCCCGTGCATCGGGATATTTCCAGCCGTTCAGCATGCCCCGAACCGAAAGATCTTCGTCGATGTCTGGCCAGTGCACCCCGTCCAGCATCAGTTCGACATTGTTCCGTTGCGCCGGCGAAGCGTCCGCAAGTCGAGGATACCACCACAAGGGTGTCACGACTTCACGACCGTCAGCCAGCATCACATGAAGATGCGTCGGGTCGCACCAGGCCTGCACCGGCTTTTCATTTTCCGGATACGGATCGGAAGAATTCATCCCAAGCCTCCATGATTTCTGCCAAATGCTCCGAGACGACGCCGACAATACGCTTCATGTCCTTTTCCTTGAAGCCTTGCTGGCTGGCTATTGTAATCGGCTCGAGCCAGATCTTCGCTTTGCCGCCATTGCCTGTCACATGAATATGCGGCGGTTCCCCCATGTCGGAACCATAGAAATGGAACCTGATCCCGTACTTGCGGAGAACCGTTGGCATTTCACGAACTCAGCCCGCCGAACAGCGTCGGCAGGTCGAGCGGCCTGAAACCGCAATGCGAGATCCAGCGCACATCAGCGTCGAAGAAGGCGCGCAAATCCGGCATGCCGTATTTCAGCATGGCAATGCGATCGATGCCCATGCCCCAGGCAAACCCCTGGTACTCGTCCGGGTCGAGCCCGCCGAAGCGCAGCACGTTGGGGTGCACCATCCCGCAGCCGAGGATTTCCATCCAGTCGCTGCCTTCGCCGAAGCGCACTTCGCCGGGCCGCGAGCGGTCGCACTGGATGTCGACCTCGAGGCTCGGCTCCGTGAACGGGAAGAAGGACGGGCGGAACCGCATGTCGACATGGTCGACCTCGAAGAACGCCTTGCAGAACTCGGTCAGCACCCATTTCATGTTTGCGACATTTGCCGTCCTGTCGATGACGAGGCCCTCGACCTGGTGGAACATCGGTGAATGCGTCGCGTCGCTGTCCTGCCTGTAGGTCTTGCCGGGGATGACGATGCGGATCGGCGGCTTTTGCGCTTCCATCGTGCGCACCTGCACCGGCGATGTATGCGTGCGCAGCAGCATGCGGCTGCCATCCTCCTTCGGGTTGAAGAAGAAGGTGTCGTGCATCTCGCGCGCAGGGTGGCCTTCTGGAAAGTTGAGCGCGGTGAAATTGTAGTAATCGGTCTCGATGTCCGGACCTTCCGCGATCGAGAAGCCCATGTCCGAGAAGATAGCCGTGATCTCGTCGATCACCTGGCTGATCGGGTGGATGCGGCCGGTCTCGGCCGGTGCCGCACGCACCGGCAGGGTCACATCGACGGTCTCGCGCTTGAGCCGCTCGGCTATTGCCGCGCGGCGCAGTTCCTGCCGCCGCTCGCCCAGAAGTGCCGTCACGCGGTCTTTAAGGCCGTTGAGAAGCGGGCCCATTGCAAGCCGCTCTTCCTGGCTCATGCCGCCGAGCGTCTTCATGCGTTCCGAGATCGAGCCCTTCTTGCCCAGTGCCGCCACGCGCACGGCCTCGAGTGTCGCTTCATCCGCCGCTGCGGTGATCGCGCTGACGATGCCGCCTTCCAGTTCCGATATGTCGCTCATGCCATCTCCGGCCCGATCAGCGTCGCCCCGATTGGCGCCGCCCTGAATGCTGTCACATGAAAAACCCGCGCTGGCCGATGGCTGGCGCGGGTTCCGAATTCGGTTCGAATGGCTTTCGGAAGCGCTGCCGGCCTTAGCGGACTGCGCCTTCAAAAGCGTTCGGCGTCGTTTCCTTCAGGTATTCGAGGGCCGCCTTGGCCTTCGCCACCAGCGCGCCGAATGCAGAGGGCTCGTGGATCGCGAGATCCGAAAGAACCTTGCGGTCGACCTCGACGCCGGCCTTCGACAGGCCGTCGATGAAGCGTGCATAGGTGATGCCGTGCTCGCGCACTGCCGCGTTGATGCGCTGCACCCAAAGCGAACGGAAAGTCCGCTTCTTGGCGCGCCGGTCGCGCGTTGCGTACTGCATCGCCTTGTCGGTTGCTGCCTTCGCGGTGCGGATGGTGTTCTTGCGGCGGCCATAAAACCCTTTGGCCTTCTTGAGAACTTTCTTGTGCTTTGCGTGAGACGTCACGCCGCGTTTGACACGTGCCATGATCGTCGCTCCTTATTTCGCTTTGCCGTAGGGCATGAACTGCATGATGATCTTCGTATCCGCATCGCAGAGCACCGAAGTGCCGCGCGCATTGCGGATGAAGCTGTTGGAGCGCTTGATCATGCCGTGGCGCTTGCCGGCCTGCTGGGCCTTCACCTTGCCGGTGCCGGTAATCTTGAAGCGTTTTTTCACGCTCGATTTGGTCTTCATCTTGGGCATTTTGCGTTATCCTTCTTGTTGGTTTTCCGCTTTTCCGGGTGAAGATGCCCTGCGGAAATCAAAAAGCCCCGCCGCCGATCAAGGCGAATGCGGAGCTTGCGCTCTTCAAACCGCCCTGGCATGCCCTGCCAGGCGATCTGGCGTGGGTATACATAAGGTGCACCGCGCTGGCAAGGGGCGTGGAAGAGGGGGCGCGCTTTACAAGGGACCCAGCTGGCCGCTGGCGCTTCATTTCCAATTCTTCAGGAAATCAGGGAACCTATCCGCAAACTCAGCAAGTTCTTTTCCAGAGACCCGCCGCAAAATCCCAGGCTCAACTTCGATTAGCAAATAGCCCTCCAGCGATAAACCGCTTCCAAGCGTAACCGTTCTTTCAACGGCATGATATGTAGGGGTTGGCCGACTCGATTCTGTTGTCATCGCTTCGCCCCTTTCATCGCTTCGGTGATAGCCACTGTCTCTACGCTGACGCGGGTAACCCGCATGAGGAGATCAATCACCTTCTCCTTGTAGTCGGCAAAGCGATAGGTGTTGAATTTCTCGCGGATCGTCGGATCTTTCGGCGTCTTTTCCTTGTACTGGTCGAGTATCCATTCGAGGCCGGAGCGATTGCCAAGCTTGTAGTCCCAGACTTCCTTTGGAAGGCCGGAAAGCTGCGTCTCGCTGTCAAGCCGGATGATGCCGCCATCCTTGTCGGCCTTCAGCATGGCCTTGGGCGAATGCCATTGGCGCGCCTTTTCGTCGGGCGTGTCGAGGCGTTCAAGCGGCCAGGGTTCAACTTCCTCATAGCCGATATGCAGCGCCATCAGCCGCTCGCCCCATGCGGCCCATTGCCAGAAATCCGGGTAGAACGGGATGCGCGGAAACTCACGCTTCAAATTGATCGCATAGGTTTCGCGATAGACCGGGTCATGCAGCACGCCATAGACATAGTGGAATATGGCGTCCTTGGTGATCTGGCGCGCAAGCTTGGCGGCTTTCGTCTTCTCCCCAGCGGGGAGAAGGTGGCCCGAAGGGCCGGATGAGGGGGCATCGGGGTTCTCCCCCTCATCCCCTTTGCTTTGCTCCGGGACCTCTCCCCTCCGGGGAGAGGACGCGTTCCCATAAGCCTCGCGAAACTGCTTCAAGGCCCAGTCGGTGATGTTGTCGATCTTTTCGCCAGATTTGGAATAGCGATAGCGGGGGAGGCATTGCGCTGGATCAGCTGAGAAGAGCGCGAGATTAGGAAGATTCTCAGACGCAATAGATGCAAAGCTTTGCCGCTCACCAACCATGAAACTTATGTTCGTGTTCGAATTCGTAGAACCAATTGGAAAGATCGCATCGTGCTGGTAAATACGATGCGTTATAGGTCGATCGAAGTATGTGACTTTGTCAACATATGGGCGATAGAGGCTAGTCTTGAAATTAGATGGCCTAAAAATGATTGCAGTCGCCTTTTTTAAGTGTGTCTCCAATTCAGTAGTCCACTTTATAGTTCGATCTACGAAATCCCCAACTTGAAATTTTCTATCACTCTCTCTCCATCGTTCAATTTCACTGTTATATATACGAGCAAAAAATATCACTTTTTCTTCAAGTGGTGCACGTGAAAAGTCGTAGACCCATTCATCACGGTTAGTAACAACACCCAGCGAGAATAGCTGGAAAATCGCGCGATCCTTCGCGCCCCTTTTCCCCGCCTTCTCCGCCTTGGTCGCCACCGGGATCAGATCATCCCATTCATTCTCCGTCAGGTTGATCCAGTTGCCCTTTTTGTCCGGCTCCACCCGCTCAAACTTCACTTGCCTGGCCGAATTGGCAGCAAGCCAGGCCAGCTTGTCATCCGCCGTGTCCAGTTCCGGGCGGCGCACATAATGGATCTTGCTGCCTTTTGCGCCCTTTCGCTTGACCATGAAGGCAATGGCAACACCGGTCTGGATGCCGAAGACATTGTTTTTCGTGCCGGAAAGTTTCGGGTTGGCGCGCACATCGCCGCCCAAATCCACCACGTAAATGTCTGAAAATTCCTCCGCCACGCATTTGCGGAACCCGTCAAAGGTTCGACTGTCGATGAAGGAGCGGTTGGTGATCATCGCCAGCACGCCGTCATCATGCAATCGGTCGCTCGCCCAGCGATAGAACCGCGCGTACATGTCATACACCTTGGTCTTTTGCGCGGTTGATTTGCGTACGTAGCTCGACTTGATCAGCTCATCGATGCGCTTGTACTCGCGGTTTTTGTTGTTGTCGTTTTCGTTCTGCTGGTTAGCATTGTAAGGCGGGTTGCCGATGATGACGGAAATTTTCTTGCGGTTCTGCCGTTTCACACGCTCGATGTTTTCTTCCGAAAGCGAGCCCAGCAACTCCATCTGCTGCCCGGCGCGGATGCCGAGCCCCGCCACATTGTCCAGTGTATCGACGAAACAGAGATTGGGGAATTCGGCGAACTGGCCGGATACTGCAGCATATGTCGCCTCGATGTTCAGATTGGCGACGTAATAGGGCAGGATCGCCACCTCGTTGGCGTGCAGCTCGTTCTTGTACTTGCGCGCTAGCTTGTCGGGCTGCCCGCGAAAATACTCGATCAGCTCGCAGATGAACGTGCCGGTGCCGGTGGCGGGGTCGAGGATTTCGACATGCTCGTCGATCAGCCCCTTGCCGAAATGCTTCAGGGTCAGCCAGTCCGCCCCTTCGATCATGAATTTCACGATCTCGTTGGGCGTATAAACGACGCCCAGCCGGTCGGCCGCCTTCGGGTTATAGACCTTATAGAAATTCTCGTAGATCACCTTGAGAAACGCCTGTTTTTCGTTGTGGCTGGAAATCTGCGCGGCATTGGCGTGGATCGCCGCGTAATAGGGTTCCAGTCCTTTCAGCGTCTCACGCTTTACCGCGCCGGTGAAGAACGCGCCCTCCAGCCGATAGAGTTCCCGGGCGATGTTGTTCTCGCGGTGGAAGTCGCCCTCCTTGAACACATGGGCGAAGATTTCCTCGGTGAGGATGTGCTGGATCAGCATTTCGCGCACATCCGCCTCGGTCAGCGTCGGGTTCACCGTTTCCTTGACATGGGCGAGGAATTTCAGCGCTGCCGCCTTGAAGCCATCATTCCCCTCATAGGCGTCGCTGATCTTGTCGCGCAGCGCTTCCAGCACATGCGGCAGATCGGCCTTGAACTGCTCCACCGCTTTGCGAAACTCGGCAATCTCCGGACGCTCCCATCCAAAGTACAGGTTGAGCAGTTTCAGCAGCTTTTCCGTGTCCGTCATCGGGCAGCGGAAGGCTTCCTGCCCGTTCTGTATCAGGACGGCGGTTTCGCTGTTTTCGTAAATGATGTTATCGCGCGGATAGCCGCGCGCCGTCTTCTTGCGGATTTCCTCGTCCAGATCGTCCTTGGTGTCCTTGGCTTCCCAAAAGCCGAGCGGCACCCGCAGATAATGCAGAATCGTGCCGTCCGGATAGACCTTGGTCTTCTGCGGGGTGGCGTATTCCAGTTCAGCAGCGAAAAGCAGGTTCGACTGCCGGGACCATGCTTTCAACAGGTCCTTGAATGCTTCCCGGATGGTCTGTTCGTTCAGCGACCCGGAAAACTTACGCAACCGGTCGAGGTCGTTGAGGAAGTGCTGGACAAGTTGCTGGCTCATGGAATCCCCTCTGCATGCAATCCTAGAAACCCTCGCGCCAAAGTGGAAGCGGAAAAAACTTATCCCCGCCCCCACGCGCCGCCATTACCTTGGCCGCACTGTTTCCCGGCGCAAACGCCGGATTGATATCGCCGTCCGTTCGGAGGGAAACAGCAGCGAAGCGGTCATGGCGGTGGGTTCGAAAATGTCCCGCCGGTGGCTTTGAGGCGGCCGGGGCGTGTGCCATTGCCCGGGAACCGACATCAAATCTTCGCGCAGGGTGGCCAAGGGCCGCACACATGCCCTCCAGGCTGGCGAGGCCACCCTGTGGTTTGTGAATTTCAAATCCATGCCACGGGCGTTTTGCGCCGCGTGAATGCAAAGGTGCGCGCGCCATGCAAGAAATGCCCGAACTGCCGCAAGATCCGCTGCGCCGCTACACGCTGCTCAAGGCCATCGCGAATTTTGAAGGCGCGTGGCGCGAATGCGCAAGGGGAGAATGCCGCACAAGGCAGCGTTGTTGCGGCGGGCCGCGCGGCACATTCGAGCGCGCCGGCGGCTACCCGCTTTGCCGCGCTTCGGGTTTGCGGGAAGAGGGCGGATGAAATCGGGGGGCGCTGCATCCCGACCCCGATTGCCCGGCGGCGACGAACGATCTATGGATTTTGAGCAAGTCGGAGCCAGCTCTTGAGCCAGAAAACCCATTCGCCTGGCCATTCATGGGCCACGCGGCATCTGCTGAAGACGCCAGTTGCCACAGCAGCCTGGGCGTTTCAGGAAAAACTTGAGCAGAGCCAGTGGTGGAGCGAGGAGGCGCACCGCGAGGTCCGGTCCTTGCGGCTGAAGGCGCTGCTTGCCCATGCAATCGTCAATGTGCCGCACTACCGCAAGGCGTTTGCCGGCCTGCAGGAAGCGGAATTGACACCAGCGCTGTGGCGGCAATTGCCGATTGTGACGCGCGAAATGTTGCAGACCGATCCGGAGGCATTCATCGCGGATCGGCTGCCCCAAGGCCATGGCAAGACAACAACGGCCAGTTCATCAGGCTCCACCGGCATGCCGATCACGGTGGCGCACAGCGAAATGAGCAGCGGCTGGCACCGGGCCATGACGCTTCGCTCGCAATTGTGGGCGCTGGACCGGTTTGACCGGCGGCTGGGGGTTATCCGCCATTACCCGCCCGGTAGGGCGCAACATCCAGATGGCTTGGCGACCGAGCGCTGGGCGAACGAGGCCATCCTGCCATTTGCCACCGGGCCGGCAGCGGCATTGCGGGTCCAGACGCCGCTGGACCAGCAAGTCGAATGGCTGCTGCGCACGCGGCCGCAGGTGTTGGTTTCCTATCCGAGCAATCTTGAGGCGCTGGCGCAGTATTTGCTCGATCGGCGGATCGGCCTGCCGCTCAAGAAGCTGCTGACGCTGGGCGAATCCATGCCGGATGGCTTGCGCGGGCTTGCGCGCCGCGCCTTTGGCGCATCCATTGCCGACACCTATTCGGCGGCGGAAGTGGGCGAGATGGCAATTCAGTGCCCGTCCAGCGACGCCTATCATGTGCAGTGCGAAGCCGTTCACCTGGAGGTGTTGCGGCCGGACGGCTCACCCTGTGCAGCGGGCGAGACGGGCGAAGTGGTGGTGACGCCATTGCACAATTTTGCAACGCCGCTGCTGCGCTATGCCATTGGTGATCTGGCGGTTGTTGGCAAGCCGTGCAATTGCGGTCGCGGCCTGCCCACGCTTTCGCGGGTGCTCGGCAGGGTACGAAACCTGATGGCTGCGCCGGATGGGTCGCGCTTCTGGCCGTCATTCGGGATCAGGGAATACGGCGCCATCGCGCCGGTGCGGCAGGCCCGGTTCATCCAGCATTCGCTTCACGATCTTGAGGTGATTCTGGTGACAGAGCGCGAACTTACCGGCGAGGAAGAAGCCGCCATCCGCTTGATCATTCACAGGCGATTGCCGTGGCCCATTGCGGTCCGGTTCAGCAATCCCGGCCAGATCGAACGAACTGCCGGCGGCAAATTCGAGGAATTCACCTGTCTCGTTCAGAACGGCAAAAAGGAGGTTTTCAACTAGTTGACGCCGCCAAGTGGCAGCCTGAAGCCAACCATCACGCTTTGGGCGACATAGTCGCTGGTGGTGCCACGATCGGAAATGAACATCAGGCCGCTCACTCCACCCGCCTCGAAATGGCGGAAATCTATGGTCAATTGCGGGCCTCCAGGTTGGCCGATGGCAAAACCGCCACCGACCTGCCAGGCAAAGTTGGTACCCGAGCCGTCAAAAACGCAGACAGTGCAAGCTGTGGATATCGGATAGGCATTGACATTGACATCTGCAACGCCAACGCCGCCGCCGAAATAGGGCTGGAAAAATGCATTGCCCGTCGGCAGGTCAATCCAGCCATTGAGCATGGCCGCCAGTGCTGTAGCCTCGCCTGTCCCCACAGTGTTGGGGCCTTCGTTCTGGACGGTGAGCGAATCCGTTCCGTTGTTTCTGTAAGAGCCTTCCACTTCGATCCTGAACGCATTGTTGATGCGCGCACCAAAAGCCAAAGCCACGGCGTAACCATTGTCGAAGGTCAAGTACCGGGTATTAGTATTAAACCCGTTGGTAACCGGTTGGATCGTGATGTCATCCAGCAGATTGATGCCAGCGCCGCCAGAAATGTAAAATCCTGCCACGGCGTCCTGCGCACTGGCATTGCCTGCCAACAAAGCCAGCGACAATGCGGTCGCACATACCGGGACAAAATTGGCTGAAAGTTTCACAGGCGCGAACCCCTAAATCGTTGTGATCAAACTAACTGGCAAAATCCGCCAGTCGACCCAAATTTCTGGCACGGCGAATTACCGCTTCCAACTGTCACCCTGCCGCAACATAAAACAGGCGGATTCGGTCTGGAACGCCTTCGTTAGGAGCCTTCTTTGCAGTTCACCCGGTAATGATAGACGTTTTTCTGGCCGTCGGCGCTGGTTGCCTCGGTCCCGGTGGCGCCGGTAAAGCGGCCTGTGCCGCCAAGAATCAGCGCGTTGAGGTTCTTGCCGTCCACTTTCTGCTTGAGCAGGTAAAGTGCGCCGCCTTCCAGCGATACGATGACGTCGGTATTGCGCGCTGTTTCCTTGCCCGCGCCATCAACACCAGTGACCAGCGCTACAAAATGCCGTTCACCAATTTTCTTGCCATTGGCGTCGGTAAGTACGCGGTAGCCGATTTCACGATCACCCGCACTCAAGGTGCCGTTTCCATCGGTATCGATGTCCTGGTTCAAGCGGCCCTCGCCGCTGGAGTAGATGTCAAACAAAACGCAATCCTTGGTTTCTTCGGCTCTGGCGCCAGATGAAAACAAGACAATCCCTGCCACAGCCAAGGCAATGCCATTGAGGTAGGTATTTCGCATATCGTCTGCTCCGGTTCGGTAAAGGCTTTTCTCGACGTAACTTATCCAACAAAACAGAGTCATCGGCAAATCAAAATTATCCCAACAAAAAACCCGCCGTTTCCGGCGGGTCTGAATTCTTGCAAAGGCTTGCCGCGCTTACTTCGGTGCGACAACCATCATGATCTGGCGGCCTTCCATGCGTGGATCGGATTCGACCTTGGCCAGATCGCCAATGTCGTCGCGCGCCTTGAACAGCACGCCAAGGCCGATTTCCTGGTGCGCCATTTCGCGGCCACGGAAGCGCATGGTGAGCTTCACCTTGTCACCTTCCTCAAGGAATTTTTTCACTGCGCGCATCTTCACGTCATAATCATGCGTGTCGATGTTTGGCCGCAGCTTGATTTCCTTGACCTCCTGCGTCTTCTGCTTTTTGCGCTGCTCGGCAGCCTTCTTCTGGTTCTGGTACTTGAATTTGCCCAGATCAAGAATCTTGCAGATCGGCGGATCATTGTTCGGCGAGATTTCGACAAGATCGAGCCCCGCTTCCATGGCGATGGCGATCGCGTCCTTGGTGTCGATTGTGCCTCGGTTCAGGCCTTCGTGGTCGATCAGCTGAACCTTGGGAACTCGGATGTCGGTGTTGGACCGTGGTCCATCCTTGCTGGGTGCTTGCGCTTTATGCGGACGGCGAATGGTCGTGTTCTCCCTAGCCATTTCGGTCGGTATTGAATATGGAGCGCCACAATGCTTGGTCATGCCAAGGCCATCAGGGCCGCCACAGCGCGATTCTCTAGCACAATCTTCAGCGAAAAACATGGGAAATTCCGGGGTCAGTGCATGTTGCAGTTCATCGATGTGGAAAGCGGCGGCCAGCCGCATAAAATAGCGGTCGAGCATGCGCCGCGCAGCAGTGAAGCACCCGGCATCATGTGGCTGGGTGGTTATCGCTCTGACATGACCGGCAGCAAGGCGCAGGCTTTGGCGCATTGGTGCGCCGGGCAAGGCTTTTCCTGCCTTCGCCATGACTATTCAGGCCATGGCCGCTCGGGTGGAACCTTCGCCGATGGCTGTATTTCGAACTGGCTGGAGGGGAGCCTTGCGGTTTTTGACCGTTTTGCCAGCGGGCCGCAAATCCTCGTCGGCTCTTCCATGGGCGGATGGATCGCCCTGTTGATGGCACGCGAACTGGCAACTCGCGGCATTGCGCTGCATGCGATGTTGCTGATTGCGCCGGCACCCGATTTCACCGAGAGGCTCTTGTGGCCATCGCTGAACGATGAACAGCGCCGGGCAATCCTTGAACAGGGCTACCTGGAGGAGCCCTCGCAATATTCCGGCGAACCCAACTTATATACCCGCAAATTGTTTGAAGACGGCCGGCGCAATCTGGTGCTGGACGGAAATTTGCGAACCCATTGCAAGGTTCACATCCTGCAAGGGCGGCAGGATACCGCTGTACCATGGACGCATGCCATGGAGCTCGCTGCGCAGCTTTTTGCCGACCCGGTCTCGATGACGCTTGTGCCTGATGGCGATCACCGGCTGTCGCGGGATCAGGACATTGAACTCATGCTGCGCGTCCTTGCGCAATTGGCAGCTTAGCAATGAGCCTCAAGTTCTCAGCCAATCTGGGCTTCCTTTGGAAAGACTTGCCGCTGGAACAACGCATCAACCGTGCGGCAAGTTGCGGTTTTGACGCTGTCGAGTTCCACGACGACTGGCAGACGGCAGATCATGACTTGCTTGCTGAAGCCCTTGATCAGGGCGGCCTTGGCCTGCAGTGCCTCAATTGCGCGATGGGCGAGACTTTCGGACTCGCTGCCTTGCCAGAAAATGTATCGCAAGCCCGCGCCGCCATCGACAATGCCGTTGCAGCTGCCGCAAGAATTGGCGCGAAGGCAATCCATGTCACCGCCGGCAAGGTTGAGCCTTCAGCACAGTCGAACGCGGTTTACATTGAAAACCTGCGCCATGCGGTCAACGCCGCTACCCCGCATGGCATTGCGGTGCTGATCGAGCCGATCGCGCCAATTGCCGTACCCAACTACTTTTTGTCGTCACTCGAACAGGCAGATGCGGTGATTGCGCAAGTTCCCGGCGTCCGATTGCTGTTTGACTGTTTCCATGTGGCCGCGCTTGGACATGGGCTGGAACAGGCATTCAATTCGCGTGCCGGTCTCGTTGGACATGTACAGATTGCCGGCATTCCTGCGCGCGGCGAGCCGTCCGCCGGGATTGTTGACTACTCGGCCTTGCTGCCACGCTTTGTTGCGGCCGGGTATGGCGGGGCTTTCGGCGCCGAGTATCGCCCGACGGCAGATGTCGAATCAGGCCTTGGCTGGATGAGCGCATTGCGATAGGCCTCAGCGATGAATTCTCCCGCAGCACCGCTTCGCAAATCCCGCATCGACGCCAATGGAGCGATGTTGCTTTTGCTGGTTTCGGTATTGCTGGGCATGAACCAGGTGATGGTGAAGCTGGTGAATGCCGGGATGAACCCGGTGTTTCAGGCTGGCATGCGCTCAGCCTTTGCAATCCTGCCGGTGTTGGGATGGGCGCTTTGGCAGCGCCGCAAACTTTCAGTGAGCGATGGCAGCCTGTTGCCCGGCCTGTTTTGCGGGGTGGTCTTCTCGCTCGAGTTCTTTTTGCTTTTTCAGGCCATTGAATTCACCACCGTCGCGCGGTCCTCGGTGATGCTCTACACGATGCCTGTCTGGCTCGCCGCCGCCGCGCATTTCCTCATTCCCGGCGAAAGGATGACCCGAAACAGGGCGCTTGGTCTTGCATGTGCAATCAGCGGCGTTGCCGTGGCGCTGCTCGGCAATGGCAAGGATGCGCGCGTTGGCGAATTCGCACTTGCCGGCGATCTGATGGCCATCGGCGCGGCGCTGTGCTGGACCGCGATTGCGCTTGCCGCGCGGATCACCAGGCTGTCGAAATCCAGCCCGGAAATGCAGCTTCTCTACCAGATCGTGGTTTCCGCGCCGATCCTGCTGGCGGTCTCGGTTTTCTACGCCCCGGCGTTTCGCGAGATGACGCCGCTGCTGTGGGGGCTTTTCGGCTTCCAGGTGCTGGGCATTGTCACCTTTTCTTTCATGCTTTGGTTCTGGATTTTGAAGGTCTACCCGGCTTCGGACATGGCAAGCTTCGCTTTCCTCACGCCGTTGTTCGGTGTGCTGTTTGGTTGGCTGATCCTGGGTGAGCCGCTGACGCTCAACATCATCATTGCGCTGATAATGGTTGCCGCCGGAATCTGGCTGGTCAACCGGCGGCTCCGTGTATTGGCAGGCTGAAATTGCTCAGGCCTGCTGCTGGCCGAAAGACACTTTGCCAAGCTGCTCCAGGTGGGTCCACAGTCTCGTTGCAGCAACCGGATCCATTGCGGCGGCTGGAATTTCCGCATTTGCGGGCAGCCCTCTCAGGCCACCAAATCCATTCGGACCGTAGTAACCACCGGCGACCGCATTGGGCGATGTCGCTGCGTAGAGTGCCGGCAATGCGCCTTGATCAGCCGGTTGGAATATAAAAGGCAACCATTGAAACCGCCAGCCCTCGCGACTGTCGAGGCCTGGGCCGTCAGGAATGAGGTTCGTGCGCGCGACGCCTGGATGCGCGGCAATGCTGGATATGCCCCAACCTGTCACTGTGCTGCGGCGGGCAAACTCGACGGCAAGCAGAAGATTGGCAAGCTTGGTGTTGTCATAGGCGGCGGCATAATCATAATTCTGTTGCAGTTGCAGGTCGTCGAACGGGAGCGCGCCGGACGTGCGCATGCTTGTCATCCAAACGACCCTTGCGTCACGATCCTTCCGCATCATTTGCAGCAGCATCGCACTCAGCATGAAGTGACCAAGCGTGTTGGTTGCAAACACCCGCTCGAACCCTTCGACGCTGACTTCGCGATTGAGCCGGCCCATAACGCCGGCATTATTGACCAACAGATCGAGCGGCTCACCTTTTGCCAGCATTCGGTCAGCAAAGGCCCTCACGGACGCTGGTTCCGTGAGGTCCAACATTTCAAAACTCACTTTTGAGGCGGGCGCCAGTGAGGTGATTCTCCGCACCGCCTCTTCGCCGCGGACCTGATTGCGAGACGCGATTGTCACATCAGCGCCTGCACGGGCCAGTGCAAGTGCGATTTGATATCCAAGCCCGCTGCGGCCATCTTGCGGAAAACCGTTCCCGCCAGTGACAATCGCTTTGCGGCCGCTCTGCGCAGGGATGTCCAATGCGGTCCAATCCGGTATCTACATATCTCCGCGCCGATTGGAAGCTCCAGGTGAACAACCGGCAACCATTCCGGTGGAGACTCCGATGACCGAAGCTGCGAGAAAGTGGCGCCGGGAAAGTGCAAGGCGTTGCACACTCGGGAGATTGTTGCTGTTTTCCATGCCGATCAACGGCTCCAGATTGGCTGTTGTTAGGAACTATACCGTATAGTATACTTTTTGATTGTCAACGGGTCCGTCAGTTTGGGAAAATGGTGATTCGATGGAACTATCATGAGAAAAATCGACGGACTTCCAGTGCCTGCCGCTATCGTTCGCGCAGCAATTCAGACCTTCGTCGACAAGGGTTTCGAGAACGCGTCGATGGACGAAGTCGCCGCACGCGCATCCACTACCAAACGCACCGTCTATGCGCATTTCCGAAGCAAGGATGATTTGTTTCGCGCTGCTTTGGCTAAGGCGGTCGAATTGTTCCTGAGTGAACTGCCCAAGCTGGAAGATGTGTCCAACCCGGCCTTTGAGCTGGAGAATTTCGCAGTCAGGTTCAGCGAGTTGTGCACTTGCCGCGGCGCTGTCCGGCTTCAACGCGTCACGATGGCTGAGTCGGAACGTTTCCCCGAGCTCGGTGCAATGCTCCACCGTGAAATCATCCAATCCGCTGAGCGAACCATCGCGGGCTACCTGCTCCGACTTACCACCAGCAACAGCGGAGGCCCCAAACCGGACGATTGGGCTGATGTTTCAGCGAGGCTTTTCTTGAACATGTCGACTGGGCCGCAGCGCTTTGAAACATTACTGAATGCGCGGCAGCCGTTTGAGCAGCATCCGGACGTTGCAGTGCCACCTGACCTTGATCGGGCATTCATTTGCCGGGCGGTCGAGATGTTTCTTGCCGGTATCTCTAAGGTCTGAAACAGAAACCTGTCTGCCGGACGCCAGTCGACCGGGTCACTTCTCGTTCCACCCTAGCCGCCGCCCACCAGAACGCCGACGCCGAAGACCAGCGCGCCGCCAAGCACCACCTGGAAGATGGCGCGGCCCCACGGGGTTTCCATGTAGTGGTTCTGGATCCAGGCAATGGCCCACAACTCGATGAAAACTACGGCGATTGCGATGCTGGTTGCGGTCCAGAAATCCGGAATGAGATAAGGCAACGCGTGGCCAAGGCCGCCAACCGCCGTCATGATGCCAGTGGCAAGGCCGCGCTTGATCGGCGAGCCGCGACCGGAAATGACGCCATCATCGGAGGCGACTTCGGTAAATCCCATTGAAATGCCGGCACCAAGCGAGGCGGCAACCCCGACAAGAAAGGTTGTCCAGGTGTCTTGCGTCGCAAAGGCGGTGGCAAAGATCGGTGCCAGCGTCGAAACCGACCCATCCATCAGTCCGGCAAGGCCGGGCTGAACATAGGTCAGTACGAACTGGCGCTTTTCCTCAAGTGCCTCACCCAACTTCACGTCGTCCGGAGTGTGGGTCCGCTCAGCTGCCATTGCCGTGCCGATGTGCCCGGCCTCGGCTCTGGCAAGGTCGCCCAGCAGCTTGCGAATGGAAGCATCGGTCGTGCGGCGCGCGGCTTCTGCGTAGAAGCGGCAGGCCTGGCTTTCCATTTGCGCTGCCTGCTTGCGAACGAAATCGATCCCCTGCGGCTTCACCAGCCAGTCGGCCTTGCGATCGTAGAAGCCTTTGACGTGTTCGCGGCGAATGAGCGGTATGGTTTCACCGAATTTTTCGCGGTGCAGTTCAATCAGCCAGCGGCGGTGTTCGTCTTCCTCGGCTGACATCTCGTCAAAAATCTTGGCGCTGTCGGGAAAATCCTTGCGCAGCCAATCCGCATAGGTGCGGTAAATGCGGCCATCGTCTTCCTCGGAGGATATGGCCAAAGCAAGGATTTCCTGCTGCGACAGGCTGGTAAATTCGCGCTTTGAACTGGGCATGAAACGGGAGAGCATGGGCAACCTTCTTTGGAATGATTCCAATGTAGTGTTGCTGTTTGTCATGTCAATGAAAAGCCGTCTGCCACCCGGTCACATGTTGGGTTCGATCGGCATAAATGTCGGGTTATGCTGGCATAAACGTGAGTTGACGCGATGGTGTTTTGGCCGGAAATTGGCCGTCAGTAGCGGCTTTCGGGGGAGATGCATGTCACGGATCGATGATCTGCTAGACAGGTTTGGGCATTTGCTTGCCGGAAAACTGGTGCAAACCATTTCCGGCTATGAGCCCTACACCCCATCGGACTATGACACGTTGTGGGCAACGCTCAAGCCCGGGGACGTTTTGCTGATCGAGGGCAACCAGCTGGTTTCTTCGACGATCAAGTACCTTACCAACTCCACGTGGAGCCACGCCGCCTTTTATGTCGGCCATGCACTTCCGCGCCCTGCCGATGGCAGCGAACGCCCCAGGCTCATCGAAAGCAATCTGGGCGAGGGTTGTGTGGCAACGCCGCTGTCTCGGTATGCCACCTACAACACGCGCATTTGCCGTCCCGTTGGCCTGACTGAAGAGGACCGCGCCCGCCTGGTGGCTTTCATGACCAGCAAACTTGGCGTGAAATACGATCTGCGCAACATATTCGACCTGTTACGGTACTTCTTCCCGGTGCCAATCCCCTCGCGCTTTCGCCGGCGCATGATTGCCCTGGGCTCGGGAGATCCCACGCGAGCCATCTGTTCGGCATTGATTGCCGAAGGCTTCCAGTCGGTCGGCTATCCGATCTTGCCTGAAATCACCCATGCGCCGGGGCGCGCGCATGCCAAATCCATGTACTCCAAGAAGGAAATCCTGCACATCCGCCACCACTCGCTGTTTGCACCGCGCGATTTCGACCTTTCCCCTTATTTCGAGATCATCAAGCCAACGCTTACTTCGGGATTCGACTACAAGAAGGTCCGCTGGAGCGGCAAAACATCAGCCGATGACCTTGAACGCGAAAAGCGCAGCGATACCCGGGTGCAGGGCAGGGAAACCACGCTCTAGTGGTGCGATCCTGACAGATCGTTGGTATCCAACCATTTGGGTCAGACCATCAACTGCAGATATAATAAGTGCAATCTTTGCCGTGGCAGCCAAGGTCGAGATGGAAATGCTCGCGGTGTTCGGCGTTTTCGTCCGGTCCAAGCACTGTCGAGAACAGCGCACATGAAGCTGCATGCACTCCTGTCAAATAGTGGGCCTGCGGGGTTGTCGCGCGTGTCTGCGGCGCAGCCGGTTTTTCTCCGGCAGGCGGCAATGACTGCAAATGCGGCCAACCTTCAGCGACGCTGATGCGCCGTCCGTCGGCCAGCCAGAACGCGGAAATGTCATAGGCATTGGCAAATGCATGTTCTGAAAGCTTGCCGCTGGATGCCCGGTTCCGGTTGCGGCACTCATAGCCATTGCCGCCCTCGATCTTTGCTAGGTCTGAGCCAAGAACATCGCGCGCCAGTTTTTGCGCCTCTGGCAGGAATTGCGCTAATGTTGTTGCCATGCCGCAGGTCAGCACCACCTCGCCGGACAAGGCAACGCTGCCGACCGCGGTGATCATCACCGGCGAAGCGGCACCACAATCGCCTTCGGCAATGGACTGCAATTGTTTCCCGGTCACCAGACCCAGCCGCAAAGCTGCGCAATGTTCGCGGCGATCGGGCCTTGCGACTTCAACAACGGCCTGACCTGCAGCCGTGTTCGGGCTTGCATCCGTGTTCGGGGTTGCGCCTGCGGGCGCTTGCATTGAAGGGCGTCTGTCGGGAACCGGAATGTCCTGTCCGGCGGCAGGCGCAAGGCCGGCAATCAACATGACAATTGCCGTGATTTTCTTCATGGCGTGCGTTCCGCGTGCATCTGCTGGATTGCCTCGGCAACATCCACCGCAAAAATGACCTGTGGCGGCTTGACGCCATGCGCATTGAGCATGAGCCGCGCCTGCACCGATGCCCCGGCTATGGCAACCTTGGCGCCCTTCTTTGCGGCTTTGCGCACGGCGCCTTCCAGCACATTGGCAGCGGTCGAATCCAACAAAGGCACCGCAGAACAGTCGAGCACGAAATTGGCGCTGCGGTCAGCGATCCGGTCCAGAACGGTACCCACAGCAGCGGCCGCGCCAAAGAAGAAGGCTCCCGATATGCGGTAGACGACCGTGTCCTTGCCGATGTTTCCAAAGCCCGCATTTTCGGCAGGATTGTTCTCCTCCACCAATACCGACTTGCCCATGCGGTCGATGAACAGGAACGCGCCAATCACGAAGCCGGTCAGGATTCCTTCCATCAGATCGCGTGTCAAGGTCACAGCAAATGTGGCAAACAGCACCAGCGCATCGCCACGCGAGGCGGAAGAAATCTGGGCAATTGCATGCCGCTCCACCATGTTGAACGCCACCAGAGCCAAGACCCCGGCCAGACAGGCCAGCGGAACATAAGACGCCAGCGGGGCTGCAAGCAGCATAAAGCCAAGCAGGAATACCGAATGCAGCATGCCTGAAACCGGCCCATGTGCATGGGCGCGCACATTTGTGGCTGTGCGGGCAATGGTGCCGGTGACGCAAAATCCGCCAAACAGCGCGCTGCCCATGTTGGCAAAGCCTTGTGCTGCAAGTTCGGCATTGGAACGGTGCCGCCGGCCACTCATGCCATCGGCAACAACGGCGGAAAGCAGCGATTCAATGGCACCCAGCAGCGCAAAGGAAAATGCCGATGGTAATACGGCCATTACCTTGTCCGGGCTGAAATCAGGCAGTGCAGGCAGTGGCAGAGTGCGCGGTATGCCGCCAAACTTGCTGCCGATGGTCTCGATGGGCAAAGAAAGCAGGGCAGCGGCCGTGGACGCTGCAACCACGGCAATCAACATGCCCGGCCAACCCGGCCGGGTCATGCGCAATCCCTGGATGATGGCAATTGTCAGCATGGCAATGGCCAGCGCCGAAGCATTCCAGGTCGGCAGGGCATCCCAAAGCACCGGCAGCTTTTCAAACAAGGGGGCCGGCTCAGTGACAGAAAGCTTCAAGCCGAACAGATCGCGCAGCTGGCTGGCAAAAATGATTGCCCCGATTGCCGCCGTGAAGCCGACTGTCACCGGATAGGGAATGTATTTGACGTAGGTTCCAAGCCGCAGATACCCCGCTGCAGCAAGTATGATCCCCGAAATGAATGTGGCAAGCACCAGCCCGTCAATGCCGTGCGCTGCCATGGTTGTGGCCACCAGCACGATGAACGCACCAGCCGGTCCGCCGACCTGAAAGCGGCTGCCGCCCAACGCCGACACCAGAAACCCGCCGATGATTGCCGTGGTCAGGCCGCGGTCGGGCGAAACACCCGATGCAATGGCGATTGCCATCGAAAGCGGCAATGCGACGATGGCCACCGTCAACCCGGCAATGGCATCGGCGCGCAGGTTCGCTGCGGTGTAGCCCTCCTCGAAGACACTCACGAGTTTGGGCGTGAACTCCTCAAAACGGCTTTGAGCGGCTGTCATTTCAGTATCCAGATTGCGCAATGCGCGATTATGGCAGATCAAAGGGTCCAGATGAAAGGGGTACTACGGGTCGGCGCGTCGCTTTCAACGTCGTGCAGGCACGCTGCAATGGAACCAGTGCGTGAACCCAATTCAACTGTTTGAATAAACGTAGCAAATCAGGATCAGAACTTCCAGTGATGGAGGTTTTGATGGCTCGGTCCGATTTATCTGTTGGGGAACTGGCGGAGAGGGTGGGATTCGAACCCACGGTACGCTTTCACGCACACACGCGTTCCAGGCGTGCGCCTTAAACCACTCGGCCACCTCTCCAGCTGTATTCACCCGGCGGTTACCCGAGTGGCTTGTGGAAAGCGCACGCCTTCCGAAGAACGGCGCACTTATACAAGGTGATGCGCACACCGCAAGCGCCAAGCACAAATCAGTGAGTGAATTCGCGCCGCGTTGCCAAAGGGCAGCGGCGCACCTACATTGGTGTCAGGTACTTGGGTGCGGGCCGAAACAGGCCCGGACACCGTATATGGAAGCTGCTTGTTGTCATGTTGGGACTTGTTTTCAGGCTCGCCAGCCTCGTTTGCCTTGCCATCGCGCTGATTGCCGGCGTGCTGGACCTGACGCGTTCAATTGCCGACAAGGTGCTGGTGATGACGCCCTTGCAGACCGACTGGCTGCAATATTCGCCAAATTCGCTCTCCCTGCTGCGCGAAGCAGTGATCACACATGTGCATCCCTACTTGTGGTCGCCGGTGATCGAAACGGTGCTTTCCGCACCCACATGGGCAATTTTTGCACTGTTCGCGCTGATCTTCGCCATGGCAGTGCGAAGCCGCAGGCGGCGCTGGCAGGAAAATTTCGGTGCCTGACAAGTTCAGGCAAGCGTTTCAACAGGCCGGATGCTCTGGCCGGAAAGGAAGAAAATGTTTCTTCTCAACATGCTCAACAACAAACTGAAACTGCCCCCGCGCGAGAATGCACTGCCCGGCCGGGCACAGGTGCAGCCAACCGCAAGCCACCATTTCGTCAAAGGCGCGCTCCTCAAGGGGCCGCATCCGCAAGGCATGGAAACCGTCTTGCTCGGCCTTGGCTGTTTCTGGGGCGCAGAACGCAAGTTCTGGCAGTTGCCGGGCGTGCATATAACAGCCGTCGGCTATGCAGCCGGCTTCACGCTGAACCCGACCTATCAGGAAGTTTGCACCGGTCTTACCGGCCACAATGAGGTGGTGCAGGTGGTTTTCGATCCAGCCAAGGTCAGCTTTGCCACAATTTTGAAGGTTTTCTTCGAATCGCACGATCCAACCCAAGGCATGCGCCAAGGCAATGATGTCGGCACGCAATACCGCTCAGGCATCTATGTCACCAGCGAAGCGCAAAAGATGGCCGCCATCGGCGCGCGCGATGCCTATCGTGACGCGCTGCAAAAAGCCGGACGCGACAGCGGCATCACCACCGAGATCATCGAAGCGCCGGAATTTTACTACGCCGAAGAATACCACCAGCAATATCTGGCGAAGAACCCGTCGGGCTATTGCGGACTGGGCGGCACTGGCGTCGCCTGCCCGATCGGCACGGGCGTGGCCGCCTGAGCCTTTCTGATCAATTGCCGATGTTCGCCTGTGGCCGGCGAAGCGGAACGGGAATGCCTTGCGTCTTTGCAGGGTCGGTAACGGCAGGCTGCTGCTGCTGAGCGGCAGTTGCTGGACCTTTTGCTTCAATGGGTCGCGATTTGGCAGCAACCGCCGGATCGAACGCCGGCATGTCGAGCGGCGGGGCCCTGAAAGTTGCTTCGCGTATCTTGTACTGTGCCCGATCGAGCGGCTTGGCCGGGGCACCCAGTATTTGGGCGCAGGCAGGCGGCAGGTCGGATACCATCATCGGGCGCGGTGGCTTCTGCGGTTTTTCAGGCTTGGACGGCTTTTTCTTGGGCGCCAGCGCCACGTCAAACCACCATTGCAACGACTTGTCGCAGCCTTCGCCCTGAACCACATCGGCCTGCTTTTTGCAGGCGGGTGAGCCATCCTGGCAACCGATGCGCAGGTGGAAATGGTAGTGGTGGCCGTAATACGGCCTCACCTTTCCAAGCCAGGACCGATCCCCCTTTACGGTGTCGCACAGCTTTTTCTTGACCCCTGGGTGGACAAGAATGCGCTCGACATCGGGAAAATTGGCGGCATTGCGCAAAAGCGCCTCATGCGCCCGGGTCCAACGCTTGTCATCAACGTAGTTCGACTTGTCCTTGAGGACTGAAATTGCGCTCAAATCTTCGCGCTGTTGGTAATTGAGCCGCTCGCTTGGCATCGGCATGAACCACAAATCGGCGTCAAGGCCGATCTGGTGCGAAGCGTGTCCGGTCAGCATGGGCCCGCCGCGCGGCTGCGATATGTCACCGACCATAAGGCCGTTCCAGCCGTCTTCCTTCGCCTTTACTGACAGTTTCTCGATCGTGGAGATCAGCGCGGGATGCCCCCAGCGGCGGTTGCGCGAAAGCCGCATCACCTGCCAATCAGGACCATCAACCGGAATGGCGACGGCACCGGCCATGCACCCCTTTGAATAGAACCCGACCGACTGGGGCTTGGCATCAGCCGGCAATGCCTGCGACCCGAACGCCTGTTTGGCTGGCTGCTGCGCGAATGCAGGGGTGGGGATGGCAAAAGACAATGCCATGGTAAATGTCAGGGCTTTGGCCAGCAAAGACTGCGGTTTTTTCTGCATCCTGATCATGTTGCCTCGCGCAGGTTATCCCTGAAAACCGGAACCATAATAGCGGCTGCTTTGAAAACCGTTAACCCTGTTTGAAGCAGCCGCATTTCAGGGCCATATAGGGATCGTGTCGTGGATTCCGAGCGAACTGGAACATTTCATGCAGATCGACAGCTTTGCACAAAGACAGCACCGCTTTTTGAACTGGCTGCACACAGTACTGCTGGTCGGTGGATCGCTGCTGCTGTTTGTTGCCTGCGCTTTCCTGTTTTTGGGGCCGGGCGGCATTTTTCAAGCGGCAATCTTTGCAGCTGTCAGCCTGTTCATGGCGAGCCGGGTTTCACCGGCGCTGGTGTTGCGAATGTACAAGGCACATCCGGTGGGGCGGGAAGAATTTCCAGTTGGCCACGCCATCCTTGATGCGCTGGCCGAGCGGGCAGGCCTGCCTGCAAGGCCGAAGCTTTATGTCATGCCATCCAATTTGATGAACGCGTTTGCGGTCGGCAAGACCGCAGACAGCGCAATCTGCTTTACCGACAAGCTGATCCGCTCACTGACGCAGCGCGAACTGGCGGGCGTGATGGCCCATGAGGTCAGTCACATCGTCAATGGCGACATCAAGGTCATGGCAATTGCCGACATGGTCAGCCGTTTCACCTCGCTGCTCTCGACTTTCGGCATTGTCAGCCTGTTGCTCAACCTTCCTGGCATGCTTTCAGGGCAGTCCGGCTTTGCCCCATGGCCAGCGGTGGTGCTGCTGCTGGCCGCACCCACCATTGGCGGGCTGCTGCAGCTTGCCCTGTCGCGAACACGCGAATTTGACGCGGATCTCGGTGCAGTCATGCTGACCGGTGACCCCGACGGGCTGGCCGGGGCATTGCGCAAGCTGGAGGCGGCACAAGGCCAGCATTGGGAGGGAATGGTTCTCCCAGGCAGCCGCAATCCACAACCATCGCTGTTGCGCACCCATCCACTGACCGCCGACCGGATCAAGCGGCTGATGGCAATGAAGGAACCCGGTGAGCAGCAGGACGAGCCACAGACCACTGCGCAAAGGACGGTGCGCAAGTCACAATCGCCGGTGCCCAAAATCCGGCCCACTTTCGGCCGCGACCCTTCAAGTTCCGGTTTCGGCCATGCCTCGCTGATGGGGTTTGCGCAATTGGCGCCGCTCGATCATCCGCACGAGGACAGTGCCGCTTGCGAGCAGTCGCTCAACCCGCCTCAGGGAAAGCCACGCATCCGCATATTGCACGGCGGCGTCTATTGGTGAGCGCGGGCCTGTAAGAAGGTTGCCGAATCTTCTAGGGTGGAAAGAGCCGGGGCTTTTTCAGGGGAAAGACATGCAGAAATTCGAAACTGCCGTTGAAGCAGCGCTGTCGCTGCGACCCGACCAGCCGGTCTATTGTTTCCGGCCAAAGGTCTTGGCCGAGGATGTGGGCCAGTTCATGGGCATGTTTCCTGGCAAGACCGCCTATGCGGTCAAGACCAACGGCGAAGACATTGTCGTGCAGGCCATGGTGAAGGCGGGGGTTCGTGCCTTTGATGTCGCCTCGCCAGCCGAAATCGAAGCGGTGCGCAGGTTTTCCAAGGACGCCGAGCTTCTCTACATGCACCCGGTCAAGGCGCAGTCCGACATCCGCTTTGCGCTGGAAACCCATTCAATCCGGACACTGGTCATCGACCATGAAGACGAGATCACCAAGGTTCACAAGATCGTCCAGGGCCTGGACATCAACCCGGCTACCATCACGGTGTTCGTACGCATCCAGACCAAGGGCAGTGCTGCATATGAGCTCTCAAAGAAGTTTGGCGCCTCGCCATCACAGGCCATCGAATTGCTACAAAGGCTGCACCGCAACGGCTACCGGCTGGGCCTGTGCTTTCACGTCGGCAGCCAGATCGAGGATCCGGACACCTATGAGCGGGCGCTTGCCTCGGCAGACTGGGTGCGCAACCGAGCCGGAGTGCCGATTGCCGCGCTGGATGTTGGCGGAGGGTTTCCAGCCGAATACGGGCATGATCCGCGTCGCAAGAAAGTGGAGATGCCATCACTGGGACAATTGATGGGGCGGCTGCGCGGCGACATCAAGGAATGGGGATTTGGCGACACCGAACTGGTCGCAGAGCCCGGCCGGGTGGTGGTTGCACGGGCGTTCTCGCTCATTGTGCGAGTGCTGTTGCGCAAAGGCAGGCGGCTCTACATCAATGACGGCATCTGGGCATCGCTCTCCGATTCATGGACCGGAAAAATCACATTGCCAGCGCGGTTCATTCCAGACCCGGCCATTCGTAGCCGCAATGGCAATCCTGCCACCATCGTGCCGTTCAAGGTCTGCGGTGCGACCTGCGATTCAGTGGATATCTTGTCACGCCCGTTCTGGCTGCCGGAGACAGTGGATACTGGCGACTGGATCGAAATCGGCCATATCGGCGCGTATTCACTTTCGCTGCGCACCCGTTTCAACGGGCTTTACCCCGACACCTTCGTGGAAGTGGCTACCCCGTTTGGCGAGGAAGGTGCGCCGGAAGGATTTGCCAGCCTCGAGACCATGGGCGAATGAACGATCAGTACATGGTCAGTGGTTTGCAACGATCATGTCTGCCATCAGTGAATGGCTTGCAACAAGGCGGGCATTGGGAATGTCGTTGGACAGCGCCTTTTGCCGCGCCTGTTCGAGCGGCAGGCCGTAGCCGGTCCAACGGTCAATGAGGCGTTGGCACAGGACTTCCTCAGGGACTTCCAGAAACACGGTCAGATCAAACAGCCGCTCGCAGTGCTGCCAGGGTTCGGTATTGAGCATCAGGTAATTGCCCTCCACCAGGACAATCGGCGTGGTCGCGCTGACAATGGCGCCGCATGCGCGCGACAGATCGAGGCTGCGGTCAAACACCGGTATCACCACGTCGCCATCGGCGCTGCGCAGCCTCTCCAGTATCGCGATCAGCCCGTACACATCAAAGGTCTCGGGCGCACCTTTGCGATGGCGCAGTTTCATTGTGTCGAGAACCGCATTGTCGAAATGGAATCCGTCCATCGGCACCACTGCGGCCAGACCGGCTTTGCCGCTGTTCAGTTCTTCGCAAAGCCGCGCCGCCAGCGTCGATTTGCCTGAGCCCGGCGCGCCAACAAGCGCCACCATGCAGCGTCGCTTTCCTGCAGCCTTTTGCAAAATCTTCTGGCCAAGCATTTTGCAGGTCACGGCGCGATCTGCCAGCTCAGGCCGAAACAGCTTCTTGCGGCGGCGTCTTGGCCCCGGTCATGAAGGCAACTGCATCGGACATCGAATATTCCTTGGGATTGATCACGCACAGCCGCTTGCCAAGCCGGTGAATGTGGATGCGGTCGGCAATCTCGAACACATGCGGCATGTTGTGGCTGATCAGAACGATCGGAAGCCCGCGGCGCTTCACGTCGAGAATGAGTTCCAGAACGCGGCGCGATTCCTTGACGCCAAGCGCGGCAGTCGGCTCATCCATAATGACCAGTTTTGAACCGAATGCAGCAGCCCGGGCAACGGCGACGCCCTGGCGCTGACCACCAGACAGCGTTTCAACAGGCTGACTGATGTTCTGGATGGTCATAAGGCCAAGTTCAGTCAGCTTGTCCCTTGCGATCTTTTCCATTGCCTTGCGGTCAAGCATCCGGAACACCGAGCCGAGCATGCCCGGCTTGCGGATTTCGCGGCCCATGAACATGTTGTCGGCAATTGACAAGGCAGGAGAAAGGGCAAGATTTTGGTAGACGGTTTCGATCCCTGCTTCGCGCGCTGCCTGCGGGGTGGCAAAATGCACTGCCTTGCCTTCCAGACGAATTTCCCCCTCATCGGGCACAACTGCCCCGGAAATCGCCTTGATCATCGAAGATTTGCCAGCACCATTGTCGCCGATGACAGCGAGAATTTCGTTGGGGTACAAATCGAAATCGGCGTGGTCGAGAGCGGTGACGCGTCCATACCGTTTGACCAGATTGCGGGTGGTCAGGATCGGCACGATGGCAGCAGGCTTTTCCACCGAACGCACGATCGGCTGGGCCGGAACGCTCTTTGAGGCGACTGGCTTTTTCGCTGCGGCAGTCTTTACGGGAGCAGCCTTGGTAGGCGCGGCCTTGGCCGGGGCAGCTTTGAGTATGGAAGCCTTGGCGGGGGTCTTGGCGGTTGCGGTTTTCTTGACGGTCTTTGCCATGATTATGCCGACGCCTTTCTGATCCACTGATCAAGCGCCACTGCGGCGATGATCAATATGCCGACCGTGAAATCCTGCCACAACACATCCACCCGCGACAGCGACAGGCCGTTTCGGAACACGCCGACGATCAAGGCGCCCAGGACCGATCCGACAATGGAGCCGCGTCCGCCAAACAGCGAGGTGCCGCCGATAACCACGGCGGTGATCGAATCAAGGTTGGCTGTTTCGCCAGCCAGAGGCGTCACCGTCCCGCCAACCCGTCCGATCAGCACGAGGCCGCCGAAGGCGCATATGGCTCCGGCAATCATGTAAACGGAACGCAGGATCTTGTCGGTCTGGATGCCTGCAAGCAGCGCAGACTCCGGGTCGTCGCCAACTGCGTAGACGTGCCGTCCCCACGCAGTGCGGTTAAGCCAGTACCACATGAATATCGCCAGCAGGATGAACGAGATGCCGCCATAGGTGATGTTGGCACCCAGGATGTTGACCTTGTTGCCAAAGAAAATCAGCAAGGGGGCAACGGCTTCAGTTTCGGTCGCGCGAATGGACTCTGATTCGGAGTACCAGATTTTCAGCGCGGAGAAGATATAGAGCGTGCCAAGCGTCACAATGAAAGGCGGTAGCCGGAGGCGGGTGACAAACACGCCGTTGAGGTACCCCATGGCGGCACCGGCAGCCACACCGGCTGAAACAGCCAATGGCACGGGAACTCCCGACTGAACCGCGAGCTTGCCCATAATGATTGACGAGAGGACCATGATGGCACCGACCGACAGGTCAATGCCTGCTGTCAGGATGATGATGGTCTGGGCAATGGCAATGATGCCGATAACCGTGACCTGCTGGAGAACCAGCGACAAATTGGTGACCGAATAGAACCGTTCGCCGGCGGTGAAACCGAAAAGCACAATGCTTATCAGCAAGACCGCGACAGGTACTGCAGTCGGGTTGGTGTGAAGGAAAGACCGCAGCTTGAACAACAGGCTGTTGTGGGTTGTGTCGAAACTGGCGACGTTGGCGTCTGCCTTGTTCAACTGGGCTTCGAAATCGGAAATCACCTTGACTGGCTGACCCGTTTTACTCATGGCCTTTTTCCTCTCCCCGCAGCGCGCAGTCTCCTCCCGCGCTTTGCAATGAAGGGCGACCTTATCAGCCGCCCCTCAAGCTATTCAACTTGCAATTTCAACCGGAGGCATCAGCCCCAGCAGATCTTGAGACCTTCTTCAGACGTGATCGACTTCAAGCCATCAACTGGCTTGTCGGTGATCAGCTGAACACCGGTGTTGAAGAAGTCGAGGCCTTCAGAGTTCTTTGGCTTGGTGCCGTCCTTGGCGAAGGCTGAAACAGCTTCAACGCCGAGCGAGGCCATCAACAGCGGGAACTGCATCGAGGTGGCACCGATGATGCCGCCCTGTACCGACTTCACGCCTGGGCAGCCGCCGTCAACAGAGACGATGAGCGCCTGTGTTTCCTTGCCTGCCGCTTTCATGGCCTGGTATGCGCCTTCGGCTGCCGGCTCGTTGATCGTGTAGATCACGTTCATGCCCGGCTCTTTCTGGAGCAGGTTTTCGGCCGACTTCAGGCCGCCTTCAGGATTGGCGTTCGAGGTTTCGTGACCAATGACGCGCGGGTCCTTTTCCGAGCCCATGACCTTGAGATCCGGCACTTCAATGCCGAAGCCGGTCAGGAAGCCGGTGTCGCGGGCAACGTCAACCGAGATGTTGTCCTTGTTGATGTCGAGCATGCCGATCTTGGCATCTGCTGCCTTGTCGCCAAGCTGCGCCTTCGCCCATTTGCCAATGAGAACGCCAGCTTCGAAGTTGTCGGTGGCGAAGGTTGCATCTGCCGCGTCCTTGTCCCCGATCGGGGTGTCGAGCGCGATGACGAGCAATCCGGCTTCACGAGCCTTCTTGAGCGAAGGAATGACAGAGTCGTTCGATGCGGTGATCAGGATGCCCTTTGCGCCTGCAGCAATGCAGTTCTCAATGGCTTCGATCTGGGGTGCGGCGTCGCCGTCAACCTTGCCGGCATAGGCCTGGAATTCAACGCCCAGTTCCTTTGCCTTGGCTTCTGCGCCTTCCTTCATTTTGACGAAGAAAGGGTTGGTGTTGTTTTTGGTAATCAGGCAGGCACCGCCAGCGGCGTATGCAGGCACGGAATACAGCGCGACTGCTGCGGCTGCGCAAAACAGTGCGGTCTTCATGGATACAAGCTTCTTCACGGATAACCTCCCGGGTTTGTGACACGAACGGGAGGCCTGCAGGCAATGCTGCAAATTCTCCTCCCATGGACCGGCGGCAAGTTCCTCCCTGCCCGGCTGAGTGAAGCACATCACGGAAACAAGGACCTGTCAATAAATAAATCAGACTGATTTAATAATTGACAGGTGGGTGGGGAGCAAGCATCATTGACCGCGCGATACGGGAGGAGAACCGTACACCACGAATGCAGTGACGAAAAACGCCCCGGGAAGGGCGATACGTGTATTGCATTCTTGGCTGCATGGGGAATTGTCCTGTTCGCATGGGAGGGCTGAGTGTCTGCAAAACCAACATTGGCCGTTTTGAGCCGCGATGAAATGCCAGGTTCGTCCCATCGCGGATCGAACCAGGCAGGAATGCGCGCCTACAATGAACGTCTGGTGCTGTCGCTTGTTCGCAAGCATGGCAGCATCTCGAAGACTGAGATTGCCCGCCTCACCGGCCTTTCAAACCAGACCGTTTCGGTAATCATGCGGCAGCTTGAGGCTGACCAGCTTCTGGTGCGCGGCGAGCCGCAGCGCGGGCGGGTCGGCCAGCCTTCTGTGCCCCTCTCGCTCAATCCGCGCGGAGCTTGGTTCCTGGGCCTGAAAATCGGGCGTCGCAGCACGGATTTTGTGGTGGTGGATTTCCTCGGCCAGATTGTCCGGCAAAGCCAGCGAACTTATGCATGGCCACTTCCGGAAGAAACGGTGGAATTTGCAGCCCGCTGCATTGCCGATTGCAGCCTTTGGCTGGGGCCGGAAGCCAGCCGGATTGCCGGGCTTGGCATTGCCATGCCGTTCGAATTGTGGTCATGGGCCGAAGAGGTTGGCGCGCCGCTCAGCGAAATGGACCGCTGGCGGGCGTTCGACGCGAGCGCTGCAATCAGCCGGGTCTGTCCTTATCCCGTCCATGTGCAAAATGATGCAACGGCCGCCTGCGGGGCTGAACTGGTGTTCGGCAAGAACCCGCACCGCCAGGATTTCATCCATTTTTACGTCGGCACTTTTGTGGGCGGCGGTATTGTTCTCAATGGCAGTTTGTACGCAGGGCGCACGGGCAATGCCGGCGCGCTCGGCTCGATGCCGGTTCCCACGATACAGGGCGGATCGGCACAGCTGATCGACCAGGCATCGCTTGTCATGCTGGAGCGGCGCCTGAAAGCCGACGGCATCGACCCGTCCCCGCTTTGGGCCGTTGATGGAGACTGGAGCGGATTTGAAAAACAGACGGCCGAATGGATTGCCACTGCGGCCCGCGGGCTTGCACATGCCATTGTTGCGGCGGCATCGGTGATCGACTTTGAAGCCGCAATGATTGATGGCGGATTTCCAGCAGCAATCCGCGCAAGACTAGTGGCGCGAACCGCTGTTGAAATCAGCAGGATCGATACCCAGGGGATTGCTGTTCCAAAACTTGAAGAAGGCACGATCGGCCCGGTTGCCCGGGCGCTGGGTGCGGCGGGATTGCCAATGTTCGACAAATTCATCATCGACCAGAACACATTGATGCGGGAGAATTGAGCGTGCTGATCGGAATTCCTTCCTGCCTCGGGCCGCAACTGCTGTTCAATCTGCGCGCCATGGGGCATGGCGACGAACTGGCCATCGTTGACGGGAACTATCCTGGGCAAACGGATGCGCGCGGGACGGGCGGGCTGGTTCGTGCCGACGGAATTGGAATGATCCAGCTTTTGGATGCCATACTGAAGGTCATGCCGATAGATGATGCGGTGGCAAACGGCGTGATGATTGCCACGGTTGGCGGCGATGGCCAAACGCTTGATCCCATCCATCATTCAATGATCGAGACGGTCTCGAAACGCAGTGCGGGCACACGGGTTTTGCAGATGAAGGGCCCGGAATTTTATGCACGGGTAAAGAGCGCACACACCCTGATTGCCAGCAGCGAACCCTGTCTTTATGCCAACATCATATTGCGCAAGGGCGTAATCAAGCCAGAGTGACCCATGATCCTTTGTTGCGGTGAATCGCTGATCGACATGCTGCCCCGTGCGCAGCCCGATGGCAGCAGTGCATTTCTTCCAGTCAGTGGCGGAGCTGTGTTCAACACGGCAATAGCGCTTGGACGTCTGGGCGAAGAAACCGGATTTTTCTGCGGCATTTCCACCGACATGTTTGGCGAAAAGCTGATCGAAACGCTTCGCCAATCCAATGTCGACCATTCATTGTGCGTGCGCTCACCGCGCCCGACCACGCTCGCCTTTGTGACGCTGGTGAACGGGCAGGCAAAGTACGCATTTTACGATGAAAACACTTCCTTGCGAATGATGAGCGTCGCTGATCTTCCAGCCATGCCAACGATCCGCGCCGCCCAATTTGGCGCGATCAGCCTGATCGCAGAACCGTGCGGGACGGCTTATGAGGCGCTGGCAACGCAGCTTCATGCCAATGGGCAAAGCGTGATCGCGCTTGATCCGAATATCCGGCCAGGTTTTGTTACCGACGAGAATGCATACCGTGCCAGACTAGAGCGGATGCTGGGCCTGGCCGACATCATCAAGGTTTCCGATGAAGACCTTGCCTGGCTCGCACCGGGGGAAAGCTTTGAAGCAGCAGCACAAGGCTGGATCACCGGCGGCGCTTCAATCGTGGTGCTGACGCGCGGCAGTGACGGGGCCATTGCGATCAGCCGCTCGGACGCATGTGAAACCGGCGCACCCAAAACCCAGGTCGTCGACACGGTCGGGGCTGGGGATACGTTCAACGCGGGGCTTTTGAGCGGGCTGCGCCGGGCAAATGTGCTTGACCGGCAATCACTGGCAAACATCAAATCCGAAACGCTTGTTTCGGCAATGGAACTGGCCGCACGGGCAGCGGCGGTAACGGTTTCGCGGGCAGGCGCCAATCCGCCATTTGCAAGCGAAATCGGGCTTTGAACAAAAATGGCGGGCACTGCCCGCCATCTTCAAACCGGCAAAGGCTGATCTTACAGAACCGAAGACAACCGCATTGCAACGCCCATGTCTCCGGCGACCTTGATCTTGCCCATCATGAATGCCGCAGTTGGGTCCAGATCGCCGGCAACCAGCGAGGCCAGTGTGTCGAGCGAGCACGAAATGGTGCAATCAGCCGGCGCGTCAGTGGTGGTGACGCTGCTTGGCGTTGATGCGCCGTCGACAAAAACCACGCCGTCTGCTCCACAATCGAACTTGACGGTTGCGCCCAGCGAAGAACTGGTGCCGACACGGGCGCGGATTTTTTCTGCGGCTGCTTCAATGCTCATTGGTTCAATCTTTCAGGTTGTCGCCGAACCCGGCTGTGTGCCGTTGCCCGTGCATGATTTTGGCGGTGTTACTAATACGTAAGGTGCGTTGCGGCAAGCGCCCACAGGCAATACTGGCAATCGCATTGGACAGATCACAAACTTATGACAGGAAGCGACTTCAACGCCACGAATGCTCATTCCACATGCGTGCAAGGGAAGTCCGGTAGTCCGGGTATCCATACTCCAAACCAAGGACATTCTTTGACTTGGCATTGGCTACCCGCTTGTTTTCGCCATAGAAGCTTCGGGCCATTGGTGACAATTGCGCTGTGGTAAATTCGCTTGCCGGCGGGGGAGGTGTCCCATGCAGCAGGTGCGCATGGGTGACAACATCCTGCGGCGGCGCGGGTTCGTTGTCGGTTATGTTGAAGATGCCGTCGGCCCGCAAATGTGCTGCAAGCGAAAATGCCGCAGCTATGTCATCGCGGTGAATGCGGTTGAAAACCTGGCCCGGCTTGATCAGGCGGCGCGAAGTTCCGCTCTCGATGCTGACGAATGCGTTTCGGCCAGGACCATAAATTCCTGAAAGCCGGAAAATCGCCAATGGAATGCCCTTGGCACGGGCAAACTCCATCCAGGCATTTTCGGCTGCCACCCGTTCGATTGAACGGGCCGAGACAGGCTTGCATGGCGTTTCCTCGTTGACCCAGGTGCCATCATGGTCGCCATAGACGCCAACCGTCGAGAGATAACATATCCATGTGAGCGATGGGCTGGCAGCAAGCTGATCGCGGCAGGCCGCCAGAACCGGATCTCCGGCAGCATCGGGCGCAATCGAAACCAGAAGATCGGTGGTGGTTTGCATTGCCGCTTCGATCTCGTGCGTCAACAAGCCGGAAAACAGCGCAGGCTGCATGCCAAGTTCGCGCAGCTGTGCAAACTTTCCGGTCGACCTTGTCGTCCCGATGATCGTTTCAAATTGACCGGTGGTGCGCGCTGCACAGGCACTGGCTGAAAAACCCGCCCCAAACACCAGCAGTTTCCTGTTCATTGTGAAAGCTCCCATATCTGCCCGCTGGCAATCTGCGCCTCTGCCCGAACCGAAGCATCGCCGTCCTGTGCCATTTGTGCGAAAATTGGCCTTAGTTCATCGTGCTCGAGCAATTGTGACAAAGCCCACAGTGCTGCGCCGCGCACCACCGGACTGGCATCGGCAAGATGCGGCCTGACGGCACGAGCGAGCTGCGGCTGTCTGCTGTTGCCAATCGCGGTCAGGACATTGCGCAAAAAGCGGTCGCGGCCAATGCGCTTGACCGGTGAACCTGAAAAAAATGCGCGAAACGCGGCGTCGTCCAGAGACACGAGAAAATCAAGTTGCGGGGCTTGAAGATCGTCGCGCGCGGCAAGCTTCGCCTCGCTGGCCTGCGCTGCGTATTTGTTCCACGGGCAAACCGCAAGGCAATCGTCGCAGCCATAGATGCGGTTGCCCATCGCGCGGCGAAACTCGTGCGGCAGCGGCCCTGAATGTTCGATGGTAAGGTAGGAAATGCAGCGTCGCGCATCGAGTTGGTAGGGTTGCGGCATGGCCTTGGTCGGGCAGATGTCGAGGCAGGCCCGGCATGATCCGCAATGGTCCTCTTCGGGGAGGTCGGGATCAAGTACTGCCGTTGTCAGAACCGAGCCCAGGAACAGCCACGAGCCGAATTGGCGCGAAACCAGATTGGTGTGCTTGCCCTGCCAGCCAATACCGGACTGCGCAGCCAGCGGCTTTTCCATCAACGGGGCAGTATCGACAAACACCTTAACCTCAGCGCTTGCATTGGCGGCAATGTGCTGGGCAAGCGTCTTCAACCGGCCCTTGATGACATCATGGTAATCGCGGTTTTTTGCATAGACGGAGATTGCCCCGCATTCGGCGCGTTCCAGAATGTCGAGTGGATTGCCCGATGGCCCGTAGTTCATGCCCAGCATGATGGCGCTTTGCGCGTGCGGCCACATGGCCTGCGGATGGCGACGTCGCGGCAGGGTCTGTTCCATCCATTGCATGGTGCCGTGGTGCCCGGCGGCAACAAACGCTTCCAGCCGGTCGCCATGCAATTGTGAAAGCGTTGCATTGGTGAAGCGGCAGACATCAAACCCAAGATCGAGTGCCTTGCGGCGGACCGCCTCGCGGAAACCTTGCGGGATTTTGGCCGCGCCTTGCAATCAGAAGTCCAGATCGATGTAGTGCGAGGCCGGTGGCAGGCCGGTGATCTTGTCGGCAAGCAGTGGCCGGAACGAGGGTCGCGACTTCATCCGTACGTACCAGTCGCGGGCTGCAGGCTCTGATGCCCAGTCGATTTCACCCAGATAATCCATCACCGACAAGGCAGCGGCAGCGGCAAGGTCCGCCTGTGAAACGCGGTTGCCACCCAGCCAGTTGCGCGAGGATGCCAGCCAGCCGACATATTTGAGGTGGTTCTTCAAATTGACGCGCCCGGCCCGGATGAGTGCCGCGTCGGGCGCACCGCCGCCTTCCTCATTGCGCATCAGCAGCTTGTGGATGCGCTCGCCCACAAGATAGCGGGCAACTTCCAGCTCGAACTTCTGCAAGAACCAATCAACGAGACGGCGTACTTCGGCTCTGGCATGCGGATTCTCAGGCATCAGCCGTTTGTCGCGCATCATCGCGCCCAGCGTTTCGTCGAGGTATTCCCCGGCAATGGCACCGCCGCAAACAGGATCGCCCTCGTCATCCAGCAGTACCGGGAGGGTGCCTGCCGGGTTCATCTTTAGAAACTCGGGGCGACGCTCCCAAGGCCGGACTTCGGAAAACTCGGCCGTCTGGCCGTATTCCGCCAGAACAAGGCGAATGTAGCGTGAGCCTGCCGAAGTTGGATGATGATAAAGTTTCAGCATTGGGTACCTGTGGCATTGCAGCATTGCATGGCTGTTCCCCTGCCATGGTGCAATCGGCGCGTCAAAGGTTTATACATTTGCTCGATTCGCCTGTCCAAGGCATCCGTTCCTTCCAGTGTTTCATTTCCGCCTTTTTTGTCCTTGCAGCCCATTGTTTACGGAGCAAACCGGCATGGCCGATCAAACCATCGTTCAAGCGCTTGTCCTTGGCCTGGTCGAAGGATTGACCGAGTTCATTCCGGTGTCTTCTACCGGGCATGTGTTGCTGCTGGGGCATTTCCTGGGGTTTGAATCCACCGGCAAGACCTTTGAAGTGTTGATTCAGCTGGGCGCCATACTTGCAATCTTGTCGGTTTATTTTGCCAAGCTTCTCAACCTTGCGCTTTCGCTGGGCCATGATCCGCGCGCAAGGCGGTTTGTGGCCGGCATTCTGATCGCGTTCCTGCCCGCTGCCTTTGCCGGTGTAGCGCTGCACGGGTTCATCAAGACAGTGCTGTTTGAAACGCCGATGCTGATCTGCGTCATGCTGATCCTTGGCGGCATCATCCTGCTGTTCATCGACAGGATGACACTGAAACCGGTCTATACCGATGTGATGGATTATCCGCTGTCGCTTTGCCTGAAAATCGGGCTGTTCCAGTGTCTGGCGCTGATCCCCGGCACATCGCGCTCTGGCGCCACAATTGTCGGATCGCTGCTGATGGGCACCGACAAGCGCTCTGCCGCCGAGTTTTCGTTCTTTCTGGCCATGCCGACCATGGCCGGGGCATTTGCCTATGACTTGTACAAGAACCGCGATGTGCTGAGCTTCGACGACGCGGCCATCATCGGCACCGGCTTCGTGATGGCATTCATCAGCGCAATATTCGTGGTGCGCTATTTGCTGGAATTCGTCTCAAAGCACGGCTTTGCGCTTTTCGCCTGGTGGCGCATAGCGGTTGGAATTGTCGGCCTTGCCGGTCTCCTGATTTTTGGCTGAAGTTTCAGCGAAGCCATTCCAGCGCGCCCCGGCGGATGATGTCGAGCGCCAGTACCGTCAAAATCGTCGAAAACACCAAGCGGAAGCGCTTTTCAGGCGTTGATTGCAGCACCCGCGTCCCAACCAGTGTTCCCAAATAGCCGGTGGCCACCAGCACGGCCAGCAGCGGCAACCATTGCGCAAAAGCAAATCCTGCAAAGGCGTAGGCAATGACTTTCAGCCCGTGCTGGAAGGTCATGGCAGTGGCGTGCGAACTGACATAGACGCGCCGGTCATCGAAGGCTTTGGAAAAGAAAGCTGCCGTCAGCGGGCCTGACGCGCCAAAGAACATCGACAGGAACGTGGTGCCAGCGCCGCCCGCCGACATCAACATCGGCCCGCCCCGCGACAGCGCAGGCATGTTGACCCAGGTGACGATGATGATGAAACAACCAAGCGCAATTTTCAGCAGCGGGTCTTCAAGGCTGGTGACAAAGGGCGCGCCGATGGCCGCCCCGGCAAACGAACCTGCAATGAACGGGAGTAGCCTTTCCCAGGCGATGAACTGCCGCTGTACGATGGCCCGGCCAGCATTGGACCCCCACTGGACCACGCCATGCACCGGCACCAGTACCGCGACCGGAAGCAAATAGCCCATCAGCACAAGCAGCGAGACGCCGCCGCCAATGCCAAATGCCGCTGTCATGGCGGAGGTGAAAAAACTCGCCACTGCCAGCAGTCCTGCCACCGGCAGGGACACGCCTTGCGGCAACAGTGACAGTATGAGGCTCACGCAGCGCCGCGCCGCTGGAACTGGCCTTGCGGGCGGAACCGCGAAAGGTAGGACGGCAGGATCGACGCAAGGCTCTTGGGCTTGATACCCATGTCCGGAAGTGTGCGCTTGCCCTTGACCGCATCAGGCGAAACCACATTGTCGGTTTGCAACAAGATGATCTGGTCGCTGGTGATCGGCGCGCCGGGCAGCCAGCCGGTGGTCTTGGCCATGATCTTGGCCGCAAACCAGGGCAGGGTCACCAGCAGGCGTTTGCGGTCGGTCTGCTCGCAGACCATTTCCATACACCGGCGGAAGGTGACGGTTTCCGGCCCGCCAAGCTCGTAAATGCGCCCGCCCGATATTTCGCCGTCAACCGCCTTTGCCACCGCCTCGGCGACATCGCCGACATAGACCGGCTGGAATTTTGTGGTGCCACCGCCAATCAAGGGCAGGAAGGGAGAGACAGCGGCCATGCCGGCAAACCGGTTGAAAAAAGCGTCTTCCGGCCCGAAAATGATCGACGGGCGCAGGATGACGGCGTCCTTCACCATTTCCTGCACCGCGTTTTCCGCTTCAGCCTTGGTGCGGGCATATTGCGAGGCGCTTTGCAGGTCTGCGCCGATGGCGCTCACATGCACCAGCCTTGCACCAGCCGCCTTGGCCGCCTGCGCTACAAGGCGCGCGCCGGTCGACTGCACCGCTGCGAAGGTCTGGCGGCCGCTCTCCTGCAATATTGCCACCAGATTGACCACGACATCGGCGCCTTCGACCGCCCTGATGATGCTGTCGGCGAAGCGCAAATTGGCCTGAACAGCGCGAACCTGCCCGACATTGCCGATGGGTTGCAGATGCGTCGCAAGATCGGGCCTGCGCACCGCAACGACCACCCGGTGGCCGCGCGCGACCAGCGCCCGCACCACATGCCGCCCGACAAACCCCGAGCCGCCAAAAACCACCACCTGCTTTGCCGAACCTTCGATGTGCATCTTCCAACCCTTGCCAAAACCATGCCCGTCAAACGGGCCCGCCATATCGAGTGCATAGCCAATTGTAGTGCGGTTTGGAACCCGTGGCAGGGACGGCCAGCGCCTGCAAGCAAAGAAAACAATCCGTTTGACATGGAAGGGGGCGCACCTTAATGGAACGCACGGCTTGCCCAGGTGGCGGAATTGGTAGACGCGCCAGCTTCAGGTGCTGGTACCCGCAAGGGTGTGGAGGTTCGAGTCCTCTCCTGGGCACCACTTATCCTTTTCATATCTTCGCAAACGCTTGAAATTATTGGTTTTTTCGGCTATCTTCCTGCTCATAGCTGCTCCCCGATACCCCCACAATCACACTGTTTTGGGGGTATATTTGGGGGTATCGCCACCAAATTGGCGAAATTGAGGAGTTTGATACCCCAAATGCCACTTTCCGATCTGCAAATCAGGAAGACAAAACAAAGGGATAAGCCATACAAAATGGCCGATGGTTTGGGGCTGTTTTTGCAGGTCAATCCCAGCGGTTCAAAGCTTTGGCGATTTAAGTACCGTTTTCTCGACAAAGAGAAGCTTCTGGCGATTGGGGCCTATCCACTCATTTCCTTGGCAGACGCTCGTAAGAAAAGAGATCAAGCCCGCGAACAGATCGCAGCAGGTACCGACCCATCGGTTCGAAAACAACTGGATCGGATTGAGGCAAAAACCAAAGCGCGCATCACCTTCAAAGCGGTTGCCGACGAGTATTACGCCGGATTGGAAGATCGAAATCTCGCCGCTGCTACCTTGCGCAAGAAGCGCTGGCACATTGATGATTTGGCCAAGCCGCTACACAACCGCCCCATTGACCAGATCAGCGCCGCAGAGTTGTTGCAGCTCCTCAAGCCTATCGAACAAAGCGGCAGACGGGAAACCGCCAAGAAACTGCGGGCAACGATTTCCGCTGTTTTCCGGTTGGCGATGGTGACAATGCGCGCACCGGCTGATCCGTCGGCAGCTTTGAAGGACGCATTGTTGCCGCCGAAGGTCACCGGACGGGCAGCGATCATTGATGAAGCTGAATTTGGTACCCTGTTACGTCGTCTGGATAACTACACCGGATGGCCGGTCATCCCCGCCGCCATGAAGTTCCAGATACTCACCTGTACCCGGCCCGGTGAAGTGCGTGGTGCCAAGAAGCCTGAGTTCGATATGAAAAGCCGGGTTTGGACCATACCGGCAGAGCGTATGAAAATGCGGCGCGAACATAAGGTGCCGCTGTCGCGTCAAGCACATGAAATCATCATACAGAACTGGTCGGCAATTGACGAAGTCCAGCTTATTTTCCCGTCTTTGATCTCAACCAGGAAATGGCTCTCAGAGAACGCCTTCAACACCGTCTTGCGGCGTCTTGGCTATTCTGGCGATGAGGTCTCTGCCCACGGGTTCCGGGTAACCGCCAGCACCATCCTCAATTCACGCGAATACAATCCTGACATCATCGAAGCGGTTCTCGCCCACCAGGACAAAGACGCCATTCGTCGAACATACAACCGTACAACCTATTGGGATCAACGGGTGAAGCTGATGCAGGAGTGGGCGGATTTGTGCGATGAATTTCGGAACGCCAGAGATTAACGGCAACAATGTTGGGCAAAACTGGACTTTCGCTTTGAGTCGAGCGAATGACCGGAATGGGGTCGACTGCTGTCTGACAGCTTTGGAGTGACAATCTAAGGATTGCTGCCACACTAGACAGGAGCTAAATGTGAGGCATCCTACTACCAAAGCGAGCGTTCGACGCTCCGTCCAAGAGCATTAAAAGCTGGCCCAAATGATGCTGTCGCCCAATTCGTTGTGCGGCAAGTTTTTCTTGGCTATCAACTTGATGGTTGGCGAAGAATGCTATTACCGACAATTGAAAATAACTATAGCCAATGGCAAGCATGAGGGGGCAATCTTGAACGTAACCGTCCATAATCCAGACCAGCACATGCAGGCGCTTCGCACGATCATTGCCCAAGGACGTAAACGCATCGGCTTGTTGATCGGTGCAGGTGGCCCCGCCGGTATGGCCGATGCTGCCGGAAACTACCCGCTGATTCCTGCCGTGGAAGGTCTGACCACTCAAGTCCTAGCTGCCATGCAACCGAAGTATGAGGCGCAGATCACAGCACTAAAGGCAGAGCTTACGAAACACGATATTGAGACAATCCTATCGCGCATCCGCTCTTTTGCCGGAGTGCTGGGAGCGTCAAAAGTTCACGATATGGACGGTGCGGCCTTTAAGGATTTTGGCGACGAAGTTTGTAAGCACATCGGAGAGATTGTGAACGTCCGTCTCCCCAAAGGGAAACGTACTGCATATCACGACATTGCAAGCTGGATCACAGGTGTTGCGCGAGATCATCCGGTGGAAATCTTCACAACCAATTATGACCAACTTTTTGAAGAGGCTTTTGAGTCCAACCAATCCCCATATTTCGACGGCTTTGCAGGTGGTCGTGAGCCATTTTTTGATCCTGTATCGGTATCAAGCAACGACCTACCTCCGCGTTGGACTCGGTTGTGGAAGTTGCATGGCTCGTTGGGATGGGCAGCGAATGAAAAAGGCGAGGTTGTCCGCACGGGTCAACCTACCGCAACACACCTCGTTTTTCCAGAACATCTAAAATACGACCAGACTCAAAAGGCGCCCTATGCAGCGCTGTTCGACCGCTTTCGCGCATTTCTTGAACTACCGGATACACTGCTGATAACTAGTGGATTTTCGTTTGCTGACTCTCATATATCGGCCCGCATCGGTGAGGCCCTTGCCAGCAATCCGTCTGCCAGCGTTTTCGCCTTTCAGTTCAAGAAGCTTGAGGAAGAGGCGGCGGCGCTAGAAATTGCCTGTCGGCGGTCCAACTTTACGGTTTACGCGCGGGACAAGGCGGTAGTTAACGGCGTTGCAGGCGACTGGCAATTGCCCGCAGAATTACCGGCAAAAAATTGGGGGCCGATCCGGCAGTCATATTGGGATGGTTCAAGCGGCGGTGAATTTACCCTGGGCAGAATAGAGCATCTCGCAAGGTTCGTAGCCTCGTCGCGGTCGTTACAATCCTATGAGATGGTTGATCCCGTCACTCTGGTCGAACCGGAACCAACGGCATGATTGCTCCGACACTGCTTGGGCATATTGGCGCTGTGTCTGGCGCGAATGTCAGTGTCCGGCAATTTGAAGGCTTATCGTCTGGCATCGCTATCATTGGTGGGCGTTCGTATCGCATTGGCCAAGTGGGCAGCTTCGTTCGTATTCCTCAAGGCTATCACGATCTTTTCGGCGTCATTGCTGAGGTTGGGGCGTCGGCGACACCCGAGACACTGCGAGACGCCACCAATCGCGGCGATCGTTGGATGACGGTTCAACTCGTTGGTGAAAGCGTAGGCGTTTCGTTTGAGCGGGGGATTAGCCAATATCCAGCGATCAATGACGAGGTGCATCTTGTTACCGATGAGGATTTAGCAAACATCTATGGCGACGAAGGCGCCGGGCAGGTTGTTGTCGGTCGTTTGGCAGGCGCTGAGAGTATCGAGGTTAGAGTTGATCTCGATAAGTTGGTAACGCGGCACTCGGCTGTTTTGGGTTCTACTGGCTCGGGAAAATCGACAACCGTTGCCAGCTTGCTGACATCAATCGCGGGTAATGGTGTCACGCTTCCGACATTCCCAAGTTCCCGGATTTTGTTGCTCGACATACACGGCGAATACGCTTCGGCCCTGCGCGATGTTGCGACGGTGTTCCGTGTTAATCCCGGCGAAGGCCAGGAGCCACTCCACATACCCTACTGGGCAATCGGTGTCAGCGAGCTTCTGACATTTTTGATGGGAAAGGTTGACGACAAAGCCGTCACCAGCATTCTTGATCGGATCATCGCCGACAAGATGAACCTGATCGAAACGCATGCTTTTGCTGGCGTTGATGCAAATGCGCTAACTGCCGACAGCCCTCTTCCATTTAGTCTCAAGCAACTTTGGTTTGACCTGATTGATCCTGAAATCAGAACTTATCTCGACGATGCACGAACCAATTCTGCTTTGGTTGAAGCTGGCGATCCAGCGCTGCTTCGGGCCAATCGGTATCAGCCTGCAACTTCCACCAATAGTGCTCCATATATCAACAGGCAGAATGTGCTGTCGATCAAGCGTCAGCTCGATCAAATGAAATCTCGTTTGCTTGATCGCCAATTTGATTTTATGCTCCACCCTGGCGCATGGGAACCGGCGCTAGATGGCCAAACAGAAGCCGATTTGCCTGAGCTTCTTGAGCGTTGGCTCGGCTCCGAAAAGCCCATCACCATTCTTGATCTCTCGGGCGTTCCCAGCACAGTTTTAGAACACTTGATCGGCGGCATTCTAAATATCGTCTATGAAGCACTGGTTTGGGGACGCGATACGCCTGAAGGTGGCCGTCAACGACCGCTGCTGGTCGTCATGGAAGAGGCCCACCGTTACCTTGGGCGGGATAGCGACAGCTTGGCGCGAGATATGGTGCAGCGCATCGTCAAGGAAGGTCGTAAATTTGGCGTTGGGGCGATGATAGTTAGCCAACGACCGTCTGAAATTGACGAAACAATTCTCTCGCAGTGCGGGACATTCGTCTCGTTGCGGCTCTCAAATGCCGCCGATCGTGGCAAGGTGCAAGCCGCTTTGCCCGATAGCCTGAGCGGCCTCATCGATAGCTTACCGATTTTGCGGACGGGTGAAGCTATTATTACCGGCGAAGCCGCGCTGTTACCTATTAGATGTCGTATTGCCTTGCCGCCGGAAAACAGGCGACCTAGCAGCGGAGACCCAAGTGTTTCAAAAGCATGGTCGAATGAACGTGCCGATTCAAATTACGTCCGCCCAGTAGCTGCTTGGCGCGCCCAGAATGCCGGGTTCACAATTGAAGGAGATGATGATGGAACGTCAACCAGTTGATTCCTCAAACTTAGCCTCGGTAGGATACGACTCGAACAGTGAAATTCTTGAAGTGGAGTTTCGAAAGAGTGGCGATGTGTATCGTTATTTCAATGTCCCTGACATTGAACATGAGCGGCTGATCGGCGCACACGGACTTGGATCGACTATCGGGAAGTATTTCTCTGCCAACATCAAAAACGCGTTTGCCTACGAGAAGCAATAATGTCTGACCCAACGATTAGCTGTCCAAAATGTGGCACCGAAATCAAACTCAACGAGTCACTGGCTGGCCCGCTTATCGAAGCCACAAAACGAGAGTTTGAAGGCAAGCTCGCGGAACGCGATGCCGCTATTGATAAACGCGAAGCGGAAGTCCGGCGCCAACAAGACGAAGTGGCTGCCGCAAAGGCCACCATTGAGGATCAGGTAACCTCCAAAATCGCTGAAGCACGCAAGCAAATCGCAGAGGATGAAGCGAAAAAGGCAAAGTTGCTTCTCGGCAACGATCTGGAAGAAAAAAACAAGGAAATTGAAGCGCTTCAAGAAGTGGCAGCTGCCCGTGAGCAAAAGCTAGTTGCAGCCCAGCGAGAGCAGGCAGAGCTTTTGCGTAAGCAGCGTGAATTGGACGATGCCAAGCGAGAACTTGAAATCACCGTCGAACAGCGTGTGACGGCTTCGTTAGAGGAAGTCCGCGCAAAAGCAAAAAATGAAGCCGAGGAATCGCTCCGACTGAAAGTTTCAGAAAAGGAAGAGCAAATTTCCTCTATGCAGCGCCAGATTGAGGAGTTGCGTCGGAAGGCTGAGCAAGGCTCTCAGCAGCTTCAAGGTGAAGTTTTGGAGTTGCAGCTTGAAAGTATGCTCGCAACGCGGTTCCCGATGGACGTTCAAGAACCCGTTGCCAAAGGCGAGTTCGGGGGCGACTTGCTGCATCGCATTGTCGGACCAGTCGGCCAGATATGTGGTTCAATTTTGTGGGAAACAAAGCGAACGAAAAATTGGAGCGACGGTTGGTTAGCTAAGCTACGAAGTGATCAACGTGCGGCAAAAGCCGAGCTGTCGATTCTGGTATCTGACGCACTTCCCAAGGGCGTTGAATCGTTCGACCATATTGAAGGCGTCTGGGTCGCACATCCTCGCTATGTAATTCCGATTGCGGTGGCTTTACGTCAATCATTGATTGAGGTTGCAGCCACACGCGTCGCCCGCGAAGGGCAGGAAACGAAAATGGAGCTAGTATATAACTACCTGACGGGATCAAATTTCAGGCACCGCATTGAAGCGATAGTCGAGCGATTCACCGAAATGCAGGATGATCTTAATCGTGAACGGAAGGCCACGATGCGCCTTTGGGCCAAGCGCCAAGCTCAGATTCAAGGCGTGGTTGATACAACTGTCGGAATGTATGGCGATCTACAGGGCATTGCCGGACGGGCAATGCAGGAGATTCCTGCACTCGAAATTCCGCTGCTTGAAGGTAGACAAGATGATGCCCTATAAATTGGACCAACGAAACGGGTTGGTTCTAGTCGGTTTGCCGGTTCGACGGAACGGCAAGTTTCAGGCATCACTTCTTATCCATTGAACGGCAACAATGAAGGCGCAAAGCGGTCGCTGACGCCAGGGTGAGCCTTTGGCAGGAATATGCCGATGGTCGAAGTTCAGCTCATTTTCCCGTCATAGATATCAACGAGGACATGGCTCTCAGAAACGCCTTCGACATCCTATTGCGGCGTCTTGGCTCCTCAGGTGATGAAGTCTCCGCCCATGGGTTTCGGGTGACGGCTAGCAATTTAATCCGGACAAAAGCTCGTGTGAGTGCTTTCCGCGCAGAACAGGCTTTTGCCGGGACAAACCTATCCATTTGGTTCGACGAACTTAGCCGAATAAATCTTGAGGAAGAAATCATCATACAGTGTGAGTTGGGCTATGCGTTAATCGTATTGATCACCGAAGGACAACCCGACGGACCTGTCAGAGAACTAGATAACGCTGCCGAATAGGTAAAAAGCTGTTCGCCTCGGGTTTACGTTTAGTTGCGGCGGCTTGAACCAGAAATCCTATTCGTGTCAGACCACACCAGTTGACCAATCAAAATTTGGTTGTTGACGGCACCCTTTGTCCCCTAACGTGCATTGCTTGCCAAAGCATACTCTTGCTTTACAGGGTTTCAGGAATGGAATGGCTAATTGGCATCGTTTGCATTTGGATTGGCTGGAAGCTGATCGTCCATGTCAGTCGGGCAGTTATGTTCTCAATCACCGGCAGAACTAGCTGGGCCCGAACAGAAGACGGCGTCCCAAAGAATTTCGACAATATTGGGTCAAGTAAAAATGCCGATAGGAAGCGTCAAACCGCCAGATGGATCCCGTTCAATAATCCAGAATATATCGCAGAAATTCGGGTTCCTGGTGGCATGATATACATAGGCGACCATCTCCCGGGCCGATATAACGAACCTGATAGTTGTCTGATTAATCCAAAACTGAAAGTCGCAACTGCAAATCACAAACAAAGAGAGACCAATCTCCCGTATTGGCCTTCTTATTCCAATATTTCGCCCAGCGCCCGGCGTATCTATCTTGAATGGTTGGCATCTGGTCGTTTAGACCCAGACATAGATATCGGGTACGTCTTCCTGTTTTTTTACGGCTTGGAGCGCCGATTATTTGTCGACAAAGCACGGGACGAAGTCGAGATCATTACAAAAGAAGTTCATCGACTTCTGAAAATCTATGGCTCCAACACGTCGTTTCATCAATATGCATTTGCACTTTTAGAGGGTGCTGCACTTATTTCGAACCAATTGCTGGCCCTGCCGACATTGTCGGCAGATTTGACAAACGGTTATAGGCTTCCACTGTCCCTAAAGATCCATATCGGTGCGCGAATATCTCGCAGTGAACCGATTTTTTCTGAGGATGCTCTGCGGTGGCTGTTGTCAGGTCCCAATGCACCGAGGCGTACACCAATCAGCCGATGTTTTAAAATATTCGCTGCGCTTTGGCGATTGCGATATGATGAAATTTATCCTAAAGGTTTGATTGTTCCATCGACAAATATTCCTCTGATATGGGAATACCGATCTGCCAGTGGTACTTTTGAGATCAATATCCCTATACGGATCGGCGGGCGACAGATTACAGATGTCTCCGATTTGGCTGAGCCTCTCAATCAATTCTCTCAATTGGGTGATATGTGTCTTGACGAACTGGCTGGCTACAGCCGGTTTCTTGGGCGCAATCCGCTAACCCAGGGTTCGGCGGAGGGTGCAACTTTGCTTCCAGCAGCTTTGCTAGCGACATCTACTGAAACGCCACTTCATCAAGCTGCGAAAAATTTGGACCAGCTTTTTGACAACCGCCGCGTCGCATCCACCAATTTTGGCGCAGTGGCGCACGCAATCGGAATGAAGGACGGCAGCGAACGCGTATCGGTAGCTAAGTTGGAGCAAATGGCTATATTCTTGGAAGGCATGGGAATTGGGTTCGAGCCAGACCCACGCTTTGGTTCTGCTATTTTTGGCGAAGGCGGCAAACTGATACTTTTTCGAGCAAAGGCTGGTGCCCCTGTTGAAGCAAGTAATCCGGATTATGTCTCAAAGCGCATTTTTATAGAAGTTTCAGCACTTGCTTCCGCGTCAGACGGCAAAAGAGCCCCAGAGGAGTTTGCTCAGGTTCGCAGAGACGTTTTAGCCGCAGCGCAGTTGACGACTACACAACGACTGAGACTTCTGGCTTATGCCGCCGCCATTTGGGATGAAGTTCCCAAACAAACAACGATACTCAACCGTTTGTCCACAATTCCCGCGGACAAACGCCGCCAGATACTTGACGCCGCCTGTGCTACAGTTCTCGCAGATGGCGTCATCAATGTGAAGGAAGTGACTTTTCTCGAAAAGCTGGCCAAGGCGCTCAATCTCGGTACAGGGGACGTTTACCAAGCGCTCCATCGCGGTGATGGTCACGCAGATGAACCAATTAGAATTGCTCCGGCGCAGATAGAGCAAAGCATTCCTATTCCACAAAATCCTGCCGAAAAAACGATAACGCGAACAAATGACGCGGATCTAGAACGCATACGCAACGAAACCGTTGCCGTTCAGCGACTTCTAGCTGATATTTTCGTTGGCGAGGATCCGCTAGTCCCACCAGAAGCGATTGTCAACTTTGATACGTTAACAAGCAATTTCCAAGGTTTGGATAGGCCTCATTCGGAATTGCTAGAAATCCTGCTTGATCGAAATGGTGTAGACCGATCCGAATTCGAACGCTTGGCCAGAAATGCAAATTTGTTGCCGGACGGAGCTCTGGACACAATAAATGATTGGGCATTTGATAAATTCGACGAGCCGCTCTTTCAAGGAGGAGATACCGTAGTTCCCATGGCACATCTCCGAAAAATTCTCCTAACGCGGGAATTGGCATGAACACAGCGTCAAAGATCAAAGTTAAGGATCGCGACACCATCCTGCAGGCATTGGCTGCCGGGGTTGTGCCTCACATCGGCTTACAGCACATCCAAGTTGGGCGCATCGCTGAACTCGAAGTATTGGTCCGCGATACAGAAAGGATCGTCGACGGCGGTTCGACTTTTCGCCTGATCATTGGCGAATATGGTTCTGGAAAGACCTTCTTTCTCAATCTCGTTCGTTTGATTGCACTCGAGAAAAAATGCGCAACAGTCCATGCAGACTTGTCTCCCAATCGCAGACTTCACGCGACCGACGGTCATGCCCGACATTTCTATTCGGAATTGGTCAACAGTCTGTCTACGCGAACAAAGCCAGACGGTGGCGCGCTGCCTAGTATTGTCGAGCGCTTCGTTACCGAATGCGTAAAGCAGGCAAGTCTTCAAAGCCTGCCTGTCGAGAATGTGGTCGATTCCCGTCTAAGTGGCTTCGCAGATCACGTCGGTGGTTCTGACTACGCTACAGTGCTCAAGGCGTATTGGCGCGGAAGTGAAGACGGCAATGATCAATTAAAATCAGATGCACTTCGTTGGCTTCGAGCAGAGTTTTCTACAAAGACAGAGGCGCGCCAGGCACTGGGCGTTCGCAATATTATAGACGACGATACGTTTTATGATTCACTCAAATTGCTTGCAGGTTTCGTCAGGTTGTGTGGCTATTCGGGTTTGCTGGTCATCCTCGACGAATTGGTGAACTTATACAAATTGCAAAATGCTCGCGCAAGAAACCAGAACTACGAACAGCTGCTTTTGATGATCAACGAATCACACAGCGGTCAATTGGCTGGCATTGGTTTTGTGCTCGGCGGAACGCCGGAATTTCTGATGGATACCCGCCGGGGTTTGTTCAGTTACGAGGCATTGCAGTCACGGCTAGCTGAAAATGCTTATGCAAAACCAGGAATCATAGATCCATACAGTCCGGTGATCCGCCTGAAAAATCTTACTCCGGAGGAGCTCCATGTGTTGCTTGAGAGAATTCGACACATATTTGCGAGCGGGAATGAAAGAAAAGAGCTGATCCCCGACGAGGGCTTAACCGCCTTCATGCGGCATTGCAGTAAACACATTGGAGGCGCCTATTTCCGAACTCCTAGGAACACCATCAAAGCCTTCGTGCAATTCCTTGCTGTACTTGAGCAACAACCGGATACTGATTGGAGAAAATTGTTGTCCACTGCGCAGATAGAGGACGAAGCCGTTCAAGAGGGTGTTGGAGAGGACGATCTTGCCTCACTCAAACTTTGATCACGTGTCAAGTTTCGAACTACTTCACCCTGATATTCAACGCTGGATTTGGGAACAGAAATGGGACTCCCTGCGCCCTGTCCAAGACAAGGCAATCAGGGCAGTGTTGGAAACAAAAGAGGACGTGCTGATATCTGCTGCAACTGCGGCTGGCAAAACCGAAGCAGCCTTTTTCCCAGCGCTAACCCGATCATTTTCGGCGGCGTCTGGTTTAGGCGTCTCAATTCTCTACGTCAGTCCGTTAAAGGCGCTAATCAACGACCAATTTCTTCGTCTGCAAGACGTTTGCAACCGAATGCAACTCAGTTTGGTTCGATGGCACGGCGATGCGCCACAGGGAGACAAACACCGGCTGTTAAAAAGACCAAATGGCATCATACTCATAACGCCGGAATCTATCGAAGCCTTGTTCCTTCGCCGGACCACTGACGTAAGCAAGCTGCTCGGTTTTTTGCAATTCATTGTAGTTGATGAACTTCATTCATTTCTTCAAGGCGCAAGAGGCCTCCATCTATTCGCCTTGCTCCAACGAATTGACGCAATTTCGCAACATAGACCCCGCCGAATCGGCCTTTCGGCTACGCTCGGGGACCTGTCAACCGCTGCAGCTTGGTTGCGGCATGAACGGCCAGAATCCGTAGAGATCGTGACTGACAGCGGCGGCTCGCCAGAGCTGCGTTTGCAAACCCGAGCCTATCTCGATACCCAGCCGGAAGAGGATTCTATTGAAGAAGAAGAAACGATTCAGTCAAGTGAGCCCCGGAGTAAGCGTGCGCTCGATCTAATTGCTGACCACATGTTCAAGGTGTTGCGCGGAGAGAACAATCTGGTGTTTGCCGGTTCGCGCCGAAGAGTAGAAGCTTTGTCAGACCGGCTCCGTCGCAGATCCGAAAAAGCCCGTGTGCCCAATGAGTTTTATCCTCATCATGGGAGCCTATCGAAGGAACTGCGAGAGGAATTGGAACATCGACTCAAGGAAGGAAAATTGCCGACAACAGCAGTGGCTACAACAACGCTCGAGTTGGGCATCGATATTGGCTCGGTGATGTCAGTCGCTCAAGTGGGCGCTCCTCGTTCAATGTCCGCACTGCGGCAGCGCCTCGGACGAAGCGGTCGAAGGGCCGGCAATCCTGCGATCCTGCGAATATACGTCCGCGAACCCTTGTTGACTGCCGATTCCGATTTACTGGACTGCCTGCGATTTCAGGTAATTCGCACGGTTGCAGCTGTACGGCTGCTAATCGAGAAATTCGTCGAGCCGCCCAGCATCGACCCTGCGGTTGCCACAGTGGTTCTTCACCAGGTTTTGTCGGTTATTTGCCAACGCGGCGGCGCGAAGGCCGACGAACTTTATGCATTGATTTGTAAGGGGCCAATGGGCGTCGTCAACAAGTCAGACTTTGTATTTCTGTTGCGCAGTATGGCTTCGAATACCCTGCTGGAGCAGGCGACGGACCGGACAATCATGCTCGGCGAATTGGGTGAATTGATCACTAGCAAACATGACTTCTATGCCGTTTTCCAAACTGAACAAGAATGGCGTCTGGTTTGCTCAGGCCAGACTTTGGGAACCATTCCGATTGTCAATTCTGTTGGCGTTGGAAGCCTTCTTGCATTCGCAGGAAGGCGTTGGCGAATAAATGCGGTTGATGATCGAAGCAAGGTATTGGATGTCGTTCCACACCGATCTGCTCGAATTCCAAAGTTCGACAAGTTGGCCAGCGAGGCCTTGCATGACCGCTTTGTCGCTGAAATGCGGGCAGTCTATGAAGATTCAGACTTGCCAGCTTTCCTCGATCACAGTGCCAAAGAATTATTTCAGGGTGGGCGAAGCGCCTACCGAAAGAACCGGTTGGACATCACCCGTTTTTTTAAGACACAGCGGGACACTCATATTTTTACCTGGCGGGGAACATCGCTAAACAGCGCTTTTGCGATTGCGCTAGCTGGAGCGGGCCTCAAGTGTACGATCCACGACATTGGCATTACTGTTTCAGACACTGACTTGGCTACAACCAAGGCAATTGTGCGCCAAATCGCCAGCACACCACCAGATGCGGATTCTATGTCAGCGTTCGTCAAGAACCTTCGAAATGCAAAGTACGACGAATATGTTCCAGAGGAATTGCTGCGGACACTTTGGGCAAAATCAAACAAAGAACATGTAATGCGGATTGGCGATCTGGCACGTGAGTTAGTCGGTTAATTTGTAGTCGTCTGATCGAGAATACAGTAAGCGGACGCCTCTGCACAAATGCCCGGAGCAGTCCCGCGACTCCGATGCTTATGTCTGTTCGGCGCTTACCCACCGTGTTAAACTCAACCCCACCCTAGGGCCAAACCCCGGGGCATCGCGATGCTCCTCAACATGAGGAGTAATCGTGATGAGATTGTTGAGCAAACGGCAGGTGAAGGAGCTGGTACTGTATTCGCCCCAGCACATCGCTCGCCTGGAAGCCGCCGGTCAATTCCCCAAGCGGGTACAACTGGGCGTCAACCGGGTGGGATGGGTTGAACGTGAAGTATTGGACTGGCTCCAGAAGCGCATCGACGCCCGCGATCAACGACACTGACTCTCCTTTTTGTGAGAGCGAAGGGAGTCGGCGTGCACAGTCGGCTCCCTTTTTTGTCGGGATTTCGGTGGGGATAATGAGGGGGATACGCTATCCCCCGGCCTGTGTTGAGCAGCATCCAACACCTGCTTGCTCATGGCTGAACTTCGCAATACATTTTGGTGGGGGCCAACTGTCAGGAATCACGAAGGAACAGAAGTTCCTTGGTGATGGGGAGGCTCCATGCAGCTGTTGTTGTCACGTGATCAAACCGACTCTTCAATCTTTTCGTTGGTCCCCTTGCGCATTGGCAGCGGCGTGACCTTTACACTGTTGGCGGAACTGGAAACAACCGCCGAGGAAACCGCCCTGCTGCAGAAATACAATTTCACCAAAGCCGCCTTGGTGGTCAGCGATCCGATTGAGGATTTGAAGCAGAGCTTCCGTCCGGCGCTGTTTTTGGGCGTCGTCGCTTTCATCGTGTTCTGGATTCTGGGCTCGTTCAGTACGGCGTTGGGGCTTTCGATGCTGGTGACACTGGTCATGACCGTGGTGTATTTCCGCACCTTGCGCGAGCAGATCATCGTCAGCCAGTTGATGGCGGGTGGACGCAAATTTCGCTGCGACAGCATTGTCGACCTGATCAAGAAGGAGGCCTACCTGCGCCACATTTGCAGCTATCTGCGGCAGATACTCGAAAGCGCCAAGAACTGGGGCGACCGCGAAGCCATCCCGATTGAACCGCTGTCCAAGCATGACGCCATCCAGGCGGTATTGAAGGCTAACGATTGAGATGAGCTTCCGGCCGATCTACGAAGGCTGGGACATACCCGGACGCCTGTCGCGTCAGGTCCGCAGCACGTTCAGCGGCTTTGGCCTCAATCGTGACCAGATCGGGGCCGAGCGTCAGGCAGAAACCCTGTGGCAACGCTTGCTGGAATTGGACCTTGCCAGCCCTGAGGGCCAGGCACGGTTTGCCAATTCCATCACTGAGGCTGCACTGGAACGGTTCGATGGCGATGCAGCCGAAGACTTCCGGGACCATTTGAGTGCCATCTTTGCCCGGTTAATGGCTTACGAAGGTTGGTTTGCCGTACCCGATTTTGCCACGCTGCCCAAGCTCGCCCGCTCCGAACTGTGGCAGGTCGAGGACCAATTGAAGCGCGTCGCGGCGATTGTTGACCAGATCGAAACGGTGGCTGAGCTGGCTACCGCGTTTGTCTCTGCGCTGGTCGATCCATTGATCGAGGCGCAGCCACGAATACACACAACGAGCTCCGGTTCCGGTGGTGGCATCGGCTTCACCGCCAATTTGATCGATGTATTCACCACCTTGCCGCAGACCGTCGAACATATCCTTCACCTGCCGTTTGCCCCTGACTTTGAACCCCTGATCCTGCTGCCACGTTTGCGCAACCGATTGGAATACAATCTCAATATTGCCTCGGGCGGAGGGCCCGGCGACGATGGCCGTAGCCGCTCGCCCAAACTGCCAACCCAGCAGAGCAAAGTGGCGGGTAGCAAGCTCATCGAAGCCTATCTTGGCGGCACGCCGCTGTTGCCGTTGTTTGACTATCCGCTGGCCGTGGCAATACCCAACGCCGTGCGCTTTGAGCACATGCACATCGTTGCTGGTTCCGGTCATGGCAAAACCCAGACGCTGCAACATTTCATCCTGCATGATCTGGCAGCAGTGGCTGCGGGTGAAGCTTCGGTCATCGTGATCGACAGCCAGAGCGATCTGATCAACACCATTGCCGGTCTGCAAATGTTTGCGCCCGGCGAAATTCTGGCTGACCGCTTGGTATTGATTGATCCGACCGACATCGAATGGCCGGTGGCGCTGAACCTGTTTGATGTTGGCCAGGAACGGCTGGATCGCTATTCGCCGCTGGATCGCGAGCGGCTGACCAATTCCATTTTGGAACTCTACGACTTTGTGCTCGGCTCCTTGCTTGATGCCGGAATGACGCAAAAGCAGAACGTGATTTTCCGCTACATCACCCGGCTGTTGCTGCACATTCCGAACGCCACCATCCATACGCTGCGCGAACTTTTGGAAGACGGTGGCTATGCCAAGTACCAGCTGCACATCAGCAAGCTGCAAGGTTCGGCCCGCGCTTTTTTCGAGCAGGTATTCAACGGCAAGGAGTTTGTTGCCACCAAGCGGCAGGTGCTGCGCCGCCTCTACGGCATTTTGGAAAACCAGACTTTTGAGCGGATGTTCTCCCACCCCAAGAGCAAGCTCGATCTTTTCGCGGAAATGAATGCCGGCAAAGTAATCCTGATCAACACTGCCAAGGACCTGTTGAAAGAAAACGGGACTGAAGTGTTTGGCCGGTTTTTCATTGCGATGATCACCCAGGCCGCACAGGAACGGGCGGTGTTGCCGCCACAGGCACGGTTGCCGACCTTCGTGTTTGTCGATGAAGCCAATGATTATTTTGACCGCAACATCGGCATCATTTTGAGTCAGGCCCGCAAATACAATGTCGGAATGGTGCTGGCCCACCAGTTTCTTGGGCAGCTGGATCCCAAGCTGCATGAGGCCATTGCCGCCAACACTTCGATCAAGTTTGCCGGTGGGGTTTCCGCCAAGGATGCGCGGGCCTTGGCCAATGATTTGCGCACCGAAGCGGAATTCATCGAGCGCCAATCCAAGCTGTCCTTTGCCGCTTTCATCAAGGGCCAAACCGACAATGCCGTGTCGCTGTCCATCAAGCCCGGACAGATGGAAGTGCAGGCGCGGATGAGCGAAGACGACCGTGACCGCGTTCGCGAGCGGATGCGCCAGCACTACGGCGTCCACTACAGCATGTTCAACCGCGCTCCGGAACCGGACGGGTTGGATGCGCCGAACGGTGACGGTGACGGACCTGCGTCATTTCCGGGTCCAAGCGAACCAGGCCCATCGGGCCCACCACCCGGCAAGCCAGACAAGCGCGGGCCCAATAACGGCAAACCCGACACTGGTGAACCGATGGAATGGTGAGCGTTGGCTGACGCCGCTGCCATGCTAAACTTTTCATAGAGCCAAAGCTCCCTTGCCGCCCGGCGCACCTGAAATTCGGGTGTGCCTTCGGCAAAGGAGAAAACCATGGCAGATTCAACCAGTATCATCCGCGACTTGAATGATCGTTTGCGCCACGGCGACGCCAGCGTTCCGCGGCGGATCATGATCACCGGCGGCGTCGAAGCATTGCTCGCCGGTCATGCCGCCAGCATCCGCAAGGAATTGTTCGAGCAACTGCGCAACTTCAATGCGTTCACCAGCGACAACGATCCATACGGCGAGCATGATTTTGGATCGTTCGAATATCTGGGCGAAAAACTGTTCTGGAAAATCGACTACTTCGACACGACGTTGGAATTTGCTTCACCAGACCCCGGTGACCCGACCCTGACCATTCGGGTTCTCACCATCATGCTGGCGGAAGAATATTGATGGTCGGAGATCGAAACCGGACCCTCAGCCAGGCCGACAAGGAACAAATCTTTCGTCGCGCAACTGCCGGACTGGCAATGAACTACGCGGCGCAAATCAGTGCGGGAATGACCGACGATGAACTGGAAGCGGCTCTGCGCACGGTTCTGGGAATCTTTGGCGGCAGCGGCGGACCAAATGAGCCGTGGGTCGAGTTTGCCGGTGCGGGGCTGCGCATCTGGGGCGGCTGGCATCATTGCGTCCAGGCGCGCAAGCAGCTTTTGTTCGCGGGCCAGGCGACCATCGCCATGGCCCGCGAAGTCTACCGGATCGGCAATCCGTCGAACCTGCAACTTGAATTGTTCTGAACCTGTCCCGCTCGCCAATGAGCGGGATTTTTTTACCTGCCCGAGTTTTTTCGGGGTTAGGCAGTCAAACCATCGCAGCGCATCCCTCAACATGACGGCCATGGCGCTCCATGGCAACCGGTGACAAGCCCGTCATGCTGTGGCTGGAATGAGGGATGAAAACGACCAGCGAACACCAAGAAAAGCTCGACAGCCTGGGCCGACGATCCCGGTTTGTCGCGGTTCCAAGCGGCAAGCGGCTCTCGCTGGGGCCGCGCGATGTTGAAATCCTGCGCTGCTTGCACCGCTACCGGTTTTTGCGCCAGGACCATTTGCTGAAGCTGATCAACCCGAAATCCGGCAAACGTCTGGTTGAACGCCTGGGCTGTTATTTTCCACTCAGAACTGAGCCGGGTTTTTCACTGAGAAGTGAGCCACCTTTAGGTTATGTTTCCTGGTTCATGCTGGCGTCAAGACATTGTTGACCTCCTTCCTTTTCCTTGCGGCTGCAGCTGAGCTTGCCTTG
>JBGSNX010000012.1:0-11458 GCA_041739465.1 Salaquimonas sp.
CGGAACAGGCGGACAATCGTCCCGGGGTCGCGCAAGGGCCGCGAAGACCCCACGCCAAGCCTCGTGACGACGCCATCGCCTGCATGGATACACATGCCCCGGCAGCCTTTGAATCATGCCAAGGGCATTGAGGCAAGGCAGGACTGTGCATTCAGGCCGTGGTGAACCGGCAAGCAAAAAAGCCGTCGAGGCCACCCAGGCGCGGATTGTCAGGATCCGGCCAATGGCTTGGCAAGGTGCGCAACGCGCCCTGACCGTTGATCAGGCCGTCTGTGCCGGCGATTTCATCAGGCAAAACCGGCAACAATTTGAGACCATTCGGTGCCGCCAGTATTTTTGCCAGAATGGCTTCACCCTCCAGTTTGAGCAGCGAGCAATTCGAATAGACCAGCGTTCCGCCCGGCTTGAGCATTGTTACTGCCTTGCGGATCATTTGTTCCTGCAAGCTTGCAAGGCTGAGTACGTCCTGCGCGCTCTTGCTCCAGATGATGTCGGGGTGTCGGCGCATGGTTCCGGTGGAAGAACATGGCGCATCAAGCAGGATTGCATCAAACAAATGGGGCGGCGACCATTCCAGAATATCGGCTTCAACTGTCCGAACTTCGAGCTTGAGCCGTGCAAGGTTCTCATTGAGGCGCTGCAGACGTTGCCCAGATTGGTCTACGGCAGTGACTTTGCCGCCATTGGCGGCCAGTTGCGCTGTCTTTCCACCGGGGGCAGCGCACAGATCAGCCACCAGAAGCCCCTCGACATTGCCAAGCAGGCGGGCAGGCAGGGCGGAGGCTGCATCCTGAACCCACCAGACCCCGTCTGAATACCCCGGCAATTGCCGCACAGGGGTTTGCGCGGTCATCCGCAGCGATCCAGTGGGCAGCACTTTGCCTTCAAGCTCGCGAACGAGTTGGGACCGTTGCTCCCCGGAAATGGCCGGAGACAAGGTCAAATCAATCGATGGCTCATCCAGAATCGCGGCAGCAATTGCATCGGCCTGTTCCTTGCCATGGTCGGTGCGCAGCGTATCGGCCAGCCATTTGGGGAAAACGCCCTTCGCTGAGCGAACGAGCACGAGGGTGTCCTTTTCGCGCGAAAGGTGGCGCAAAATGGCATTGGTCATGGGCGCAAAGCGACCGGTGCGTCCGTCTTCCGAAACTGCGGTAACCGCAAGATCAACAGCGGCGCTGTCAGGAACATCCATGAACAGGATCTGTGCTGCAGCTGCATGAAGCGTGTGCAGCAAATGGCGGGCTTTCTGCGGTGGTTTGCGGTCGAGCATCATATCCAGCGCCTGGCCGATTTCACCGCGTCGCCGCAAGGCCGTGGTGGCTATGGCCCTGGCCAGCGCCCGGTCGTGGGCAGGCAGGATGCGAAGCGCCGCCAGCCCGGTTTCCTCGGCTGTGAGCTTTTCAAGGCTGCGCTGGTCATCGATGACTGCGCCGATCAGTTGGGCTGCGGCCTTGCGGGCGGCCAGGCCAACGCGCTCGCGCAATGCTGGACGGTAACCCGTCTTTGCGTTCATGCCGACAATGCCTCGCCCGGCTCAAAGTGCGTGAAGGTCATGACCACGGACCATTGTCTTGCGGTTTGTCGTCTTTTCGACCCCATTGCTTGCCGGTTTGCGGGGTTTTTGCGGGCGGTGTTTCGGCAGAATGCGTGTTTGCCCAGGGACCGGGATCGCCGGGTTCTGCAATCACTCTGGGCTCCTCGGGCTCTTCGGACGGCTGGCGAATATCCATGTTTTCCTCGCGCATCCGGGCATCGAGTTCTTGCAGGGCTGCGATCCGGTTGCCGGTATCGGGGTGGGTGGAAAACAGGCTGTCGCGTGCATGCTGTCCAAGCGGATTGATGATGAACATGTGCGCGGTCGCGGGGTTTCGCTCGGCAAGAAAATTGGGAATTCGCCCGCTCGCAGCGGCAATCTTGTGCAACGCGGAAGCCAGCCACAGCGGCTGTCCGCAAATTTGCGCTCCTAGCCGATCGGCGGAATATTCGCGGGTGCGGCTGATCGCCATTTGGACGATGGCTGCGGCAAACGGGGCAACCAGTATTGCCAGCAAAGTACCCAGCCCGCCCAGCGGATTGTTGTTGCGATTGCCGCCTGTAAAGAAGGCAAAATTACCCAGCATCGAGATCGCACCGGCCAAAGTGGCGGTGATGGTCAAGATCAGCGTGTCACGGTTGGCAATGTGTGCAAGTTCGTGCGCCATCACCCCGGCTACTTCTTCCGGCGTCAGGGAATCCAGCAAACCGGTTGTCGCGGCAACGGCGGAGTTTTGCGGATTGCGGCCTGTTGCGAATGCATTGGGCTGTGGCGAGTCGATGATGTAGGTGCGCGGCATTGGCAGGTTTGACGCCTCGGCAAGGCGGCGGACAATTTCATGGAACTCAGGAGCATTTTGCGGCCCCACTTCAACAGCGCGGTGCATGGAGAGCACCATCTTGTCTCCATTCCAGTAGCTGAACAGGTTCATGGCGGCCGCAACCAGAAATGCGATGATCATCCCTGTCTGACCACCGGCAGCATAGCCCACAGCCATGAACAGGGCGGTCATTGCGGCAAGCAACATTGCAGTACGTATGAGATTCATGGGTTTTCCTTGCCGCACCGGCGGCTTTGCAATCCCGGCGCGTGGCCTATATCACAAGCATCATGCCTTGCGCATGTCCTTTGCACAAAGGATGGGTATTGCATGCCACAGCTTCAAGCGGAGACAGACCCAGTGAGCGATGATGCCAAGCAAGCGCCGCGCGGGCGCGTTCTTTCGGAAGTTGCAAAGCGGGCGCTGGCCGAGGCCGAAGCGCGGCGAATTGCAGAGACCGATGCTGCGCCCCTGGCTAAGGAAATCGGTGGCCGCGACGGGCTTGACCCCGTGCGCTTTGGCGACTGGGAGAAAAAGGGCATTGCAATCGACTTCTGACAGGCTCTTGACGCATTGGCAGAACAAGCATAGGAAATTATTCTTATAGGAATAATTTCCGGTATGACCATGCTGATTCGCTGTCTCGTTGCCATGTTCACCTTGCTCTTGGGCGCTTCGCTTTCGATTGCGGATGGTGGGATGGCGAGCGTTCTGGCCGGACCGGTAGCTGCCCGCGTGGTCAAGGTTCTGGACGGCGACAGCTTCAAGGCAGATGCGCATGTCTGGCCCGGCACCATTGTTACCGTTGCAATCCGGATTCGCGGTGTGGATGCGCCCGAAATGCGATCCCGCTGCGAGCAGGAGAAACGGTTGGCCCGCGTTTCCCGGGCCGTCCTTGGCGGACTGATCAGCAATGGCATGCAATTGCAGATCAGCAATGTTTCCGGCGACAAATATTATGGCCGGGTTCTGGCAGATATCACCCTTCCTGATGGCGGCAATCTGGGGCAGGTCTTGCTTAGTGCCGGGTCCGTTCGACCTTATGCTGGCCGGGCGCGAAACTCATGGTGTGTGGTGCGCGGCGGGCGGTGATTGGGTGGCTGTGCCAAAATTTGCGTGGCCCCGGATTCCCGGCGTGCATCTGTGCCAAACCTGCACAAGTCCCGCAAACCTTTCCAAAAGGTAAACGCGATTGCCCCCATGCAATTGCCCTTGTTAACTGAGCGTTAACCATGATTTCGAGGCAAATCCCATGATTTCAAAGGCTTGAAGGTGCGGTGGTGCCTCGATCCGCGTTGAGGCGTCAACTGGCAGGCTGAATGCAATGTTTCCGGCAGAACCCGCAGCCGGAGCAAAGCCATGAACTTCTCAAATCTCTTTCAGTCACAAAAGGCAATTGCAGCAAGATTTGCACGGCGCTTTGCACGCGATGAGCGGGGCACATTTGCAACGGTGCTTGGTGTGAGTGCGATGGCAGTTTGCCTTACAGCCGGTATCGCTGTCGACTACACCCGGATCGTTCACACCAAATCGGCAATCGAAGACGCGTTGGATGCGGCGATCCTTGCGGCAGGCAATGATCTTTCCAAAGGGTCGATCAGCGATGCGGCGTTGCGTCAATCCTTTGATGATTTCTTCTTTGCCAATCTGGAAAACCGCCAACTCCAGGCAGAGGGCGTTGAGATTGTCCGGTTCGAGGCAGACCAGGACACCGGCAAGATTTCGGCTGATGTGAAGGCAGACCTCAAAATGGCGTTCATGGGACTTGCCGGCATTCCCTCGGTGGATGTCGGCGCAAAATCGGAAGTCACGTTCTCGGCGACCAGCGTTGAACTTGCCATGATGCTTGACGTCACCGGTTCGATGAACGAGCGCAACAAGATTGGCTCGCTCAAGGTGGCCGCCGCTGACGCGATCAACATCCTGCTGCCGCAGCAATCGCAAGACAACAAGATGCGCATCAGCATCGTGCCCTATTCGGCCTCGGTCAATGCAGGTGCCTTTGCACCAGCGGTTTCCAAGAATACCCGCATTCCATTCGTGACCGAGCGGTGGGGCGGGGAGAAATTCTCCGACGCCAATCCATCGGGAGGCAAAATGGAAGCGCAGTCTGGGTATGGGCCTTCCCAGTCGGTTGTCCCGCTTTCCAATGATCCAGCGCCATTGCTGTCGACCATTTCGGCCTTCACCGGCAGTGGAGCAACCGCTGGCCATTTGGGGGTTGCCTGGAGCTATTACACGCTTTCGCCCAAATGGAAGAATGTCTGGCCTGCCCGTTCAACGCCAACCGCCTACAAGGAGCGCAACGTTCAAAAGGTGGCATTGTTGATGACAGATGGCGAGTTCAACACGATTTACCCACCGCGCGGTTCGCGCTGGTCATCTTCCGAATTTGCGGTAGAACTTTGCCAGTCCATGAAACGCGACGGGATCACGATTTACGCGGTTGGCTTCGAGGCTCCAGCTTCTGCAGAAGCTACCCTGCGGGCTTGCGCCTCGCCTTCTCAAAATGGCAACAACTACTACTTCTCAGCCCAAAACGGGGCCGAGCTGAAATCTGCCTTCCAGAAAATCGCATTCGATATCCAACAATTGCGGCTTTCAAAGTAAGGCTCCTCTGAGCCGGGCAGAGTTGCCTAAAAATACAGCGTGATGCAAATTTCATCATCGCCCGGTGCGCAAACACCGGGCTTTTTGCCGTAATTGTTCATTTGCCTTTAAGTTTTCGCATGGCTGCATTGATTTTTTTGCACTGCACAAATTAGAAAACACACATATATTGAGGTCATCAAAGCGCGCAAAAGACTGCAGCGCCAGCAGATCGACCCGGACATATCCTCCTCCCATGTCCCGGTTGAGTTCCGGCAAATCCTCCTCCCTTGCCGGGGCACAGTAATGAAGCCCGCCGGATCCTCCTCCCCCGGCGGGCTTCGTTCTTTTATGGGCAGTTCATTTCAGTATGTTCATGATGCCGTAGATGATCGGCGAGCCGATGGTGAGGAGCAGCAGGAAAGCAACATAAAGCACGACGCCGCGCATGAGCCTGCCTGGCACGGACTTGATGCCGTTGCTGATTTCTTCGACCAGGGTTTGTTCCGGCGCTGCTGCCTTCCCCTTGAAAACCGGTGCGTCCTTCCAGATCGCCCTGGCTTCGCTTTGGATGGCGTGGGTGTTCGACGCCTTTGCCAGCGCTGCATCGCGGCGCTTGCCGAATCCGGCGCCAATTTCAGATGGTTGTGCCCCTGCAACACTGTCGAGGCGGCGGTTGCGATGGGCGGTGACGTCATAGCCATTGAGCCGGGCATGTTCGCGTATGGCGGCAATGCGGGCGTCGACCGGCGGGTGGGTTGAAAGCAAGCCTCCATCGACGCCGTGAAACATGATGGCCATCGCCCCGGTGGAAAGGTCGAGCTTTTCATCCTTGCGGGCGATTTTCAGCAGCGCTGAAACCAGAGCCGCAGGATTCTTGGTCAGTTCGACTGCACCGGCATCGGCAATGAATTCGCGCGCATGCAGGATTGTGGCCTTGATCAGGAACGCAAACAGGGCCACTCCGCCAAAAAACGCGGCAAGCGCCAGATAGACCGCAGGACCAAATAACATGCCAAGGCCGATTGCCCCGATGACGATGTGAAGAAGGATTTGCCCCTTGGTCTTGAACTGCGGGTTGTTGCGGTAGGGAACCGTGATGTCGAGGCAGGATTTGGCCACCGCCATCAGCCGCGAATCGCCCTGGCGCACATGGGTCATTTCATGGGCGATGATGGTTTCGAGTTCGTCCCGGTCGAGACCCTCGATCAACCCGCGGGTGAGGCCGATGCGCGATGCGCCGGTGGTCAACCCGGTGGCGTAGGCGTTCATCGCCGGACTGTCGATGACTTCGATTTTGGGCGCGGGCATGCCGGCGGTAATGGCGAGATTGTCGACCATTTCGAAAAGAGCCCGATTTTCATGGCGGGCAAGCGGCCTTGCGCCGATCTGGCTGCCGAGCAGCCAACTGTTGCGCCAGGTTCCCCAGGCCACGGTCGCGATCCCCATCACAATGATCAGCAGGCTTTCAAGATCGAAAAACACCACATGCGGCAGCGCCTGACCAATCAGGCCAAAGCCGCTGGTGACCTGAAACAGGGCTTCGGGGGTCAGCACGTCGATGCTCATTTTCAGCTTGTCGGCGGCAAGCGGATCGGCGGTGACGCTGAAAACGCCGCTTGCGCCGCCAGTTCCGCCCGCGCCCATGGGCCAGGTGAAAATTCCGGGGCCCTTGCCAACGCCCACCAGGCCCCAATGGCCGGGATTGCGGTCCATTATCAAGGTGACCGTGGTCACCAGGATGCGAACCAGCATGTGCGTTGCCAGGAACAGCACAACAAAGCCGGAGGCCAGCAAGGCCGTCTTGGCGTTGTTGCGCTGGATGTGACCGTAGAGCCCATTGGCGCCGAACATGGCAAAATCCCCCAGTTTTGAGCGAAATCAGCCTGCCTTGCGCGCCTTCAATGCGGCCAGCCTTGCGCCGATGTCATCGGCGCGCTGCATCTGGTCCAGTTCGTTTAATTGTGCAGAGGTCTGCTTGTGGGTGTTGAAGTCGGCCTGCGTCATGCCGGCGGCTCGCTCAAAAGCATGTCCGGCATGGTCGGCGCGCTTGGTGGCAGACTGGATGATATGATCGGCTGTTCCGGCTGGCGCATCAGCGCCTACCATGCGGCGCGCATCGGCAAAGGCGGCAAGATCGGCCTGCATTTCATGAATGCGGCCTGTCAGGGCGGCGGCATAGCCTTCCAGTTCCTTTTCCTTGGAGGCATGTTCGGCCAACGTTGCCTCGATAACCGGGATCTGTTTTTCAAGGTCGATCTGGCGGGCGATTGCGGCTTCAGCCAGATCATCGCGGCCGTTCTGGACAGCAAATTCGGCCTTCGTGGCGTATTCGTTCATCTTTTCGCGGGTGCGCTCGATAACCCGTGTGCATTGCGCCTTGGCGGCGATGATCTTGCCGAGTTCCGAACGCACGTCTTCCAGTGCCCGCTCCACTTCGCGGATGGCCTCGCGCATGATGCCGTCGGCGTTGGATTTCTCCATCGCATCGACAAGGCTGTTCAAATTGGCGGAAACGATCCTGCGCACGCGAATGGAGATGTTCTCGGACATGATACCCCCTGGCTGGTGAAATGGGGAGACCGGAACGGCCTCTGGTGAACTCACAAAAGTTGTTAAACCAGCTAACTGAAATATTTGTTAAGCCAAGGTCGAACTTCTGCTTTTACCTCATGTTTACGCGGCTGTGTTTACAAAGGCTGCAAAGATCAACGGGGCTGGAAACATGATTATCGAATCATTGATTGCAGGTGGTGCAGTTTTAACAATTGGCGCAGGCGCCTTTGTCATGAGTCACAACCGGCTTGCCAAGCTGGCGCAACGCTGCGACCAGGCCTTTGCCGACATCGACGTGCAATTGCGCTATCGCCACGATCTCATTCCGCTGTTTGTGGAAACCGTCCAGGGCTTCATTTCCTATGAAAAGGAGATGGTGCAAAAACTGCTGGATGCCCGCAACGAAGCGCTGCGCGCGGCAACCCAGGAACTGCGCATCAAGGCCGAGAACAATGTTTCGGTCAATCTGACCCAGCTGATGCAGGCCGTTGGCCAGAACCCCGAAATCAAGGGCGCACCGCATTACATGGATTTGCGCCGCGAACTGACCGACATCGAGCACAAGCTGGCGGCATCGCGCCGTTTCTTCAACCTTGCCGTTGGCGAGTTCAACGCGACGCTGACCCAGTTTCCCGGCAAGCTGGTCGGTCCGCGTTCGGGCATGTATCTGCGCCGTTTCTTCGATCTGGGCATGGACCGGGTGTTCATCCAGGAAGCCCCGGCATTCAAACTTTGATCAAATGATCACACGGCCTCTTGCGCTTTGGCGCGATTCGCCCCAGCTTGTTGATAGTGTCAACAAACTGAAAGGAGGTGATCCGATGTCGAGTGATTTCCGGAATGCAGGCTTGAGCGGATCGTCAATCCGTCGGAGCAGCCTCTGACGCGAATGATGTGAGGCAGGCGGTGGTGCCGCCGGAGCCTGTCATTACCCGAGCAAAATCGCGGCGCCGCCCTCGTCAAAAGGGCGGCGTTTTTGTTTGCGCAGATATGGGGAAAAGGCTGGGGAACTCAGCGACGCCAGGCAAAGGCGAAGCTGGCGGCAATCAGCACTCCCGCCACAGCGATGATGGCCCCGGCCCAAAACCAGTGCGGCAGCCAAAGCTGCTGGGCGATCGCCTCGGTATCGGAGGCCATGTTCCTGCCGCCAATTTGCGCGGTCCGGGTGAAGAGGTAATCGGACTGGCGGAACATGCTGATCGCGGCCTGCAGGCCAAGGAACTTGGCGGCAAAGCCGCGCAATTGTTCGCCGCCGCGCCAGGCAAGCCCTATCAGCGCCAAGCCCATGGCCGGCAGCATCAACCAGCCGGTGGTTCCGTCCACCCAGATCAGCGTCGAGCCGATCAGGACCGCGCCGAGCGCGCCCAGCAAGATGCGGGTGGCGATCGCCTGCCGCGAAAGGGCAATGAAGATTGCACCTGCCACTGCCGGGCCAAGCGGGCCACCGGCGCTGATGAAGGCGCTCGCGGCCGGCGACTGGTCATGCGGGTTCAAAGTGATCGCCACGCCGGAGCCATCGGGATAGAGCGTCAGCGACTGGAACCCTGCGCCAACGAGCAGTCCCGCCATGCCGTGGCCCATCTCGTGAAACCATGTTGCAAGAATGGTGAAGGGATAGAGAACATACCCGCCATAGGGAACATGCCAGCAGGCCACCGTCACCAGTGCTGCAAGCAGCAGCAGACCGAACGATTGCAACCGGCTGTTGCCGGCGGAGGCGGGTTGAGATGTATGTGCTGCATCCATTGCCGCCCGCCCAAAGTGATGGCCAAGAATTTCCTGTTTTCAGCGAAGGGTCAAGGTTCGGCTGAATCAGCCGGCCAGCGAGATCATGCCCGGTTGCATCGCGGGTGGAAAGCGCGGCTTTCACTATTGTCCCATACCGCTTACAACTAATATCTTATCCTTGTAAACAATCGCCAAGAAATTATTCATCAATGATCTTATAGGACGAACACCATCATTTTCCATTGCCATCCTATAGGCATCTCCAAAGTATACTATTCCATACTCATATCCACTGTTTTTATTTAAATATCTATTTATATCAAATTTGCAGTCTCTGACTCCCTGAAATGCGTTATCAATTGCATCATTGCTGTATGAGTTAATTCCCACAGGGTATATTCCGAGCTTCTCGATATCTTTCCTTTTCAATATTTCATAGTGATCGTATACTTCCCTTCCTTTTACGAATTAGACCTCCGAGCGGTTTTTTTCATTTCGACTACAAAACAAATACCTATCTTTGTTGCCAGTTCAGTTCGGCTGAATTCGACCGCAAACAACCGGGCAATTATATACTCAGCTTCAAAACGGCCTAAAATGCCACATGCGCTAAGAGTCAGCGACAAGAGGACAGCAACATCAAATATGGATTGTTTGTTCAGAGCGAAATCCTTACCCCGCATGCCCGCCTCCTTTCATCCAAGCCGCCTCAGCAGCCGGTCCGTGGAGGCAAGATCATGCCCGGTTGCAACGCGGGTGGGAAGCGCGTTTTGCGAAGGCAGTTCGCACAGCGCGGTGCTGGTAATCCCTCAGACCGGGCGGCCTTTGGTTTGCCACAACTCGTGCACTTCTTCCCAGCCTGGCGGGGTTTCACATTCAAATCCGAGGGTCTTGCCGGTGGCAATGTTGCGATAGGCGCGCATCGCCCCGGCATGGGCACCGGCTGCAAGATAGTTTCGCATGTCCTGCCGGCTTTGCCACACAGACAGGGTGTGGTGCACGCCATTGATGGTGCGCGTTTGCGCACTGATGTTTCCCGCCGCTGCCTGCGCCTGGTTCATGGAACGTATCGCATGCCACCAGAAGCGCGGCGCATGCCGGATGCCTTTGAGTTGCAGGCCGGTAATTGAGACATAGACCATGTTCGCCTCGGATTGTTTTGCCGTTGACACCGTTTGTCCGTCATGAAATTAGGTAGACAGTGTCAACCTTCAAGCGTGAGCGGCAAAAAAATGGCGAGCAGCAGCAAACGGGACATCGCATGGGCCAAAAAATACGGCAGGTGGGCGCTGGTAACCGGCGCATCCGACGGCATGGGCCGGGCGATTGCGCAAGAACTGGCACGCACGGGCATCAATCTCATATTGGCTGCGCGCCGTGAAGACAGGTTGAAGAGCCTTGCGGGCGAACTGGAAAAACTGCACGGGATCGAAACAATGGTCCTGCCGCTGGATTTCAGCAAGGCAGCATCGCTCGATGAAGTGGTGCGCAGCTGCGATGGCCTCGACATCGGCCTGCTGGTTGCCGCGGCGGGTTATGGCACGTCGGGGGCATTTCTGGAGGCTGACCTCGCCGCCGAACTCGACATGCTGGACGTCAACTGCCGTGCGGTGTTTGCCTTGACCAAAGTGTTTGCCGACAGGTTTGCCGCACAGGGTCGCGGCGGCATCATCCTGTTTGGTTCGCTGGTCGGATTTCAGGGGGTGCCGCACGCGGCGAATTATGCCGCGACAAAGGCCTATGTGCAGACGCTGGCCGAAGGGCTTCGCCCGGAGCTCAAGCGGCGCGGCGTCGATATTCTTGCGGTTGCCCCCGGCCCGGTCTCGACGGGCTTTGCCGCGCGTGCCAACATGGTGATGGGGGGCACCGACACGCCTGAGGCAGTGGCGCCGCAGATTTTGCGTGCGCTTGGGCACCGCACCACGGTGAAGCCGGGTTTCTTTGGCAAGCTGTTTGGCTACTCGCTCGCGTTGATGCCGCGCTTTGCAAGAACCATGATTTTGGGAACGATCATGTCGGGCATGACAAGTCATCAAGATGCCGGCAAACAGAAAACCAATTGACCTGCGCCAAGCCTGCGTTGCTGAAGCCTTCCGGATCATCGAGGAGAGCGGGCTTCAGGCGCTCAGCCTGCGCGATGTCGCCCGCCGCCTCAACGTTTCGCATCAAGCGCCCTACAAGCATTTCCCGAGCCGCGATCACATCGTCGCTGCTGTCATCGCTCGCAT
>JBGSNX010000026.1:0-3754 GCA_041739465.1 Salaquimonas sp.
AAGCTTGGCACAAGGGTGGTAAAGCATGGCACAGAATTCACTCCGTCTCGTAGAGGATAGCACGGTGGACAAGACCAAGGCACTGGCTGCGGCACTTTCCCAGATCGAAAGGGCTTTCGGCAAGGGCTCGATCATGAAGCTGGGGAAAAACGAGCAGGTAGTCGAAATCGAGACGATTTCCACCGGTTCGCTCGGCCTTGACATCGCGCTTGGCGTTGGCGGCCTGCCCAAGGGCCGCATCGTTGAAATCTATGGCCCGGAATCATCGGGCAAGACCACGATGGCGTTGCACACGATTGCCGAAGCCCAGAAAAAAGGCGGCATTTGCGCGTTCATTGATGCAGAACATGCGCTGGACCCGATCTACGCCCGCAAGCTTGGCGTCAACCTTGAAGATTTGCTGATCTCGCAGCCCGATACCGGCGAGCAGGCGCTGGAAATCGCCGACACGCTGGTGCGCTCGGGTGCCATCGACATTGTTGTCATCGATTCGGTTGCGGCACTGACGCCGCGTGCTGAAATCGAAGGCGAAATGGGTGATAGCCTGCCCGGGCTGCAGGCGCGGCTGATGAGCCAGGCGCTGCGCAAGCTGACAGCTTCGATCTCCAAGTCGAACACGATGATGATTTTCATCAACCAGATCCGCATGAAGATCGGCGTGATGTTCGGCTCGCCCGAAACCACCACGGGCGGCAATGCGCTCAAATTCTATGCGTCGGTTCGCCTCGACATTCGCCGCATCGGGGCGGTCAAGGACCGCGATGAGGTCGTGGGCAACCAGACCCGCATCAAGGTCGTGAAGAACAAGCTGGCGCCGCCATTCAAGCAGGTCGAATTCGACATCATGTATGGCGAAGGCGTCTCCAAGACCGGCGAACTTGTCGATCTGGGCGTGAAGGCCGGGATTGTCGAAAAGTCCGGAGCCTGGTTCTCGTACAATTCCGAGCGCCTGGGGCAGGGGCGGGAGAATGCCAAAACGTTCCTGCGCGAGCATCCTGCGGTGGCCGCCGAAATTGAAACGGCGCTTCGCCAAAATGCCGGGTTGATTGCCGGTACGCTGCTGGAAGGCGAGCCGGAAAGCGATGCCGATGGTGGTAACTTCGACGCAGCGGCGGAAGGCTGATAAACTGAACCGTTCAAAGGGGAACGCTGGCGGGGCAGTTGCGAAAGCGGCTGCCCCGTTCTTGTTTGCTTCAAGTGGGGAACATGCACTGCTGGACAGGGTATGGCCGCACCGCTAAAAGCAGGCCCGTGACCAGCCATCGTGCTGGAAATCCTTCATTGCAAACAGCGGAATTTTCATGAGCGGCGTCAACGAGATCAGATCGGCTTTCCTTGGCTATTTTGGCAAGGAGGGGCATGAGGTAGTGGAGTCAAGTCCGCTGGTTCCGCGCAATGACCCCACGCTGATGTTCACCAATGCGGGCATGGTGCAATTCAAGAATGTTTTCACCGGACTTGAGCACCGCAATTATTCCACAGCGGCCACTGCTCAAAAATGCGTTCGCGCCGGTGGCAAGCACAATGATCTCGACAATGTGGGTTACACTGCCCGTCACCACACATTTTTTGAAATGCTCGGCAATTTCTCGTTCGGTGACTATTTCAAGGAACGGGCAATCGAACTTGCCTGGAACCTGATCACCCGCGAATACGGCCTTGCCAAGGACCGCCTCTACGTCACGGTCTATCACGAAGATGATGAAGCGCTCGGCCTTTGGAAGAAGATCGCCGGCCTTCCCGAGTCGCGGATCATCAAAATTGCAACGTCCGACAATTTCTGGGCGATGGGCGACACCGGACCGTGCGGTCCGTGCTCGGAGATTTTTTACGACCACGGTGACCACATCTGGGGTGGGCCTCCCGGCAGTGCCGAGCAGGATGGCGACCGGTTCATCGAAATCTGGAATCTCGTTTTCATGCAGTTCGAGCAGATCACGCCGTCCGAACGCATCAACTTGCCCAAGCCGTCCATTGACACCGGCATGGGGCTGGAACGCATTTCTGCGGTCATGCAAGGCCGTCACGACAATTATGACATTGATCTGTTCCGCACACTGATTTCGGCCAGTGTGGAAGCGACTGGCGTTGCGGCCGTGGGTCAGCAGCGGGCCAGTCACCGGGTCATTGCGGACCATTTGCGGGCTTCATCCTTCCTGATTGCCGATGGTGTATTGCCCTCCAACGAGGGGCGCGGCTATGTCCTGCGCCGCATCATGCGCCGGGCCATGCGCCATGGCAGCCTGCTTGGCGCGCGCGAGCCGTTGATCTGGAAACTGGTGCCTGCGCTGATCCGCGAAATGGGAACGGCCTATCCGGAACTTCTCCGGGCGCAAGCGCTGATCACCGAAACGCTGAAGCTTGAAGAAACACGGTTCCGCAAGACACTTGAGCGCGGGTTGGTGTTGCTCGACGAGGCAACAGGCAGCTTCGGCAAGGGCGATCTGCTGGACGGCGAAACCGCGTTCAAGCTTTATGACACTTATGGCTTCCCGCTGGATCTGACGCAGGACGCGCTCAAGGCGCGCGGAATTCATGTCGATCTGGATGGTTTTACCCATGCCATGGAACGCCAGAAGGCCGAGGCGCGGGCTTCATGGGCTGGATCGGGCGATGCGGCCGACGAGCGCATCTGGTTCACAATCAAGGACCGGGTCGGTGCCACAGAATTCCTTGGCTACGCCACCGAAAAGGCTGAAGGCGTGGTGCAGGCAATCGTGTCTGACGGCATTGAAAGCGGGTCTGCCGGTACGGGCGCAAAAGTTGCCGTGGTGGTCAACCAGACCCCGTTTTATGGCGAGTCGGGCGGTCAGATCGGCGACAAAGGTGAAATGCGGTTTGAAGGCGGCGTCTTTGCCGTGACTGACACCCGCAAGAAGGGCGAAGGCCTTTTTGTCCATTATGGCGAAGTTGTCTCGGGCATTTTGACGCCAGGCATTGCGGTCGAACTTGTTGTGGATCATGCGGCGCGCTCGGGCGTTCGTGCGCACCATTCGGCAACCCATTTGCTGCATGAGGCGCTTCGCGAAGTGCTGGGCAGCCATGTCGCGCAGAAGGGCTCGCTGGTTGCCCCTGATCGCCTGCGGTTTGACTTCTCCCATCCCAAACCGATTGAAGCCGATGAACTTGCGTCGGTCGAAATGATTGCCAACGAGATCGTGCGGCAGGCAGCGCCGGTCGATACCAGGCTGATGTCAGTGGACGACGCAATTGCGGAAGGTGCAATGGCGCTTTTCGGCGAGAAATACGGCGATGAAGTGCGCGTCGTCACCATGGGTACGGCACTTCGTGGCGAAAAGGCCGGGCGGGTCTATTCGATGGAATTGTGCGGCGGCACGCATGTTCGCAACACCGGCGAGATCGGACTCATCCGGGTGGTGGGCGAGGGAGCGGTTGCCTCTGGCGTTCGCCGCCTTGAAGCACTGACCGGCCCAGCTGCGCTCAGGTACCTTGAAGAACAGGAAGATCGGGTTCGCTCGATTGCCGCCGTGCTGAAGGTTCCGGTTGCCGACGCCGTCAGCAGAGTCGAAGCGCTGGTCGATGAACGGCGCAAGCTGGAGCGTGAGCTTGCCGATGTTCGCAAGAAGCTTGCAATGGGTGGTGGCGGGGCCGGACAGGCGGCAGAAACCGTCAACGGCGTCAGTTTCCTTGGCCAGATTGTTGAAGGCATTCAGGCAAAAGACCTCAAGGGCCTGGTGGACGAGGCCAAACAGAAGCTTGGCTCCGGAGTTGTGGCAATCATATCGGTTTCGGA
>JBGSNX010000069.1:0-98584 GCA_041739465.1 Salaquimonas sp.
CCAGCCAGGCATGGAGCTGTCACTGTTTTCGCGTGACGTGATTGCGATGGCTGCTGCAATTGCCTTGTCGCACAACATGTTTGATGCGGCAGTCTACCTTGGGATTTGTGACAAGATCGTTCCGGGCCTCGTCATGGGTGCGCTGACCTTTGGACATTTGCCTGCTGTCTTCGTTCCAGCCGGACCAATGCCATCGGGCCTGCCAAACGATGAAAAGGCCCGCATTCGCCAGCTTTATGCCGAAGGCAAGATCGGGCGAGCCGAACTGCTGGAAGCCGAAAGCCAGTCATACCACTCACCTGGCACCTGCACGTTTTACGGAACGGCAAATTCGAACCAGATGCTGATGGAAATCATGGGGCTGCACCTGCCTGGCGCATCCTTTGTCAATCCGGGCACGCCGTTGCGCGACGCTTTGACCCGCGAAGGCGCAAAACGGGCACTGGCAATCACGGCGCTGGGCAATGAGTTCACGCCCGCTGGCCGCGTCGTTGACGAAAAGGCGGTTGTGAACGGCGTTGTCGGATTGCATGCGACCGGTGGCTCGACCAACCACACGATGCACCTTGTGGCGATGGCACGCACCGCCGGTATCAGTCTCACCTGGGGCGATATTGCCGAATTGTCCGAATGCGTGCCGCTGCTTGCTCGGGTTTATCCGAACGGCCTTGCCGACGTGAACCACTTCCATGCTGCGGGCGGCATGGGATATCTGATCGGTCAGCTTCTGGATGGCGGTTATGCACATGAGGACGTGAAGACGGTGTGGGGCGAAGGCCTTTCCAATTACCGGGTCGAGCCAAAGCTTGGCGAAGGCGGCAGGCTCAAATGGGAAAAGGCGGCCAGCCAGTCGGGCAATGACAAGGTTCTGGCGACCGCTGAAAAGCCGTTCGCGCCAACCGGCGGGCTGAAAATGCTGTCCGGCAATCTTGGGCGAGCGGTGGCCAAGATCTCTGCAGTCAAGCAAGAGCGGCATGTGATTGAAGCACCGGCAATCGTGTTTCACGACCAGAACGAAATCACCGCCGCGTTCAAGGCGGGTAAACTCGACCGCGATTTCATTGCTGTCCTGCGCTATCAGGGACCGCGGGCAAACGGCATGCCGGAGCTTCACAAGATGGTGCAGCCACTGGGTGTTTTGCAGGATCGCGGATTCAAGGTGGCACTGGTCACCGACGGGCGAATGTCAGGGGCCTCGGGAAAAATTCCCTCGGCGATCCACGTAACACCCGAGGCTGTTGATGGTGGCCTGATTGCCAAGGTGATGGATGGTGACATCATCCGGCTGGATGCCGTTGCGGGCACAATTGACCTGATCGTCGGGGAAGCTGAACTTACCGCGCGGCAAATTGTGCTGCCAGACCTTTCCGGCAATGATTTCGGCATGGGCCGCGAATTGTTTGCCGGAATGCGGCGACTGGTCAACGGCCCAGCAGAAGGGGCAAGTGTCGTCTATTGACTTGCAGGTGCAAGGCGGATCAACCGCCCGCCTTCCCTGTCTTCCAGTACCCAGACCGCGCCATCGGGGCCTTCCTCAACTTCGCGAATGCGGCTGCCAAGGCCGATGCGTTCAACCTCGCGGGCCAGTTTGCTTCCGGGCTGGGCGCTGGCTTGGCCATCGGGCTGGCTGTCCAGTTCAACGCGCACCAGTCCCCCGCTGCGCAACCCGGCAATGATGGCGTTGCCCTGCCATTGCGTGATCAGCTTTCCTGAATGAATGACCATGCCTGCAGGCGCGATGACCGGTGTCCAGGTTACTTCGGGTGCATGAAACTGCGGCTGGGTTTCATGGTCGGGAATGTTGGAAAAATCATAATTGTTGCCATCTGAAACGATCGGCCAGCCATGGTTTGCGCCAGTTTTCACGATGTTTAATTCATCGCCGCCGCGTGGCCCCATTTCATGGCTCCAAAGTCGACCCTGCGCATCGAAGGCAATTCCCAGCGGGTTGCGATGGCCAATGCTCCAGAAGGTTTTGGCAAGCGCGCCGTCATTCTGGAACGGATTGTCGGAAGGCACCGATCCGTCATCGTTCAAGCGGATGATCTTGCCAAGATTTCCGGTCATATCCTGCGCTGGAGTGAGCAATTGCCTGTCGCCGGAGGTAATGAACAGCTTGCCATCGGGAGCAAATGCCAAGCGATGGCCGTAATGTCCCCCGCCGGTGGTTTTGGGCAATTGCTGCCAGACAAGGGTCATGTCTTCCAATCTTGGCTGCGGCTCCAGAACCAGCCTGCCGCGCATGACAGCGGCGCCGCGCACATTGCCTTCACCAGCTTGCGCAAATGACACATAGACGAAATTGTTACTGGCAAAACCGGGGTGGATGATGATGTCGCCAAGTCCGCCCTGACCCCCATAGGAAACCTGGGGGCCGCCAGCGATCTCGCGTTTGTTGCCATCCTGCGTAACCAGAAAAATGCTGCCTGATTTTTCCGTGACCAGCATCGAGCCGTCCGGAAGAAAGGTCATGGCCCAGGGTTCGTTGAACTGAGCGACGGCTTTTGCCTCAAGCACCGAGCCTGTACTGCCCTCTACCAACTGCGCAAGGGTCGAAACAGGAAACGCCAAACTGGCGCAGAACGCCGCAAAGGCTGCTAGTGACTTGGGTTTGAACGCCATCTTTAATCTCCTGTGAACATTTTTCCACATCCCTTCAGATAGGCGTGAGTGCTGCCGGAAAAAGGGGGCTTCACAGGCTGATGAACAGCGGAACAGGGCCAAGACGCCTGATACGCAATCTTTAGTTGTTATTTCACTCTATGCATTTAATTGTTGCATATGATTCGTTTCCTTCTCCCATCGCTTTTGCTGCTTGGTGCCTGTGTTCCGGTGCCTGATCGCGCTTTTGACCTGTCAGCACGGACAGACTTTCAGGTGGACAACCCGCTTGCAAATACATTCGCAGGGATCTGCCTTGCTGGCGATGGCAGCCAAGCATGGCATGAACTAGCCGCAAAGCACGGCTGGATCATCGCAGACGACGCTTTGCTCGCTGCAAACGGACTTCAGGGTTTGCGCCGAAAAATACTGGAAGTGCCAGGTGGCGGCGCGCATGTCAGCGAAACACAGGCCGTTTTCATTGGCGTTGAGGCCGACAAAGTTGCCGCACTTTCGCTCGAGACTTCAAGCAGCAGGGATGGCGGACAGTCCGCCCGATGCCTGGTTCACTTCAGCAAGGCCGACCATTTGGCATTGTGCGCCAGCCTTGGACGGTTGCTCGGCAAGGCTCCTGACCGCAACCAGCGTTACACGGCTCACGATGCGCATTTCATCGGTTGGGACATGCACCGCGATGGCAGGCCGGTGCGGATAGGCTGCGACAAGGCTGCACTTTCGCCAGCCCAGACCGGTGTGGTCATGAGCATTTCCATTGATCTTTCAGTGCGAACGAAACCACTGCAGCCGGAGGCCGTTGCTAGCCCGGCTTTACGGGAGCGGTAATCAGAAGGCCGGAGGCTCGACCCCTGTGGCGCGGCATGCGCCAGCTAGCGTGTTGGCCATCAGCATTGCAATTGTCATCGGACCAACCCCGCCGGGAACGGGCGTCATGGAACCAGCCGTTTCAAGACAATCCGCGAAATCAACATCCCCCACCAGTTTGGTGGCTGAAGTTGCCCCAGGGGTGTGGGAAGAGACGCGGTTGATCCCCACATCAATCACGCATGCACCTGGTTTTACCCAGTCAGCCTTGATCATTTCAGGCCGACCGACAGCGGCCACCAGAATGTCGGCAGTCCGGGCAAGTGCCGGAAGGTCCGGGGTGCGTGAATGGGCAATGGTTACCGTGGCGTTGGCGAGCAGCAGCAGATTGGCCATCGGCTTGCCCACGATGTTTGAACGACCAACGACCACCGCAGTGAGACCGGACAAATCGCGTTTGCCAAGCGCCTTTTCAATCAGCAGCATCGAGCCTGCCGGCGTGCATGGGACATAGGCCGTGGCAGTCTCGCCGGTGCCCAATTTGCCGACATTGATGAAATGGAATCCATCAACATCCTTGTGCGGAGCGATTGCCTGGATGATCCGGCCCTCATCAATGTGCTTGGGCAGGGGCAACTGCACCAGAATGCCATGGATGCTGTCATCGGCATTGAGCGATGCCAGCAATTCCAGCAATTTGTCTGCGCTTGTCGTGGCATCAAGTCGATGGGTAACGGACTTGAAGCCGCATTCATCCGCCATCTTGCCCTTGGAGCGCACATAGACCTGGCTCGCCGGATCTTCGCCGACTATAACCACGGCTATACCGGGCATTGTGCCAGTTGAAGAAAGCAGCGCAGCGCTGGCCAGTTTTACCTTCGCAATGACGGTTGCCGCCACTTCCCTGCCATTGATGATGCTAGCTGCCATGGTCCTGTCTTTCATTTGGCCTAGCCCGACATGTCAGGCGCGCCAGCTTTTACGGTTGTCAGGTTGATACCCTGCGCCAAGTTCAAATGCATTGCAGAATGCGGCGGCAGGGCTGCCAATTCCGACCAAGCAGTTGCATCTGGCGGGAATGCTTCGCAGGTGGTGCAACGTATGTGAGGAATTGCCCGTTTGCCAAAAAAGCAGCCGAGTCGTTAACCTTACATTAGGCTGGCCATGGCCTAGTTGGGTTGCTGCAAATCGCAACAAGTCAATTCGTGGGGTCTTGGCCTGTTGTGATCAAATCGGCAAACAAGGTGTGAGGGGCATTTTCCACCTGGATTGGGCGTCCGGTGGAACTTGGCTGGGGGGCATGCCCCTCGCACCTTTTAAACTCTCCTGTCACAAATGTTCAATGATGCCTTTGGTGGCCAGATATTCGAGGATCGCATCCGCTGCCGCATCGGCTGTGAGCGTCTCCGTCGACAGGCGCAGTTCGGCATTCTCGGGTGCTTCATAGGGAGAATCGATCCCCGTGAAATTCTTGATCTGGCCAGCCCTCGCCTTGGCATAAAGGCCCTTCACATCGCGCATTTCTGCAACTGCCAGCGGCGTATCGACATGTACCTCGATGAATTCGCCGCCGGGCAGCATTTCCCGCGCCATCGCCCGTTCCGAGCGAAACGGTGAAATGAACGAAACCAGCGTGATAAGGCCTGCATCGGCCATCAACCGCGCAACCTCTGCCACGCGACGTATGTTTTCCACGCGATCGGCATCGGTGAAGCCAAGGTCCTTGTTGAGGCCGTGGCGGACATTGTCGCCATCCAGCAAATAAGTGTGCTTCCCGAGCGCTGCCAGCTTCTTTTCCAAGATGTTGGCGATCGTCGATTTGCCAGAGCCCGACAGGCCGGTGAACCAGATCACCGCTGGACGCTGACCTTTGAGGCTGGCGCGCGCCGCCTTGTCAACATCCATGGCCTGCCAGTGGATGTTGGCCGAGCGGCGAAGCGCGAAATGAATGAGGCCCATGGCAATCGTGGCGTTTGTCAGCCTGTCGATCAGGATAAAGCCGCCGGTATCACGGTTGTCGGCATAGGCATCAAAAGCAATCCGCCGGTCGAGTGCAATGTTGCAAACGCCGATCTCGTTCAGTTCCAGCTTGGTTGCCGCGACATGTTCAAAGCTGTTGACGTTGATGCGGTATTTGGGAGCGGTAACCGTTGCCTGAACCGTAGCCGTGCCGATCTTCAGCAAATAGGGGCGTCCCGGCAGCATCGGTTCGTCCGACATCCAAAGGATAGTGGTCTCGAACTGGTTTGCAACTTCAGCCGGTGCGGCGGCAGCGGAGATGACGTCGCCGCGCGAGATGTCGATTTCGTCTTCCAGTGTCAGTGTTACCGACTGGCCTGAGACCGCCACCGGGAGATCGCCGTCAAGCGTCACAATGCGCTGGATGACGGATTCCCGTCCCGAGGGCTGCACACGGATTCGCTCGCCAACAGCTACCCTGCCGCCCGACACCTGGCCGGCAAAGCCGCGAAACGCCGAATTGGGCCGGTTCACCCATTGCACCGGGAAACGAAACGCAGAGCCTTGCGTTGCGTCGTCAATCGGCACTGTTTCCAAATGTTCCAGAAGGGCAGGCCCCTGATACCAGGGCATGGGTTTGCTCAGCTCGATGATGTTGTCGCCCTTGAGCGCAGACACGGGAATGGAAGCAATGTTGAACGGAAGTTCGCCATCCTTGCCAAGCGCAACGGCAAACTCGCGGTATTGCGCATTGATGGTATCGAAAACTTCCTGCGAATAGCCCACCATGTCCATCTTGTTGATGGCCAGCACGACATTGCGGATGCCGAGCAGCGAAACAATGAAGGAATGGCGGCGGGTCTGCACCAGCACCCCCTTGCGCGCATCGATGAGGATGATCGCAAGGTCTGCCGTGGAAGCGCCTGTCGCCATGTTGCGGGTGTATTGCTCGTGGCCCGGTGTGTCGGCGACAATGAACTTGCGCCGGTCTGTGGAGAAAAAGCGGTAGGCGACATCAATGGTGATGCCTTGTTCGCGCTCGGACGCGAGACCATCAACCAAGAGGGCAAAGTCGATATCGTCACCCTGGGTGCCGACCTTCTTTGAATCTTTTTCGATTGCTGCCAGTTGATCCTCGAAGATCATCTTCGATTCATACAGCATGCGGCCGATCAGGGTCGACTTGCCGTCATCAACGCTGCCGCAGGTGATGAAGCGCAGCAGCGATTTTTCCTCGTGGCTCTTGAGATAGGCGACAATGTCTTCGCCAATGAGATCGGACTGGTGAGACATCAGAAGTAGCCCTCCTGCTTCTTCTTCTCCATCGAAGCTGCCTGGTCGCGGTCAATCATCCGGCCCTGACGCTCGGAAGTGGTGGTCAAAAGCATCTCCTGGATAATGTCCGTCAGGGTTGCTGCTTCACTCTCGACCGCGCCGGTCAGCGGGTAGCAACCCAGTGTGCGGAAGCGGACCATGCGTTCCTGCGCAACTTCGTCAGGGCGCATCGGCATGCGCTCGTCGTCAACCATGATCAGCGCTCCATCGCGCTCAACAACAGGGCGCATCGCCGCAAAATACAGCGGCACGATGGGAATATTCTCCAGCCAGATGTATTGCCAGATGTCGAGTTCGGTCCAGTTTGACAGCGGGAACACCCGAATAGATTCGCCCTTGGCCTTGCGGGCATTGTAGGTTTTCCAAAGCTCCGGCCGCTGGTTCTTCGGGTCCCAGCGGTGATCGGCAGTGCGGAAGGAGAAGATGCGCTCCTTGGCACGGGATTTCTCTTCGTCGCGTCGCGCGCCACCAAAGGCTGCGTCAAACCCGTACTTGTCGAGTGCCTGCTTCAGCCCCTCGGTCTTCATCACGTCGGTATGCACGCCCGAGCCATGGGTGAACGGGCCAATACCGCGCTTGAGCCCTTCCTCGTTGATGTGAACGATCAGCTTCATGCCCAGCTTGGCAGCCATGGCATCGCGGAACGCGATCATTTCGCGGAACTTCCAGGTCGTGTCGATGTGCATCAGCGGGAATGGCGGCAGGGCGGGGAAGAACGCCTTCTGCGCCAGATGCAGCATCACGGCGCTGTCCTTGCCGATCGAATAGAGCATCACCGGGTTTTCCGCTTCTGCGGCGACCTCGCGCATGATGTGGATGCTTTCAGCTTCCAGCCTTTGCAAATGGGTGAGCATGTTCCTCAATCTTCTGATGCGCGCTCATGCGAGCTTGTATTGGGTACCCGGCGTATAAGCGATGAAGAACGGGTTTTTGTAGGCAGGTTTGCCATATTCCAGCGCTTGCCCGGAAATCTTTTCCACCAGGCCGCCAGCGGTAGCAAGAACCGCGTGCCCGGCAGCAGTATCCCATTCCATCGTCGGGCCAAAGCGCGGATAAAGGTCCGCTTCGCCTGCTGCCAACAGGCAAAACTTCAGCGACGAGCCGGCATTGGTCAGCCGCCCGATCTTGTTGGCACCCAAAAATGCATCAGTCTCTGGTGTCGGATGCGAGCGGGTCGCCACGACAACCAGCGCATCATTATCTGGGGTGGCTGTGAGCAGCTGCTTGCGCTGGCCGCCGCTGGCGTCCAACTCGAAGGCCCCCTGCCCTGCTGCCCCGGCAAACAGTCGCCCGATGGCAGGTGCAAACACAGCCCCGGCCACAGGGACACCATTTTCAATCAGCCCGATATTGATCGTGAATTCGCCGCGCTCGGCGACAAATTCCTTGGTGCCGTCGATGGGATCGACAAGGAAGAACCGGTTGCCCGCAAGGCCGCTTGCCTGGCTCTCGGCCTGTTCCTCGGTAACAACCGGAATGTCCGGAAATGCAGCGGCAAGCCCGGCACACAGATGCGCGTCCACAGCAAGGTCGGCGGCCGTCAGCGGGCTCATGTCGGCCTTGGACTCAACGGAAGCCAGCTTGCCATGGTGGTGCATGGCGATCTCGCCGCCCTCGGCAACGAGGCGGACCAGCGTTTCTAACAGCAGGGGAGGAAAATCGGGCATTTCGCCGGTCCACAGGACATTTCAAAGGCGGCGGGTTTGGCAGGCAAAGCGGGGAAGGTCAAGGGGAGCTTGAGATCTGGCAGCACTGCGGCGTTGAGGCCCCTAAAAAAAGGCGGCCTTGCGGCCGCCTCTTCCTCACTCAGGCTTGAAGCCTTATTTCATGGCGTCAGTGATCTCGCTGGTCCAGGCGCCGGTTGGCTCCTTGGTGATGATCTTCTGTGCGAGCAGCGCGTCGGCGGTGCGCTTGTAGGCTGCTTCGATCAGCTTGGCGTCTGGCGTGTCGATGAGCTTGGCAACTTCGCCCATCATGCGCTTCTGGTGGTTTTCGTCCTGGCCGCCATTTTCCATGACAATGCCCGCCGCTTCGTCGACGTTTTCAAGCGCGTACTTCCAGCCCTTCATCGAGGCGGTGACGAAACGCACCATCTTGTCCTTGAAGGCCGGGTCTGCCAGCTTGTCTTCCATCGCATAAAGGCCGTCTTCCAGCAGGTCATTGCCCATCGCCGAATAGTTGAAGACGATGAGGTCTTCCGGCTTGTAGCCAGCGTCGATCAGCTGCCAATATTCGTTGTAGGTCATGACCGAGATGCAGTCTGCCTGCTTCTGGATCAGTGGCTGCACGTCGAAGGACTGCTTGAGAACGGTCACGCCGTCGGCGCCGCCTTCGGTCGAAAGGCCGATCTTGTTCATCCAGGCGTAGAACGGATATTCATTGCCGAAGAACCACACGCCCAGCGTCTTGCCCTTGAAATCGGCTTCGGTCTTGACCGGGCCATTGGCCGGGCAAACCAGCTGCATGCCTGCCTTCTTGAATGGCTGGGCGATGTTGACAAGGCCAACGCCCTTTTCGCGGGCTGCAAGCGCGCCGCCCATCCAGTCGACGATGACGTCTGCACCGCCGCCGGCAATCACCTGCTCTGGTGCGATGTCCGGGCCGCCCGGCTTGATTTCGACGTCGAGGCCGGCTTCTTCATAAAAGCCCTTTTCCTTGGCGACGAAATAGCCCGCGAACTGCGACTGGGCCACCCACTTCAGTTGCAATGTCAGTTTGTCGGCGGCAAGCGCTGAACTTGCTGCGAGCGACATGGCCAAGGCCAGCACGATGCTTGTTGTTTTTTTCATGTTCCCTACTCCTGCGGTTAAGGCGGCCACCTGCCGACGGGATCAGCCCCGGCGGTAAGATGGATGCCAGAAAGTCACTTTGCGCTCGATGAGCGCCAGCACGCCATAGAAAACCGAACCGGTCAGCGCTGCAACAGCAATTTCTGCCCAGACCATATCGAGATTCATGCGGCCTACTTCTGTTGAGATGCGAAAACCCATGCCCACAACCGGTGTGCCAAAAAATTCGGCAACGATTGCCCCGATCATGGCCAGAGTGGAGTTGATTTTCAAGGCGTTGAAGACGAACGGCATTGCTGCGGGAAGGCGCAGCTTGCCCAATGTCTGCCGATGGCTGCCTGCATAAGTTTGCATCAAATCCAGTTCATGGCGGCCTGCGGCCTTCAGTCCTGCCAGCGTGTTCACCAGCATCGGGAAGAAGGTCATGACCATCACCACCGCTGCCTTCGACTGCCAGTCAAATCCGAACCAGATGACCATGATCGGCGCGATGCCGATGATCGGCAGGGCAGAAACCAGATTGCCGATCGGCAACAGCGCATTGGACAGGAAGCGGTAGCGGTCGGCGATGACCGCTACCAGAAAGCCGGCACCCGAACCGCCGACAAAGCCGATCAGCACCGCCTTCAGGACTGTCTGGTTGAAATCCGCTGCCAAAATGGGCAGCGAACCCATGATGCGGGCACCGATGGCAGAAGGCGGCGGCAGCAGGACGAAAGGAATGCCGAAGACCGCAACAGCCACTTCCCAAAGGAAAAGAATGTAGAGGCCGAAGATGGCAGCCACGGCAAAATCGCGCAGCCTTGCACGGCTGCCATCGGCGATCTTCCAGGCGGAAAGGCGCGCATTGAGCCAGCAGGCGGCCAGCCAGGAAACCAATGCCGCCGCTAGCACAGGCGATGCCATGCCAGGTGACCCTGCCGCCGACAATGCAAAAACCGCGCCCACAAGGCTGGCTGCACCAAGCGCCATAATTGTTGCGTCCGCGCCCGGGATGCCCGGTGAGATTGCTGTTTGCGCCCCGCTCATGCGCGCGCCCCCATGGCAGTGCGCACCAGGCGCTCAACCAGACCAACGGAAAACACCAGGAGGGCGGCAACAACCGACCCTGCGATCAGCGCCGCCCAGATGTCGATGGTCTGGCTGTAATAGGATCCTGCCAGCAGCTTTGAGCCGATGCCGGCCACCGCGCCGGTCGGCAATTCGCCGACAATGGCCCCGACCAGGCTAGCGGCGATGGCGACCTTGATAGAGGTGAAAAAGAACGGAACCGAGGCTGGCAGGCGTAGTTTGAAGAAGGTCTGCATGCCGCTGGCGTTCCAGGTACGCGTCAAATCAAGATGCATCACTTCGGGTGAACGCAAGCCTTTGACCATGCCCACAGCAACCGGGAAAAACGACAGATAGGTCGAAATCATTGCCTTGGGCAAAAGCCCCGTCACATTGATGGCAGCGAGAATGACAATGATCATCGGCGCAACTGCAAGCATTGGTATGGTCTGCGAAGCGATGATCCACGGCAGGAAGCTTTTTTCCAGCACCGGCATGTAGACAATGCCAACGGCAATCAGCACACCCAAAAATGTGCCCATGGCAAAGCCCAGCAAGGTGGAAGAGAGCGTCACGCCGGCGTGGTAGACGAGGCTGCGCCGGGAAGTGACCTTGACCGTAAAGGTGTTTTTCCACAGGTTTTCCGCCACTTGATGCGGTGCGGGCACCGTCGGCTTGGGCTGGTACATGGTCTGGCCAACAAATTCCCAGGCGCCCGGCGAAACATTGCTCCGCTCGTTCTGGTCGCGCTGGAACGGTGCATTCATGAAATAGGCTGCGACATACCACGCCATGACCAGCACCAGCATCGCACTGCCAACGGGAAGCAGACGGTCTTTGACAAAACCGCCGTTCATGATTTCACCATTTGCGGCCAAAGGATCAGCACCACCGCAAGGGTGCCCAGCGCAATGCCGCCCCATTGGATGGCAAGTGGCCGCTCACCGAACACTGCGACAGCCACCAGCGATGACATCAGCAATTGGAGAACGGCGGAAGCGGCCATCGCAACAGCCATGCCATTGGCTTTCATCAACGGCACCATCATCAGGTTTCCAACGCAATATAGCAGCAGTGCTGCCACCACGAGCCAGGTTGCCCCGCCGCCGGCATAGGCGCGCAGGCTCGACGCCGCCGCGAGAAACACGATCATCGCAACGCCCAGAAGGGGCACGGGATTTTCCACCAGCAGCTTCATTCGTAACTGTGCCCCGCCCTCAGCCCCTCGCGCACGCGGTGGGCAATTGCCAAAAATTCCGGCGTCTCGCGGATTTCGAGCGGCCGCTCGCGCGGGAGTGTCGACTCGATCACGTCCGTCACCCGGCCCGGGCGCGGGCTCATCACCACGATGCGGGTGGACAGGTAAACGGCCTCGGGAATCGAATGGGTGACAAAGCAGATCGTCTTGTTGGTGCGCGCCCAAAGCTCCAGCAATTGCTCGTTGAGATGGTCGCGGACGATCTCGTCCAGCGCGCCGAAGGGTTCGTCCATCAACAGGAGATCGGCGTCAAACGCCAGCGCCCTCGCGATGGAAGCCCGCTGCTGCATGCCGCCCGACAATTGCCACGGGTATTTCTTCTCAAAGCCGGTGAGGTTGACAAGTTCCAGCGTGCGCTGGACCCGCTGTTGCTGCTCGGCGCGCGAAAACCCCATGATTTCCAGCGGCAGCGCCACGTTCTTTTCTATCGTGCGCCAGGGATAGAGCGCCGCCGCCTGGAACACATAGCCATAGGCCCGTTTCATGCGCGCTTCGCCAGGCGTCATGCCGTTTACCGAAAGCGTCCCGGCGGTCTGCTGTTCAAGATCGGCAATGGCGCGCAGGAAAGTGGTCTTGCCGCAGCCTGATGGGCCAATGAACGAGACGAACTCGCCCTTGCGTATCTCGAGATTGACATCCTTCAGCGCATGCACCGGCCCGTCGCCGGTTTCGAACGTCAGTGACAGGTTGCGTGCCGAAATGACTGAACTGGAATTGCTTGACATGCCCTGCCTGGATGCTGACTTTTGTTCATTCTCATTCAAGGGTGGAGGTGTCGCCATGTCAAATCCCAAGCAAGCAGCATGCCGGATCATCCGGCCCGGCGCCACTACCTATGGCGGCAAACAGGGATTTTCCTATTTCGAAGGGCTGGCGAAGGAAACGGTCGGCTCGAGCGGTATTTGCATGCATCTTTTGACCATTCCGCCCGGTGGTCGCGCCAAGGCGCACAAACATGCGAGCCATGAAACCGCGATTTACATCGTCTCGGGCGAAAGCGTGATGTGGCATGGCGAGCAGCTCGAGCATTTCATGACGGTGAAGGCCGGCGAGATGCTCTATATCCCGGCCAATATGCCGCACCTTCCAGCCAATGTCAGCGATGCGCCCTGCACCGCAGTGATCGCGCGAACCGATCCCAATGAACAAGAAAGCGTCATCCTGCTGCCGGAACTTGAGGCACTGGTGCAGGGCTGAGCTCATCTGCACTGTTCGAACCTGCCACGCTCGTTGCCTGCCGCGTCGGTCAGCATCAAGCCGCTGCCATCAGCCGGTTTGCGCACGATCAGTGTTTCCGCGGTGATGGCGTCTTCGCCCTCATGTCCACAAAGCGCGGTGATCACCAGCGCGCCAGGGCCTTTCAGCACCTGCACGAAATCGCAATAGGTGACGTAATCCTCGTATTTTTCCGCCGTCAGCAGCGCAATCCCCTCATCGTCGCGTGTGCCGCCCTTGACAAAGGCGCAACCGGCCTCATTGCCCCAATTGCCGGAAATCACCGGCGCTTCCTGCGCCAATGCGGGAGTGGCGAGAATTGCGAATATCATCGCGGAAATCGGGTACCAGCGGATCGTCATGCCCCCTCACCGCCTCGCTGCACTCGGCACCTCTCCCCCTTGGGGAGAGGACGGCGCTGGCCAAAATCCGGCCGCTTCACTGCCAATGATCAGCCGATGCTCAAGAACGTCCACGATCATGGACAGGACCATTCCGCGCGAATTGAGAACGTCGTGGTTCCAGAACCGCAGGGCCGAGTATCCATTTGCATTCAGCCACAGAGTTCTTCTGACGTCTGCGGGATTGTCGGCATGTTGGCTGCCATCGACTTCAATGACCAGTTTGTGCGAGCGGCAAACGAGATCAGCGATATAGGGGCCCAGCGGCACCTGCCTTGCAAACTTGTATTCGTTGAGTTGACGATTCTTGAGTTCCCACCACAACAAGCCTTCCGCATCGGTCTCATTGCGGCGAAGGTTTCGCGCGAAGGCTACGGCACTTTCGGACTTAAGCTTGCCGGGATGCGCCGAAGGGCGTCCTCTCCCCTTGGGGGAGAGGTGCCGAGCAAAGCGAGGCGGTGAGGGGGTCTGGTCGTCCAACCGATTACACCCCGCTGGCTGGAATACCGGTGCGCTCGACCTTGCGCGGGGCAACAACCTCCTTCCACTTGGAAAGCGCCGCATTGACCGGGGCATTGGGCGCGCGCCCGACAAATTCGCCATGGCCGGGCTTGGCTTCAACCTTGCCATTGTTCACCGACAAATGGCCGCGCGACAGCACGAAACGCGGCAGGCCCTTCACCTTCATGCCTTCGAAAACATTGTAGTCGATCACTGATTGCTGCTTCTTGGCGGTGATCTTCTTTTCCTTCTCCGGATCCCAAACGACGATGTCGGCATCCGCGCCTTCGACGATTGCGCCCTTGCGCGGATACATGTTGAGGATCTTGGCGATGTTGGTAGAGGTGACGGCAACGAACTCGTTCATGGTCAGCCGGCCAGTGTTGACGCCCGCTGTCCAGAGCACCGGCATGCGGTCTTCAAGACCGCCGGTGCCATTGGGGATCTTGGTGAAATCGCCAACGCCAAAGCGCTTCTGCGCCGAGGTGAAGGAGCAATGGTCGGTTGCGACAACCTGCAGCGAACCCGATTGCAGACCGGCCCACAACGAATCCTGGTGCAGCTTGTTGCGGAAGGGCGGGCTCATCACCCGGCGGGCGGCATGGTCCCAGTCCTTGTTCATGTATTCGCTTTCGTCCAGCGTCAGATGCTGCACCAGCGGCTCGCCATAGACCCGCATGCCTTTTTGACGCGCCCGGCGGATGGCCTCGTGCGCCGGCTCGCAGGATGTGTGGACCACGTAGAGCGGCACGCCTGCCATGTCGGCGATCATGATGGCGCGGTTGGTGGCTTCGCCCTCCACTTCCGGCGGGCGGGAATAGGCATGCGCCTCGGGGCCGTTATTGCCTTCGGACAGCAGTTTTTGCTGCAGCTGCGCCACCACATCGCCATTTTCGGCATGGACCAGCGGCAACGCGCCAAGCTCGGCGCAGCGCTTGAACGAGGAATACATTTCGTCGTCATTGACCATCAGCGCGCCCTTGTAGGCCATGAAGTGCTTGAACGAGGTGATGCCCTTGTCGACTACGGTCTTCATCTCATTGAACACCTGCTCGCCCCACCAGGTGATCGCCATGTGGAACGAATAATCAGAGCAGGCGCGCGAGGTCTTGTTGTCCCACATCTTGAGTGCTTCCAGCAGCGACTGGCCGGGCGCGGGCAGGCAGAAATCGACCACCATCGTGGTGCCCCCGGAAAGCGCGGCCCGGGTGCCGCTTTCAAAATCATCGGCGGAATAGGTGCCCATGAACGGCATTTCCAGATGGGTATGCGGGTCGATACCGCCCGGCATCACATAGCAGCCAGTGGCGTCAAGTTCATGGTCGCCATGCAAATCCGGGCCGATGGCGACGATCTTGTCGTGCCTGATCAGCACATCAGCCTTGAAGGTGCGGTCGGCGGTTACGATGGTGCCGTTCTTGATGACTTTGGACATGAGCCTACTCCGATGGCTTTGCGAGGGCATAAAGATTGAGGTGAAGGGCGGCTTCAATTCCCCCTCCCCCTTTTGGGGAGGGGTCAGGGGCGGGGGACGGTTTGAAGCGGTCTGCCAGGTTTCCTGTCATCTCAGTGCGCGTAATTCGGCTCCTCGACATCCAGGATGTGTTTCAATTCGCTCAGCAGCGCCTCATCAGCGCCATGATAGGCTTCCCAGTCCTGCGCAGTGCGCTCGGCCAATTCATCGTTCATCACATTGAGCGGGCGGCCGGTGGAAAGCGCCAGAACATAGGTCTGCGCCGCGCGCTCAAGATAGTACATCGCCTCAAAGGCCTCGGCGACGGTTTCGCCAATCACCATGACGCCGTGGTTCGCCATCATCAGCACCTTGCGGTTGCCCAGCGTCGAGGCGATGCGCTCGCCTTCCTCGGCGGCTGTGGCGATGCCGCCATAATGCATGTCAAATGCCATGCGGTTGAAAAACCTTGCGGTGTTCTGGTCGATCGGCTGGATGGACGGGTCCTTCAGGCTGGCCAGCGCGGTCAGATATGGCGGGTGCAGGTGCATCACAACGCGGGCCTGCGGCAAATGCCGGTGAACCGCCGAATGGATCGCCCAGGCGGTCGGGTCCGGCGCATCGGCGCGTTGCATGATCTCGGTGTCATCGGCGTCAACCAGCAGCAGATCACGGGCGCGGATGCGCGAGAAATGCATCCAGCGCGGGTTGACGAGGAACTGGCGGCCATCGGGCGAAGTGGCGGCGGAGAAATGATTGGCCACCGCCTCGTGCCAATTGTTGCGGGCCGAAAGCCGGAAGGCGGCGGCAAGGTCGATGCGCAGCTGGCGCTCGTCAAAATGACCAAAAAGGATGACATTCGACTTCATGCGGTCACCTCAGGATTTGAGCCGTCTCAAGCGTTGCATGGAACAGCACGTCGGTTCCGGCGGCGGCCCATTCCTTGGAGATTTCCTCGGCCTCGTTGTGGCTGAGGCCGCCGACACAGGGACACATGATCATCACCGTTGGCGCGACCCGGTTGATCCAGCAGGCATCGTGACCGGCGCCGGAAACAATGTCCATGTGTGAATAGCCCAATCGCTGCGCAGCGGCGCGAACAGTATTCACAAGGCCGGGGTCAAACGTCACCGGATCGAAATGGCCGACTGGCTCGATGGAGCAGCCAAGCCCCAGTTCCTTCGCCACCGCATGGGCGGCGCGCTCGACCTCGCCGCGCATGGTGTCGAGCTTGGCTTGTTCGGGCGAGCGGATGTCGACGGTGAAAACCACCTTGCCGGGAATGACATTGCGCGAATTGGGGAACACCTTGACCTGGCCCACGGCACCCACTGCTCCGGGCTGGTGGCTCATGGCGATCTGGTGCACCCGCTCGGTGATGCGGGCCATGCCGAGCCCGGCATTGATGCGCATGTTCATCGGCGTCGAGCCTGTATGTGCGTCCTTGCCTGTAAGTGTGATCTCAAGCCACCAAAGCCCCTGGCCATGGGTGACGACGCCAATGTCCTTGCCTTCGGCTTCGAGGATCGGCCCCTGCTCGATGTGCAATTCGAGCATCGCATGCATCTTGCGCGCCCCGACCTTTTCGTCACCTACCCAGCCAATTCGCTTGAGTTCTTCACCAAAAATCTTGCCGTCCATGTCGGTGCGGCCATAGGCATAATCCTGGCTGTGGATGCCGGCAAAGACCCCGGAAGCCAGCATGGCCGGGGCAAAGCGGGCGCCCTCTTCATTTGTCCAGTTGGTGACGACAATCGGGTGCTTGGTCTTGATGCCCAGATCATTCATCGAGCGAACAACTTCGAGCGCGCCAAGAACGCCGAGCACGCCATCATAGCGCCCACCGGTCGGCTGGGTGTCGAGGTGCGAGCCCATGTAAACAGGCAAGGCATTGGCGTCCTCGCCGGCTCGCGTTGCGAACATGTTGCCCATGGTATCAACGCCCATGGTCATGCCAGCCTCTTCGCACCAGCGCTTGAACAGGTGCCGGCCTTCGCCGTCGGCATCGGTCAGTGTCTGGCGGTTGCTGCCACCGGCCACGCCCGGACCGATTTCGGCAAGTTCATGGATCGACTCCCAAAGGCGGTCGGCATTGATCCGAAGGTTCGCGCCAGGCGCAGTCATGAAATTGATCCGTCAGTTGTTGCTCGGGAAGGTGAAGACCGCGCCGGACTTGATCCCCGCTGGCCAACGGGTCGTGACGGTTTTCAATTTGGTGTAAAAACGGATGCCTTCCGGACCGTAGATCGAGTGATCGCCAAACAGCGAGCGTTTCCAGCCACCAAATGAGTGGTAGGCAACCGGGACCGGGATCGGCACGTTGATGCCGACCATGCCGACTTCAATGCGGTCGGCAAAGTCGCGCGCCGCATCGCCGTCGCGGGTGAAGATCGCGGTTCCGTTTCCGTATTCATGGGCATTGATCATGTCGACTGCGGTGCTGTAGTCGGCGGCACGCACCACCGACAGAACGGGGCCGAAAATCTCTTCCTTGTAGATCGACATTTCGGTGGTGACCCGGTCAAACAGCGTGCCGCCAACGAAATACCCGTTTTCATAGCCCTGCAGGCTGAATCCACGTCCATCGACCACCAGTTCGGCGCCTTCCTTAACGCCGGCATCGATGTAGCCAAGCACTTTTTGCTGGTGCGCCTTGGTCACCAGCGGGCCCATTTCGGCGCTGGAGTCGGTGGCCGGGCCGATTTTCAGCGATTCAACACGGGGACGCAGTTTGGCTATCAGCGCATCGGCTGTTTTTTCGCCCACCGGAACGGCCACGGAAATCGCCATGCAGCGCTCGCCGGCAGAGCCATACCCCGCACCCATCAGGGCATCGGCGGCCTGGTCCAGATCGGCGTCCGGCAAGATGATCATGTGGTTCTTGGCACCGCCCAGCGCCTGGATGCGCTTGCCTGCGGCTGTGCCACGGGTGAAGACATATTCGGCAATTGGCGTCGAGCCGACAAAGCTCACGGCTTTTACATCGGGATGGTCAAGAAGGGTATCAACTGCAACCTTGTCGCCATGGACCACGTTGAACACGCCTTCCGGAAAGCCGGCATCGGTGAACAATTGCCAGGCCAGCATCGGTGCTGAAGGATCACGTTCCGATGGTTTCAGGATGAAGGTGTTGCCGCATGCGATTGCCATTGGATACATCCACATCGGCACCATTGCGGGGAAGTTGAACGGCGTTATACCGGCAACCACACCCAGCGGCTGACGGTCGGAATAGCTGTCGATCGACGGGCCGACATTGCGGCTGAACTCTCCCTTGAGCAGTCCTGGAATGCCGCAGGCAAAGTCCACCACTTCGACACCACGGGCGATCTCTCCGAGCGCGTCGGCATGGGTCTTTCCATGTTCGCGTGAAATCTCGCGCGCAAGTTCTTCGGTGTGCCGATCCAGCAGTTCCTTGAACTTGAACATCAGCTTTGCGCGGCGCAGGGGCGGCGTGTTGCGCCATTCTCCAAACGCCTTCTTTGCCGAAGCTACCGCCGCGTTGACTTCATCAACGGTGGACAGCGGCAAATGTGCGCATTGTTCGCCTGTGGCAGGGTTGAACACCGGTGAGCGGCGCTCCGAAACCGAAACGCTGCGTTTGCCGCCAAATGCGTTTTCAATGATTGGAAAAGACATCAATCAACCTCTTTCAAGACTGTACGAATGGTATCGACAATTTCGTCGATCTGGTTTTTCTCGACTATCAATGGCGGTGACAGCGCAATGATGTCGCCGGTGGTGCGGATCAGCAAGCCTTTTTCAAAGGCGCGCACGAATGCAGAGAACGCCCGCTTGGTTGGCTGGCCGTCCATCGGTTTGAGTTCGATGGCGCCGATCAACCCAAGATTTCGGATGTCGATGACGTGCGGGGCGTCGGCGAGCGAATGCACCGCGTCTTCCCAGTATTGCGCTATCTTGCCAACCCGTTCGAACAAGCCTTCCTCGCGGTAGGTGTCGAGCGTGGCGATGCCAGTGGCCGAGGCGATCGGATTGCCCGAATACGTGTAGCCGTGGAAAAATTCAATTAGATGCTCCGGCCCGTTCATGAAGGCATCGTGAATCTCGTTCTTCACAAAAACCGCGCCCATCGGAATGACACCGTTGGTCAGGCCCTTTGCCGATACGATTATGTCCGGGGTGACGTTGAAATATTGCGCGGCGAAAGGGGTGCCGAGGCGGCCATAGCCTGTGATGACTTCGTCGAATATCAGCAGGATGCCATATTTGTCGCAAATTGCGCGAAGCCGCTCGAGATAACCCTTGGGCGGGATTAGAACACCAGTTGATCCAGCCACCGGCTCGACGATGACGGCGGCAATTGTCGAAGGATCGTGCAACAGCGCGATGCGCTCAAGGTCATCGGCAAGTTCCGCGCCATGCTCGGGCATGCCCCGTGAGAATGCGTTTTTCTCAGGCATGTGCGTGTGGCGCATGTGGTCAACGCCGGTCAGCAGCGTTCCGAACATCTTGCGGTTGGAGACGATGCCGCCCACCGAAATGCCACCGAAATTGACTCCGTGGTAGCCGCGTTCACGCCCGATCAGGCGGAAGCGCGAACCATCGCCCTTGGCGCGGTGATAGGCAATTGCAACCTTGAGCGCGGTCTCGACCGATTCCGATCCGGAATTGGTGTAAAGGACATGGTCCATGCCATCAGGCGTCAGGTTCACCAACCGGTTGGCCAGTTCAAATGCCTTGGGATGACCCATCTGGAATGCCGGAGCATAATCAAGCTCTGCTGCCTGTTCCTGGATCGCCCTGGTAATCAGGGGGCGGCAATGGCCCGCATTCACGCACCACAATCCCGCCGTGCCATCCAGCACGCGGCGCGTGTCTGATGTCACGTAATGCATGTCCTTGGCGCTGACGAACATCCGCGGCGCCTGTTTGAACTGACGGTTTGCAGTGAACGGCATCCAGAACGCGCGCAAATCATTGGGCGTGGCATTCAATCGATTGGACACTTGGCTTTCCTCCCTATTGCAGGTGCGCTGGCAACGTTTGATCGGACCAGCATCCGGTCTGTTTTCGCGCCGGGGCTGCACAGGGCAGTTTCGGCAATGTTTTGACAACAGCTTCCAATAATTTTACCGATTGGTAAAGATTGCAAATTGGCGTCCCGACGACAAAAATTGACTTCGGCATGCAGGCTTACTGCATGCTGTGACACAACAAAACAACATTTGGCAGGAAACCCCTTGAAAGCGCGGGCAGCACAGACACAGCGGCGGACCCGGATACAGGAAACGAACGAGGAAAAAATCCTCGAGGCGGCCTTGGAGATCTTTTCTGCGCGCGGTTTTCATGGTGCGACCCTTGATGAGGTTGCGGACGCGGCGGGAATGTCGAAGCCGAACCTGCTTTATTATTTTCGCACCAAGGAAGCCATTCACCGCAGGCTGATCGAGCGGGTGCTCGATACCTGGCTGGACCCCCTGCGCGCCTTTGACGCAGCTGGCGACCCGATGGCGGAAATACGCAGCTACATTCGGCGCAAGATCGAAATGGCGCGGGACTTTCCTCGCGAAAGCCGTTTGTTTGCCAGTGAAGTCCTTCAAGGCGCGCCGCGTATCCTTGATGAACTCAAGGGCCCGCTCAAGGAACTGGTTGACGCAAAGGCGGAAGTTATCCGCCAGTGGCAGCGCCGCGGCAAACTCGTCAAATGCGATCCCTACCATCTCATTTTTTCAATCTGGGCAACGACACAGCATTATGCCGATTTCGATGCACAGATTCAGGCCGTGCTTGGCGAAAAGAACAGCGGCGAAGGACGGTTCGAGGATGCGGCGCGCTTTCTCGACCAGCTCTTTTCCAGCGGGCTGAAAGCGGCAGATCCACAGTGAGTGACGACGCCGCAAGCTGGTCTGATCTGAACCGTTCGGGCGTAATGCGCGTGATCGTTCTGGTGTCGTTCGGCGCGTGGCTGCATGGCGCGGACGAACTGATGGTTTCGACTATCACACCGCAGATCGTGGGGGACATCGGCGGTGCGGCGCATGTTGCCTGGCTGACAGCATTGTACGAGGTCGGCTCGATTGTGGCGGCGGCATGCACGGCCCTTCTTGTTGGAAGGTTCGGCCTGTCACGCAGCATGATGTCCGCTGCACTGGTTTATGGCTTTGGCTGCCTTGTCAGCGGCGTGGCGCCTTCCATCGAGACCATGCTGGCAGGCCGCCTGCTGCAAGGCCTTGGTGGCGGCGCAATGATTGCGCTGGCTTTCGTCACCATCCAGCGCCAGGTGGAACCAAGGCTGATGGCGCGGGCTTATGCTGTATTGTCGATGGCTTGGGGCTTTGCAGCTTTCGCCGGCCCGATGACAGGGGCACTGTTCGCGGAAGCGGGCCACTGGCGCGGTGCATTTCATTTCTATGCCATTCAGGCGGTCGCGTTTGCTACCCTCGCCTTCTTCCTGTTGCCGGGGATTGAAAAAACCGAGCGCATCTCGCCAGCTTTTCCGTGGCGCGTTTTTGTGCTGGCCGCTGGTGTCATTTCAATTGCGCAGGCCGGAGTGGAGCGCGGCGTTGGCGGTGCCATTTCCTTTGCGGTAGCGGGGCTTTTGCTGATCGGGCTGTTTTTTGCAGCCGACGCCCGCAAGTCCGCCAAGGACCGGATGTTTCCAAGGACCCCGTGGAGGATGCAGCTGGCATCCAGTGCCGCGCTGATGCTGGTGCTTTTCATGGCAATGAGCACCATGGGTTTCATCACCTATGGCCCACTGTTCCTGAACCGGTTGCACGATGTCGGTCCGGTTGAGGCTGGGAGCCTTTTGCTTCTGGAATCCATCGGCTGGTCGGTCAGCGCGATCTTCATTTCCGGCATGGCTCCAAGGCTTGAACGACGCCTCATCATCGCAGGCCTCAGCCTTGTCACATTTGGAACGGCGCTTTTTGCCTATGCAATTCCGGCTGGCGTGATGCCGTTGGTGGCGCTTGGTGCTCTTTTGCAAGGCGGGGGCTTTGGAATTGCATGGTCATTCATGATGCGGCGCACCGTCATGCTCACCGACGGCGAAGACAAGGACAGGATTGCCGCCGCCATACCCACAACGCAACGGCTAGGCTATGCGCTGGGCGCCGCCTTTGCCGGCATGCTCGTGAATGGCTACGGGTTTGCGGATGGGGCAACCGTTGAAACCGTGCGGTACGCAGCTGTGGCGCTGTTTGCGCTGTCCCTTGTCCCGGCGTTCATTGGGCTTTCTGCCATGCTGCGGCTGGTGTCGATGCGTCTTCCAGAATGAAACCTGCCGCGAAAAAAAAGGCGGCCCGCAGGCCGCCTTTTTTAACAATGCCTGACCACTCATTTCAAGGTGATACGAGCACTTTCGGCGGCCTTGATCTCACCCATTTCGCGGATGTAGACCATCACGTCATTGGCCATCAGCTTGGCTGACTCCACATTCACCATCAGCTTTCCTGACTTGAATGCTGCGTAACCATCGCCGCCTCGGGCCATGAAGTCATTGGTTGCGACCTTGTAGGAAGCCGCCATGTCAATTGGCTTTCCGTTTGCCATGATTTCCGAAATGCGCTCGCCAACCGGCTTTGCTGTTTCAACGGTAAAGCTGATGCCGGAAACCTGCGGGAAACGGCCTGCGCCCTTGTCGATCTGGCCAACGCCGTTTTCCAACATTTCCTTGATCTGTGCGCCGGTCACTTCGATCATGAGGGTCTTGTTGCCAAAGGGCAGTTCGGTGAGAATATCCTTGCGGCTCAGCTTGGAACCTGCGGCATAGATCTTGTCTCCGCGAATGCCGCCGCCATTGGTAATGGCAATGTCAGCACCAACTGCTTTTTTCATGGCGTCGGCAATAAGGTTGCCCATCGCCGTCTCCATGCCGCGAACCGATGCCTTGCGGCTGTCGAGTTCGATAGCGGTGCTACCAAGCTCAACTGCGAGTTCCTTGTCCAGAAGGGCCTTGTATTCAGCTACCTTGGCGGACACTTCAGCATCTGGTGCGAGGTCGGCGGAGTTGTGAACGCGGAAGGACGGCGACCATTTCACCGAGCGCTTGCCATCCTTTTCCTCGATGTTGAAGTTGATGTCGACAACACCGATCAGGCTTGCGTCAGACTGGGATTCCAAGGCTGCAGACTTGCCGTTGTAGAACACCCAAAGGTCATGATTGTGGCCGTTCAAGACAAGATCGACCGTGCCGGCATCGACCATCTTTTGGCCGATAGCACGTGAATTGTGGTTGATGGCGACAATGAACTCGGCGCCAGCTTCCTTGAGCTCCTTGGCCTTTGCAGAAGCTGTGTCAAATGCGGGCATAAATTTGAGGTCGCCTGAGGACGAAAGTTCAGGGGTTGTTTCTTCGGCAAGTCCAATGAAGCCGACCTTCACGCCGCCGATTTCCTTCATCATCGTTGCCTGCATTCCGGCAAACGCAGTTCCATCAGCTGCAGTCAGGTTGGCTGCGATCCACGGGAACTTGGATTCACCAAGGCGCTTTGCCGCAACATCCTTGCCGAAATCGAACTCATGATTGCCAGGTACCATGACGTCGGTGCCAACCATGTTGGAAAACACGATCATGTGCTCGCCCTGGTCGATCCCGGAAAGCAGGGAGGGTGACAGCAAGTCACCGGCATTTACAACGACCGTGTTTGGATTGGCAGCGCGTTCGGTCTTGATGGCCGTTGCAAGACGCGGAAAGCCGCCTTTGCCGTTGACTTCGTCCATTTCGTAGATGTCGTTCACCAGAACGAACGTGGCTTTGACTGACTGTGCAAAAGCACCGCCTGCCATGAAAATGCCCAGTGCGAGCGACAATGCCGCGCCACGGACCATGCGATTGATCGAAAGCATGCTGACCTCCTGTTTTCAAACTTCACGGATGGTTAGCAATAGTTAATGACACTTTGCCAACAAGCGCAATGCATGCGGGAAATCACATAATCTGATCCACCTGGATTGCCTGATATGACTACTCCGCCGCGACCTTTCGCGAGGGGTTGTTGGGATGTTCGGTCCAGTTTGAGTATTTCTTCTCAACCTTGCGGCCAGTGCGTGCATCCACCGTGCCTGCGGCAAGCTGCACCATGTCGATGCAGCCTTCGACGGGGCAAACGTTGACGCACAGATTGCAACCAACGCATTCGGCCTCGATCACTTCGAACATCCGCTTGCCATTCACGGTCTGGGTGATTGCCTGATGGGAGGTATCCTCGCAGGCGATGTGGCATCGGCCGCAGGAAATGCACATGTCCTGATTGATGTGCGCCTTGGTGACGTAATTGAGGTTCAAGTACTGCCAATCCGTGACATTGCCGACAGCGCGCCCCGTGATGGCCTCAAGGTTGCGGTGGCCTTTTGCATCCATCCAGTTGGAAAGGCCCGAGATCATTTCCTGCACGATCTTGAAGCCGTAGGTCATGGCCGCGGTGCAGACCTGAACATTGCCAGCGCCCAGGGCCATGAATTCGGCAGCATCGCGCCAGGTGGTGACGCCGCCAATGCCGGATATCGGCATGCCGCGCGTTTCGACATCGCGGGCGATTTCCGCGACCATGTTGAGCGCGATCGGCTTGACCGCCGGGCCGCAATACCCGCCATGGCTGCCTTTGCCGTCAATGGAAGGTTCTGGCGAGAAATTGTCGAGGTTGACCGAAGTGATGGAAGATATCGTGTTGATCAGTGAAACGGCGTCGGCGCCACCCTTCTTTGCGGCTCTGGCCGGGTAGCGGATGTCGGTGATGTTCGGCGTCAGCTTGACGATCACCGGCATGTTGGTGTTGGCCTTGCACCAGCGGGCTACCATTTCGATGTATTCGGGAACCTGCCCGACTGCCGACCCCATGCCGCGCTCGCTCATGCCATGCGGGCAACCGAAGTTGAGTTCGATCCCGTCGGCGCCGGTTTCCTCGACCACCGGCAGGATCGCCTTCCAGGCGTGTTCCTCGCACGGCACCATCAGCGAAACCACGACAGCGCGGTCCGGCCAGTTCTTCTTTACCTGTTTGATCTCGCGCAGATTGGTCTGAAGGTCGCGATCGGTGATCAGCTCGATGTTGTTGAGGCCAAGCAACCGGCGATCCGCGCCCCAGATTGCGCCATAGCGCGGGCCGTTGACATTGACGACCGGTGGCCCTTCTTCGCCCAGTGTCTTCCAGACCACGCCGCCCCAGCCCGCCTTGAAGGCGCGCTCGACATTGTAGGCTTTGTCGGTCGGCGGCGCAGAAGCGAGCCAGAACGGATTGGGCGATTTGATACCCACGAAATTGTTGCGAAGATCAGCCATTTTCCCGGTCCTTTCGCGTCGGGCTCAGCCCGCGAGCGACTTGTGAATGCTCATTGCGGCATCGCGCCCCTGCGCTACCGCGGTTACGGTGAGATCGTCGCCAGCAGCAACACAGTCCCCGCCAGCCCATACTTTGGGGTTTGAGGTTCGGCCTTCGGCATCAATCTTGATGCGCCCGCCTTCAAGTGCAATTGCCGGGCTGGAAGCCTTGATGTCGGAAGCTACAAATGTCTGGCCGATTGCCTTCATCACCTGATCGCATTCGAGAACGACCTTCTCGCCGTTGCGGATGAACTGGACGGCTGTGACCTTGCCATCTTTGGCGATGATTTTCACCGGCTGCATTTCAAACCGCAATACGACGCCACTGTTGCGCGCCACTTCCTGTTCGTACTGCGAAGCCTTCATCTTTTCGACGGGGCCACGATAGCAAACGGTGACTTCGTCCGCACCAAGCGATCTTGATTGCACGGCAGCATCAATGGCTGTCATGCCGCCACCAATGACCACAACACGCCGGCCGACCGGCACCTTGCGCAGGCTCTTAGCCTGGCGGAGCGCCGAAATCCATTCGACAGCATCCTCGCTGCCTTGCGCGTCGCTGTCGCCCTTTGCCAGCGCGTTGACACCACCAAGTCCCATGCCAAGGAAGACCGCGTCGTAGCTTTCGACCAGTTTTTCAAGGCCCAACTTGCTGCCAAGCCGCTTGCCGTACTTGATCGAAATGCCGCCAATGGCGGTGACATAGTCAACTTCGGCCTGTGCAAAATTGTCTGTCGTCTTGTAGGCGGCAATGCCGAATTCATTGAGACCGCCGGGTTTCTTGCGGGCTTCGAGGACTTCAACCTCGTGGCCGTGCATGGCCAAGCGATGGGCACAGGCAAGACCGGCGGGACCTGCACCAACGACAGCAATCCGTTTCCCGGTCGGCTTTGCGCGCTTGTAGAATTGGGCACCCTTTTCCATTGCCAGATCGGTTGCGTGACGCTGGAGAAGGCCGATCTTGACCGGCTTTCCTTCCGCAACCTGCCGCACGCAAACCTCTTCGCAGAGGGTTTCGGTGGGGCAGACACGCGCGCACATGCCGCCAAAGATGTTCTGGTCAAAAATGGTTTTTGCTGCACCCAGCGCATTGCCAACGGATATCTCGCGGATGAACAAAGGAATGTCGATGGAGGTCGGGCAAGCATTCATGCATGGCGCGTCGTGGCAGAAATAGCAGCGGTCGGATTCAACCAGCGCTTCATGCCCATCCAGCGGTGGATGCAAATCAAAGAAATTGGCCTCGTACTCGTCCGCTTTCAGCCTGCCGGCGGAAACTCCGCTCTTCAACCGGTCCTGCGACATGCATTCTCCCTTCGATGAACCACCCGATGATCCGGCCAAACCGAGCCATTGGTGAAAAAGCTAACCGAAGCTTGAATTTTGATCAATTGGTAAATTTTTCCAAAGGTTCTTGCAGCGTCGTGGATGAACGGACACTCTGCCACTCGCGAATATCTCAATGTCGGGCCTGTGTCGGGCCAATTCCGGGAATGCCAAAATGTTCATCGCCATGTGGTCGGGACCACGAAATCTTTCCACGGCGCTCATGCGCTCCTTTGCCCAGCGCGCTGACACGCAGGCGTGGGACGAGCCTTTCTATTCTGCGTATCTGAAAGCCACCGGCTTCCAGCATCCCATGCGCGAGGAGGTCATTGCAGCAGGCATTGCAGACCCCGAACTTGTGGCCAAAGCCTGCATGAGCGAGCCATTGGCACCCAAGACCGTCTTCTATCAAAAGCACATGACCCATCACATGTTGCCAGGTTTCCCGGTGGATTGGATCGATGGCATCACCAACGCATTTTTGTTGCGCTCGCCTGAGCAGGTCTTGGCGAGCTATGTGAAAAAACATGAAAGCGTTGGAGCAGGCGACATCGGTTTTGCCATGCAGCGGCGGCTTTTCGAGCGCGCGGCGGACCGCAGTGACAAGGCACCTGCAGTCATTGACAGCACCGACATTCGCAACAACCCACAAAAGGCACTCACAGCATTGTGTGCATCGCTTGGCATCGCCTTTGACCCGGCAATGCTTTCCTGGAAAACAGGCCCCGCCCCGGAAGACGGCGTTTGGGGTTCGCACTGGTATGATGCGATCTGGAAATCCACCGGTTTTGCGCCGCCGGAGGGCGAAATCGCCGCCTTGCCGCCACACCTTCAAAAGATCGCCGATGCTGTGCGCGAGGACTATGAAGCGGTCAGAAAACACCGCCTGTCAGTTTGAGCGGGGACGCTTTTCGAACCAAATATTGACCAATTGGAAAAATCCGGTTGCCTTTTGTCCTCTTTTGAAATTGACTTTGCGCATGAAGCGCGGGCCAAGGGAACATTCGTCCGGTTGGACGGGAGAAATACCGGGCTTCAAAAACCATCTCAAGGAGGATACCCATGAAATCCATGGCAAGGCTGCTGGCAGCAACCGCAATCTTCGCGGCGCTGGCCGGAGGCGCCCACTCAAAGACCCTCGTCTATTGTTCGGAAGGTTCACCGGAAGGATTTGATCCGGCGCTCTATTCCGCAGGTACCACGTTCAACGCATCTTCGCGCCCGGTCTACAACCGGCTTGCCGAATTCGAACGCGGCACCACGACTGTCATTCCCGGACTTGCAGAAAGCTGGGAAGTCTCGGCTGACGGCACGGAATACACCTTCAAGCTTCGTGCGGGCGTCAAGTTCCATACCACTGAATTCTTCACGCCAACCCGCGACTTCAATGCCGACGACATCGTCTTCACCTTCGAGCGCCAGCTGAAGGCAGACCATCCGTTCAACAAGTATGTGGAAGGCACGCAGTGGGATTATTTCAATTCCATGGACATGCCAGCCCTGATCAAGGAAATCGTCAAGGTCGACGATCTGACTGTGAAGTTTGTTCTCAACCGTCCGGAAGCACCGTTCGTTGCAAACCTTGCAATGGATTTTGCTTCCATCGTCTCGAAAGAATATGCCGACAAGCTGATGGCTGAAGGCAAAGCTGCCGAGATGAACAATGCTCCGATTGGAACAGGTCCGTTCCAGTTTGTCGCATACCAGAAAGACGCCGTTATCCGCTTCAAGGCCAATCCGACGTTCCACGGCGGCAAACAGGCCATTGACGACCTGGTTTTTGCAATCACCACCGACAATTCGGTGCGCATGCAGAAGCTGAAGGCGGGCGAATGCCATGTCGCACCCTATCCGAACCCGGCTGACCTCGAAGGCCTCAAGGCTGACTCGAACCTGCAGGTATTGGAACAGGAAGGCCTCAATGTCGGCTACCTTGCCTACAATACCCAGCAGAAGCCTTTCGATGATGTACGTGTTCGCAAGGCACTGAACATGGCCGTCAACAAGCAGGCCATCATGGATGCGGTATTCCAGGGTGCCGGCAAGCCTGCAAAGACCCCGATCCCGCCGACACTGTGGTCCTACAACGACGCGATTGTTGATGACGCATATGATCCGGAAGGCGCCAAGAAGCTTCTGGCGGAAGCCGGGGTTACCGATCTCAAAATGAAGGTATGGGCAATGCCGGTTGCACGCCCATACAATCCGAATGCAAAGCGTATGGCTGAACTCATTCAGGCCGACTTTGCAGCGGTTGGCGTTGGCGTGGAAATCTTGTCCTACGAGTGGGGCGAATACCTCAAGATCTCGCGCGACGTGAACCGTGATGGTGCAGTCCTTCTTGGCTGGACCGGTGACAATGGCGATCCGGACAACTTCCTTGCAGTTCTTCTGGGCTGCGCCGGTGTTGGCGGAAACAACCGTGCACAATGGTGCCACAAGCCATTCGACGACCTGTTGAACAAGGCGAAGATCACTGCCGACCAGGCAGAGCGCACCAAGCTTTATGAAGAAGCGCAGGTGATCTTCAAGCAGGAAGCGCCATGGGCGACGATTGCACACTCGGTAGTCTTCATGCCGATGTCCAAGAAGGTCTCTGGATACAAGATGGATCCTCTGGGTTCGCACCGTTTCGACGGCGTTGACATCGCAGAGTAATGACAATTGTGCGGGCAGCCCAAGGCTGCCCGCACATCAACATCTTCCAGCACCGGTCCTTGCGCAAAATGAATGATAGCCGCCTTGATGTGTTGAAGCCGGTGTTTGCGACATCCGGACTGGATTGCATCGCTCTGGTTCCGGGCGCCAATTTCCGAAAGATATTCGGTACCAGTTTCCACCAGAACGAGCGTCCGCTTGTTATACTGGCGGGCAGCAACGGCACGCAGGCTGCCATCGTTCCCAATCTTGAAATGGCATCGTTTGCCGCCATCGGCTTCAAGGGCGAAGTTTACGACTGGCGCGACGAGACGGGTTACCAGGAGGCGTTTGCCGCCGCCGCAAGACATTTTTCCGGCATCCGGACCCTTGGCGTTGAAGGCCAGAGCATGCGGTTCTTTGTCTCCAAAGCGCTTGAAGCCAGCCTTCCGGGCGCGACAATCATGGACGCGCATGTTGCCATTTCAGCGATACGCATTCTTAAAAGTGCTGCTGAAATAGAGGCGATGCGAAAGGCGATTTCAATTTCGCAAGAGGCACTTGAAGCAACGCTTGGCGAAGTGCGCGTAGGCATGAGCGAGAAGGCCATCGAGGGCATCTTGCTGCGCCACCTTTTCGGCCTTGGCTCTCATGGCCTTGCTTTCAATCCAATTGTTGCTGCGGGTGATAATTCTGCAAAACCGCATGCCAAGGCGCGCAGCAATTATGAAATCAAACGCGGCGACATGCTCCTGATGGATTTCGGCGGCGCCTATGACGGATATTGCGCTGACATCACCCGAACATTTTTTGTTGGCGAGGCGCGTCAGCCTGACTTGGATTTTTACAATTGCGTACTTTCAGCCAATGAAACCGGGCGCGGGCACTGCAAGCCGGGTGCCAGTGCGCACGATGTTGACGATGCTGTTCAAAATTTTCTGGAAGCATCTGCCTACTCGAAGTTTCGCAGGCACAAGACCGGGCACGGGCTCGGGCTTGAAGTGCACGAAGACCCATACATCATGCGTGGCAACCAGCAATTGCTCGAACCGGGAATGGTCTTTACCGTGGAACCTGGACTTTACCGGCTTGGTGAGGCTGGCGTGCGGATCGAGGATGACATGCTGATAACACATGCAGGCGCGACGAGCCTGACGACATTCCCGCGCGAACCACGAATCGTGGGCTGAAGAGATGCTGGCTTACCTTGCGCGCCGAACTGCACTGCTGATTCCCACCTTCATCGGCATTACCATTGTCGCCTTCGGTTTCATTCGAGTGTTGCCCGGCGACCCGGTGTTGTTGATGGCAGGCGAGCGCGGCATGTCGAACGAAAGGTATGCTGAACTGCTGACACAGTTTGGCTATGACCGGCCGATCTGGGAACAGTATCTCACCTATATGGGCAAGCTGCTTCAGGGGGACTTCGGCAACTCGATCGTCACAAAGCGACCGGTGCTGGACGAATTTCTGGTGTTGTTTCCAGCAACCATCGAACTATCCGTTTGCGCGATGCTTTTTGCTGTCATTCTGGGCATTCCCGCAGGTGTGTTGGCGGCAACAAATCGCGGCAAGTTTTTGGACCAGACAATCATGGGCACCGCACTTGTGGGCTATTCCATGCCAATTTTCTGGTGGGGCCTTCTGCTCATCATGTTCTGCTCCGGCTATCTGGGAATAACGCCGGTTTCGGGACGCATCTCGCTTCTGTATTTCTTCCCCCCGGTTACCGGCTTCATGCTGGTTGACTCATTGCTGTCCGGACAGAAAGGGGCTTTTGCATCTTCTCTTAGCCATCTGATCCTGCCGACAGTGGTACTGGGGACAATTCCGCTGGCGGTGATTGCGCGGCAGACCCGCTCGGCAATGCTGGAGGTGCTCGGCGAGGACTATGTGCGCACGGCAAGGGCAAAAGGCCTTTCCCCAAGCCGGGTGGTAGGGGTGCACGCGCTGCGCAATGCGCTGATCCCGGTGATTACGACTATTGGCTTGATGGTTGGCACCCTGCTCGCCGGAGCAATCCTGACCGAAACCATTTTTTCATGGCCGGGCATCGGCAAATGGATGGTCGATTCCATTTTCAGGCGCGACTATCCGGTTGTGCAGAGCGGCCTGCTTCTGATCGCACTTATCGTAATGATCGTGAACCTCATCGTTGATGCCACTTACGGGCTGATCAATCCGCGCATCCGGCACAACGAGGGATGATCCAAGATGAATGAAACATCCGGCAACCCCGCAAGCCCTGCTGAAGTCGTTGCGGTCGTGCGGCGTAGTACCCTTGCTGAATTCTGGTTCTATTTTTCCGAAAACCGGGGCGCAGTTCTTGGGCTTTGGATCTTCATTGCGCTGGTTCTGACCGCCATATTCGCGCCGGTTCTGGCACCTTATCCCCCCAATCAGCAATTTCGTGACGCCTTGCTCGTGCCGCCTGCGTGGCAGGAAGGCGGGCGGATGCAGTACCTGCTTGGAACCGACGCGGTCGGGCGCGACATGCTCTCCCGGCTAATACACGGCTCGCGGTTTTCGTTGTTCATCGGCTCGGTAGTGGTCTCCATCGCAGTAGTGGGCGGAGTGTTGATCGGCTTGATTGCGGGTTATTTCCGCGGCTGGGTCGATATCGTGATCATGCGCCTGATGGACATCATCCTTGCGTTCCCATCCCTGCTGCTGGCGCTTGTGCTGGTGGCGGTTCTGGGGCCTGGCCTTTTCAACGCAATGCTGGCCATTGCCATCGTGTTGCAGCCGCATTTTGTCCGGTTGACCCGCGCCGCGGTCATGTCTGAATGGAACCGTGACTATGTCATTTCGGCCAAGGTCGCGGGCGCATCACCATTTTACCTGATGACCCGCACGATCCTGCCAAACTGCCTGGCCCCAGTGATCGTGCAAGCGACCCTTTCTTTCTCCAATGCCATTCTGGATGCCGCAGCACTGGGGTTCCTGGGCATGGGCGCGCAGCCACCTACGCCCGAATGGGGCACGATGCTGGCAGAAGCGCGAGAATTCATCCTTCGGGCGTGGTGGGTGGTAACTTTCCCCGGCATTGCCATCCTGATCACCGTTCTTGCCATCAATCTGATGGGGGACGGCTTGCGCGATGCACTTGATCCCAAATTGAAGCGGAGTTGAGAATGCCACTTCTTGAGATCGAAAACCTGACCGTGGAATTCCAGACCGCCGGTGGCATGTTCCGGGCGGTGGACCAGATTTCACTGACCTGTGAGAAGGGCGAAATCCTTGCCATTGTCGGCGAGTCCGGCTCGGGCAAATCCGTGGCGATGTTGGCACTGATGGGCCTGTTGCCGTGGACTGCAAAGGTATCCGCAGACAAAATGGTTTTTGATGGCAAGGACCTTTTGAAGATCACGGCCAAAGCGCGGCGCGAGATAATCGGGCGCGACATGGCGATGATTTTCCAGGAGCCTATGTCGAGCCTCAACCCGTGTTTTACGGTCGGTTTCCAGATCAAGGAAATGTTGCGCAAGCACACGACACTGGATCGAAACCAGCGCCATCAGCGGGCCATCGAATTGATGCAGAGCGTGGGCATTCCCGCGCCCGAACAGAGGCTGTCGGTTTTCCCGCACCAGCTTTCGGGTGGCATGAGCCAGCGCGTGATGATCGCAATGGCCACGGCTTGCCGGCCCAAACTGTTGATTGCCGATGAGCCGACCACGGCGCTGGACGTGACCATTCAGGCGCAGATCCTTGATCTTTTGCGCAGCCTGCAACGCGAATACGGCATGGCACTCATCCTGATAACCCATGACATGGGCGTGGTGGCGGAGACGGCCGAGCGGGTTCAGGTGCAATATGCCGGCCAGAAGGTGGAAGAACAGAAAGTCGACCAACTTTTCGCCGATCCGCACCACCCCTATACGGCCGCCTTGCTGGCGGCACTGCCTGAACGTTCTTCGCAAAAGCGCCTTCCGTCAATTCCGGGGGTGGTGCCTGGACAATATGACAGGCCGCCGGGTTGCCTTTTTGAACCACGCTGCGGGTTTGCCAGTAGCGCCTGCAAGGCTGGCGCACTGCGGCGCGGGCCGGAACTTGGCAATGTGCTTTGCAACCATCCGCTCAGCGGCGGAAAGCCCTGCAGCCAACACCGGTTCCCAATGGCGGAGGCAGGCCTGTGACCCAGATGCTGCTTCAAGGACAGAACTTGTCCAAACACTACGGGGTTGGCGGCGGCATGTTCGCAAAGCCGCTGATCGTGCGTGCGCTTGATGGTGCCGATTTTACTCTCGAAGCTGGCAAGACACTTGCCGTGGTGGGCGAATCTGGTTGCGGCAAATCCACACTTGCCAGGCTGGTGACGATGATCGAGAGCCCGACAGGGGGTGAACTCCTGATTGAAGGCAAGCCGGCGCGGGTAGGCAGTGCCGAATTGCGCAAGGCCGTTCAGATCGTTTTCCAAAATCCATTCGGTTCACTCAACCCGCGCCACAAGGTCGGGTACATCATCGAGGAACCGCTCCTGATGAACACGTCTGACACGGTGCAGCAGCGCCGCGAGAAGGCGGAGAAAATGATGGTGCGCGTCGGACTGCGGCCCGAACATTACGACCGCTACCCGCACATGTTTTCCGGTGGCCAGCGCCAGCGCATCGCCATTGCCCGTGCAATTGTCTTGCAGCCACGCATCCTGGTGCTGGACGAACCGGTTTCGGCGCTTGACCTTTCGATCCAGGCACAAGTGCTGAACCTGCTTTCCGAACTGCAGGAAGAGTTCAAACTCGCCTATCTGTTCATCAGCCATGACCTGTCTGTTGTTCGCCACATCGCCGATGACGTTATGGTGATGTATCTGGGCAAGGTTGTTGAAAAGGGCACCTGCGCCGAGGTTTTCGACAATCCGCGCCATCCCTACACTGCCGCACTGATGTCGGCGACGCCGGTTGCCGATCCGCTAGCCCGCAAAAAGCGCATCCCGCTGATTGGCGAAATCCCCTCCCCGCTGAACCCTCCACCTGGTTGTGCATTCAATCCGCGATGCTGGAAAACCCAGGAGATTTGCCGCAGCACTGTCCCGGCGCTTGAAGGATCCGGCAGGAAGGCGGCATGCCATTTTCCTTTGGCTGATGATTTCGAAGCCAGCCGCGTCTGACTTCGTGCGCCGGGCAGAACTGGACCTATATCAATCCGCTTTCTGGCCCTAAGACAGTGGGTGGCGATCCGTGAAACTGATTTCATGACAGGTTGGCAAGCAATGTTGCTGGCAGCCTGAACCGGTTCGGAGCCAAAGCCATGGAAAACAGCGACAATTTCAACGACATCAGTGAGGTCATCGAGGCCGATCGCAGCCATTTGTGGCATCACCTGATCCAACACAAGCAGTTCGAGTCGATTGATCCGCGCATCATTGTCGAGGGCAAGGGCCTTCGAGTGTGGGATGCCAAGGGCAAGGAACACATTGACGCGGTTTCCGGTGGCGTGTGGACCGTGAATGTCGGCTATGGCCGGGTTTCCATTGCCGATGCCGTGCGGGACCAGTTGATCAAGATGTGCTACTTCGCCGGATCGGCAGGCTCCATTCCAGGCTCCCTGTTTGCCAAGAAACTGATTGGCAAGATGCCGGGCATGAGCCGGGTCTACTACGCAAATTCCGGTTCAGAAGCGAACGAGAAGGTGTTCAAGATGGTGCGGCAGATCTCGCACCGGCACCATGGCGGGCGCAAATCCAAGATTCTCTACCGCGAGCGTGATTACCACGGCACCACGATTACCGCGCTTTCGGCCTGTGGCCAGCCGCAGCGCGCGGCACAATACGGCCCTTACACACCGGGTTTCGTCGAGGTTCCCCATTGCCTTGAATACCGCAAGCAATGGGATGTCGAAAATTATGGCGAGCGGGCAGCCGATGCCATCGAGGAGGTCATCCTTCGCGAGGGAGCCGACACCATTGGCGCAATCTGCCTCGAGCCGGTGACAGCAGGCGGCGGCGTCATTGTTCCGCCAGCCGGCTATTGGGAGCGGGTGCAGGAAATCTGCAAAAGGCACAACATCCTTATTCACATTGACGAGGTTGTTTGCGGTGTCGGCCGGACCGGTGAATGGTTTGGCTACCAGCATTTCGGGGTAAAGCCCGATTTCGTCACCATGGCCAAGGGGGTGGCATCGGGCTATGCAGCCATCGCCTGCACGGTCACCACTGAAGAAGTCTTCAACATGTTCAAGGACGATCCGAACGATCCGATGAGCTATTTCCGTGACATCTCGACCTTTGGCGGTTGCACGGCAGGACCGGCGGCGGCGCTTGAAAACATGCGCATCATCGAAGACGAAGGCTTGCTTGAAAACACTACGAAAATGGGCGCACGGCTGATGAACAATCTGCATGCGCTTGCCGAAAGGCACGAGGTCATCGGCGAAGTGCGGGGCAAGGGCCTGTTCTGCGGGGCTGAACTGGTAGCCGACCGCAAGACCAGGGAAGCTGCAGATGAAAAGCAGGTCGCTGCCGTTGTGGCTGACTGCATGGCGCAGGGCATCATCATCGGCATGACAAATCGCAGCATTCCAGGTCTTAACAACACGTTGTGTCTTTCACCTGCGCTGATTGCCACACCGGACGACATCGACGCCATCACCGGCGCCATCGACAAGGCACTGACGAAAGTCTTTGGCTGAAATCCTTGAAAAATTGCGATGCAAAAAGGCCGACCTGGTGGTGTCCACCAAGTCGGCCTTAATTTTTGCGGCGGGTGGTGCGCGAATGGCATTATGTCCAGAATTCAGCGCCGATAAAACCAGATGCAGATTGCCGTCGAAAGCCTGTACCTGCCAACCCGGCGCACTGGTTCGTTGCAACAGCAAATACGCCAGCTGGTGATCGAGGCCATCCTGACGGGCAGAATGCTGCCGGGCGACAAGCTGCCTTCGAGCCGGGCGTTGGCAAGGCATCTGGGTATCAGTCGCATTACGGTTACGCTGGCCTATGGCGAACTGGTTTCATCCGACTATCTGACATCACGCGGTCGGTCCGGCTATTTTGTCTCGCACAGCGCGCCTGCCTCCCTGCAGTTTGCAGGAGCTGCCGCGCAAGGTCTGGAACAGGTGGATTATGGCGCCCTGTCAGGCTTCCGGTATTCCCGGCACATGCTGCTCGATAAGCCGGAAGATTGGCGCACTTACCCCTTCGCCTTTATCTACGGCCAGAGCGATCCTGCGCTGTTTGATCACCAGAACTGGCGGCAATGCGCGCTGCAAGCCCTGGGCAAACGCGATTTCGAAGCGTTGACTGCAGACTACCACGAACGCGACGACCCGCTGCTGATCGAATACATCCAGCGCAACATCCTGCCGAGGCGTGGTATCCAGGCAAATGCCGACGAGGTGCTCATGACCATGGGTGCGCAAAACGGGCTGTGGCTGGCAGCGCAGGTTCTGCTTGGCCAAGGTCGCAAAGCGGCGATGGAAAACCCAGGCTATCCCGATCTTCGGGCCATTGTGCGCAATACCGGTTGCGCGATGGTTTGCGTGGATGTCGATGCTGACGGTTTGCCGCCGCAGGACTTGCCACCCGGCTGCGAGGTGGTTTTCACCACCGCCAGCCACCATTGCCCGACAAACGCCACGATGCCGCTGGAGCGGCGGCTTGAACTGCTGGAAGCAGCCCAGCGCAATGATTTCGTCGTTGTCGAAGACGATTACGAATTCGAGATGTCTTTCCTGAAGCCGGTTTCACCATCGCTCAAATCGCTCGACACCAATGGACGTGTGATTCATGCCGGTTCGTTCTCAAAATCCATCTTTCCCGGCTTGCGGCTAGGCTATCTGGTCGGCCCCAAGTCCTTCATCCGCGAAGCACGCGCACTGCGCGCTACGGTGTTGCGGCATCCTCCTGGACATATCCAGCGCACCGCCGCTTATTTTCTTTCGCTTGGCCATTATGAGGCACTGATCAACAAGATGAAGCAGGCCTACAAGCGTCGCCGTCAGGCAATGCAGGATGCCATCACTGAGCACGGCCTTGAAGTGGCAGGACAGGGCGGCTTTGGTGGCTCAAGCTTCTGGATGCGCGCGCCTGCCAATGTCGACACTGGTGAGCTGGCATTGCGCCTGCGCCAGCAAGGTGTTCTGATTGAGCCGGGGGAAGCGTTCTTCGACCCCGTTGCCGCAAAACGCAACTTCTATCGCCTCGCCTATTCCTCCATACCGCAAGTCCGCATTGCCGAAGGCATTGGCCGCGTAGCCGCAGCAATCGCCCAGACTGGACCTAACGGCACACAGTAGCTGGCCCTAAGCGGCCCCGGCGCGCAGGCGGTATCGTGCGGCAACCCGGATTTTGCGCCACAGCATCCCAAGGAGCGGCACCCATGAAAATGACCACCGAAGAAGCATTCGTCAAAGTGCTGCAAATGCATGGCATCGACAACGCCTTCGGCATCATCGGTTCAGCCTTCATGCCGATCTCCGATCTGTTCCCGCAGGCCGGCATCACTTTCTGGGACTGCGCCCATGAAGGCTCGGGCGGCATGATGGCTGATGGCTTCACACGCGCAAGCGGGCGCATGAGCATGATGATTGCGCAAAATGGCCCCGGCATTACCAATTTCGTCACGCCGGTGAAAACCGCCTACTGGAACCATACGCCGCTTTTGCTGGTTACGCCGCAGGCTGCGAACAAGACCATAGGACAAGGTGGTTTTCAGGAAGTGGAACAGATGGCGCTGTTCAAGGACATGGTCGGATACCAGGAAGAAGTTCGCGATGCCTCGCGCGTGGCTGAAGTCCTCAACCGCGTCATTCTCAACGCCAAGCGGCTTTCAGCACCGGCCCAGATCAACATGCCACGCGATTTCTGGACGCAGGTCATCGACATCGAATTGCCTGCAGTCGTCGAGTTCGAGCGCCCAGCCGGCGGTGGGGACGCGATCCATGCAGCTGCGCACCTGCTGTCAAAAGCGAAGTTCCCGGTCATTCTCAACGGCGCGGGCGTGGTCATCGGCGGGGCCATAGAAGCCAGCAAAGCCCTGGCCGAACGGTTGGACGCGCCGGTGTGCGTTGGCTACCAGCACAATGACGCCTTCCCCGGTTCGCACCGCTTATTTGCCGGTCCGCTCGGCTACAATGGCTCGAAAGCGGCGATGGAACTCATCAACCAGGCCGATGTGGTGCTGGCGCTGGGTACACGGCTCAATCCGTTTTCGACATTGCCGGGCTACGGGCTCGACTATTGGCCGAAGGACGCCAAGGTCATTCAGGTCGATATCAACCCTGCGCGCATAGGCCTGACCAAGAAAGTTGCGGTGGGCATATCGGGCGATGCGAAAATGGTGGCGAAAGCCATTCTTGCCAGTCTGGACGGCACGGCAGGTGATGCAGGCCGCGCCGAGCGCAAGGCCCTTATATCCACCACCAAGAGCCGGTGGGCGCAGCAGCTTTCCTCGATGGATCACGAGGATGATGATGTGGGAACAAGCTGGAACCAACGGGCGCGCTCCGCCAAACCAGATTGGATGAGCCCGCGCATGGCGTGGCGCGCCATTCAGGCGGCCCTGCCGAAGGAGGCGATCATTTCGTCCGACATCGGCAACAACTGCGCGATCGGCAACGCCTATCCAAGCTTTGAGGAAGGCCGCAAATATCTGGCGCCGGGCCTGTTCGGCCCGTGCGGCTACGGCCTGCCATCAATCGTCGGTGCAAAAATCGGATGCCCTGACACCCCGGTGGTTGGCTTCGCCGGCGATGGTGCATTCGGCATTGCTGTCACCGAACTCACCGCCATCGGCCGCAAGGAATGGCCGGCCGTCACCATGGTTGTTTTCCGCAACTTCCAGTGGGGCGCGGAAAAGCGCAACTCAACGCTTTGGTATGATGACAATTTCATCGGAACAGAGCTTGATCCGGAAGTCAGCTATGCCGGGATTGCCAAAGCCTGCGGCCTTCAAGGCGTTGTTGCCCGCACGATGGATGAACTGCGCGACGCGCTCGCAAAGGCGGTCGATGACCAGATGAAACATGGCAAGACCACGCTCATTGAGGCGATGATCAACCAGGAACTGGGCGAGCCTTTCCGCCGCGACGCAATGAAGAAGCCGGTTGCTGTGGCGGGCATCTCGAAAGAAGACATGCGCAGCCAGGCATGATTGGAACCCTGGCGGAATTGTCGAACATCCTGCCTTTCGGCCTGACACTGGTTGGCGCCTCATGGATGGCAGCGGCCATTTTGGTTGCCGCATTCGTGCGAGGCTATTCCGGCTTTGGATACTCGGCAATTGTCATTGCGGCCTCCAGTCTCGTTACCAACCCGCTGAATTTTGTGGCTGTGGTCGTGCTGCTGGAAGCATCAATGTCACTGCAGGCATGGAAGGGTGCGGGACCGGCAATTGACTGGAAGCGGGTTGGCTGGTTGCTGGCCGGGGCGGCAATCGGGTTGCCGCTTGGTCTGTGGGCGCTGACGGCCATTTCGGAAGACGCAGCGCGCGCTGCAATCAGCGCCTATGTGCTTTTCATGTGCTTTGTCCTGCTAGCCGGTTGGCGCTTTGCAACCCAGATGCGGGGAGCACTTGCAAACAGCGTGGCAGGCCTGATCTCCGGCCTTGCCAATGCGCCCGGAATGGGTGGCCTTCCGGTGGCGGCATTCTTCGCAGCGCAGCCAATGTCGCCTGCGGTTTTTCGCGCAACGCTGATTGCCTATTTCCCGCTGCTCGATGTCTATTCGGCGCCGTTGTATTTCTGGTCGGGGCTGGTCAGTTGGGACACGCTGTGGGCGTCCCTTTGGGCCTTGCCATTGACAGCGCTCGGCAACTGGCTTGGCGGTCGGCACTTTTTCGGCACCGACCCGCAGGACTTTCGAAAATTCGCAATCCTGCTGCTGGCAGGATTGGCAGCACTCGGGCTGGGCAAGTCGCTGTTGTTCTGAACCGCCTACAACACTGCCGGACCTTACAGTTCGGCAGATGCAGCCCACAAATTGATGCCGGTATCAACCGCATGGCGGTCAATCCGCTCCAACTCCCCTGCATCAAAGGCAAGATTGCCCAATGCACCGACGCAATCTTCAACCTGCTGCGGGCTGCTTGCGCCAATCAGCGCGGAAGTCACGCGTTCGTCGCGCAGCACCCAGGCGATAGCCATTTGCGCCAATGTCTGACCACGACTTTGGGCGATATCGGCTAGCTCGCGAATGGCCGCCAGACTCTTTTCATTGATGAAGGATGGAAACAGCGATTTGCCCTGCGATGCCCGGCTGCCCTGGGGAATTTCCTTCAGATATTTCGAGGTCAGCATGCCCTGCGCCAGGGGCGAAAACACGATGGTGCCGATGCCCAGTTCACCATTGGTGTCGAGTAGGCCATCGGATTCCACCCAGCGGTTGAGGAGGGAATAGCTTGGCTGGTGAATGAGGCAGGGGGTGCCCAGCGATTTGAGGATTGCCGCGGCTTCACGGGTGCGTTTGGAATTGTAGGAGGAAATGCCCGCATAGAGCGCCCGGCCCGAGCGTACGATCTGGTCAAGCGCCATCATGGTTTCTTCCAGCGGCGTTTTGGGATCAAAGCGGTGGGAATAGAAAATGTCGACATAGTCGAGGCCCATCCGCTTGAGGCTCTGGTCGCATGAGGCAACCAGGTATTTGCGGCTGCCCCACTCCCCATAGGGTCCGGGCCACATGTCATAGCCTGCCTTGGACGAGATGATGAGTTCATCGCGATGCGCCAGAAGATCGGTGCGCATGATTTCGCCGAGCGCGGTTTCTGCTGAACCGGGCGGCGGACCGTAATTGTTGGCTAAATCAAAGTGGGTGATGCCAAGGTCAAAGGATTTGCGAACGATTGCCCGCTTGGTCTGGTGCGGAGTGTCTTCGCCGAAATTGTGCCAAAGCCCAAGCGAGACCATCGGCAATTGCAGGCCGGAGCGACCGCAGCGGCGATAAGACATGGTTTTGTAACGATCTGGCGAAAAAGACATCGGGTACTCCGGCAATGGTTTCAATCAATCAGGATGCAGATTCAAAGGCTGGTGCTTCATTCAGCTCACGCGAAAGACGTTCAGCCTCGTGCAATTGCGGCTTTGAGAAACGGGCAAGCAGCAGATACGCCACCGGTGTCAGGAACAGTGTTGCGATGGTTGCAAGGCCCAAGCCACCAACAATCACCCATCCCAAGGATACGCGCGCCTCTGCACCTGCGCCATGGGCAAAAATGAGGGGCACGCCGCCAAGGATGGTGGAGATCATTGTCATCATGACCGGGCGCAAGCGCCGCAGCGATGCTTGCTCGATGGCATCAAGCACCGTGTAACCACGGTCGCGCAACTGGTTTGCGAATTCGACAATCAAGATGCCGTTCTTGGCCATGATGCCCACCAGAAGCACCAGACCGATCTGGCTGTAGACATTGAGGCTAGTGCCCGACAACCACAGTGCAACGATTGCGCAGCCGATTCCCACCGGTACCGTGAACATGATGATGAGTGCACTGACAAAGCTCTCGAACTGGGCGGCAAGCACCAGCAGGACGATAATGATGGCAAAGCCCGTTACCGTGCCAAAGCCGGATGAGGTTTCGGCAAGGGTCGCAGCTTCTGCAAGCGGTACAAGGCGGCTGCCGGGTGGCAACAAAGGCTCGGCAAGGCGCTCTGCTTCAGCCATGGCTGAACCCAGCGCAAAATCTGGCGTCAGGCTCGCGGTAACCGACACGGCGCGCATCTTCTGTTCACGGGTCAATTGCGGCGCGACTGCCTTTTCCTCCAGCGAGGAAATCGCCGACATCGGCACAATGCGTCCGTCTTCCGTCTTGAGGAAAATGTTCTCCAAATCGGTCGGGTCGTTGACCGGATTGGTGGTGGAGACCAATTTCACATCGACAGCGCGGTCCTGAAGGAAGACCGTGCCAATAGCCCGGCCGTCAAGCATCGACTGGATGGCAGCAGCGAGGCCGTCAATGCCGATGCCGAGTTGCGACGCGGCATCGCGGTCAATGCGTATGGACAATTGCGGCTGGGTGGTCTGGTAGGAAAGGCGAACGCGTCCAAAGCGCGGATCGGCTTCCATCGCTTGCAGAAGCTTGTCGGCGGACGCCGCCAGTTCTTCATAGTCATCGCCAAGGATAGCAACCTGCAACCCGGAACCTGCTCCGCGAATGCCGAGGCTGTTGGGCTGGATTGCAAAGGCATTCACACCCGGCACACTGGAAACACGCTGGTTGATATCGCCAACGATCTGCGCCTGGGTGCGTTCCCGCTCACCCCAGGGTGCGAGGGCCATGACCATGAAGGCGCTGTTGGCTTGTCCGGAGCGGCCGGAGATTGCAAATACATTGGTGATTTCACCGCTTTGGCGCAGGGGCTCCAGCAATGTCTCGATCTTGCGCACCTGATTGGACGTAAAATCGAGGCTCACACCTTGCGGCGCGGAAATCGACATCAGTGCGATCGCCCGGTCTTCGGGGGGCGTCAGTTCCTGGCGAAGGCTGGTGTAAAGCAGGGCGGAAAACGCCGAAAACAGCAGTGCAGCCAGCAAAACGAGCGCTGGAGCGCGCAAGGCAACACCCAGAGCCCGGCGATAGAGCGAACTGAACACCGCGCCGGCGCGGGCAATGTAGCCGTTTGTTTCCTCACCTGTTTGCGGTTTGAGCAGCCGCGAAGCCAGCATTGGACACAGCGTCAAGGCCACGAATGACGACAGCAGAACAGAAAAGGCGAGAACGAAACCGAACTCGGCAAACAAGCGGCCAGCCTTGCCGGGGAGGAACGAAATCGGAATGAACACGGCAGCCAGGGTGGCCGTTGTGGCAATGATTGCAAAAAAGACTTCACGGGTGCCGATTACCGCCGCCGCCCGTGAACCCATGCCACGCCGAGACTGGGAAACGATGTTTTCCAGAACAACAATGGCATCATCCACCACGATGCCGGTTGCGAGCACCAATGCCAGCAAGGTGAGGATGTTCATCGAAAAGCCGGCAAGCCAAATGCCGGCAACCGAGCCGATGAGTGCCACCGGCAGCGAAATCGACGGAATGAGGGTGGCGCGCACATCGCCGAGGAACATGTAAATGATCGCAATGACAATTGCCGAAGCGAGCAGAAGCGCGGTTATCACCTCGGTGATCGAGGCGTTGACAAAGATTGCCTCGTCGCTGGTAACCGCGATGGAAACTCCTTCAGGCAATATCTTGGCTATGTCGTCAACGACGGCGCGCACGCCCTTTGAGATTTCAATGGTGTTGGAACCGGCCTGGCGCAAAATACCGATGCCAACCCCGGCCTTCCCATTTGCCCGCAACACCGCTTCGCCAAGATCAGGCCCCAGTGTGACGGTTGCGACATCGCCGATGCGTACCCGGTCATTGATGAGGGTTGCCTCAAATTCCTGCGCTGTGGTGATCGTTGCATTGGCGCGAACCACGATGTTCTGCGAACTGGAATTGAGCGATCCGGCAGGGGCATCAAAAGCAGCAGAACCAAGCGCATTGGCAAGGTCGCCAACTGTAAGTCCACGGCTTGCAAGGCGCGCCTGATCAACATCGATCCGGAAAATCTTCTCACGGTCACCGTAAACCTGGACGTCGGCAACGCCATCCACCGCAGCCAGGCGGTCGGAAATCTGCTCCTCGACCAGCAAGGTAATGTCCTGCACTGAAAGGATGTCGGAAGTGACGGCCACGCGCATTACTGCGTCGGCATTGGCGTCCGCCTTGACGATGCGCGGGTCTTCCGCGTCTTCCGGCATGTCGCGGGCGACCCGCCCGAGCGCATCGCGCAGATCCGATGCTGCCGTGTCAAGATTGGTGTCCTCGGTGAACTCGATAGTCACCCTGCTTGAACCGAAACTTGACGTGGAGGATATCGAGCGCACCCCGGCAACCCGGGCAGATGCGCCTTCAACCGGTGCGGTCAATTCGCGGTCGATGGTTTCTGGCGCTGCACCAGGGTAATTGGTGGACACGGTGATTACCGGGCTGTCCACTTCCGGCAGTTCGCGTATCTCGATCCCGGCCAAAGCCGCCAGTCCGGCAACGACGATCAGCAGATTGACGACGATTGCTAGAACGGGGCGGCGGATGAAAAGGGCCGTAAAGCCGCCAGCTTCCTTGGCGGGATCATGGTCAGCTTTGGGGGCCTGTTCGCGCTGCTGGATGCTGTCTTCCATGTCGTACGCCCTTATCCGCCGGGTTGAGCTTCGCCCGAACGGGCGTACCGCAACTGGATGCCATCGCGCAGCGACTGAACGCCTTCGGTGATGACTTCGTCGCCTTCCAACAATGCCGCTTCGACCAGCACCGTATCAGAATTGCGCTGGATGATTTTTACACCGACGCGCACGGCCTTGTCGCCTTCGGCCTTCCACACAAAAGCTCCCGATGAGCCCCACTGGATGGCCAGAGGATCAACTGCGGGCCAGTTTTCTCCCGGAAGCTGCAAGTTTACCTTGAAAGACATTCCGGGGCGAAGCGTGTCATCCGGGTTGTCGATGGCGGCGCGAACCTGAAGCGTCCGGCTTTCCTGCTCAACCCTGCTGGCCACTGCTTCGATCTTGCCTGAAACAATGGCCGACGGCATCGAAAGCGGCGAGGCTTCAACTGGCATTCCGGTAAGAATGGCCGAGGCAAACCGCTCCGGCACCCAGAATTCGACCCGCAAGCTGGAGCGGTCGTCAATCGTCGCGATCTCTGTCTGGGTGGTGACGAAATCGCCAACCTCGACCGGGATGATACCAACTTTGCCGTCAATCGGGGCAATGATGGCGCGCCGGTCGAGCTTCAACTGCGCATCGCGCAGCGCAAGTCGGGCGGTTTCCATTTGCATGCGGGCATCGCTGACTGCCACTTGCGAGGCGGCGCGCGAACTTGCCAATTGCTCGGTGCGCTTCATCTTGTCTTCAAAATCGCCCACGGAGAGCGCTGCGCGGTCGCGCTCGATGGTCTCGGCATCTGAATCAAGCCGGGCGAGAACATCGCCCGCTTTCACCGTGTCGCCGGTCTTCACCACCATTTCGCGGATGATCCCAGAGGCCAGCGGCACGACAATGACCGAACGCAAGGCCTCGCCATTGCCGATGGCAGCGACGGAGGAATTGATCTTTTCTGATTTTACAGGGGCAGTTTCCACCAATACTGGCCTTGGCGGCTGTCCTGGCCGCCCACCACCCTGGGCTTGGTTTTGGGGTGGCCTTTGACCCTGTGCGCCGCCTTGACCTTGCGGCTTGCCATCACCGGGCTTTGGTTGCTCGCCGCCTGTTGCCCCGGTTGCCATCGCCACTAGTTGAGTTGGCAGTCCGGCGGCCGCCATCATCGCGCCGGCACCGGGGTAAAGCCGCCCGAATGCAAGCACCGCCGCCAAAGTCAGCACTGAACCTGCTAGTATCTGTTTCCAAGTCTTCATGCGGGATACCTAGAACGAAACCATGGCAAGGCAAAGGGTGAACACCAAAGATGACATGAGTTTAATGAAGGCAGAACAATGGCGGGTGTCACCTGAGGCCAATAGGCACACAATCGTTACTGCGGCGTCTGGCGTTTTCTTCCCCGGTACTGCAACATCGGCCCTTGGGCCACGGAGAGCAACATGATCAGGCTTGCAACATTGGTTTTTCTGGCAGGTGCGGCCTTGATCGGGCCGGTGGCCGCAGCTAGCGCCAGCGAAATCTTTGACGATCCGCTGTTTCGGCGCTGCTATTTGTGGCTGACGGAGGGCAAGGGCGGCGCGCTGATCGACAATCTGTGCATCGATTTGTACAGCATCCCGCCGCCGACGCTGTTCTTGTGCGCGCGCAAGATCCAGGACGGCTTTCTCTCCGACATCGACCGCAAGAGCTGCGCGCTGGTATTTGATGAATATGCCCGCAAGACCCGCGCCGGACATTTGAGGTAAGGGAAAGTTCGCAGGGAGGATGGTGCCCAGGGACGGAATTGAACCGCCGACACGCGGATTTTCAATCCGCTGCTCTACCAACTGAGCTACCTGGGCATCGCATGGCGCACGGCTTGGCGCGCTTGAAGCGTGGCGGTTTATAGGCGCTAAGGTTTGCCCTTGCAAGTGCCTGCAGCCGCAAATTGGCTGGCTGGATTTTCAACCCTCGCTGCCCTCACCGCCATCTTCCTGCTGCGCTGCCGGGATTGCGTAAGCACCTGAAAACCAGCGGTTGAGATCGACATCGGCACAGCGGCGCGAGCAGAACGGATAGTCGGCGCGCGAGGAAGGTTTGCCGCAAGAAGGGCATGGCCGCTGCCGGCGCAGCGGAACAATGCTGGCTGACGGTTTTTCGTCGTTGTGTTCGCTCAAAGCCGGTTCAACCAGTTGAAGTGCACCGGATAGCCCTCGCCGGTCAGCAGGGAAACAGTTTCGTAGAGCGGCAGGCCGACGACATTGGAATAGGACCCGATCAGCTTGACGACAAAGGTTCCCGCAAGTCCCTGTATCGCGTAGCCGCCGGCCTTGCCGCGCCATTCGCCTGAAGCCAGATAGGCTTCCATTTCATCGCGCGACAGCCGCTTGAAGCGCAGCCGCGTTTCGACAAGGCGATGGCGCATCAGCCCCTTGGGGGTAACCAGCGTGACACCGGTGTAAACACGGTGCGAACGGCCAGAAAGCAGTCGCAGGCATTGCGATGCCTGATCAAGCATTTCTGCCTTGGGAAGAATGCGGCGTCCCAGTGCAACCACCGTGTCGGCCGCCAGAATGAAACTGTCCTGCAGTTCGGGCGAACGCTTGGCGTTTTCCATCGCCAATGTCGCCTTTTCCTTGGCGAGACGCTTGGCGAGGCTGCGGGGAACTTCACCCTTTTGCGGCGTCTCGTCGGCATTCACCGGCGACAGCAAATCCGGCTCAATCCCGGCCTGCTGCAACAATTGCAGCCGCCTTGGTGAGCCCGATGCCAAAACCAGCTTTGGACGTGATGTCATGGACCGCTATTCCCCGGGCGGTTGTCGTCTTTACTTGAAACGATACGTGATGCGGCCCTTGGTCAGGTCGTATGGGGTCATTTCGACCAGCACCTTGTCGCCCGCCAAAACCCGAATGCGGTTCTTGCGCATGCGCCCTGCCGTGTGAGCAATGATTTCATGCTCGTTTTCAAGCTTCACGCGAAAGGTCGCGTTGGGCAATAGTTCGGTGACAATGCCTGGAAATTCCAGAACTTCTTCCTTGGCCATTATTCCTCATGATTTCTGCGTCGCGAAAGTCGCGGGAAACTACCTACAACACCTTTCCGGCACAAGCTACATTCAGCCAAACCGGTTTTTGATGCGTTCCTCGAGCCTGTCGCGGGTTTGGCGGTAGGCGTCAAGCACCTGTTCGCGTTTTCCCGCAACCGTTGAAGGGTCCATCGTTGGCCAGTACTCCACGTCGGTTGCCTGCGACCGCATGAGCTGGAGAACCCGGTGATGGGCTTCGGGTGAAAGCGTCACCACAAGATCGAAATATCCCTCGCCCAGGTCATCAAGGGTCATGGGCGCGTGGTTTGCGACAGAAATGCCCCGCTCCGCCATGACCGATTGCATGAACTGGTCGGGATCGCCAGCCGAAACACCGGCAGAACGGGCATAGATCTTGTTACCGAACAGTGATTTCGTCAGGTTTTCGGCCATTGGCGAACGGATTGAGTTCATTGCACAGACAAAAAGGACGGATTGCGGACGGGTTGCAGCCTCAGGCATGAACACCCCGCAAGAACCGGATTTCCAAGATTCAGCCCCGCCAGTGCAACACGCAAATCAGCGTGAAAAGCCGACGCGCGGTATCAAAATCCACCGTAATCTTACCGGAAAGGCGGTCCTGCAGCGTTTGGGAACCTTCATTGTGCAGGCCACGCCGACCCATGTCGATGGCCTCGATATGGCTTGGCGAAGCGGTACGAATTGCATCGTAGTAGCTTTCGCAAATCATGAAATAGTCCTTGATCACGCGTTTGAATGGCGTGAGCGAAAGCATGTGTATCGCCACCGGGTCGCCGTTTTCACGCGTAACCGTAAACACCAGTCGTGATTCCGCCACAGCAAGGCTCAGCCTGTAGGGGCCGCCGATTTCATCTGCCGCCGGGGCAAAGCTGTTTTCTTCGATGAGGTCGAATATGGCAACTGCGCGTTCATGCTCGACATCGGGCGTGGCGCGGCCAATCGAGGCATCGTCAAGGACGACGTCGATGAGGCGATTTGCCGGATTGCCCTTGCTTGTCATGGCGATGCTGCTGTTTTTCCACCCTTGCTGGCCACGCTCGCGCCGGTTGGCACCAAACGGATCAGCGGTTCATGCGTATTGAAACCGAGCGCCCATGTGCTGCAAGGCCTTCGGCTTTTGCAAGCGTTACCGCAGCCGGGCCAAGCGCTGCAAGCTGTTCCGGCCCAAGGCGCAGCACAGATGTGCGTTTGACATAGTCCAGGACCGAAAGTCCCGAGGCAAAACGGGCAGACCTCGCTGTCGGCAGGACATGGTTTGAACCGCCGACATAGTCGCCGATCACTTCGGGCGTGTGGCGTCCAAGGAATACCGCGCCGGCATTGCGGATAGCAGCGAAAAACGCCTCCGGGTCGTCTGTGGCGATCTCCAGATGTTCCGCGGCGATGCGATCCGTCAGCGGAACGGCCTCGGCAAGATCGCGCACAATGATGATCGCGCCATTGTCGCGCCAGCTTTGTGCAGCCGTCTCGCCGCGCGGCAAGGATTTCAGCTGCAATTCCACAGCAGCTGCCACAGCGTCGCCAAAGGCAGACGAGTTGGTAATGAGGATCGACTGGGCGGAGACGTCATGTTCAGCCTGCGCCAACAAATCGGCAGCGATCCATGCCGGGTCGTTGTTTTCATCGGCAACCACCAGAACTTCGGACGGACCGGCAATCATGTCGATGCCGACCGTGCCGAAAACCTGCCGCTTGGCTGCTGCGACATAGGCATTGCCCGGCCCCACGATCTTGGCGACCGGGGCAATCGATTGGGTGCCATAGGCAAGAGCCGCAATCGCCTGCGCGCCACCGATGCGGTAAATTTCACTCACACCGGCGAGGCTGGCTGCGGCAAGCACCAGCGGGTTCAGCGCACCTTGGGGCGATGGAACCACCATGGCGATGCGTTCAACACCTGCAACAACGGCCGGTACCGCGTTCATCAGTACCGAGCTTGGATAGCTGGCGGTGCCGCCCGGCACATAAAGTCCGACCGATTCAACCGCGGTCCAGCGCGAACCCAGTTCAACGCCCAGGCTGTCGATGTAACGGTCATCTTTTGGCATTTGTCTTTGATGGTGGGACCGAATGCGGTCGCGGGCAAATTCCAAGGCACCCAGTGTTTCATCGGAGCACTGGGCAATAGCTGCCGTGATCTCGTCTGCGCTCACGCGCATCGTTTGCGCGGTCAGTTCAAGCCGGTCAAAACGGCTTGTATACTCCAGTACTGCTGCATCGCCGCGCACACGCACATCGGCGAGGATGGCGCGAACAGCGGTATCCACGTCCTCCGATACCTCGCGCTTCATGCCGAGCAGACCGGTGAACCGGCTTTCAAAATCGTGGTCAGTTGTGGAAAGTCTCAAGGCCACCAAAAGAGTCCGTTCTTCCCGTCAGGCGTTGTTGTCAGTCCTTGTGCGCCGGTTGGTTCGGGGTTTCCCAAGCGGCGTCAAGATCGGTCAGCTTCGCCTCGATGCATTCGACTTCAAGGCGAAGCGTGGCATCGCCAGCAAAAACCAGTTCCAGCGTTCCGGCAGGTGCATCGCCCTGCGTGAAGGTGACAGCCAGCAGTTCAAGCACATGGTCCTTGCGGCGCATGTCCATGCCCTTGGTGGCAACGCCTGTCACCCGCTCGAAATGCAACACACTTTGACGACGCTCGAATGCCTTGCCGCCAACAGCTGTTTCCCAGACGAACCGGTTCATGGTGACAACGAAACGTCGTTCGCCCTTGAAAAAATTCAACCCCGCAATCCGCAGCACCGCATCCTGGCAATGCGCCGAGACAATGGAAAGATCATCGCCATCCATGGCGATCATTTTGAGGCGGTTGGGCATCTGGAATCCCCGGAAGATCAAGGCATTGTGGTTATTAAGTTTCACGCCAAAGCGCAACGGCGTGGACGTACCCTTAGGAAGAGACGCGCTCAATCTTTGCGCCGCAGCCGGTCAGTTTTTCTTCCAGCCGTTCAAATCCCCGGTCCAGATGATAGACGCGGTTGACCGTTGTCTGGCCTTCCGCGACCAGTCCGGCAATCACCAGCGAAACCGAGGCGCGCAGGTCGGTTGCCATGACCGGGGCACCGGTCAACTTGCCGACACCCGTTACAATTGCGCTTTGGCCTTCAAGGCCGATACGCGCACCCAAACGCGCCAATTCCTGCACATGCATGAAGCGATTTTCAAAGATGGTTTCAGTGATGCGCGAAACCCCTTCGGCGCGCGTCATCAAGGCCATGAATTGCGCTTGCAGATCGGTGGGAAATCCGGGGAAAGGCTCGGTCGTCACATCAACCGGCTTGATGCCTGACCCGTTGCGCGACACGCGAATGCCCTCGTTTGTCGGCTCAACATGCACGCCTGCGCGCACCAGCACATCCAGCGCATTCTGGAGCAATGCAGGCTGTGCACCCTTGAGCAACACGTCTCCGCCCGTCATGGCCACCGCCATGGCAAATGTTCCTGTCTCGATGCGATCGGGCAGCACGGAATGGCGCGCGCCATGCAGTGCTTCCACACCATCTATGACAATGGTCCTGGTTCCTGCGCCGCTGATCCTGGCGCCCATGGCATTGAGGCAACGGGCAAGATCCTCGACTTCCGGTTCGCGGGCGGCGTTGTCCAACACGGTCTGGCCATGCGCAAGGCTTGCTGCCGTCATGGCCACATGGGTTGCGCCCACCGACACTTTGGGAAAACGGTAGCCGGTGCCTTTGAGGCCTTTCCTGGCAGAAGCCACAACATAACCAGCTTCCACATCCATTGTGGCACCCAACGCTGTCAGGCTTTCGAGGAACAGGTCCACCGGGCGGGTGCCGATGGCGCAGCCGCCGGGAAGCGAAACCTTGGCCTCGTGCATGCGGGCCAGCAATGGCCCGATGACCCAGAAACTGGCGCGCATCCGCGAAACCAGTTCGTATGGCGCAACGGTATCGACGATTTCGCCGGCACGAAAATGAATGGTGCGGCCCTGCCCGCCATTTTGACCCTTTTTCTTGCCCTCGACTTTGTAGTCAACGCCATGATTGGTCAGGATGCGGATGAGCGACTCGGTGTCGGCAAGGTGCGGAACATTTTCAAGAATCAGCGGCTCGGATGTCATCAACGCGCTGATCATCAGCGGCAATGCGGCATTCTTGGCCCCGGAAATAGGGATTTCACCGTGGAGCTTGCCGCCTCCGGTGACGATGATCTTGTCCATTTTTGTTCCTTGGTCCCGCTGAAGTGCCTGTTGCCCGGCAGACCGCCCGTGTAGCCCAACTGCTGCATTGCGGCAAGAAGACGACGAAGCCTGCTTGTTGCGGGGGTTAATCCAGCTTTTTGTCAGCCGGTTTTGCAGCCGTGCCGCCAGAAAGCCTTGGTGCCAGCGAATCGGTACGCCGCAGCAGCGCCTTACCGCCGGATACATCTTCGGCGGGAGCCGCCTTGCGGCGCTTCAGGTTTTCCCGCAGCGCATCGCGCAATTCCAGGACTTTCCTGTCCTTTGTCCTTTTTTCATTCGAGTCAGGCATTGTTTTCCCCTAAGGTCGGCCCGTGGCCTGATCACCCGGCAATGAAGCTGTTGCCATTTGCCGCTTTGACTTGCACTTGGACAACCCGTGTGGCAATAGGCTCGCGGTTCACAAGGCCGATGCTGTGGTAGCTCAGTGGTAGAGCACTCCCTTGGTAAGGGAGAGGTCGAGAGTTCAATCCTCTCTCACAGCACCATTCTTGATCTCACGGCAGGTCACACCCTCTTCAGGCGAAGAACCGTTCCCAAAGGGCAAGGCCCCAGACGCCGGCTGCAATCAGGATGGCCATCAGCACTGCTGCCGAGCCGCAATCCTTGGCGATGCGCACAAGTTCATCTGAATCGCGGGTAACCCGGTCTGCGACCTTTTCGATGCCGGTGTTGAGGAACTCGATACACAGCAGCAACAGGACCGAAGCCCAAAGCGCCAGCAACATGCGTGGCTCATGCGTCAGCAGCGGGGCGGCTGGCAATGACAGCAGCAACAGGATCAATTCCTCGCGCAGGGCCGCCTCACGGCCAAAGCCGAACCTGATGCCTGCCAATGAGTTGAAGAACGCCGCAACGATGCGCTTCATGCCATTTCCCCCCACATATCCTGCCGGTTCATTCCTCGCGGAATGCCTTGGCGAAACTGTCCTGAACCGGGCGGACCAGATATTCAAGGAAGGTGCGGTCGCCCGTCTTGATGAACGCATCAACCGGCATGCCGGGCTGGATCTGCCCCGGTTCGATTTCCGCCGGGAGATCGCCTGAAATCTCGAGGCGCGCGGTGTAATAGGGTTCGCGCGTGTTGGGATCGAGCAACCGGTCAGCGGAGATATAGCTCACTTTTGCCGCCACTTCGGGGGTGGTGCGGGCATTGAGCGCGGTGAAGCGCAAATTGGCTTCCTGGCCAACCTTCACGCCGTCCACATCCTGCGGAAGCACCTTTGCGTCAATGATAAGATCATTGGAAGTTGGCAGCAGTTCCAACACCGGTTCACCTGGCTTGATGATGCTGCCAACGGTATTCTTGGACAGTTTGACGATGATGCCGTCATCGGGCGCGCGTATCTCCGAGCGGGCAAGAATGTCGTCACGGGTCAGCAATTGCTCGCGCAGGTCACCAATTTTGGCGCGTAACTCGTTCACTTCGGCAGAGGCTGCTTCGCGCCGTTTCGCTTCAAGGCCCGCCCGTTGTTCGGCAAGTTCGGCAATTGAGGATTTGCGCTGGCCGATATTGGCAGTGATGCTGCCGAGCGCGCCCAGTGAATCCGCTTCGGCACGCTGCAAGGCATTGTACTGGCTGCGCGGTGTAAGGCCTTTTTTCAGCAGTTCGGCTTTGTCTTTCAATTCGTCGCGAACAACCGCAAGCTTGCGCTCTTCGGAAGTTTTCTGGATCTGCAAGCCCTCGATTTCCTCATTGGCAGCAATCACCCGCTGTTCGACGGCGGCCAGTTCGGTTTGATGCCGTTGCAGGCGGTTGGCAAATTCGGCGCGCTGCTGTTCCAGATCCCCTTCGACACCGGCTGTGCGCGCGCTGTTGACCACCTCGGGCGGCAATTCCATTTCGCTGCGGCCATCGCGCTCAGCCTGTGCGCGGGCGATCTGCGCTTCAGTGCCGATCAATGCGACCACAACCCGGTTGCGGTCGGCTGCCACACGGGTCGTATCAATGGACAGCAGTGATTCCCCGGCGCGAACCACCTGCCCTTCCCGCACATGGATTGTTGAAATGATGCCGCCCTCAAGGTGTTCAATAACCTTGTTCTGGCCTGCAGCTTGCACCACGCCGGTGGCAACCACTGCGCCTGACAACGGCGCCATTGCCGCCCAGATGCCGAAACCTGCAAAGAAAACCAAGGCTACGATCGCGCCAAAAATGGTCTGGTTGCCAATGCCGGTCGGCACCTTGTCCTGCCAGTTGCCACTGGCTTGTCCGCGGTCTGAAGACTTGGGTCCGCCCGAAGGCGCTGCAGGAATTTGCGAGGCGGTCAGCATGTTCATGATTGCGGGTCCACTTTCGCGCGCCATTCGGTAGCAGGACTCTTGCCGGGAACAGGTGGCCGGCCTTGCGGCGGCTTGTCTGGATTGTTCTTGCCGGAATGGCGCTGGAGAATGATGTCGCGTTCGTCATATTCCAGAATTGCGCCATTTTGCATGCGCATGATCTTGTCGACACCAGCCAGCACCATTTCGCGCTGCGTAATGACAAAAACTGTCACGCCGTTTTTCTTGGCGTCAGCCAGAGCACGCATCAAGGCAAGCTCACCGACGCGGTCAAGGCTGGAATTTGGCTCATCAAGCACCAGGATGCGCGGAGAGCCGTACAGCGCGCGTGCAAGTCCGATGCGCTGCTTTTCACCGCCGGAAATTTGCACCCCGCCGGTGCCGATGACGGTGTCATAGCCGCGCGGCAGTTTCTGGATGAGGTCTTCAACGTGCGCAAGCTTTGCCGCTGCCACGATATCGGCATCGTCCGGCGAAGGCGCAAAGCGGGAAATGTTCTGCGCCACCGTGCCTGGAACCAGTTCGACATCCTGTGCAAGATAGCCGATGTGCCGGCCAAGGTCTTCAGGATCCCAGTTGGCAATGTCGTGGCCGTCGATGCGCACATGGCCAGCGCGCGGAATGGCGGCGCCGACAATCATGCGGGCAAGGGTCGATTTTCCCGATCCCGATGGCCCCAGAACCGCGACCGACTTGCCCGGCTCAAGCACAAAGCTGACACGTGCAAGGATGGGCGGCTTGGCTGGGTCCGCCGGATTGACCTGCAACAGGTCAACGACTTCCAGATGCCCCTTGGGTGGTGGCAGTTTTGTGTATTGGTCGCGGCGGTCAGCCTTGTCCATGAAAGCGCGGGTTCGCTTCCAAGCCTGCAAGCCGGAGGCCAGATGGCGCCAGGAGCCGATGATCTGGTCAATCGGTTGCAGGGCGCGACCGGAAATCAGGGACGCGGCGAATATCATGCCTGCCGTCATTTCGCCCCGCAAAACAAGCATCGCGCCATACCCCAGCATCGCTATCTGCAGGCCAAGCCGTAGAATGCGCGAAAGGCCGGCAAACCAGGCATTTTGCCGAGCCGCAATATCGGCAGCCACCAGCGAGCGGGCATGAACGTCACCCCAGCCATTGACGACATTGCTGACCATGCCCATGGCCACGAGGCTGTCGGCGGTGCGGGCAAGGTATTCGGCGCGTTGGGCGGCGGCGACGGTGAGGTCGCCCTGGTCCTTGTTGGCCTTTGCAAGAGCCATCTGGTTAACTACGGCGACAATGGTCAGCAGCACCGCGCCACCCAGGGTGAGCCAGAACAGCGCCGGGTGGATCAAATACATGATTGCGATGAAGATAACGCCGAACGGCAAGTCCAGCAGGCCAAAGACCACCTTGGAAGACAACAAGCCGCGCAGCGATGCGATGTCCCGCAAGGGCTGGGCATTGCCGCCATTTGCCGGACCGGCGCGAATGATGGTGCGCAACGCAAGATCGGAAAGGCCGGTGTCGAAGCGTGCGGCGGCCCGATTGGCAATCACTGCTCGCACGACCTCCAAAAGGCCGAACACGACCAACGAAAACACCACCAGCAAGGTCAGGAACAACAGCGTGTCGGTGCTTTGTGACGGCAATACACGATCATAGACCTGCAACATGTAGATGGGCTGAGCCAGCAAAAGCAGGTTTGTCAGCAGCGAAAACGCCGCCAAAATCCAGAGCGTGTTGCGAAAATCGCGTTCCACCTTCTGGATGGTTGTCATGATCGTTCCCCGTGAAGGCGTTTGATGGCTGAATCAGCAGCCAGAACAGGTAATAAACCGTCCTGACGCAAAGCTACGGGTTTTGAGCTTAGCGCCCCAACCTTAATTCACAGTGCATGAAATCGTATAAAAAGTGGCGGCAAACCTGCCGCCACTTGTGTTTGAAAGACTATTTTTTAGCTGCCGGAGCTTTTGCCTTTGGTGCCGCGGTCTGGCTGGCAAGGATATCGCGGATTTCGCCCAGAAGGTTTTCCTGCGGGGTTGGGCCTGCTGGTTCTGCGGCGGCTGGTGGCGGCATCAAGCGGTTGATCATCTTGACCATCATGAAAATGATGAAACCAAGGATGAGGAAGTTGATGATGGCGGTAAAGAATGCGCCCCATGCCAGAACCGGTCCCTGCTCCTTTGCAGCCGCCAGAGTGGTGGCTGTCACTGCGCTGCTGAGCGGCAGGAAGTAATTGTTGAAGTCGGCGCTGCCAATCATGCCGACGATCGGCATGATCACGTCTGCGGTCAACGAACTTACGATAGTTCCAAACGCGCCGCCGATGATAACGCCAACGGCGAGATCCATGACGTTGCCGCGCATGATGAATGCCTTGAATTCACTTGCAAGTGACATGCTTATCCCCTTTTCAGTTACTGCGTGCCAACTTGCTGAAGACCATCTTGCAGCGCCCGTGCTGGCAATCCGCAGGAAGAATCTCCCAGATTCCTGCCCACGTCGAACGCTCTATAGCGTTAAGTTTACCTTTCGTTAAGTCGGCAAGTGCCTGCCCTAACGTTTTGACCGCCGATTTGCGGGCCGATGTCTCGAATCGACAATATGTGGACATGCTGCAAGGCTTGCGACAATGATGTGTTGAGGTCGCAAATGTCGGGATGGCCAACCGGCTTTGCGGGGAGGAATGAGGCATGATTCAGGGTTGGGCCGTTATCGGAACGGCATTTTTATACCTGCTGGCATTGTTTGCCGTCGCCAGCTATGGCGACCGCAGGCGCAGCGACAACGGCATTTCAAGCCGCCCGAACATCTATGCATTTTCCCTGGCCATCTACTGCACGACATGGACTTTTTTCGGTTCGGTCGGTCTGGCGGCATCCAGCGGACTTTCTTTCCTTGCGATCTATGTCGGCCCGATCCTCATAATCACCCTGGGCTATCCGCTTGTTTCGCGCATCATCCAGCTTTCCAAGGCGGAACGCATCACTTCAATCGCCGACTTTCTGGGCGCGCGCTACGGCAAGAGCGTCCCGGTTGCGGCTGTCGCAACAATCATTGCCGTGGTTGGAACCATTCCCTACATCGCCTTGCAGCTGAAGGCCGTTTCCACGTCGGTATCTTTGCTGATCGCCCATTATGGCGGACTGGAAATTGCAGCCTTCGGCGCACAGGGCGAAATCTCGATCCTCATTGCCATCACGCTTGCGCTGTTCACCATCCTTTTCGGCACGCGACATGCCGATGCGACCGTACTCCAGGATGGCCTGTTGCTGGCAGTTTCGCTGGAATCCGTCATCAAGCTTGCTGCATTTCTGGCAGTTGGCACGTATGTCACCTTTTTCGTTTTCAATGGGATTGGTGACCTTTGGCAGCAGGCGGTGGCCAATCCCCAGGTTTCGCAGATGCTGGATCGCGGTTTTGATTATGGCAATTTTGCCATTCTCACCTTGCTCAGCACGCTGGTCTTCCTGCTTCTTCCAAGACAGTTCCACGTGACCGTTGTCGAAAATCATTCGCCGGGGGAACTTGTAAGGGCGCGCTGGCTGTTCCCGCTCTACCTTGTCGGCATCAATCTTTTCGTGTTGCCGATTGCCGCTGCCGGTCTCATCAAATTCGGGGACAGCGTGACGGCCGACAATTTTGTCTTGCTGTTGCCGATGTCGGGCGGCAGCGAAATCATTTCGATTTTCACCTTCCTTGGCGGGCTTTCAGCCGGTGCGGCGATGGTGGTGGTGGCGTGTGTTGCGCTTGCAATCATGATCTCCAACAACCTTGTCCTGCCGCTGATCCTGCGCCACCAGGAAGCAGACCGCGCCACAGGCTCGGTAGACATGGAACAGTCGATCCTGAAAATCCGGCGCTCGGCAATCATGGTCCTGCTGTTTTTCGGCTATGTCTATTATCGCACCGCCGACAATTCGCAGGCGCTGGCCTCCATCGGCCTCGTATCGTTTGCCGCCATTGCGCAATTGTCGCCCTCCTTCTTTGGTGGTCTTTTCTGGGGCAGGGCAAATGCACGCGGCGCAATTCTCGGCATGACCTGTGGCATCGCAGTGTGGACCTACACATTGCTTTTGCCCACGCTGCTTGATCCGACGCACTGGCTGATTGCACAGGGCCCGCTGCCATCGGGTATCTTGAAGCCCAATGCCCTGTTCTTCTTCGAACTCTCACCAATTGCAAATGGGGTGTTGTGGAGTCTTGCCATAAACACCATGGCGCTGATTGCCGGCTCTTTGAGCAAACGCCCCACAGCCTCGGAGACCACACAGTCAAACATTTTTGTGGCGCAACGGCAGCCGTCGGCAATTTCGCGCCGGTTCGGAGCCGCACGTGTCAACATCGGCGAATTGCAAAAGACAGTGGCGCGGTATCTGGGTTCGCGCCGGACAGAGCGGGCTTTTGACGATTACTGGTCGAAACTTGGAAGGCTGCCCAAGGCGAGCGACCCGGTTGACCAGCCATTGCTGCGCTTTTCCGAGCAATTGCTCGCCAGCGCCATCGGCTCTTCATCGTCCCGGCTGGTGCACACAATCCTGCTCAAACGCCATGAAGTGGCATCACCAGCTTCCATAAAGCTGCTCGACCAAGCAACGGAAGCAATCCAGTTCAACCGCGACGTCCTTCAGACAGCGCTTGACCAGCTTGATCAGGGGATCACGGTCTTTGATTCCGAGTTCAGGCTGGCATTTTGGAACAACCGCTTCCGCAAGCTTCTTTCGCTGCCTTCCAGCGTTGGACAGGCCGGCATTTCAATCAATGACATCGTCAGCCAGATTTCGGCAACCCACGGGCTTTCGCAACAGGGCATCGACGATGATGAGTTGGCAGACAGGGTGCTGCATGCCGACCAACCATGGTTGCTGGCGCTCAACGCATCCGAGCGGATTGTCGAAATCAGAACCGCACCCATGCCAGGCGGTGGCGTGGTTGTGACCTGGCATGACATCACCGACCGAATCCTGGTGGCAGAAGCGCTGCGAGAAGCAAATGAAACCCTGGAGCGCCGTGTTGAAGAGCGCACCAGTGAACTCGTCAAGGCCAACCAGAAACTGGAACGGGCGACGCGCGCTGCCGACCAGGCCAATGCCAGCAAAACCCGTTTTCTGGCGGCGGCAGGCCATGACATCTTGCAGCCGCTGAATGCCGCAAGGCTCTATTCATCCACACTTCTGGAGCGCGTTGAAAACAGCAGCGAGGAAAGCCTTGTAAACAACATTGGCAAATCTCTGGAATCGGTTGAGGAAATTCTGGGCGCAGTGCTGGCCATCTCGCGCCTTGACACAGGCAAGCATGAGAGCAAGCCGATCGCCTATCCGGTTCGCCGTCTGTTTGACCAGATGGAAGTCGAATTTGCCCCGGTGGCGCGCGAAAAGGGATTGGAGTTGACGTTTGTGGACAGTTCGCGCTGGCTGCGGTCAGACCCGGCGTTGCTTCGCCGCCTTTTGCAAAACCTTGTCTCCAACGCCATCAAATACACGCCGCATGGTCGGGTCCTGATAGGGTGCAGACGAGCAGGACCCAATCTGCGCATAGAGGTACTTGATACCGGCATCGGCATTGCGGAGGCGGACCACCGCAGCATTTTCACCGAGTTCCGCAGGCTGCAAAGCGGTGCAAAGCAAGCGCCCGGTCTTGGCCTTGGGCTTTCCATCGTCGAGCGCATTGCCCAGGTTCTGGGCCACAAGGTCTCGTTGCGTTCACTGCCGGGCAAGGGAACGCGCTTTACTGTCACCGTACCAACCGCCCCCGCGCAAGCTGACACCCTTGTCAGGCTGGAAGACTCGCAACGCGTGACCGGGCAGAAACTGGAAGGACTGATCGTTCTTTGCATCGACAACGATGCATCGATCCTCCAGGGCATGGCCGGGTTGCTTGGGCAGTGGGGCTGTCTTGTGCACACCGCTCTCGACACCGATGGCGCGCTGGCAGCCATCAAGGGCATGGAAGGACGCCCGGACATCGTTCTGGCCGATTACCACCTTGAATCGGGTACGGGGATTGAAGCCATCGAGGCCATCCGCGCAGCGCATGGAAATGAGACGCCGTGCGTCCTTGTCACGGCAGATCGCTCGCCCTCGGTCAAAGCCGAAGCTGACCGGTTGGGCGTGGCCATCCTCAACAAGCCGGTTCGCCCGGCAGGTTTGCGGTCTGTGCTGTCGTTGGGACTGGCGAGGCGGGAAGCAGCAGAATGATCTTGGCAGCGTGAAGCTGACCAGTCAGGCGTTCGCCGTGCCAATTCCTGGTGCTGCAAGGCCAAGGCGTCCCAGTGCAATCACAGCCTGGGTGCGACTATCCACACCCAGTTTCAGCAGAACAGCTGATACATGGGCTTTCACGGTGGCCTCGGATACCCCAAGTTCATAGGCAATCTGCTTGTTGAGCAGACCTTCGCCAAGCATTGAAAGAACCCGGTTCTGCTGCGGCGTAAGCGTTTGCAGGCGGTGGATGAGCTCGCCCATCTCGCGGTCGTCGGAATTGCCGATGTCGATGTCGGATGGGACCCAGACATTGCCTTCAAGCACGCTGGCAATGGCCTCACGGATGTGTTCGGCAGAAGCTGACTTGGTGATGTAACCAGAAGCGCCAATGTCCAGCGACCGGCGGATGGTCGATGCTTCTTCGTTGGCTGAAACAATTACCACCGGTACCGCCGGCCATGACGAGCGAAGCCGCAAGAGGCCGGAAAGTCCGTTGTTGCCGGGCATGTTCAGGTCGAGCAGCACGAGTTCCGCATCAGGAATTTTCTCAAGAAGCTTTTCCACTTCTTCGAATGCTGCAGCCATTTCGACGCGATAGGTTGAGCCAAGTCCCTCGATTGCCTGCCTCAAGGCATCGCGAAACAACGGATGATCGTCTGCGACTATGATAGCGCCCAGCGTCATCTTCCCTCCCGGCATGGCATGCCCGTTTTCCCCGCTAAACTATCCTGCTCGGGCGCACAAAATGCAAGCGTCCTGTTTCAATTGCCCGCGATGGCGAATATTAGGATACGACTTTGCGGCCCCCTCACACCACAAGCACAACCGTGCTAGAAGGCAAACGCAAGCAGCGCACCCGATAGGGGCAAAATGGGGATTGTGAAATTGCCTGTTCGAAATCCCGAAAGATGGTGGAAAAATACGCGTTGGCTCGTTTGGCCGGCGGCACTGGTCATGTTGATTGCAGCCATGGCGGCGGCAGGCGTGGGTGACTTGAAATCAGGCTGGACGGTATCAGGCTTGCCGGTCTTGGGCTTCCTGGCCTTGTGTGTTTTGCCGTTCGGCTTGGCCGGAGCAGTCTACTGGCTGGCCTTGCGCCAGGAGAAAGTCGACCGCCAACATTCGGTCTGGGAAAGCCGCTAACGATGCTGGTTCGCGGAATTGCTGATCAGGTGGTCGCGGGAAAAAGCCGGTTCGGGCTTTTTGCGATAGCCGCAATGGCCGCCTTCTTCCTTGTTCTCATGGTATTTGAACAAGCTGGCATGCCGGAGCGATATGGCTACGTTCTGACCGGGATGTTTGTGATATCGGCATTCGCTTTCCCCGGGATTGGTGCACGAACGGCAGCGTTTGAAGATTGGCAATTTTCCGGCCGAACCGCCGCGCCAACCATCCTGGCCATGTCGATGGCGGCTCTGCTTGTTCCAAGTGTCTTTTTTCTGGGACTTCCGGGAAATTTCTTCGCGCAATCGGGCGGCAGTGCGGCGCTGCTACTTGGGCCTCCTTGCGGTCTTGCGATTGCCGCCATTCTGATCTTGCCGTTCCTGCGCAAAAGCAATGCCGGCACACCCCCGCTCTATTTCAAGGCGCGGTATGCCAATGCGCCGGCGAGCATTGTTGCCATGGCATTTTTTGCCCTGGCAAGTTTCATCATGCTGTGGGGTCAATTGCAGATCGTTGCTTCCATCAGTTTGGCAGTGTTCGGGCTGGAGGCAGGCATTACGATTGCACTCGCTGTGCTGCTTGTTTCACTCACCGTGCTGCCTGGTGGCCTCAATGGCCTGATCCGCACAAACTCACTTGCTTATGTTCTGATGGCTACAGCGTTCTTGGTGCCCTTGGTATGGCTGTCGCTGACGACAACCGGCATTCCGTTGCCACAGATTGCGCATGGACCCGGCGCATTGGTTGAAATCGTGGAGCTTGAAAGACAGCTGACAGGCCTTGGACTCCCGCCTCTTGAGAAGGCCACATCGAATGCGCTCCCTGCCATGTCGAACCTGGCAAGTATTGTGAGCCTGACACTTTTCCTTGCGCTGGCTTTCGCCTGCTATCCGGCCATTCTCAGCCAGTCGCAATCTGCCCGGCAGGTGAAAACCACCAGACCGGCCATCGCAATCTCCATCGTGCTGGCGGCGATTGTGACAACCGCCATGCCTGCAGCTGCAAGCTTTGCCAAGATCGCAATCTACAACGGCATTTTCGGCCTGACGGTGGGCGAGATACCGGACTCTGCAAACTGGATCCTGAAGTTCGGCGCAAAGCTTGCCCCGCTTGGTGCCGGCGAGCCGCTCGTCACACTTTGCAGCCAGGCCGTTACCACCCTGGAACAGGCTATCGCTGCGTGCGGCGGAAATCCTGACTATGCGCTGGGACCGGCAGACCTTCGCTTGCGCGGGGAAATCATTTCGCTTGCCCTGCCTGACATTGCATTGCTGCCTTCGGCCTTCACCATGGCAGTTGGAGCGGCGCTGGTCGCAGCAGCTTTGGCTTCTGCTAACGCGTCCGCCTTTGCCCTATCGTCGGTTCTGGTGACGCGCGCTCCGATTTCAGGAATGAACCGGCTTTTCATTGCAAGGCTTGGAGTGCTTTGTGGCATCTTGGCTGCCGCATGGCTGGCACTCTACCATCCGGCAAGCAGCCTTGATCTTGTTTTCTGGTCGCTTGCGATCTGCGCGGGAGTGCTTGCGCCGGCAATCCTGCTGGCAATCTGGTCAGATAGAATGCACGCCATTGCGGCAATCGCCGGGATGCTTGCCAGCGGAATCGCACTGGCAACAATGGCCGGCCTTTCAATCATCGGACCTGATCTGCTTGCCGGGTCGGGCGATGAATACAGATTGCTGTTGCCCGGCCTTGCCGAACTGCCACTGCCAATACCGGCCGGGCTGTGCGCAATAGCAGCGGGAACAGTTGTTGCGGCCTTGATCGCATGGCTGCTGCCGCGCAAGCCTGACACATTGCTGCTGGAGAGCCTTCGCGTTCCTGACGCGCCCGTTGCAGGCTGACGGGCTTTCAGCCTTTTTCCATTTCGGCTCGCAAATCCCTGATGACCTCAAAAAAGCGCTGCATGGCTTTGCCTGCAAGATCCATGGCGCGGTCAAGTTCCTTCTGGGTCCGGTCAAGGCTCTCTTCAGCGGGTGGAACCGGCGTCTCCTTGGGCAGCGCCGGGGCGCCGCTTTCTGGCGTCAAACCGGAAATGCGATCCTGCTTCTTGGCCTCACTCGATGCATCTGCAGAAATGCCTGAAACCTGTTTTTCGATCGCATCCATGCGCTCCCGCAGCAAGGCAAGCTCATTTTCGTATGCTTCGCGCTCTTGAGCGCCTATGAGGCATGAAAGGTTTTTTCCTGAAACCGTGCAAAAACTCATTTCACCCGTTTGCTTGTCGAGGCGGACAAATCCGTCGCCTTGGGCCTTGAGTTCATAGCGCCCGGATTGTTCGACAGTGGCTTGTGGCACTGTTTCCTGTGCGTTTGCGCATTGCGCAATCCCTGCAAGAAACATCGCAACAATGGCTGAACGCTGAAAATGGTGCATATGCGCCTCCGGCTTTGGTCTGAAAGGCTTGAACAGTGCGAACTGTCGTGCCAATCGATGGTGCATGAACACCAAAATCTACAAGATCGTGACGAGTGCGCAATGGGCGGCAGCGGAAAAGGCTGGCCGGTTTCTTGGCGCGCCGATCGACATTGCCGATGGCTATGTGCACTTGTCCACTGCCTTGCAGGTTCGCGAGACGGCGGCAAAGCATTTTGCCGGTCAGGAAGACCTCCTGCTTGTCAGCCTCGATCCGCAAGCACTGGCACATGCGTTGAAGTTTGAGCCTTCGCGCGGCGGGGACTTGTTTCCCCATCTTTATGCGCCGCTGGAATTGGACGCAGTGCTTGCTGTTTGCGGCCTGCCACTGGGCGCTGATGGCAAGCATCTTTTTCCGGACGGAATTGACGGTTGAGCCTGTTGCAACGCATCGGCCGCAAGGCGCTGTTTCTCCTTGATCCGGAAACTGCCCATGGCGTTTCGATCCGCGCCCTCAAATCCGGCCTTGTCCCACCTTGTTCCACAAGCGTCGACAATCGCCTTGAAGTGAGCGTTGCAGGGCTGAAATTTCCCAACCCCATCGGCCTTTCCGCCGGCTATGACAAAAATGCGGAAGTTCCGGACGCAATGCTTGCTTTGGGTTTCGGCTTTGTCGAAGTTGGAAGCATCACACCGCGCGCACAGGCAGGAAACCCAAAGCCGCGGGTATTCCGGCTTGAAGGGCAGGATGCCGTGATCAACCGGCTTGGCTTCAACAATGAAGGCCATGAACGGGCACTCCAGCGCCTGAAGGCTCGCAGCGGCCGGCCGGGAATCATCGGCGTGAACATTGGTGCCAACAAGGATTCGGCTGACATGATCGCCGATTATGAGTTCGGGATCGGGAAATTCTTCGATGTTGCCTCTTACTTCACCGTGAACATTTCCTCCCCCAACACGCCGGGTTTGCGCGATCTGCAATCTGGAGCAGCCCTCAGCGAACTGATTGATCGGGTGCAGGCAAAGCGCGATGCGACAGCCTTGCTGAACCGCGGGAAAAGGCCGGTTTTCCTGAAAATCGCACCAGATCTGAACCAGAAGCAGATGGAGGAAATCGCGCGCGTTGTTACAAGTAGCGCGCTTGATGGCCTCGTCATTTCCAACACCACGATTGGCCGGCATGGTGTCGAAGGGCTCTCCCATGCGGATGAAAGCGGCGGGCTTTCGGGCAAGCCGCTATTCGAGCGCAGCACCATTGTGCTTGCACGTATGCGGGTGTTGGTCGGCAAGAGTTTGCCGATCATCGGGGTTGGTGGCATCAACAACGCTGCCACAGCCATTGCCAAGCTGGAAGCGGGGGCTGACCTGCTGCAACTCTACACCGGTATGATTTACGCCGGGCCATGCCTTGCCGCGAGGATCAACAGCGACATCTTGCAAGAGCTGAAAGCGCGCGGACTGGACCATGTCTGGCGCCTGACAGGGCAGAAAACACAGCACTGGGCGCAAAAGAACTTGCACGGAGAATGACCGGGGATGGCGATGGCCATTGTTCACAATCCGCTGTTCACCGCGCAATTGCCGCCAGACCATCGCTTTCCGATGCCCAAATACGCAGCCATTGCCGACGCCATTCTGGCTGAAGGACTGGTTGCTCCGGGTGGATTTCAAACGCCGGGTCCAGCGCCGGTGCAATGGGTGGAACTGGCGCATGAGCGGGCTTATGTGGACCAGGTGTTTGCCTGCAGCGTGCCGGAGCAGATCAGCCGCACCATCGGGTTTGCGGTCACCCAGAGTGTCTCGCTGCGCGCGCGTCACGCGGCAGCAGGAACGGTGCTTGCTGCGCGGCTGGCGCTGGAGCAGGGCATTGCCACCTCGACAGCCGGCGGAAGCCACCATGCAAAGCGTGCGCACGGCGCGGGCTTTTGCGTGTTCAATGATGTCGGCGTCGCCGCCAGCCTAATGCTGGAAACCAGCGAAATTGGCAATGCGCTGGTCTTTGACTGCGACGTTCATCAGGGCGATGGCACCGCCGAGATATTCGCAAACGAGCCACGGGTCGTGACTGTATCGATGCATTCGGCGAAGAATTTTCCGACCCGCAAGGAAAAGTCCGATATCGATTTTCCGCTGCCCGACGGCATGGAAGATGGCGCGTATCTGGAAGTGCTGGCGCAAGCCCTTGGCGCTTCGCGCAATCTCGTTCGTCCCGACATCGTGTTTTACAATGCTGGTGTTGATCCCCACCGCGATGACCGGCTTGGCCGCCTTGCACTTTCAAGCGAGGGCCTTGAAGCACGCGACCGGCAGGTGATCGGGTTTTTCAGGGAACAGGGTATCCCCGTTGCCTGTGTGATGGGCGGGGGTTACGGCAAGGACATAAGCGAAATCGCCGCCCGCCACCTCATCACCCACAAGGTGGCGGCGGAGTTTGTCTGATTGCTACCGCTTGCCGGCCGCAAGCAGCCGCATCAGGATGAACACCGGCACCACGACCATTGCGCCGTAGACAAAATACACCCCGATCCGGCCGAAGGCTTCGTAACCGACTTCATAGACCCAGCGCACGAAGTCGCGGGCCATGTACCACACATCGAGCGGCGTCAAATTGAGCGCAGCCATGATGATGCCAACCACCACGGAAAGTACGGCGAGCTTCACCACAGTGCGAAGCGGTGTGTCGCCGAGGAAATTACTTACCGGATTGGTCATGGGGATTCCTTGCAAATGGCTCTTCTACCTACGCATGACAGATGGCGTTTTCAAGGAAGCGGCGACAACATCGCCTCCAACGTTTCCAAAAAATCGGCTTCAGCGGCTGGTTTGTCGAAGCGGATGCGTGAAATGCGCGGAAATCGCATGGCAACGCCGCTCTTGTGGCGTGAAGATCGATTCAGCCCTTCGAAGGCTATTTCCAGCACCAGGCCGAAATCCCGCGTTGCCCTGACCGAACGGACCGGCCCGAACCGCTCGACAGTGTTGTCGCGAACGAACTTGTCGAGCTGTTTGAGTTCCGCGTCAGTGAACCCGAAATAGGCTTTGCCCACCGGAACCAGTTCGGTGCCGCGCCACACCCCGAAGGTGAAATCTGAATAATAGCCTGAGCGCTTGCCATGGCCACGCTGCGCATACATCAACACCGCATCGACCGTGAAAGGGTCTTTTTTCCATTTGAACCAGAAGCCCTTGGGCCTGCCAGCCAGATAGGGGCTGTCGGCGCGCTTGAGCATGACACCTTCGATTACCGGATGTGGCGGCGAAGCTCGCAGATGAGCTAGCGCTTCGAAATCGGCAAACGCAATCTGCGGCGAAAGGTCGAAACGAGAGGGATCAAGAGCGCCGACAAACCGCTCAAGCCGTGTGCGACGCTGCACCAATTGCAGGCTGCGCAAATCTTCCTCGCCATCCACCAGCAGATCATAGGCCCGGATGAACGCCGGGTAGCGTTGCAGATCTGCCGCGCTGACGCTCTTGCGGTTCAGACGCTGTTGCAGATCGGAAAAGGTGCCGGCGCCAGCCTGCGGATCGGCAGGGCGGCCTACCAGCAGCTCACCATCAATGGCCCCTTCAAAGGCCATGGCTTCCACCACATCGGGAAAGGACGGCGAAATGTCGTCGCCGGTTCGCGAATAAAGCCGTCTTGTGCCGTTTTGTGCGACAGCTTGCACCCTGATGCCATCCCATTTCCATTCGGCAACAAACTCTCCGGGTATGATCAGCGCAATGTCGCGTTCCTCCAGCGGATGGGAAAGCATGACTGGGCGAAACGGCGCATCGGCAGCATTGACCGGCTTGTCTCCCCTGCCCTCCAGCCAAGCAAACAATTCCCGATAAGGCGGGCGCAAGCCATGCCACAATTCCTCGATCGCGCCGACTTCCTCGCCGCCAAAATCGGCCAGAGCCTGCTTGGCAAGCCGCGCCGAGATGCCAACCCGCAAGCCGCCGGTGGCAAGCTTGATCAGGGCAAAACGGCCGGATGGCGCAAGGGCGTCCAGAAAGCCGCGCATCAAGGCGGGTGCACCAGAACGACCTTGTGTTGAGAGCGCTTGCACAATTTCCCCCAGCGAAGGGGCAACTGATGATGGGGTGCTGGCGGATGGCCAGATCAACGCAACGGTTTCGGCAAGGTCGCCAACAAAATCATAGGACAGGCGGAACAGTTCAGGATCGGTAATGTCGGCGGCAAGCTGGCGCACCAGCCCTGCCTTAACTGCCGGAAGTTCAAGGCCGCCGGTAATTGCAGCTAGGGCATAGCCACGGTCAGGATCAGGGGTCGCCCTGAAATAATGCACCAGCAGGTCAATCTTGCGGTTGCGCGACGGGGTAAGGACAAGGCGTTCCAGCAGCTCGGCAAAGGCACGCATCACTCCGCCTCGTCGTCATAGCCGACCAGATTGAGCGGTCGGGCCTTGATCTGGTTCAGTTCGCACCAGCGCACCAGGGCCTCCTCACGGCCATGGGTTACCCATATTTCGCCAGCCTGCGTGTCCTTGATGGTGGCGATGAGTTCGTCCCAGTCACAATGGTCGGAAATGACCAATGGCAGTTCAACGCCCTGCTGCTTCATGCGCTGGCGAATTTGCATCCATCCTGATGCAAAGCAGATCAGCGGCTCGGCAAACCGGCGAACCCAGGGCGAATTGAAAGCCGAAGGCGGGCCAAGCACGATTTCTCCAGCCAGCTTTGCCTTCCCTGTATTCTCAACCGTCGCTGGGCGCAGATCGCCAAGGCCAATGCCCTCGGCTTCGTAGTAGCGACACAGCGGCTCGAGCGAGCCATGCAGGTACAATGGCCGGTTCCATCCATGGTCGCGCAGCAGGCGAATGACGCGCTGCGCCTTGCCCAGGGCATAAACGCCAATCAGATGGGTGCGGTCGGGAAACTGGCGCAGCGAAGCCAGCAGGCGGGCAATTTCGTCGCCGGGCCTTGGATGGCGGAACACCGGCAGGCCAAAGGTGGCCTCGGTAATGAAAACGTCGCATTTGACCGGAGAGAAAGTTTCGGCGGTCGGATTGGCGAGCCGCTTGTAGTCGCCGGATGCAACAATGCGAAGGCCCTTGTGCTCAACCTCGATCTGCGCCGAGCCAAGCACATGCCCGGCCGGGTGAAGTGTGACACGCACATCGCCAATGCTGATGCTTTCGCCAAAACCTGTCGGCTGGCGAGAACCCGAGAAATCCTTGCCGTAGCGTATTGCCATGATGTCGAGCGTGCGCCGCGTGGCAAGAACCACGCCGTGCCCGGCCCTTGCATGGTCCGAATGGCCATGGGTGATCAGCGCACGGGGAACCGGGCGGACCGGGTCGATGAAAAAATCGCCGGGCGGGCAATAGAGGCCTTGCGGGGTGGGATGGAGCAACTGGTCGGGACGCATTGACCATTCCGCGCTTCAAAGACGATTAAGCGCGGAATCAACGTGTCGCGCTACCTGCATTTCGTAAGACCTGTCATATTGGGCTTAATGACGACCAGGCACGTTAGAGCCCTTTTTGTCATGGTCTTCATTATATCAAAATGCTCATGGTTGCCTGAGAAAGTCGTCGAGCCGCTGCGTTTTCCCGCAAGTGCCTTGCATTGAGCCTGGATGAATTGGGATTTTCCATTTGTTTTGAGTTCTAATCGACATAAAGCCCAAAACTTTTCGTCGGCTAAGGCGGAATTTTGTGCTGCTAACAAAACGGCCGCGGCAAGAAAGATTATGGTATACCTCATCATCAATTCTCCAGGTCTGTTGCTGTCATTGCACTATTGCTCGCCGGCTCGGTCGATTATCCCGCCGGGACAACCGGGATCGGTTTTCGGCGAAGCTGAGATGAGCGCTGCCACCTGATCGCGATCCAGAGCGCCTGAAAGCGCACCTTTCAGACCGATGGTGATTTCGGAAATCACGCGCCGGTTGCCATCGTCCTCGCAAGAGATGCGCAGGCGATTGCCGGTGCCCGCTCCAAAATCAGCCTCGAAGGCGGCGCGGATCGCCTCGCCGGTCAGCCGTTGGCCGATTTTGTTGGCAAACAACGCGGACAATTGCGAGGCGTTGACGGCATCCAGCAGATCAAGGCTGATGCGGAAATAGGCGTTGGCGTCCGTGCGGCGCATGCACGAACCATGCTTGATCCACTCGTGCCGGTGCAAATTCGAGCGCGTTCCCGGCATTGCCGCCTGCAACCGCCGCCACAGCGGCTCGTCCAGCCGGTCAATCGCGATGTCGCGCCAGCGCCCCTGCTTGTCTGCCTCGATGCTGGCGCGGTCGGGACCACACCACACATTTGTGCCAGGCTGCGGCCACAGGCCATGCAACGAGAATTGCCGGGCATCAAGGCTGCCTGCATTCTGCGCACGGCATTCGGGTTTTCGCGGCGCAGTCTCGCAGAATGCAGGTTGCCAAGAAATCGCCAGAACATATGTGCCCGTGCTTGCAGGCCCCGCATCGGCGGAAGGTTCGCATCCCGCCAACGTCAAAAGCAGTAAAACAGACAATAGTGCGCGCATGGTTTGCTCCGGCTATGCGATCAAGCCGTCATGCCTTAAATTGCGCTGGTGTCCAAGCCGCAGCCGTCTGATTTTGCCCAAGCCGACCTGTTCTCGAGCCTGCCGAAACCATTCATCGAATGGTTCGCCAGCAAGGGGTGGCAGCCGCGCGCGCACCAGATGGAACTGCTTGCAAAGGCGCAGAACGGCGAATCCGCGTTGCTGATTGCCCCGACCGGAGCTGGAAAAACGCTGGCCGGATTTCTTCCCAGCCTCGTTGAGATTGCCGGTCGCCCCGCCAAAAAGCCCGGCGAGGCAAGGCGCGGGGTCCATACGCTTTACATCTCGCCACTGAAGGCATTGGCGGTTGATATCGAGCGCAACCTTGCCATTCCGGTTGCCGAAATGGGCCTTGGGGTGCAAATCGAAACGCGAACTGGCGACACCCCGGCGCACAAGCGTCAACGGCAAAAGCTGGTACCGCCGGATATCCTACTGACGACGCCCGAGCAATTGGCGTTGCTTATTGCCATGCCCGATGCTGCCCGGTTTTTTGACGATCTGGAAGCGGTGGTGCTGGATGAGTTGCATTCGCTGGTGACATCCAAACGCGGCCATTTGCTTGCGTTGGGGCTTGCCCGGCTTCGCAGCCTCCGTCCCCAAATGCGCAGCATCGGCCTTTCGGCGACCGTGGCCGAGCCCGATGAACTTCGCCGCTGGCTGGTTGGCCAGGGTCCGTATGGCGAAATCTGCATGAGCGCACTGGTGACGGTAAGTGGTGGGGCCAAACCGCAGATCACCATCCTCAAATCGCGTGAACGGGTGCCATGGTCAGGCCATTCGGCCCGATATGCGATGGGCGAAGTGCTGGAAGCGATCAGCCAGCACAAGACGACGCTGCTTTTCGTCAACACGAGGAGCCAGGCGGAACTGCTGTTTTCAGAATTGTGGAAGATAAACGAGGAAAGCCTGCCAATTGCGCTTCACCACGGGTCGCTGGATGTCAGCCAGCGGCGCAAGGTCGAAACGGCAATGGCGCAAAACAAGTTGCGGGCAGTGGTAGCGACTTCAACGCTGGATCTGGGCATTGACTGGGGCGATGTCGACCTTGTGGTGCATGTCGGTGCCCCCAAGGGCGCAAGCCGGCTAGCCCAGCGGATCGGGCGGGCAAACCACAGGATGGAAGAGCCGTCGAAGGCCATACTTGTTCCGGCCAACCGGTTTGAGGTTCTTGAATGCCAGGCGGCGCTGGATGCCAACTATCTTGGCGCACAGGACACGCCGCCCTTGCGCGAAGGTACGCTCGACGTGCTGGCGCAGCATGTGCTCGGGCGGGCCTGTGCAAGCCCGTTCGATGCCACGCAATTCCACGCCGAAATCACCAGTGCGGCACCTTATGCGGAACTCGACCGGGCAACATTCGACCGGGTCATCGCCTTCGTTGCGACCGGCGGCTATGCGCTCAGGAGCTATGAGCAATATGCCAAGATCAAACAGGTTGCTGATGGCACCTGGCGGCTGACCCATCCAAGGTTTGCCATGCAATACCGGCTCAATGCCGGCACCATAACCGAGGTGCCGATGCTGGAAGTGCGCATGGCTCGCGCCAGGAGCAAAGGCGCTGCCATGCGCGGTGGACCGGTGCTTGGCAAGATCGAAGAAGGGTTTTTGGAGACCCTTGTGCACGGCGACACGTTCATGTTTGCCGGGAAAACACTGCGCTTTGAAGGGATCCGCGAGAACGCCTGCTATGTCTCGAACGCGCAGGATACCGAGGCGAAGATACCTGTTTATGCCGGCGGCAAGTTCCCGCTTTCCACCTACCTCGCGCAGCAGGTTCGCGAGATCCTTGACGATCAAAAACGGCAGGAAGCACTGCCAAAGCAAGTGCGCGAATGGCTGGAAATCCAGAAGCTCAAATCTGTCCTGCCTCGCCAGGACGAGATGCTGGTAGAGACATTCCCGCGCGCCGACAAACATTATCTGGTTGCCTATCCCTTTGAAGGCAGGCTGGCGCACCAGACATTGGGCATGCTCTTGACCCGACGGCTGGAGCGGGCGTGGGCAAGGCCGGTCGGCTTTGTCGCCACCGATTATGCACTGGCGGTCTGGGGGCTTGGCGATTTTGGCAATCTGCTGGAGCAAGGCTTGTTGTCGCTGCCTGCCCTGTTTGACGAGGACATGCTGGGCGACGACCTTGAAGTGTGGCTGGATGAATCGTTCATGGTCAAACGCAGCTTCCGCTATTGCGCCGAAATTGCCGGTCTGATCGAAAAACGTCATCCTGGAAAGGAAAAATCAGGACGGCAAATGACGGTTTCCGCCGATCTCATCTATGATGTCCTTCGCAGCCATGAACCCTATCATCTGCTGTTGCAGGCCACCCGCGCGGATGTGGCACAGGGCCAGCTTGATGTTCGCCGCCTTGGTGATTTGCTGGCTCGCATAAAGGGGCGAATCAGGCATAAACACCTTGATCAGGTTTCGCCGCTGGCTGTTCCCATCATGCTGGAAATCGGCAGGGAAACCGTTTCCGGCGAAGCGCAGGATGCGCTGCTTGCCGAGGCCGCAGAAGAATTGCTGAAGGATACCATTGCCTGATGCCGACAAAATCGAACGCCATGTCTGCCGACCAGAAGGCATTTCCGGCTGAAACCGGCATTTGCAGCACACACCTTGCCGGTGTCGAGCTACAGTGCGACCTGTCGGGCTGCCTGTTCTGGCCGGAAGAATCCCTGCTGGTGGTCTCCGACCTGCACCTTGAAAAGGGCGCGTCATTTGCGCGGCGCGGCTCAATGCTGCCGCCTTATGATACCGCTGCGACAATCGCCGTGCTGGCGGCCCGCATTGCAAGGTTTGCGCCAAAGCGCGTCATTTCGCTGGGTGACAGCTTCCACGATGCAACTGCCAGCGAGGCAATGCCCGAAGTTTTCCGTCTGCGCCTTCGCGACATGATGGCAGGGCGCGAATGGCTTTGGATTTCCGGCAATCACGACCCGGATGCGCCGGTTGGACTTGGCGGTGATCATGCCGAAGAAGCAGCTATTGGAGCATTGACCTTTCGCCATGCGCCTGCCCCGCGCTTTGCCTACGGGGAAATCAGCGGCCATCTGCACCCCAGCGCGCGCATTGTGCGGCGTGGCAAATCAGTGCGGCGCAGGTGTTTTGCAACGGATGGTTCGCGCATGGTGTTGCCGGCATTTGGTGCCTATGCCGGCGGGTTGAACCTGCGCGACCGTGCTTTCAACGGCCTTTTTGACGAAGCAACACTGAAAGCCCATGTGCTTGGCCGGGACCGGCTCTACACGATTGGTGGCCGTGACCTGGTGTGATTGTCACATGACCGCGAAGAAGGCGACAAGGTGAGCGAAAGCCACAAGCAGGGTCAGCCATATGCGCAGCTCGGCAAACCAGGCTGGTGCCTTTCCTGAATGGATCGAAACACTGTCCCATGCGCCTTGTGCGCAATAGGCAACCAGCAATACCGGCACGCCAAGGGATGCCGGCAGGAACAGGGCAAACCACCCTGCCAGTGACGGAACGACGGAAAAACCAAGCGAAACATGGTCAACCGGGTCATCGCGCAACGCCATCCCCCAGCGGATACCGCCCAGAAATGACAGGATGATTGCCGAATAGGTTCGGAAAGCATCCAGAAACAGGCCATGAAAGGCACTGGTTGTGCCGGACACCAGCAAGGCAAGGGCGAGGAAGGCAAACGGCGCAAAACCTGCGAGCGCCAGGAGCCAGGCGGTTCGTCTTTCGGTCGCCAATGCCAGCTTCATCTCCAATGCCTATTTCCTGCTTGTGCCAAAAATGACGCTGGCGAGCCATCCGGTGGCAAGGGCCAGCAGAACAGCGATGATGCCGTAAGTGAAGGAATGGTTGTGCGCCAGATTGTAAAGCTGCTTTTCCAGCCCTTCCTTTTGCACCCTGAACGTTCCGTCACGGCTGGCAAGCAAGTTGCCATCGCGGAAAAGATAGGCGGTCACGGTATGCCTCCCGACCGGAATATCGGCAGGAATTGCCAGTGTTGCCCGGAACAGCGACGTGCCCAGAAATTCGACGCCCTTGAGGTTCTCCGAAAACAACGCGCGCGACATGCGAATGGTACGAAGCTGATCGGCAAACTCCGGCGCTGGCACGATCGAACTTTCTGCGCCCCTTGAAGACAGCCTGAGGGTAATGTTGTCGATACCGAGTTGTTGCTCCGATAGCGATTGCGCTGCAGCGATCCGCTCCAGCGGGCGATCCGCGGCCAAGGCATAGAAGGACGGCACATCGCGATACACACGCGCGGTCCGGTTCACCCATATGCCTGCCACACGTTCTTTCCTGCGGATAACATTGTCTTGCGGCGGGCCGCGAACAACCACCACGACCGCATATTCATTGAGTGTCTGGGCTAGCCGGTTTGCATTTTCCACCGTGCCGAACACGGCAATGGAGGTGCCGGAAAAATCTGAATTGAGGCCAATGGTATCGGTGGAGATTCCGATCTGGATCTGTTCGGGCTCGCCATCCTGCTGCGCGTGGGCACAGGAGGCATGCGAAAGCAGCAAACCGGCAAGAACGACAATGCGGTGCGGCCATTTTGCCATTGCCCTACTCCGCGATCTCGAGGCTGGAGATGGAGTAGATACTTGCAGGGGTAACAACCAGTTCGTATCCCATCCGCAATCCGACGGCCAGGACAAGCAGGCCAAGCAGTATGCGCAACTGGTCGCCGCGCAACTTCAGCCCGGCTGCCGCGCCAAACTGGGCACCGATGACGCCGCCCACCATCAGGATCAGCGCAAGGACGATGTCCACCGTCTGGTTGGTCGCTGCCTGCAGCACCGTTGTAAAGGCGGTGACGAAAATGATCTGGAACAGTGAGGTCCCGATGACAACATTGGTCGGCACCTTGAGCAGGTAAATGAGCGCGGGAACCATGATGAAACCGCCGCCAACGCCCATGACCGAAACCAGAATGCCAATACCAAAGCCGATGCCCAGAACGGGCAATGCGCTCAGGTACAGCTTGGATTTGCGAAAGCGCATCTTGAAAGGAAGGCCGTGCACCCAATTGTGCTGGCCGGGCCGGCGCACATCGCTCTTGCCGCCGGTCTTGATCCGGTTGCGCGCGCGCAGGCTCTCGACCACCATCAGCCCGCCAACAGACCCGAGGAAGAAAACGTACAAAAGACTGATCATGAGATCGAGTTGGCCGATGGCGCGCAGGAACGTGAATACCGCAACGCCGAGCGCAGAGCCAAGAATGCCGCCAACCAGCAGGACCACGCCCAGCTTGATATCGATCGTACCGCGCTGAAGATGCGCAAGCGTGCCTGAAATTGAAGAGGCGACGATCTGGTTTGCACCGGTGGCGACAGCGACAGCAGGCGGTACATTGTAGAATATCAGCAGCGGCGTCATTAGGAATCCGCCGCCAACCCCGAACATTCCAGACAGAAACCCGACGGCCATGCCCATGCCGAAGATAACGAAAATATTGACCGACAATTCGGCTATGGGCAAATAAATGCTCACCGGTTTCTCCGGGTCTTAAGCAAGCTATGGGGTTCTGCAGCACAATCAGCGAGGCGAAGGCGCTGTGTTTAGATGCGCTGTGGCCAAGCCCATGTCAACGCGACAAGGGCCTGGCCAGGGTATCTTTCGAGGTCATTGGGCAAGTAAACTGCTCAGGCGGCGTTGCCTGCGAGTTTTTCAAACAGTTCAGAAGATATCTCGCCATCGGCCGGCATGCCTGCCTTCTTCTGGAACGCCTTCACCGCATCGCGGGTTCGCGCGCCAATCTGGCCATCTGCCGGACCTGGGTCATACCCCATGCCAGCCAGAAGCGACTGGACCTTGGCGATCATTTCCCTGGTCACTTCTTTCGTATCCGTGCCAGCGACTGGTGCTGTGCCATTGCCTGAACTGGCCGAAGGCGGTGTCATACCAGCGCTCTCGCCTGCCCCGTCCTTCCATTCCGGAAGTACCACCGCCACATTGGCAATGGGATCAATCGTTTCCGGCTTCCATGTTTCGGCAGCGCCACGGGCCTTTTCAAGCTGGTCAGGCCGCATGGCCGAGGCCAATGTATCGCGCTTTGCTGCGGCGTCGGCGTCTCCGCCACGTGCTGCCACTGAAAGCCATTTGTATGCGGCAACCAGATCGGCTTCCACACCAAGGCCCTTTGCATAGATAATGCCTAGGTTGACCTGGCTGTCCTTGACGCCCAATTCGGCAGCCTTTTCAAACCAGCCAAGCGCTGATTCCATGTCGGGCTTCCCACCGATCAGTCCAGATGTGTGGATGACCGCAAGATTGTGCATCGCAAGTGCGTTGCCCTGTTCTGCAGCCCGCTGGTACCAAAGGGCAGATTTCTCAACATCAAGTGGTACGCCGTGGCCTTTTTCAAGGAAATTGGCAAAGCGGTATTGCGCTGGCGCCGATCCTGAACGGGCAGAGGCTTCATACCAGATCGCAGCCGTGGCCAGATCACGCTTGACGCCTTCGCCATCGGTGTAACGGCGACCGATCTCGAACAGTGCCGAAGGATCACCTGCCGCTGCGGCTTCGCGAAGCACGGGATTGCCTGCTTCCTGTGGAACCGGCGGAATGTCGGCAAGCGTGGCGTCGGCTTGGGTTGTCTCGCCATCCAGCGATGTCGCTGGCTGCGCGGGACCTTGTTCATTGCCTGTGGCAGCCTGCGAAACCACATCCTCGACCGGCCTTACCTGAAGTTGGCCAGCCTGTTGGGTCTGAATGTTCTGGTCGTCAACCTTGGGTGTTTCTCCCGACGCTGAATTGTCCTGTGCGGTGGTGGACTGCTGTTGCAGTGATGCATCCGCATCGACAATCTTCGGCTCGCGGCCAAAGAAGGAAGAGGCCACAGGCACGGCAATGGCCAGCAGCAGAACGGCGGCAGCTGCTGCCATCAGCAATTTGCGATTTTTCAGCAGGCTCGCAGCAGCGCTGGACTGGCTTTTGGCCTTGATCCTGTCGCGCATTGTTTCAGCAGCTGGCGGCGCTGCGGATTCAAGCGTTGCTGCCTGCGCTGCGCGTCTGGCGGCTGCAAGAAAATCATGGGGGCCTGCGGGCTTGTCTGCGTCGCCAGCCAAGGTGCTTGCCTTGCGGCGCTGGCTTGCATCGCGAACCAAAGCTGCAAGGTCGGGGACACCCGAGCCTGGCTCCAGCGGCACATCGTCCATTTCAACTGTCGGCCCAACTTCGTGGTCTGGCACCGCTTGCCCATTGTCCATGTCGTCCCAGTTTGCGGATTGCTGGAAGTCCGGCAGCTTGTCGCCAGCCAGAACCGGGGCGTCGTACAGCAAACGGCCTTCACCCCGTTCGGACTGCGCTGACCGCTCCATCGAACTGCGGACATTGGTCTCGTGCGAGGTATAGCCGTCATGCTGGCCGTTATGCTGCGCATATTCGTCCTGGCGTGGCTCCGAAGTCGCCTCGCGGATATCGGCTTCGATGCCTTCAATCCGCTGGCCAATGGTTTCAAGCATCTGGCGGATTGTTTCAAAGCCATCGGTATTGCGATCGGCAAGCTCACGGGCCTGCGATTCCAGCGTCTGGATCTCGCGGGTCAGGTGCTCAAGGAACTGCGGATCACTGCCAACTGCTGGCGAGGTCATTTGACCCGCCATTTGAAAGACTCGCTCGGCCGCCTGCGTTGCGGCGTCCATGGCAAGGTTTTGCGAAACCGATACCTGCTGCTCAATGCTTTCAAGCCGTTCAGCAAGCGGAGAAAAATCCACGCCATCGCCAGAAACCGTGTTCAGCCGATGTGCGATCTGGCCAAGGGTATCTTCAAGGGCAGCCAGTCTCTCGTCGGCAAATGGCTGTGCGGCAGTTGCGCCAGCCATCTGGTCAATGCGGTCAACCAGAATGGAAATCTGGTCTTCGATGGAACGCAGTGATGTATTTGGCACGCCCGGCTCGTTCGGGCTGATTGCGCGCAGCGAATCCATCCGGGCCGAGAGCTCGGAAAGCTCGCCCATGATTACGTTGGAGAGATCATCGCCATTGTTTGCGGCCTCGGTGCGCAGTGCTTCAACGCGCTGCGAAAGCTGGGAGAACTCGGACATGATGCGCTTTGAAAGTTCCGCATCGGCAAAAGGCGTCCCCGCTTTTTCAGGGGCTGATGCCAGTTGGCGCGAAATCTCGTCAATGCGGTCCAGAATGGTCGGACCCCATGGATCCTGATGATTGGCCATCGGCGCAAAGGTGTCGAAGCGGCTTGCAATGTCAGACAATTGGCGGGCGATGTCGTCAAAGGCAGGAGTGGCATCGAAGCCGCCGACGGCATTGTGTGCAGCAGAGACAGGCATTGTCTCCAAGGTTTTTACCATTGCAGACAGGCGCGCCTCAATCCGGTCGAGAGCATCGTTCTCGAAATTGCCGCCGGGGGAAACTGAAACGGCAACCAATGCCCGTGTAACTTCATCGAGCCGGTTCTCGAGCTGGCGAAAGTTTTTCAGAATTGATTGGTCACCACGGCCTGAGAGTTGGGCCAGGGATTCACCGATCTGTTCAATTCGGCCATTCATCTCATCCACGGGAATTCGCAGCGGAAGTTGCTCCACCATTTCCCGCATCGCCGTTACATGGTCGGCCAACACTGAGAGCTGGCGGCTGTCAGGTTCTGCCGGCTGGCGCGCCATGACGGTTTCCAGACGACCGGCGATCTGCGCATATCCATCCTCGATCGAGCGAACGATGCTTTGGGGATCTGGCGCTGAATTTTCCTGCGAAATGCCCATTATCGCCTGGCGCATCTGGTGCAGTTCCATCGCGACATCTTCAAGATGGCCACCGGAATCCTGGTTTGGCTCCTGCAATCGCGCCACACCTTCAGCAATGCGCCTGAGATCGCCTGAAAGGTCAGGTGCAGCCGGCTGGCGCACGATATGGACCAAAGCCGATTTCAGCTCAGACATTTCCTGCTGCATCTGTTCGATTTGCGCGCTGGTCTGGGCCGACATTTTTGCTGCAGTTGCAATCGCCGCCTGGGTTGCCGGATCGATCTGGCTTTGGACAGGCTGGCTCGGCAGTTGCTGGCGCGCCTGCTGCTCGTTCATTGTCCTGGTTGCAGACTGGGTTGCCGCCATCTGTCCGACAACGGTTGCAAGCTGGTCGATGCGATCGCGAATCCGGTCCATGTCTGTTGAACTGGCAGCGGGAGCAGGACGGCGGGCTTCTTCATGTATGTCGCGGGGGCGGCGGTAGTCGCGGTCGCTGGAAACCGGCATGGGCGCGCGATCACGGTATCCGGTGTCCGGTCCGGACCGGGATGGTCTGGGGTCCGACGCGGCCTGATTGCGGCGCAATGTTTCCAACTGGGATCTGATGCGGCTCATTTTAATGACACTACCGTTTCTTGCGCCTCACTGGGCCCGCGGGAAATGCCGAACCGGTTTTATCCAATGCCACGCCGCCAATATTCACCGGCAAAGCAATTCTGGAATTTCGATTCACCAGCAAAAGTCACGCGAATCCCTGCGGTACGCCTCAACCTTTCATCCAACAGGGTAAACAAGGGGTTAACCGGGCGGCTGCGCGCCGTGTTTTCAGAGTGGCTGATCCACCGATTTGCGCCAACGGCCAATTGTCTTTTATCTGATACCCAACTAGGCTTGCAGGGGGAATTGCCGATTTGATGGTTTACGGTAACGGTTTGGTCGCGTAACGGCCTTAACGTTGAACAGGTCGCGGTAGAGGCGCATGTGGCTCGTGTCACAAAAAATCTTTGTGTCCCGGTTCGTCCGGAATTGAAGATTTTCACAGCCAACGCAGCGGAGGGAGCCCAAGTCCAAGCAGCATCGGTACTTCCCGATCAGTTGCCGCTTTGTCGAACGTGGGGTGCGCAAACGGCCAAACTGGATAGCGGCGTGAAAGCCGCACCAACTGATTTGAGGTGCCTTGAAATGCAATATGAAGCCCATGTTGCTCGCCTGGACTTGCTGGTTCCTGACGATGCCGCCCAGAAACGTGAAGTTTATCGGATCGGCGACTTGTCACGGGAATTTGGAGTTACATTGCGCACCCTGCGCTTTTACGAAGACAGGGGTCTGATCTCTCCGCAAAGGGAGGGCTCGACCCGTTTGTATTCTGAACGCGACAGGGCGAGACTGAAAATCATTCTGCTTGCCAAGCAGGTCGGCTTTCCGCTGACGGATATTCAGGAGCTGATGGAAATCTACGACAATGGCGGCAAGGGTGAAGAACCCATTACCGCGGTTCTCGAGAAATTCACCAGACAGATGGATGTTCTCAGACAGCAGAAGCTTGAAGTCGAGGCGGCCATCGTACGGTTGGCGTCCACCATCGACAACCTGACCGAGATGGCAAGCGAGTGAAATAGACTGCGGCGGAAAGTATCGTCGCGTCAGTATCAGATCCATATTTGCAGACCCACTGCTTGAAGGTGTCCCACGGACGCTAGCCAGCATGTTTTTTTGCGCCTGCGATTCTTGCGGGCGAAATCAGGGTGACTGCATCATAATGCGATCCCACGGGGCAAATCGGTTTGCATGGCAATCCGGTCGGACGGGGTCGCTCAGCGGGAGCATTCTTCGGGGCGAACGAATGCTCCCGCATCATTTTTCAGCACATCAGCACGTAATCTCCGACAATCGAAAAGCCAGCGCAGGCTTGCCTGCCTGAACAGAGCGCCTGCCTGACGATTTTCGTGCTTTTTTCAGAAAATTCTCCCGCAATTGCAGCATTTTCATGAAAAATTGCATCGGCAGATTCGAAAGTGGCGCAAAAGTGATCGTTTGCGCATTTACGCTTACGTAAAAGTTTGCTATGGCCATCCCGAGTGAATTTGCGACGCCGGGAGCATGATGCGCCGGCTCGACAGACCTGAAAACCGCCATTTGCACCCCGGAGGAACATCCATGCCAATTTACTCGGCGCCCATGCAGGACAGCCTTTTTGTCCTCAACGAAGTCCTCAATCTGCAACGCTACAACAATCTGCCCGGTTTTGAGGAAGCGACGCCAGAACTCATCGAGGCAATCCTGGGCGAAGCGGCCAAGCTCTGCGAGGAAGTGCTGCATCCGGTGAACCATTCGGGCGACAAGGAAGGTTGCACAAGGCATCCGGACGGCACGGTAACGACGCCCAAGGGGTTCAAGGAAGCCTATGAGGCTTACAAGACTGGCGGCTGGATGGGCCTTTCGGCCGACCCGGAATATGGCGGACAGGGCTTGCCCTATGCGCTGCACTCAGCGGTCGGTGAATATCTTTCCGCGTCCAACATGGCCTTTTCAATGTATCCGGGCCTGACCCAGGGTGCGATAGCGGCAATCCAGGTGCATGGCACCAGCGAGCAGAAGCAGGCTTATCTGCCAAAGATGATCGAGGGCCGGTGGACCGGCACCATGAACCTTACCGAGCCACATTGCGGAACCGACCTTGGCATGCTGCGCACCCGCGCCGTGCCAACAGGCGATGGTTCATACAAGATCTCCGGTCAGAAAATCTTCATTTCGGCTGGCGAACACGATCTTTCGGAGAACATCATTCATCTGGTACTGGCCCGCATCGAGGGCGCACCGGAAGGCACCAAGGGCATTTCACTGTTCATCGTGCCCAAATTCGTGCTCAAGGCAGACGGCACGCCGGGTGAACGCAATCCGGTTACTTGCGGTTCCATCGAAGAGAAGATGGGCATTCACGGCAATTCCACCTGCGTCATGAATTATGACGAAGCCATTGGCTATCTCATCGGGCAGGAGAACAAGGGCCTCAACGCGATGTTCGTGATGATGAACGAAGCGCGGCTCGGCGTTGGCCTGCAGGGTCTGGCCATTTCCGAGATCGCCTACCAGAACGCCGTTGCCTATGCCAAGGATCGCATCCAGGGCCGGTCCCTGACCGGACCCAAGGCGCCCGACAGGAAGGCAGACCCGATAATTGTCCATCCGGACATTCGCCGCAACCTGATGAACATCAAGGCTTTCAACGAAGCTGGTCGTGCGTTCATGCTTTGGGCGGCGCTGAAGGGCGACATATCGCATCGCGCGACTTCGGAAGAAGAGCGGCAGCGTGCCGACGACCTGATGGGCCTGCTTACGCCAGTCATCAAGGGTGTGCTCACCGACAAGGGCTTCGACAATACCGTTGCCGCGCAGCAGGTTTTTGGCGGCCATGGCTACATTCAGGAATGGGGCATGGAGCAGTTCGTGCGCGATGCCCGCATTGCGATGATTTACGAAGGCGCCAACGGCGTTCAGGCGCTTGATCTGGTCGGACGCAAACTGCCCAAGGATGGCGGGCGCGCCATGCGCACCTTCCTTGAAGAGGTCAACGGTTTCACCGCGAAGCATCGCGACAATGAGGCGATGGCCAAATTCACCAAGCCGTTGCGCAATGCGGTGAAGTCTTTGGAAACGGCAACGCTGTGGCTGGTCCAGAACGGCCTGAAGAACCCTGACAATGCAGGTGCTGCTTCAACCGACTATTTGCACCTGACCGGCCTGGTTTGCCTTGGCTACATGTGGGCCATCATGGCTGAAAAATCCAACGAAGCGCTTGCTGCCGGAGCCAATGGCAAGACCTCGTTCTACGAGACCAAGCTTGCAACGGCGCGCTTCTTCATGGAGCGGGTGTTGCCTGAAGCTCAGGCGCATCTGGCCCGGATTGAAAGCGGTTCTGAAAGCATGATGGCATTGCCGGCGGAGGCATTCTGACCGGCAGAACCGCGAACTTCGGGAGGAAGCAATGCGGCCTGCGGAAATTCTTGGTGTGAAAACGCCCTACTGGCGTGGCGGTGACGTCGCCATGCTTGCCGACATGACCGAAAAGTGGATGGCGGCAGAAATTGCCCCGCACTACGAAGCCTATGAGGAAGCGGGCATTGTGCCGCGCGCCAAATGGGAAGCGGCAGGTGCGGCGGGGTTGCTCTGCGCTTCCATCCCCGAGGAGTATGGCGGATCGGGCGGCACTTACGCCCATGAAACTGCCATCATTGAAGCAATCAGCCATGTCGGCGTCGACGGTTTCGGCATCGGGCTGCACAATGCTATCGTTGCCCCCTACATCCTGCATTACGGCTCGGAAGAGCAGAAGCGCAAATGGCTGCCGAAAATGGCAACCGGAGAGTTGATCGGCGCCATAGCCATGACCGAACCGGGTGCCGGCTCCGATTTGCAGGGCATCCGCACTTCGGCGGTTCGTGATGGTAATCATTACCGCATCAGCGGCTCAAAGACCTTTATTACCAACGGCCAGAACGCCAATCTCATCATTGTCGTCACCAAGACCGACCCTGCAAAGGGCGCGAAGGGAACATCGCTGATCGTGGTCGAGACTGACGAAGCAGACGGCTTCATGCGCGGGCGAAACCTCGACAAGATCGGCGCCAAGGCAAACGACACTTCCGAATTGTTTTTCAACGACGTGCGGGTGCCAACTTCGAACCTGCTGGGTACCGATGAAGGCCAGGGCTTCTTCCAACTGATGCAGCAATTGCCGCAAGAGCGGCTGCAGATCGGCGCCTCTGCCATCGCGATGGTAGAGCGGGCACTGGCGCTCACCATCGATTACGTCAAGGAGCGCAAGGCCTTCGGCAAGCCAATCCTCGATTTCCAGAACACCCAGTTCAAGCTGGCCGAGATGAAGACCGAAGCGGTGGTAGGGCGCACATTCTACGACTGGTGCTGTGCCGAACACCTTGAAGGCCGCCTGACGCCGGAACTCGCCTCGATGGCCAAGCTGTGGCTCACCGAATTGCAGGGGCGCGTGGTTGACGGCTGCCTGCAATTGTTTGGCGGCTATGGCTACATGAATGAATACCCGATCGCCCGCATGTTTCGCGATGCCCGCGTGCAGCGCATCTATGGCGGCACCAACGAGATCATGAAACTGCTGATTTCACGCTCGCTCTAGGGCGTCAGGGAGAAAATGAATGCCCAAAGGTTACTGGATCGCACACATCAATGTCACGGACCCGGAGCGCTACAAAAGCTACGTCGCGGAAGCCGGACCGGCCTACCAGGCGCACGGCGCAAAGTTTGTCATTCGCGGTGGCGCGGGCGAACAGGTTGAGGGCACCGGGCTCGGCCCCCGCCATGTCGTGATCGAGTTCGAAAGCCTTGATCAGGCGAAGGCCTGTTACTCCAGCCAAACCTACCAGAGTGCAAAGAAGCATCGCGAAGCGGCGTCCACCGGCCACATCCTGATTGTTGAAGGAATAGAATGATGACCGACTATACGCTGCACTGCTTCCTTGAATCCGGCAACGCCTACAAGGTGGCGCTGATGCTGACCCTGGCAGGCGCCGACTGGAAGGTCGAGCGTGTCGCCTTTTTTGCCGGCCAGACCCGCTCGCCGCAGTTCCGCGACATCAACGTGATGGGCGAAGTGCCGGTGCTGGTCGATCATACCCAGGGTGATCTGACGCTTTCGCAGTCGGGCCTGATCCTTTGGCATCTTGCCGACCGCTACGACCAGTTCGCGGCCCACAACGCGGACGAGCACCGCGAGATCCTGCGCTGGCTGTTCTGGGACAATCACAAACTGACCTCGTATACGGCGACGGCGCGTTTCCTGGGCCACTTCCAGAAGAAGAATGATGACCCGGTGACGCAGTTCATGGCGGCCCGCGCCGTTGGCGCCTACAAGGTGCTCGACGCGCATCTCAACGGTCGCAGTTTCGTGGTCGGCGACCGCCCGACCATCGCTGATTTTTCGATCTGCGGCTATCTGTTCTGGCCGGATCAAATCGGCGTCAACTGGGCCGACTACCCCAATATCGACGCCTGGCTGATGCGCATCGCTGCGCTGCCGGGCTACAAGCGCCCCGAACAATTGATGCCGTCCGGCATCGACCCGCAACCAGCAATCGCCTGAACAAGCGCCGGCCTTTTCCGGCAGACCCAAGGAGACAAGTGATGTCTGAAGCCTATGTATTCGACCATGTACGCACGCCCCGCGGCAAGGGCCGCAAAGATGGCAGCCTGCACGAAGTGCCGGCGGTGCGCCTCGCCGCCGGAACGCTTTCGGCGCTGCGTGATCGCAATGGAATGGACACCAAAGTTGTTGGCGACGTGATCCTTGGCTGCGTCGATCCGGTCGGCGAAGCTGGTTCCGACATCGCCCGCGCAGCAGTGTTTGAGGCTGGTTACGACAACAGCGTCGGCGGTATCCAGATCAACCGGTTCTGCGCGTCGGGCCTTGATGCCATCAATTTCGCTGCGTCGAAAATTGCCGCAGGTTCCGATGACGTGATCATTGCCGGCGGTGTTGAATCGATGAGCCGCGTTGGCATGGGCATGTCCGGCGGCGCATGGCCGATGGACCCGTCGGTTGCCGTGCCTTCCTATTTCATGCCGCAAGGCATTTCGGCGGACCTTATCGCCACCAAATACGGCTTCTCGCGCGATGATGTTGACGCCTATGCTGTCGAAAGCCAGAAGCGGGCCGCCAAGAGCTGGGAAGACGGCCGCTTCAAGAAGTCGGTTGTTCCGGTCAAGGACATCAACGGCATCACCATTCTGGCCCAGGACGAACACATGCGTCCGACAACAAACATGCAGAGCCTTGCAGCCCTTGAGCCTGCCTTCCTGATGATGGGCGAAATGGGCGGGTTTGATGCCGTTGCCATTCAGGCGCATCCTGATGTCGAAATGGTCAAGCATGTCCACCACGCAGGTAACTCCTCGGGCATCGTCGACGGCGCTGCTGCCGTGCTGATGGGTTCGAAAAAGGGCGGCAAGGCGCTAGGCCTCAAGCCGCGCGCGCGCATCCGGGCCTTTGCCAATATCGGTTCGGATCCGGCGCTGATGCTGACAGGCCCGATCGACGTGACCGAGAAGCTGCTGAAGCAATCGAAGATGAAGCTTTCGGACATCGATCTTTTCGAACTCAACGAAGCCTTCGCCTCGGTGGTGCTGCGGTTCATGCAGCACTTCAAGATCAGCCACGACAAGATGAATGTCTGCGGCGGCGCGATCGCACTTGGCCACCCGCTTGGCGCAACCGGCGCGATGATCCTTGGCACGGTGCTTGATGAACTGGAGCGGCGCGACCTCAACACCGCGCTCGTGACCTTGTGCATCGGCGCCGGCATGGGAACCGCCACGATCATCGAACGCGTCTGAGCCCTGTCCATAGCTGCGACAGCAAAGAATTTGGAGAACACACATGACCTACAAGAATTTCACCATCGAGACAGATAGCGACGGCATTGCGCTCGTCACCTGGGACATGCCCGGCAAGACCATGAACGTGATCGACCAGTCGGTATCGGAAGAACTGGGCGCAATCGTTGACGCGATGGCCGCCGATGCTGGCGTAAAAGGCGTTGTTGTCACCTCCGGCAAGGAAGCCTTTTCCGGCGGTGCCGATCTTTCGATGCTGGAAAACCTGTTTGCCCAGTATCGCAAAATGCAGAAGAAGGACCCGGAAGGCGCATCCAAGATGCTGTTTGAATCGGCGGCTTTCCTGCAGAAGGTACTGCGCAAGCTCGAAACCGGCGGCAAGCCATGGGTTGCGGCGATCAATGGCGTTGCCATGGGCGGCGCTTTCGAACTTTGCCTCGCCTGCCATGGCCGGGTGATGACCGATGATCCCAAGGCCAAGGTCGGCCTGCCGGAAGTCAAGGTCGGCCTGTTTCCAGGTGGCGGCGGCACACAGCGTGTTCCGCGGCTGATCCAGACCCAGGAAGCCTTGCAGATGCTGTTGCAGGGCAAAAGCTATGACGGCGCAAAGGCCAAGCGCCTTGGCCTCGTGCATGAAACTGCTCTGGCTGGCGAAGTCGTCGCCGCCGCCAAGAAGATGATCCTTGGCGGCCTGAAAGCAGTCCAGCCATGGGACGAGAAGGGCTACAAGATCCCGGGCGGCGCAGTCTATTCGGCGCAAGGCGCGCAGCTGTTCCCGGCAGCAAATGCGATCTACCGCCGCGAGACCTATGACAATTTCCCCGGCGCCCGCGCCATCATGAAATGCGTCTATGAAGGCCTGCTGCTGCCGATGGATGCGGCCTTGCGGGTTGAAAGCCGCTATTTTGCGCATGTGCTGACAACCACCGAAGCTGGCATGATGATCCGCTCGCTGTTCCTGTCGATGCAGGCGCTCAACAAGGGCGCACGCCGTCCGGTGGATGTGGCCCCGTCCAAGCTGAAGAAAATCGGTATTCTGGGCGGCGGCGGATTCATGGGCGCAGGCATCGGTTATGTCAGTGCCAAGGCAGGCATTGAAGTGGTGCTGCTCGACCGCGACCAGGCGAGCGCCGACAAGGGCCTTGCGCATTGCGATGACCTTGAAACCAAGGCGATCGGCCGTGGTTCTTCTTCGGCTGAAGCCAAGGCAAAATTGTTGGAGCTCATCAAGACCACCGACGACTACAAGGCGCTGGGCGATTGCGACCTGGTGATCGAAGCGGTTTTCGAAGATTCCAACGTCAAGAAAATCGTCACCGAGAAGGCAGCGGAACACATGAAGGCCGGGGCGATTTTCGCTTCCAACACTTCGACCATTCCGATCACCGGGCTGGCGAAGAACTTCCCCAATGCCAAGAACTTCATTGGCATCCACTTCTTCTCGCCAGTTGACCGCATGATGCTGACGGAAATCATCATGGGCAAGAAAACCGGCGACAAGGCGCTCGCGGTGGCACTCGATTATGTGCGCGCCATCAAGAAGACGCCGATCGTTGTCAACGATACCCGCGGTTTCTTCGTCAATCGCTGCGTCCTTCGCTACATGTCGGAAGCCTACAACATGCTGATCGAAGGCGTGCCGGCAGCCATGATCGAGAACGTTGCCAAGATGGCAGGAATGCCGGTCGGACCGCTCGCGTTGAACGATGAAACAGCCATCGACCTCAGCCACAAGATTATGCATCAGACCGTGCGCGACATGGGCGAAAAGGCCGTTGACCAGCGGCATCTCGCCATGGTCAACCGGATGGTCGAAGAGTTTGGCCGCTTTGGCCGAAAGAACGGCAAGGGCTTTTACGACTACCCGGACAAGCCGGCCAAGAAGCATTTGTGGTCCGGTCTCAAGGATCTGTTTGCGCAACAGGACCCGGCAAACATCAGCGTTCAGGAACTCAAGGACCGCTTCCACGCGGTGATTGCATTGGAGGCGGCACGCTGCGTTGAAGAAGGCGTGGTAACTGACGTGCGCGAGGCCGATGTCGGCTCGATCCTGGGTTTCGGATTCGCGCCACATACCGGCGGGGCGATTTCCTATATCGACGGCATGGGCTCCGCCAAGTTTGTCGAGATGGTGAAGCGCTTGCAGAAAAAGTACGGATCGCAGTTCAAGCCGAACAAGCTGTTGACCGACATGGCAGCACGCGACGAGCGGTTCTACGACCGCTTCAAGCCGGCTGAAGCCAAAAAGGCCGCCTGATCAGGCGCAAGTATTTCCAAAACCATGGCCCCGCCCGTCAAACGGCGGGGTCATTTGTTTCTGAGCGCCGAAAGGCCAATCCCAATTGCTTCGAGACCGCCATCCGATACCAGCACCCAAGGGGGTGATGTAGCTTGCCTCGGAGGAGCAAAGGAAGTGGATCGCGTTGGCTATCTCATCTTTGGATGGATAGCCGAATGGACGCGTGGCTATCGCGCTGCAAGGCTGCCGGGTCACTCGCTCTGTAAGTAAGCCTTGAACCGTTCTGCCCAGTCAGGATGCCAACGCGAAAGCGCCGGGCGGTTTTCGATGACGTCGCCCGCTGCCCAGGCGATCCGCTTCTCATCCAGCGCCCGGCTTACGTCGTTGTCCGGGCAGAGGATATAGAAATCACCGCGTTCCAGGCTCGCCAGCATGAACTCCACCATCTGTTCCGCAGTCCAGGCGCCGGACGGCTTCTCGCCGCCGCCGGTCGCCGTCATGGATGTGTGTACCCAGCCGGGGATCAGTAGATGAGCAGTGACGGCCGACCCGTCCATGTTGCGCAGTTCGTGCGCCAGCGCCTCGGTGTAGGACTTCACGCCAGCCTTGGAGACGTTATAGGCGGGGTTTCCGGGCGGCGTGGTAATGCCCTGTTTCGAGCCGGTGTTGACGATCACCGCCGGCTCGCCATGGGCCAGCATCGAATGGCTGAAGGCCTGTGCTCCATTGATCACGCCCCACAAATTGACGCCCAGCGTCTTTTCCCAAGCGTCGCGCAGGCCCAGTGTGTTCGACTTTGCGCCGATGCCGGCATTGTTCATGAGCACGGTCACCGGCGGCAGTTCGCGCGCGACGCGGCCAGCCGCCTCGACCAATGCGCTGGCGTTGGAAACGTCGAGGCCGATTGCGATAACCCTCGCACCAGAGCCGAGCAAGGCCGCTGCTGCGTTGTCCAGTTTCTCGCCGGGCAGGTCCAGCATGGCGACAGCCATGCCCTTGGCTGCGAAGGCCTGCACAGCAGCAAGACCAATGCCGGAGGCGGCACCAGTGACAACAGCTGTGCGGCCGGAACGGATGGCGGGATGGGGCATGTGGAACTCCTTGTCGCGGATCATGCCGCCAGACTAGCACAAAGGGAACGGTCTCATGCACGACGTCTGCGGTTTGGCGAGGGTGTCAGCCTTCTTGTTTGCGCAGCGCCGGCAGACCAATCCCCACCGCTTCAAAGCCGCCATCGACTGCCAGCACCTGGCCGGTAATGTAGCTTGCTTCGGCAGAACACAGGAAATGGATCGCGTTGGCAATCTCGTCTTCCGAACCATAGCGGTTGAGCGGAATGGCGTCGTGGTAGGCAGCAATGATTTGCGGCGAATGAACTGCCATGGCCAGTTTGGTCCTGACGGGCCCCGGGCAAATGCAGTTTGCCCTTATTGAGTGTTCGCCCAATTCTGCCGCCTGCTGCAGCGTCAGCTGTATGACTGCTGCCTTGGAAGTGCCGTAGGCAACGCGCAGCGTTGAGGCGCGCAAGCCGGAAATGCTGGCGATGTTGACGATAGCGCCGCCCTGCCGCTTCAAAAGCGGAATGGCGCATTGGGTTGTCAGGAACACGCCGTCAAGATTTGTCGACATCACCCTTCGCCAGCGGGCAAAGTCGGTTTCCTCGATCGGTCCGAAATCGGCAACGCCGGCATTGTTGACCAGCGCATCAAGCCCGCCGAAATGCTCGTCAATACGGTGCATGAATGCTTCGACGGATTGCGGGTTGGATACATCTCCGTGAATGAGCAGTGCGCTTTCCAGCTGCGCCCGGGCAATCTCAAGCTCTGGCGCATCGATGTCGACGACCGCCACTTGCCAGCCTTCCTTCAGGAAGCGCTTTGCTGTCGCCAATCCAATGCCGCGCGCTGCGCCTGTTACCAATACCGTTTTCATGCTGCCTCCCCACGCCAGACAATGTAAAATCCGTCCGGCTCCAGGGACGAGGCATAGTAGGCTCCAGCTTGCGAATAAAGCCCGGAAAGCACGCCGGCCCGGCCCATGGCGGCGATTTTTGCCCTGAACCCTGCCGTCTCGAAAACATCCTTGTGAATGGTGCAGGCAAAAACGCCGCCAGGTCTCAGCACCCTGAACAACTCGTCGAGACAATTCGGGCCGACATGACCATGTGTGAAAATCCCGGTCGAGATCAGCGCGTCATAGCTCGCGTCAGCGATTGCGAGACGTCCGTTGAGATCTGCCTCGATGGTCTGGCGGTAAATGTTGCGCGAAGCGGCCACCTCCAGCATCTGGGGTGAAAAGTCGAGTGCATCGAGGTTGCTATAGCCAAGTTTGGCAAGCTCCCGCCCGGCCAGCCCTGTGCCAGACCCGACATCGAGCACGAGGGCTTGCTTGTCAGGCAGGAAATCGCAGAGCAATTCAGCGGTTCGCGTTGGCGTCAGATAGCCAAGGCCACGCAGCATGGTATCATCATAGGTCCGTGCCCAATCGCGGTAGAGTTCGCGCGCGGCGTGTGGATCCTGCAGTGCATAGGCGCGCGCCAGAAGTTCTTTGGCGGCATTTTCTTCATCCTGCATTGGTGCACCATTGATTCAAATGCCTGCCAAGTAACGCAAAGCACATTGCCCGGACATGCCCGGGCATGCAAACTCTCAAGTCAGAATGGAGTTCAGATGGACGATCCAATCGACTACTTCTTCACTTCGGTTTCGCCATTCGTATGGATGGGCCACCGGCAGTTGATGAGCATTGCCAGCAAGCACGGCAAGGCCGTGCATTTTCGTCCCGTCAGCCTGGCAGGTGTTTGGGAAGCATCCGGTTCAATACCGCTGGGTCAACGTACGCCAGCACGTCAGAAATACCGGCTGATCGAACTGCAACGCATTTCGCACATGCGTGGTCTCGAACTGAACCTCCATCCGCAGTATTTCCCTACCAATCCAGAACTTGCTGATCGCACGGTCATCGCGCTGCTGCAGCACGGCCGAAATCCTGCAGATTTCGTGTTCAGTCTGGGTGAAGCTGTGTGGAGCCGGAATTTGCAAATTTCAGATGAAGCGGTGATTGGTCAATTGTTGCTGGAAAACGGCTTTGATCCGGCAATGCACATGGATACTGCCAGGTCAGATGCCACTTCAGCCACTCGCGAAGCCAATACCAAGGCTGCTGTCGAGGCCAATGCCATCGGCGCTCCAACCTATGTCTACAAGGGTGAGCCTTTCTGGGGGCAAGACCGCCTGGATCACCTCGACCACATGATCACGACAGGACGGGATCCCTTTCATGAACTGTGACCAAAATGCGGCGAAGGGCTGGACTCGGGTTTGAAGTAAAGTTAAAAAGGAATAATTTCCTTTATTCTGCCTCGGCATGAACAGTGCCGCAAAAGCAACAAATGACCACAGGACGCAATGATGCTTTCGCATGAAGCCGTTTGGGCCGCCCTCGATGCCCTTGCCACCATGCACAGGCTGACGCCGTCAGGGTTGGCGCGGAAGTCTGGTCTTGATCCGACCAGCTTCAACAAATCAAAGCGTATTACTACCGCCAATCGGCCGCGCTGGCCTTCCACGGAGTCCATCGCCAAGGCATTGAAAGCGACCGGCACTTCCCTGGAAGAATACATGCGGCTGGTACAGGAAACCGACGGAACCAAGCCGCATCGCAGTTCCCGCCCGGCAAACTACCAGTTGCCGCCTGCATCGGTGCCTTTGCTGGGATTTGCCCAGGCAGGCGTTGGCGGTTTCTTTGACGATGGCGGCTTCCCGGCCGGTCAGGGCTGGGAGGAAATCCAGTTCCCTGCGCCCGGATCTGACGGAGTTTATGCGCTCAAGGTGACCGGGGATTCCATGCTGCCCCTTTACCGCCAAGGTGATGTGATCATCGTTGAGCCCGGAGCTACTACCCACAAGGGCGACAAGGTGGTTGTGCGCACACGGGGCGGCGAAGTGATGGCAAAGATCCTTTCGAAGCGCACGCAAAAGCAGGTTGAATTGGCGTCCGTAAATCCCGAGCATGAATTGCGGGTGCTTCAAATTGCGGAAATAGACTGGATCGCGCGCATTTTGTGGGCCAGCCAGTAACCTTCAGAGCCGGGGTAAATGCCATGCGGATTCTGGCACTTGCCATATTGTTGACGGCAGGGTTGCTGGCGCTGACGATCTCGCTGCTACCTGGCGACAAGACTGCGCAAACGGCAGTGTCCGATGCCGTCTCAGCTGCACCAGAACCCACAAGCGTACCCGAACAGGTGCGGCAGGACGTGCGCAATGTAACGGCGCCGCAAATGACGCAGCCCCCTGTGCTGGAGAGCACTACCATAGGCAGGCTGCCGGCCGCGGTGCCGCCGCCGCTGCCAGTGCGGCCGCCAAAGCCGCAACCCTTTGCAAGACCCGAAGTGGTTTCAGCAGGGTTCTTGCAATCGGGCGAGACGCTGATTGAACTTGAAGGCGTCACTGCACTGGCCAAGGATGCAGTTTGCAGCAGCGAAGGCAGAAACTGGCCGTGTGGCGCGTTTGCCAGAACGGCCATGCAGCGATTCGTGCGCCAAAGAACAGTCGAATGCACCGACCCACAAGGCAAAGCCGTCGATCAAGGCACTGCGGGCAAACGGGCAAGGCTCAAATGCTCGCTTTCCGGACGCGATCTTTCAGCCTGGCTGGTTGAACAGGGCTGGGCCATATCGGCCAATTCCGGCGCGTTCACCCGCGAGCAAGAGACGGCAAAGGCCGCGGAACGCGGCCAATGGGGCAAGGTGCCGACAAACTGAACGTCGTGCGCTGGCGGCTTCAAGCCGCCAGCTTGCCCTGCAGAGCCTGTGCAATGAGTGCCCTGGTGCGTTCAATGCCGTAAAGGGCGACAAACGAGCCGAAACGTGGTCCCTGATCCTGCCCGAGCAGTATCTGGTAAAGGGCCTGGAACCAATCACGCAGATTGGCGTATCCCTGCGCATTGCCAACTTCAAATACCACGTTCTGGATCGCTTCAGCCGTTGAGGCGGGATCGAGCGCCGCAAGACGTCCGTCCAGCACTTCAAGCGCATTGCGTTCGTTTTCTGCAGGCAGGCGAAACCGCTTTGCCGGTTTGACGAAGTCCTCGAAATAACGGATCGCGTAGCCAACCAACTGATCAAGAACCGGGTGTGTTTGTGCCGTAACGCCGGGCATGTAGGCGGTTATAAAGCCCCAAAGGATCGCCTTGTCATGCGCGTTGGAGGCACTCACCAGATTGAGCAGCATCGAGAATGGAACCGGCATTTCGACCTTCGGCGGCGTGCCGAAATGAATGTGCCAGACCGGGTTTTGCAGCCGCTTTTCCCAGTCCTGCCCTTCATATGCCGCAAGATATTGAAAGTACTCGTCGACTGCGCGCGGGATGACATCAAAATGCATCCGCTTGGCGGTCCGGGGTTTTTGGAACATGAAAAGCGACAGGCTCTCGGGCGAGGCGTAGGTCAGCCATTCATCGATGGTCAGGCCATTGCCTTTCGACTTGGAAATCTTCTGGCCCTTGTCGTCGAGAAACAGCTCATAGACAAAGTGCTCTGGTGGGCGTCCGCCCAGGGCCGCGCATATCCGGTCATAGACCGGCATGTTGGGTCCGTGATCCTTGCCGAACATTTCAAAATCCACCCCCAATGCTGCCCATCGGGCACCAAAATCGGGCTTCCACTGCAGCTTCACCCTGCCGCCGGTGACCGGTAGCGTGAGTTCTTCGCCATCTTCGTCATCAAAGGTGATGGTTCCGGCAGCGGCGTCGACCTTCTTCATCGGCACATAAAGAACACGCCCGGACTTTGGCGAGATCGGCAGGAACGGTGAATAGGTGGCCTGGCGCTCCTCGCCAAGGGTTGGCAGCATGATGGCCATGATCGCGTCATAGCGTTCCAGGGCAAGCCTCAGGATCGCATCGAGCTTGCCGGATTTGTAATATTCGGTGGCGCTGGCGAATTCATAATCGAACCCGAAAGTATCCAGAAACCGGCGCAGCATCGCGTTGTTGTGGTGTCCGAAACTTTCATGGCCGGAACTGAACGGATCAGGCACGGAAGTCAGCGGCTTGTGCAGATGCGGCTCCAGAAACGCCCGGTCCGGCACGTTGTCCGGGATTTTGCGCATGCCGTCCATGTCATCTGAGAAACACAAAAGGCGGGTCTTGACCTTGTCCTGCGTGAGCACCCTGAATGCATGGCGCACCATCGACGTGCGGGCGACTTCGCCGAATGTTCCAATGTGCGGCAAACCCGACGGTCCGTAACCGGTTTCAAACAGGACCAAATCGGGAAACCCGGATTTCTCGTACCGGCGAACAATTTTCCCCGCTTCTTCGAAATCCCAGGTCGAGCATTTTTGTGCCGCCTCAAGGAGTTCGGGCGAAAATTCGATCATCGGCAAGGAAAGGCGGGAGGCGGACTGGCCGGTCATTTCTGGCTCTCTGAAGTTGCATTTCAAATAATTTTGTTCTTGTGGCGCGGTTTAGTGCATCACGGGCATGTTTCCAAGCGGCTTGCGGCGTTAGCGGCATGCGAATAGTTTGCGCCAATCGATTCCGACGCCCCAATCCTTCAAGGAACAGCCAATGTCCAGCATCCTGCCCCATGACGCGCTTATCCACATCATGGTCATGATGTCCGCGGTAGACAATTCGATGGCTGATGGTGAACTGGCGAAAATCGGCAACATCATCAAGACGCTGCCGGTCTTCAAAGGCTATGACACCGGCAATCTTGTGAAGGCTGCCTCTGCCTGCACCGCGATCTTGCAGGAAGACAACGGCCTGCAGATGGTTCTCAACAATGCCAGCGAGGCATTGCCCAAGAAGCTGCATGAAACCGCATATGCGTTGGCAGTTGAGGTGGCGGCAGCCGATCTGCACATCGAGCAGGAGGAGTTGCGCCTTCTGCAAATCATCCGTGACCATTTCAAGCTGGACAGGCTCGCCTGCGCAGCAATAGAGCGCAGTGCAAGGGCCCGGCACCAGACTTTTTAGTGATTGATCTGCTCATCTATCACGCAGATTTGCGGCATGCGGCATATGGCGGGGCTTGCAGCACGGCTGTAGTGCGATAACTGCTGGTCCACTGGATTTATGGACGGGTTGGCAGAAAAATGAGTGAAGCGGCAATAAGGTTCTCGGTTTTCATCGGACTTTTCGCTGCCTTGGCGTTGCTGGAGCATTTTGCGCCTCGCCGTCTGGAGCATCCCGTCAAGACACAGCGCTGGCTCACCAATATAGGAATTGTCCTGATCGACAGCCTGCTGGTTCGGCTGATCTTCAAGACGGCTGCCGTGGGCGGTGCATTGTGGGCCGCGCAAAACGGTTTTGGACTGTTCAACCTGGTATCTGCGCCGTTCTGGCTCGCATTTCTGGTCTCGATCATCGTCCTGGATTTCGCGGTCTGGCTCGAACATGTCGCGAGCCACAAGATCCCGGTTTTCTGGCGCATTCACCGGATGCACCATTCGGATACGGATTTTGACATCACGACCGCCGTGCGTTTTCACCCGATCGAAAGTGTGCTGTCGATGGCCTGGAAATATCTGATTGTGCTGCTGATTGGCGCACCGGCGGTCTCCGTGCTGGTGTTCGAGATCGTGCTGAATGGCGCGGCGATGTTCAATCATTCCAACTGGCGCGTGCCTTTGTGGCTGGACCGCTGGCTGCGCCTCGTGATCGTGACGCCTGACATGCACCGCGTCCATCATTCGATCGACATGCGCGAAACCGATTCCAATTATGGCTTCAACCTTGCGATCTGGGACCGGTTGTTTGGCACCTACATCGACCAGCCGGCCCTGGGGCATGACGCCATGAAGATCGGGCTGGCTCAATGGCAGGATGGCAAGCCTGCCCGCATCGACTGGGCATTGCTGGTTCCATTTCGCAAATAGCTGGTCTCAGAAAAGGCCAAGCGGAAAATATCGCAGGTACAGTTCTGCAAAAACGCCCTTGTCGTTGAGTTCGCGCAGCGCATAATCGGTTGCGGCGGAAAGTTCCGTGCGCCCTTTCGGATAGGCTATCGCCATGCCCTTGCCGAAGTGCTCAAGGCTGAAATAGGGCCCGCCGACCATCAAGCAGCAGTTCTTTGCCTGCTCCGAAACCAACCAGAAAGACAGCGTGACCGCATCGGCAAAAACCAGATCAACCTTGCCTGACTGAAGCGCAGTCAGCGCTGTCTCGCGGTCAGGGAATTTTTCGGTCTTTGCCCGTGGAAATGCAGCAGCAAACCATTTTTCGTGACCCGAATTTGCAATGACCGCAATCGTCTTGCCCTGCGTCATCATTGCTTCAGGAGACTGGGCAGCCCCATCACTTCGGCGGGCGGCAAAGCGAGCGGGAATGTGCAGGTAGGGGCGCGAGAACTCGTAAATGGCACGGGTCTGCGCGTTGATTTCAAGGCCTGCAAGAATTGCATCCCCCTCGCCGCGTTCCATTGCCGGGCCGATTTCATCCCAAGGCAAAGCCTGGATCTGACACTTCGCAACTATCCCCAATTCGGTGCAAATTGCCCGGGCCAGATCAAGGTGAAACCCGGTCAGTCGCTTGCGCCGGTCAATGAAGTTGAATGGCGGGAAATCCGTGGTCGTGAGAAAGCGCAATCGCTGCAAATTGCCAAGGTCCGGCTTTGAGAGCCTTTCGCCGGGATTCCAGAAGTTTGGAATTGTCGGGCTTTGGGCAGCGGCCGCAGATGCAAGGCTCAGCAGGGCGGTTAGCGCAACTATTGCGCCTGCCAACAATCTCTTCGATTGCATCATTTTATTTGTTGCACTTTTTGCTAGCATTTTTCTCGCCTTGATTGTAGCTTTTTCGCAACCCACGCAGATGAGCCAACAAACAGCACGGGACTGATTTAGCAGCAGAATGGGTATGGGGGAACGGCCTGTCACGCAACTGACAGGTTCCGGGGGCCATTTCCTTGCGCATGAAGGCAAATTCGGGTCAGCAACTCCGGGAGGCAACAACTCCCGTCGGGTGGGCAAGTCTTTTGCCTTCAAAAATGCAGGGCATGGCGAGGAGATGCCTGACGACATCGGCTTTCTGGCCGATGCTGGAATGGCGCGCTCAACTCTGGAATGGGCAACAAGGATCGCGCGTGAAAAGGGTTTGCTCGCCAGCGACGTGCTGATCGCACGTGGCTGGCTGGATCGCGACCACTATGGCGAAATGCTGGCGCGTCATGTTGGGGCGCAATATCTGACGGTTCTGGACAGCACCAAGGTGATGACCGGGAGCGATCTGGCACAGGATGAAGATCGGCCGGTACTATGTGGCGGAAGGCTGATTGTTCCTGCCACTGGGTTTTGGGCATCCAAACTGGTTCGGCTCCAGGCAAAATCCCCGCAAGGCACAGCCCAGATCGCCATTGCATCACCGCTTGCGATCAAGCTGGCCCTGCATCAGTTCAACCGAGCAAAATACCTTGGACAAGCCTCCGATGGCCCAGGCTCCAAGTTTCAAGAAATGAGTGCCAAAAACAGGCTGACACCAGCGCAGCTTGTTTTTGTGTGTTTGGCGGCAGCGGGAATCTTGCTTGCAGCCTTGCTCCCCACAACGGTCTTCGGTCTGGCAGTCGGCTTGCTCCTGACGGTATTTTATCTGGTTTCGGTGCTATTTCGCGCCCTGCTGGTCTGGCGCATGGACACCTTGCCTCCGATGCATGCTGATGCACCAAAGTTTCCTTCAATCGCTTCGGAGGATTTGCCTGTTGATTTCCACCCAGAACTGGGCCAGGTGAGCGCATAATTTCCACTGAGAATTGAGCCATGTGAACCTTCCCCCAAAGCGGCGAGCGGCGGGGGCAACGGAGTGATCCACATGGGACTTTTGAACATTATCCGACGAA
>JBGSNX010000070.1:0-10301 GCA_041739465.1 Salaquimonas sp.
TTCGTCGGATAATGTTCAAAAGTCCCATGTGGATCACTCCGTTGCCCCCGCCGCTCGCCGCTTTGGGGGAAGGTTCACATGGCTCAATTCTCAGTGGAAATTATGCGCTCACCTGGCCCAGTTCTGGGTGGAAATCAACAGCCCATACCCTGTTGATAATCGGGATAACTTAACAGCGGGTAACACGTCAAGGTTGTATTATTGTGTGAACTCAATTATTTAGAGGTTGCCCGCTTTTCGGCTAAATGCAGCGGTTTTAGTTATGATTTCATACTATTTTTAGCGCGGGGGTATCGAATAAGTGGCTGTTGCCTGTGCGAACAGCGAATCACCCTGCGCCGGGAATATCTGGATGTCGCAAACCGCCAGCCGCTTGCCGAGTTTGAGCAGCCGTCCATGCGCGCGCAAATCACCAGGTTCGGGCTTTTGAAGAAAGTTGATGTTGAGGCTGGTGGTGACTGCCAGAGCCACCTCGCCGATATGCGCCAGGATCAACAGGTAAGCTGCAACATCAGCCAGCGTGAACAGTGTCGGCCCGGAAATGGTGCCGCCAGGTCGCAGGTCGTTTTCGTTGATTTTCATGTCGACAATGATGGTGCCGGGACCAATCTCGCGCGCCTGCCAGCGATAGATTATCGATTGCGGAAACACCGAGCGCACATACTGCGTAACGTCGGCGGCACTCATGACAGGCTGATAGCTCACGAATGCGACCCTGCTGCGTGATCCAACGCAAATTCCAGACGGTCATTGCCCCAGAACAACTGGTCGCCAACGGTGAAGCTTGGCGCGCCAAACAAGCCTGAATCCAGCGCCGTCTGGGTTTTGGTGCGAAGCTCAGCCTTGGTTGCGTCGTCCTGCGCCTGCGATAGGACCTCGTGGGCGTCGGCGCCAAGTTCCCGCAGGATTTCGCCAAGCACATCGGGGCTTGATATGTCTTGCCAGTCGGCAAATTCAGCCTGGTAAACCCGCCTCACAAACTCCTCGCCCCACGCATGGCGAAGCGCCACAATCGCTGCCCTTGCGGCCAGAACACTGTTTCTGGGGAAGCCTGAAAATTCCTGCGTTGCAGGTATGCGAAAGGGAATGCCCATCTTGCGGGTTTGCCGATCCATGTCCTGCCACATGTAGCGGCCTTTTACCGGGTAGAGCGAAAAGGGTGACGTTTCCATGCCCTGCGCCTTGAAGATCGGGCCAAGCAGAAACGGTTGCCAGACCACATCAACGCCTGCGCTTTTTGCCAAAGGCCCGATGCGCATGGCAGACAGGTACGAATAGGTACTGGCAAGGTCAAACCAGAAGACAAGCTTTTTCATGCGCTGAGATAATCGTGGAACCGCGTTTTTGGCAAGCCGCAGCGCGCTCGTTCGAGTTTCGCAGACAAGAGTGTCAGCAAACCTTGTCTGCCAAGTCCTGCGCAGATTTGCGCATGTTGGCGTCTTTAAAAAGTGAAACAGCCTTTTTCGAGTCGCTGCAGCTGGCCTGCCGGTCCGTGTTCACCGATGCGCGAATTGCATAGAAAAAGCCAAGAATTTCGCCTTCGCCGCTGGAGTTATCAATCAAGCGGGTGCACGCACCCAGCATGGCTTCCGCCTGCGAATTGACGTCGCCCTGCGCACAGATTTTGTAGTCTGCCTCAAGGGTGTCATAGGCAAGAGCGGTTTGCGCCGTTCCGGAAAAAAGGGCTGCAACCAAAACAATGCGGCATGCCATGTTGTTCAGCATTTCATTTCCCTTCGTTCGGTTCGGGCGGCAACCGCAGGTCAATGCGGAGTTGCCGGATGTATGAAACCGGGAATTTGATGTGAATGCAAGCATGGACACGCAGACGTTAGAATTGGGAGAGCATTGCAAGCCATGTTTTTGTCTGGCGCACTCCAGCAACTGCATCTAACACGGTGAGAGACCGCGCAAAAAGATTGCCCTTCTTTCAGAACAATCCGGACTCCCCGCATGAACAAGACGTTCGCCACCCTTGTCGGGTTTGCTGCAATCCTGACGTGGTCGTTCCTGGCGCTGCTCACGGCGGCAGCCGGGCCTGTCCCGCCGTTTCAGCTGGCAGCAATGACCTTCCTGCTTGGCGGACTGGTTGGCGCTTCGAGCTGGGCCTTCAGGCCGGGAGCAATCCGTGCGCTTCGCCAGCCGTGGCAGGTCTGGGCGCTCGGCGTTGCCGGGCTGTGCATCTATCACTGCGCCTATTTCTTCGCGATCCAGTCGGCCCCGCCGGTCGAGGCAAGCCTTGTTGCCTATTTGTGGCCACTGCTCATTGTGGTTTTCGCAGCCTTTCTGCCCGGTGAAAAACTCAAGGCACACCACATTGTTGGCGTGGTCCTGGGCCTTGCTGGAGCCGTTGCCGTTATCACCAAGGGCGGTAGCGTCGCATTTGCAGACGGGTTGAAGACGGGCCATTTCATCGCGCTGTTCTGCGCCTTCGTCTGGTCTGGCTATTCCGTTCTGTCACGCCGTTTTGGCGCGGTGCCAACCGATGTGGTGGCTGGATATTGCCTGATTACCGCTGCAACCGCCTTAGGCTTGCATCTGATGCTTGAAACCACTGTCCTGCCGCAAACGCAGCTGCAATGGGCCGCCATTGCCGCGTTGGGCATCGCGCCGCTGGGCGCAGCATTTTACGCTTGGGATTTTGGCTGCAAGAAGGGGGACATCATGATCCTCGGTGCGCTTTCCTATGCTGCCCCGCTGTTTTCCGTCCTGGTGCTGCTGGTTGCCGGCTACGCGCAATGGCACTGGTCGATTGCGCTCGCCTGCCTGCTGATCAGCGCCGGCGCGCTGATTGCGGCAAAGGACATGTTGCGCAAGCCGCAATGAGAACGGCCGCCCCACCGGGCGGCCGCTTGAACTTCCTGCCTATTTCACTTTCAGATCACATAGGTCCGCAGCGGCTCGAAGCCGTTGAACGCCACCGCCGAATAGGTGGAGGTGTAGGCGCCTGTGCCTTCAATGAACACTTCGTCGCCAGCACGCAGCGTATCGGGCAGCGCGTAAGGCGTCTTTTCATACAGAACATCGGCTGAATCGCAGGTCGGGCCGGCAATGATGCACGGGCTCTTGCTGTCGCCATCGCGGTCGGTCAGGATCGAATAGCGGATTGCCTCGTCCATGGTTTCAGCCAGACCACCGAATTTGCCGATGTCGAGATAGACCCAGCGGACCGGATCATTCGCCGACTTGCGCGAAACCAGCACGACTTCCGAACGGATGACGCCAGCATCGCCAACCATGCCACGGCCTGGCTCGATGATGGTGTCGGGGATCTTGTTGCCAAAGAAGCGGCGCACGGCATCATGAATGGTCTGGCCGTACTGGTTCAGCACCGGCACTTCCTTCAGGTAGCGGGTCGGGAAGCCGCCGCCCATGTTGACGAGGGTCAACTGGATGCCGCGTGTTTCCATTTCGGCAAATATTGCTGCCGAAGATGCCAGTGCTTCGTCCCATGCCTTTGCATTGGTCTGCTGCGAGCCGACGTGGAAAGAAACGCCAACCGGCACGAGGCCGAGCTTCCAGGCATGCTCAAGCACTTCCGGCGCCATTTCGGGAACACAGCCGAATTTGCGCGACAGCGGCCATTCAGCGCCTTCGCCATTGGTGAGGATGCGGCAGAACACTTTCGAACCGGGAGCAGCGCGCGAGATCTTCTCGACTTCCTCGTTGCAATCGACCGCATAAAGGCGGACGCCCAGCGCGAAGGCGGCGGCGATGTCGCGCTCCTTCTTGATGGTGTTGCCAAAGGAGATGCGGTCTGCGGTTGCGCCCGCTTCCAGCCCCATCTTGATCTCGTTGACAGAGGCGCAATCAAAATTGCTCCCCGCGCCTGCAAGCACGCGCAGCACTTCAGGATGCGGGTTCGCCTTCACGGCATAGTAGATCGCGCTTTGCGGCATGGCCTTGCGGAACGCGTCAAAATTGTCGCGAACCTTTTCAAGGTCAATGACGAGGCATGGCTCTTCAGGCTTGCGTTCGGCCAGAAAACCGCGGATTCGTGGAGACACCATGGTCAATCCTCCTTGTCGAGCCGAATGCAGGCGCAAAATTGCGCGCATTCGACAGGCAGTCGTTGCGACAATGGCCGCTTCCGTCTTGCCCGACGGATGTTTCGGCCGGCTTGTTTGCTTGCTGCCTTGGATTGGAAGGATGGAACCCCCGCACTTCCGGCAATGATGGTGCGCCTCTTCAGTATCAGCGGCTGGTGGAAAGCCGCCCGAGACCAAAAAAGCCCTCACCGTCGTTGCTTGTACGCTATCTGGAATTTCGCCTTCGAAAGCTGCCTGAACTCTCAGGACAGATCAGCCGGGTTCACCAGATTCTCCGTGGCGGATTGCTCCACCCGGTTTGTGCGCGTCCGTTGCACGTGCGACTTTGGGCAGACGCGATATGGGGTGGAATGCGGGAGAATGCAAGAGGAAACACGCTTCGCGCGATAGTTTTTTTGGAACGGTAAAGACTTCGTTTCACAAGTCTTTCTTCCAAGTCGGCGGGCGCTTTTCGAAGAACGCGGTAACGCCTTCGACAGCGTCGCTCTTGAACTTACCTACGCCGCATCATCCTTTTCAAGATAGCGGCGCAGAGCATCGCTGACCACGACATTGAGATTTAAGCCCTGGCGCTTGGCGTAGATCATGGCGCGACGGTGGAGGTCGCGGCCAGGGCGGATATTGAAGCTGCCCTTGAGAGGCACTTCGGGCTTGCGGCCCTGACTTTCGCAAAGATCGAGATAATCATCCACCGCCTCGCGGAATGCAGCCTTGAGGCCTTTTGCATCGTCGCCCTCGTAGCTCACCAGATCGCGGATGAATTCGAGCCGGCCATGCAGCGTCTCGTCCGCGTCGCTATATTCGACCGAACCGAAATATCCCTTGTACTCCATCATGCTGCTCATATCAGGCCCTCCTCGGTCAGCACCCGCAGAACGTCTTCGATCAGATATGTCTTCAGGTTGTTGCCTGGGTGAGGCTTGTGCAAGGCAATGACAGGCGCGGTATCGTGGACAAAGCGACGGCGGGAACCGCCGGTCTTTCCAGCCGCCGCCTCGCTGTAACCCAGCCCATCCAGCAGCCTGACCAGTTCATCCCAGGTGAAATCCCTCGGCTTCCCCTTGAACCGGGCTATCAGTTTTTCGCGCCGGGTCATCGCGTCGAACCTTTCCCGCCATCCCATATCAACATAAGCTTTTTCGCCGTCATTTGCAACCAATTTTAGTTGCACGCCTCACCCCCGCCATGCCGGCGGGCGTTTTTCGAAGAACGCTGTAACGCCTTCGACAGCGTCGCCTTCCCAGCAATCGGCGAGCAGGGCGGCGGTGTGGCGCATCATCTGTTCATCGGTCTGCCCGGCGACATCGCCGATCAGCCTCTTGGCCATGGCTACCGCCTTTGGCGAGCAGGCGAGATAGGCCTGCGCCTCGGCCTCCACCGCGCCGTCAAGATCGGCGGGGCTGAACACGCGCGCAATGAGGCCGAGTTCGCGCGCTTCCTCGGCGCCAAACAGCCGGGCGGACATGAACACCCTTCTTGCCTTGGCTTCGCCCATCCGGGCGATGGCGTAGGGGCCGATGGTGGCGGGGATCAGGCCCAGCCGTGTTTCGGTAAACCCGAACCGCGCGCCTTCAGTGGCAAAGGCGATGTCGCAAACGCTGATGAGGCCCATGCCGCCGCCATAGGCAGGGCCGTTGATGCGCCCGATCAGCGGCTTGGGCAGTTCGTTCATCGCCTTCAGCATGCGTGCGAGTTTCATTGCCTGCATTTCGCGCTCGTCGCGCTGCGCCTCGAACTGCTGGCGCATCCAGGAAAGATCGCCGCCAGCGCAGAAGCTTGTTCCCTCGCCAGTGAGGATGACCACGCGAACCGCATCGTCTTCCCCCAGCCTTGATGCTGCGGCGGCAAGTTCATCGAGCATTTCTCCCGACATTGCATTGTGCTTTTCCGGGCGGTTGAGGGCGAGTGTGGCAACGCCGCTCGGGCTGATTTCGATGCGGATGGTTTGGTATGCCACTACAACTTCCTCGCGCTGGCGAGCTATCTGAAAAGCTCGACCTTGATGTCCAGCCCAAGTTCGGCCCATTTGCGGTCGCCGGTCAAGACCGGGGCACCTTCCGCCAGCGCCAATGCGAGGCAAGCACGATCGGCAAAGGAAATGCCGGCTTTACTTGTTAACCGGATGAGTTCTGCGGTGAGGATAGCGGCGGTCTCGTCAAAGTTCCGGATCTGGATTCCTAGTAATCCCAAGGCTTCCTTCCAATCCCGCTCCCGCATGCCTTTTGTAGCCAATTTGGAACCTACTTCCGAATAGTTCACCGTACAAACAAGGCCCCCACGCAAGTACGGGGCTACCTTGCCGGCCCCAGTCTCGCCATTCAGGACGGCCAATATCGCTGAGGCATCCAGTACATACTGCAAAATTTACTCCAGTTCCGCATCCCTGCGGCGATCTGCCAGCAATTCATCGACCAGACTGACCCCCGCTGGGATATGTTGGCGAACCATTTGCTGCGCGCGCTTGATGGCTTCGGCCGGTGACATCAGATGCAGTTCCCCATCTACCAGACGGGCAAACAAATGTTTTTCGCCGGTAAGCCCCATCGCGTTACGCAGTTCAAGTGGAATCAGCACGCGCCCGTTCGCTTCCAATGCCAGTTGGACAGGCCCGGCCAAAGAGATTGAAGCCACAGCCTTGCGGGTGAGCGCATTTTCGTCCTGCTTCAAGTTCCAGTAGTGGAACTGGGTCGATGCGGTATTCATATTGCCGCCTTCGGCTACATAAGCCTCGACCACTTCTTTGCGCTTCGCCCGGCGGCCCCTGCGGCGGGTGATCTCATCGGCCAGTTCCCATACCCGCTCGGTCTTGTTGCCCTTGGAAGGGCGGGTGTAGGGGGAGGTAAGTTCTCTTTGTTCCATGGCAAGGTGCCTCCGATTGAATTTTTTTTATTGTGACATTTTATATACAATATGTCAATCAACCAGTCACCCGCATCAATTCGCGGCCGATCAGCATGCGGCGAATTTCGCTGGTGCCCGCGCCGATTTCCATCAGCTTGGCGTCGCGCATCAGCCGCCCGACCGGCGCGTCCTCTAAATACCCGGCCCCGCCGAAAGCCTGCACAGCCTGCAAGGCTTGCTGCATCGCCTGCTCGGCTGCGTACAAAACACACGCGGCTGCATCCTGCCTTGTAACCTGCCCGCGGTCGCAGGCAGCTGCCACGGCATAGACATAAGCGCGGGCTGAATTCATCGCGGTGTACATGTCTGCAATCTTGGCCTGCATCAGCTGAAATTCACCCAGCTTCTGGCCGAACTGCTTGCGCTCATGCATGTAGGGAATGACTTCATCGAGGCAAGCCGCCATCAGGCCGATGCAACCGCCCGAAAGCACCACGCGCTCATAATCAAGGCCCGACATCAACACGTTGACGCCCTTGCCCTCATGCCCAAGCACGTTTTCAAACGGAACTTCGCAATCTTCGAAAATCAGCTCGCCGGTATTGGACCCGCGCATGCCCATCTTGTGAAACGGCTTGGAGGTGGAAAACCCGGCAAACTCCTTTTCGATGATGAACGCGGTGATGCCGCGGGGCCCGGCATCCGGGTCGGTCTTGGCGTATACAACCAGCGTATCGGCATCGGGCCCGTTGGTGATCCAGTATTTTGTGCCGTTCAGCCGGTAATGGTCGTTGCGCTTTTCAGCGAGCAGTTTCATCGAGAAGACGTCCGATCCGGCCCCTGCTTCCGACATCGCCAGCGCCCCGACATGATCGCCGGAAACCAGACCGGGCAGGTATTTCTTTTTTTGTTCATGCGTTCCGTTCAACCGGATCTGGTTGACGCAAAGATTTGAGTGCGCACCGTAGGAAAGGCCGACGGATTGCGAGGCGCGTGCGACTTCCTCCACGGCGACCGTGTGGGCAAGATAGCCAAGCCCGGCGCCGCCATACTCTTCTTCGACCGTGACACCCAGAATGCCGAGATCGCCCATTTCCTTCCACAATTCCATCGGGAAGGCATTGTTCTTGTCGATCTCGCCGGCAATGGGCGCAAGGCGCTGCTGCGCCCAGCGATGAACCAATTCGCGCAGCGCCTCGATTTCCTCGCCAAGTGCAAAATTCATGCTGGCATTGAACATCATATCCTCCCGAACCGTTCGGCTGCCATGATCACCAAGCGCTTGCCACTTGGCAAGCATCGCGATCAATTGCCCGCTTGGCCGGTCAACAGCTTGCCGCCATCGGCGATCGGGACTAAGAGGGGAAAACCTCGCCAATGGACACCAATTTGACCCGTTCCATCACGATAAAGCGGCCAGATGACTGGCATTTGCATCTGCGTGACGCAGCCATGTTGCAGGCAGTATTGCCGCATTCGGCAAAACATTTTGGCCGGGCGATCATCATGCCCAATCTGGTGCCGCCAGTTGTCACTGCCGCTGACGCCATCGCCTACCGCTCGCGGATAGAAGCAGCCTTGCCGGCCGGTTCAAGGTTCGAACCGCAAATGACCCTGTACCTGACCGAAGGCACCGACCCACAGGACGTAGCGGAGGCGCACCGCGACGGCATTGCGCTGGCGGTGAAGCTCTATCCGGCTGGCGCAACGACCAATTCGCACAGCGGCGTTCGCGACATCGAAAAGGCCATGCCGGTGCTGGAGCGCATGGCTCAGATTGGCATGCCGTTGCTCATCCATGGCGAGGTTACCGATCCGGCGGTCGACATTTTCGACCGGGAGGCAGTATTCATCGACACCGTGCTCGACCCGTTGCGAATGCGGTTGCCGGAACTGAAAATCACGCTTGAACATGTGACGACCTCGCAAGGGGTCGATTATGTGAAGGCGGCGGATCGCAACCTTGCCGCCAGCCTGACGGTGCATCACCTCATCATCAACCGAAACGCGATCCTGTCGGGCGGCATCCGCCCGCATTATTACTGCCTGCCGGTCGCCAAGCGCGAAAGCCATCGGCTGGCGCTGCGGGCTGCCGCCATTTCAGCCGATCCGCGCTTTTTCCTCGGTACCGATTCAGCGCCGCACACAGACATCCTCAAGGAGGCCGCCTGCGGCTGTGCCGGTTGCTTCACCGCGCCAAATGCAATTTCCTGCCTTGCGCAGGTTTTTGATGAAGAAGACGCGCTGGACCGGCTGGAGGCCTTCGTTTCGCTGAACGGGGCCAAATGGTATGGCTTTGCGCCGAACCCCGATACGATCACGCTGCACAAGCTGGCAAAGCCGCAGCCGGTGCCTGGCAAGATCGAGGCGGGCAGCGAAACAGTGACGGTGTTTGATCCGATGTTTGAACTTTTCTGGGAGGTGGCGCGATGAGCCGGATTGTGTATGTGAACGGCGAATACCTGCCGGAAGAAGATGCGAAAATCTCGGTGTTTGACCGTGGTTTCCTGATGGCCGACGGCGTGTACGAGGTCAGCTCGGTGCTGGATGGCAAACTCGTCGACAACGCGGCGCATCTTGTCCGCCTGCAACGCTCGCTCGATGAATTGCGCATGGCCGCGCCAATGCCGATGGCCGACATCGAAGCCGTGCAGATGGAAGTCGTGCGACGCAACAACCTCACCGAAGGCTCGCTGTACCTGCAGGTAAGCCGTGGCGTTGCCGACCGCGATTTCACGCTGCCCAAGGACGCAAAGCCGTCGCTGGTGATGTTCACGCAGGTGCGTGCGGTCGCCGAAAATCCGGCGGTCAGCCGCGGCTTCAAGGTCATCACCGTGCCGGACATCCGCTGGAAGCGCCGTGACATCAAGACCGTGCAATTGCTCGCGCCTTCGCTTGCCAAACAGCAGGCGGTGGACGCCGGAGCAGACGATGCCTGGTTCGTCGAGGACGGCTTCATCACCGAGGGAACTTCCAACAATTCCTGGATCGTCAAGGGCGGCAAGCTGATCACCCGCCAGCTTTCCAATGAAATCCTGCACGGCATCACCCGCAAGGCGATGTTGCGGTTGGCCGAAGAAGACGGATTGGTGATCGAGGAACGCGCCTTTACTGTTGAAGAGGCGCAGGCGGCAGACGAGGCCTTCATCACGTCGGCAACAGCTGTGGTGATGCCGGTGGTTAGCATCGACGAAAAGCTGATCGGCAATGGCAATCCGGGCAGCGTGACGCTGCGGTTGCGCCAACTCTATGTTGAAGAAGCGCGAAAGGCCTGAAGCGAACCGGCCATGCCGGTTTTGGCGTATCGCGATTGTCCAAAGCACAATAGCCTGAGACACTTCATTCAAGGCCATTGCGATAGGCCAGAAAGAGGTACGGCGTGTTCCTGTCTGTATTCGACCTTTACAAGAT